>WQTD01000007.1 GCA_009786455.1 Treponema sp.
AACGAGAAAACGCTGGACTTATAACTGTTATTCAAATCCATACACAGCTCCATATAAAGAGGATTTGACCTTCAGAAAAGAAAGTCATACCCCTATATGGGTGCGGACATGGATTACGCTTTACTGATATTGAAATTAATCTGAGATTTTTCACACGGCGGAATGAGAGGGGGTTGAGGATTTTCACACAGCGGTGCAGAGGCATGGCGGTTTTTTATGTTGTTTTGTTCGTAACTAACTCCGCGCCGCTGTGTGAGACAATTTCGAAAAAGTTGTTAAGGATTAGCCGTTATACTAATTCCTTATGTAATAAAGAATTAGCTCTCTTTTTATTTTATAAACTGAATAAAACAGGACATCAGACAGTTATAATTAAAATAAAACTCTAATAAACATCGGCATCTGACGAGCCAGTTCTAATAATCAGGTTTGGTCTCAGTAAGGCTCTTAATTCTTCAGGAATGCTGTTTGCAAGGAGCTCATCATCAAAAAATGACGCTATATCTTCCGCCTGCGCTTTTGTGAGATATATGAATTTTTCACCGCTGGTCATTCCGTCTTTTTCATATGGTTTTCTGTATACTGCTTCACCCTGAGTTATTGTAAAGAAAGGCGATCTGCTTTTAAATTGATATCCAAGTATAATATCCATATTGGAGTTCGCCTGTTCGGTAAATCTAAATTCCTGCCAAATTAAAAAACCAAGAATCGTCCCATAAAGATTTTTTGTTTTTGAGTTTCTTCTGACTAAAGCTTGTGAGTTAAACTCTTCGTTGTAACTATTCACCGCTTTGTTAAACAAATCGCGGGCATCTTTTGTCCAAAATTGATAAAAGTTGATACTATTTATCTTATAGTTAAGGCAAACACAATCCTCGAGAGGGTAATAAATAACATTCACCGCAGCTTTTTTTAAATTTGCAAAAGGAACAGGATTATCAAATTGCGCTTCAGTTATCCCTATGGGAATTTGAGGTGAGTTATAACTGACCTTGAATGTTTCAGGTTTAACAGGAGGACTAAAGACACTTTTAATAAACGCACAGGAACTTAGCGAAAAAATCAGAAAAATAAAAATAGCTTTAACGCAAACATTTTTCATGGAGGTAATCATATAATTATAATGAGTTCTGGTCAAGAAAGGTTACACCCCTCAAACTGATGTCTTGGTTAGTTTGATTTGTGAAATTATAAAGAGCTAATTCTTTATCACATAAGGAATTAGTATAACGTCTAATCCTTAACAGCTTGTTCGAAATTATCTCACACAGCGGCACAGCGAAATGGAGTTAGTTACGAACAAAACAACATAAAAAACCGCCATGCCACCGTGTCCGCTGCGCCGCTGTGTGAAAATCCTCAGATAATTTCAATAATGGCAGCTCAATTATTACAGGAAGTAAGTCAGGACGAATCAGTAAAGCAAAACTGCAAGCCCGCACCCATATAGGGTATGAAAAACATTCAGCATATTAAAAAACCCCAAGGAGACAGGCAGATGAGTAAATTTCCAATGGACGCGGATATCCTTCCGCCTTCTGACGACCGTATTTTCAAAACGCTTCTGACACACCCTGACGCAAAACAGGTTTTAATTGACGTAGTATCAACGGTAATCGAACGAAAAGTCGTTGACGTTCAACTGCGGAATAATGAGGTTCCGCCAATGAATACAGATGAAAAACATGAGCGTTTTGATGTTAACTGTACCATTGACACAGGCGATCAGGTTGATGTTGAAATGCACTGCTTAAAAAGAGAAGAAATAGGAGAAAAACATACAAATTTTATCAACAAATATGTCTACTACCTCACTGATCTCCATTCGTCACAAAAATCCAAAGGAATAGAATATTCCGACTTAGTGAGGACGTACCAGATTACATTCTGTACAACGGCGGTTTTCCCTGCGCAAGTTGATTATGTCAGCAGATTCTCGCTGAGGACTCAGGACGGCAGACAGCTCACTGATCAAATCAACATGGTAATAATCGAGTTAAGCAAGTTAAGTGATACTTTAAAAAAGCCAGCAGGTAAATTAACAACGCTTGAAATGTGGGCTGTATTTTTTGGTTACGCATCCGATCCCGTGCACAGAAATCTGATTAATGGTATAATTGACGAAAAGGAGGAGATTGACATGGCAGCTCAATTATTACAGGAAGTAAGTCAGGACGAACGTGAAAAAGCCATCCAGAGAAGCCGGCGAATGGCAGAGACTGACAGGATCTCTGACCTGCTTACCGCCGAGAGAAGAGGTAAAATCGAGGGTATGCAGCAAGAACGTGAAAAAGTCCTCTCCCTCTTTGAACAGGGTCTCTCTCTGGAAGAAGTAAAACAATACCTTAAAAACAACTGAGGCGTCATCAGACGCTATTTCCCGCTTCAACGCAATGTGGTACGTTGCGTTATTCCCCGCTTTAACCGCTCTGTAAGGCGTTTAGCGCCGTTTTCTACAGCAAATAGTACCCAGACACACCTTTCTCGTATTTGAACCCCTCTAAAAGGCGCCTGGCGCTGTTTCCAGCCATAAAACCCCCTCACCCAATAAAAAAACCCGGCTTGCGCCGGGTTTTTTTACGTGAAATCTGTCAGATCAGATTAGAAGTTCCACCTGAAAGTGATGTTTGCTTCGTTGTAGTTGTTTAAATCTTCTATTGCGCCATACGGTTTATAAAGTACATAATGAAGACCAATTCCGGTTCCCCAGTCGCCTGCTCCGGTTCCTTTGAAGTTCCAGAGAATGCCTGGTACAAATCTCCAGCCAAATCCTTCCTCGCCGAACATGAAATCAGAAGCGACATTTACTTGTAAATATGCAGGAAGTACATTGAACCATACGCTCGGAGCAACACCGACGATTCCGCCGTTTCCGGCGTCTGACCTTGCCTGAATTTCCGCATCAAAGTAATACCCTGCTTTAATGGAAACGCCGAATACGTCAGCGCCATAATTCAGACTTGCGCCAAATACAGCTTTTGTGTCCAGGATGGTATTGGTATCTTCTTCCTTAAATACACCAGCGAAACTCAAGCCAGCGCTAATTGCGTCTGTGAAAGCCCAATTTAAGCCGACATAAGCGCCGAATTTATCAACATTGAACTGAGCTGCGACCTCAATTGGATAGAAATCAAATTTCATACCAAGGATTAATGTTGACAGAACATCATTAACTAGATCAAATTCATTAGGTCTATATCCAGCATCATTTTTATCCATGGCATTGCGTCCGTCTTCCCAGAAAAAGCGAGTACCTGTATTATCAGGGGTACTTCTGAGCATTGCACCGAAGCTGATACCGGAGAAGTTAAAATTAGCCATAATACCGCTCCTGCAGCAGAAATTCGCCCAAACATGTGATTGTTCTTTAATTGGGAATGAACCCGGAGTACCAGAATCACCCTGGAAATCGAAAGTACCCCATTCATTATACTTTGTTCCGCCAATATATTTATCACCGCGGAAAATGCCAAATGACATATCAGATCTCCAAGGATCGGAAATCCAGTTATTTACACCTACTCTCAAGTCTACCAAACCATTAAGCATTTTGTAATTGCCCCATAGCTCTAAATCATTCCATATGCTAATTGCACCATCGTTAGCAGTATTAAAGAGCGTTGACAGTAAATATACACGACCACCGAAGCCATAGTTTTCACCATAATACGACACGGTAGCTCTAAGAGCATCCCAGGTTCTGAATAATAAACCAGCATTAAATCCTTCATTACCGTATTTTAATTCTACAGCTGCCCTGTTTACGCCGCCATCATCACCCCATGCAGCAAAATCCAATGCGTTAAACCCTGGTCCATCTGTTTCAGGAAACTGACCCGCATTGTTAAAATCCATTGTCGCGCCAAGTTCCACCTTACCGCCAAGATTCCAGTTACCCTGTGCGAAAACTCCTCCTGCTACCGCAAGGATTAATAAAACCACGAGAATTTTTTTCATTCTTGTAATCCTCCTATATTTGACAAGGGGTAATAACCTACGGTTAATTGTATAAAATTAATATTTAGGAGTTTATTTATAGTATATGATAAATCATTTGAAAACTGGAAAAAGAAGCGCATGATGTGACTTCAGGTTAAAAGATTTGTTTTTGCTAATTTTTTATTATTGACATCAACAGCAACATAAAGTTAACATATCAATAAAGAGGATAATTGTGATCGAACGAACTGCCTTACCTTAATGGAAGAAATAAACTCTCTTCCCCTCCGCTATTATAACGAAATAGTAAATTTTGTAGACTACATAAAAGAAAAAAAAGTCAGGGAATATAATACATTGGAAAAAGCAGCAGAAATAGCTGCTGAGGAATACCGCAACGATAAAGAATTAATATCATTTTCTGTCTGAACAAAATAATCTTTTAAAAATTTCTGCCGCAGATTGTTTTCAAATACGAAGCGTTTCTGTTGATCGTTTTATAAATAATATTGGAACTGTAGAATCAAAAATATTTAATAATGCTCAGGAAGCTATTATAAAAATCATTAGTGTTATGTAAAATATAGCTTTTATTTGCTTCGTATAACACGATACTTTATAAAATCGTTAAATGTAAAAAAAACCCGGCGCTTTTTACGCCGGGCTTTTCATTAAGTTTTAACTTAATCAGTCAGATTAGAAGTTCCACCTGAAAGTGATGTTTGCTTCGTTGTAGTTGTCGGAATCTAACTGTGCGCCATACGGTTTGAAAAGCGCATAGTGGAGACCAATACCTGTTGACCAGTCGCCAGCTCCGGTTCCTTTGAAGTTCCAGAGAATGCCTGGTACAAATCTCCAGCCAAATCCTTCGTCGCCGAACATGAAATCAGAAGCGACATTCACCTGTAAGTGTGACGGAATTACATTGAACCATACGCTTGGTGCAATACCGACGATCCCGCCGTTTCCGGTTTCTGATGTTTCCTGAATGTTCGCATCGAAGTAGTATCCTGCCTTGAGGGCAACGCCGAATACGTCAGCGGAATAATTCAAACTGGCACCGAATACAGCCAACGTGTCCTGAATGTCATTGGTATCCAATTCCTTAAATGTGCCGAGGAAGCTCAAGCCTGCGCTGATTGCGTCTGTGAATGTCCAATTTAAACCGACATAAGCGCCGAATTTTTCAACATTGAACTGAGCTGCGACCTGGATCGGATAGAAATCAAATTTCATACCGAGGATTAATGTTGACAAAACACCTTCAATCAAATCAAGCTCATTATGGGAATTATCGCCTTCCTTGTCTGATTTACTATCCCAGAAAAACGGAACACCACCACCCCAGTTTTCAGGAGTGCTTCTGAGCATAGCGCCGAAACTGATACCGCTAAAGTTAAAATTAGCCATTATACCGCTTCTGCAGCAGAGATTCGCCCAAATATGTGACTGCTCTTTTATTGGATAAGAACCGGGAGAACCGGAATCACCCTGTAAATCAAAACTACCCCATCTGTTATATTTATTTCCGCTAATAAATTTATCTCCGCGGAAAATACCAAATGATAAGTCAGAAGACCAAGGATCCGAAATCCATTTGTTTACGCCAACCAATAAGTCGACCATGCCGTTAAGCATTGAATAATTACCCCACGCTTGTAATTCATTACCTACACCACCAGACCAATTGTATAAAAACGCATTGAATAAGTGTCCCTGAGCTCCTAAGCTGTAATTATCACCATAATACGCAATGTCTCCAATAATTTGGTTGAAGGTTGAAAATTTTAAACCGGCTGAAAACCCATCACGACCGTATGACAATCCCAACTGCGCCCTGTTTACGCCGCCGTCATCACCCCATTTCGCAAAATCTTTAGCATTGAACCCTGGACGATCTCCCTCAAACTGACCTGCATTGTTAAAATCCATTGTTGCGCCAAGTTCTACTAAACCGCTAAGACTCCAGTTACCCTGTGCGAAAACTCCTCCTGCTACCGCAAGGATTAATAAAACCACGAGAATTTTTTTCATTCTTGTAATCCTCCTATATTTGACAAGGGGTAACAACCTACGGTTACTTTAATTATTTAATTAATTAAAAAAATCCGATAATTCATAAGTGCATAAATCATTACAGGATAAAGAATTATTATTTTTATAGAATATATTTGTTTATTTGGTTTTGGGCTATGTAAGCAGTTGTGTTTGCATTAAGCCGTCAGGAGGACATAATGAGATACAAAGAATTATTTACGATTTATCCAAGAAAATTAAAAACGGTAACAGTTTATTACTACCAATGTTACGACAGCGGCGGAAAAAGAATTTGCGGTCATTCAACAGGACAACGCACAAAAACCGCCGCCAAATTATATTGCATGGAATTATTCAGGAAAGGCAAATTAATTCCAAGTGATAAGCCTGTCATTTTTGAGGAATTCGCCAAAGGCTGGTTTGATATTAATACATGTAAATATCTTGAATGGCGGCAGATGCAAAACCCTCTCGCGTTATCAACAATCGATCATTACAAAACCGCTCTTGATATACAAATCAAACCATACTTCGGTAAAATGAAAATTTCTTCCATCACACCGGAAATAGTTCAGAAATGGATCCTGAAACTTTCACATGACGGATATAATAATTCTTCGATCAATATGAAAATGGCAACATTGAAAGTAATGATGAAGGAAGCTTTTCGCCTTAAACTTATTCCGACCAACCCGATGGATAAAATAAAAAAATTAAAATTTGACAACAAGGAAGTAAAAATTCTCAAGAATGACGAGGTGCAAAAATTGTTTCCGTCTGACTGGAAGGAAATCTGGAACAGTTATGAAGTATACCTGATTAATAAACTGGCGGCTTTTACAGGCATGAGGTTAAGCGAGATTATCGGTCTGCAGGGCGAGCATGTTCATGAAGATCATATCCATGTGTGCGTACAATATTCAAAAAAGTACAAAATTATGCCGCTTAAAACAAAAGATTCAAGAAATATCCCCATCACAACAGCCCTTTACAGCGAACTTTCGGTATTAATCAATAAACACGGCAGCGGTTTTTTATTTACAAAATACGCCGGCATAGTTCCGATTACGCCCAACAGAATATACAGGGAAACAAAAAAGGCGTTTGACAGAATCGGCATTAACAGCGAAGAACGCAAAAAACGCGGACTTGTTCTGCATCACTGGCGTCATTTTTTAAATACCGCGCTTTTAATGGCGAATGTGAATACCCTGAAAGTGCAAAAAGTAACAGGGCACAAAACCATGTCCATGACAAAGCATTATGCCCACTTTGACAGCCGTGATTTTACGGAAGTGCTGGATGTTCAGAACAATTTGATAGCGGAAAGTAATAATTCTGCTGTCATATCTGCTGTCACTTGAAATAAAATACCAATATATGCAATAAAACTGATATAAAATTGATAATAATCCTGCTGTCATATCTGCTGTCATTTGGCAATGGCGCTGTACAAAATTTCAGCGATTTTAAAGTCTCGACTATTTGGCAATGGGTAGTTAAAATAAGGAATGATATTAAAAGAAAACCTTGAAAAAGCCGGATTTCTGCTGGAAACCTGCAGAAAACAGATGGCGAAGCGCATAACAGGCCAGAAAGAGATGATAGACGGTCTTTTAACCGCGCTGATAGCAGGCGGGCATATCCTGCTTGAAGGGGTGCCGGGGCTTGCCAAAACCCTAGCTGTTAAAAGCCTCGCCGAGATAACCGCGCTGGAATTTAAAAGAATTCAGTTTACCCCCGATTTGCTGCCCGCAGACCTGACAGGAACCATGATTTGGGAACAGGCAAAGGGGAGCTTTTCTGTCAGAAGGGGACCAATTTTCGCGAATATAATCCTTGCCGATGAAATCAACCGCGCGCCTGCAAAAGTGCAGTCCGCCCTCCTTGAAGCAATGGAAGAAAAACAGGTGACAATCGGGGAAACAAGCTATCCCCTGCCCGACCCCTTCTTTGTTCTGGCGACTGAAAATCCCATTGAACATGAAGGCACCTATTCGCTGCCTGAAGCCGAGCTTGACCGCTTTCTAATGAAACTGCTGATTGTATACCCCAAGCCCCTGGAAGAGCTTGATATTGTAAAAAACAGCCTGCCGCTGTCAACAAATACCCGTAACAGTCATATACCCCTGGAGCCGGTTTTGGGAAATGAAGAGCTGGCTTTCCTGCGCAGTACAGCCGATTCAGTTCATATTGATGAAGAAATCATGAAATATATTGTTTCCATCGTATCCGCTACACGGCCTGCCGCAGGACAGGCGGAAGGCGTGTATAAGTATGTTACATTCGGCGCGTCTGTACGCGCTTCAATTGCGCTTCATAAATGCTCAAAAATTTTATCGATGTTCAGGGGAAATACATTTGTCACGCCGGAAGATGTCAAGACAGCCGCTCTTCCGGTACTGCGTCACCGCATTGTCCTTTCTTACGAAGCTGAAGCCGAAGATATGAATGCAGACGCAATAATTGCAAGAATCCTCAGTCACATTCCGGTTCCTTGATCTATGGAAACAGACGAACTCTTACGGTACATTACAACCCTTCCCGTTATTTCAGGTAGTCTTGCCGAGGAAATGCTTGCCGGAAATTTCAGATCGATATTTAAGGGACAGGGAATGGAATTTGACGAAGCGCGTCATTATGAAGCAGGCGACGATATCCGCTCAATCGACTGGAATGCAAGCGCGCGTTTCGGCACGCCCTATGTAAAAATGTACAGGGAAGAAAGAGAGCTGACTATATTGATACTGCTTGATGTGTCTCCGTCAATGCACAGGGGATATATCGCAAGAAAGGGATTAAGCCCTTACGAACAGGCTCTTGTTTGCGCTGCGCTTATCGCTTTTTCCACCGAACGCACAGGCCAGCAGGCAGGCTCAATTTTTTTTGACAGGGAGATAGAAAACGTTTTTCCGCCCCGAAGGGGAAAGCGGCATTTAATGACGTTTATATCAGCGGCGCTTCAGTATCAAAAGGATGTTTATAACCGTAAATTTAAAAACGGCAGCAATCTTGCGGCGGCTTTATCAGGCGCACAGAAATTTTTAAAAAAACGTTCTCTTGTAATCGTAATTTCGGATTTTTACAGCATTAACTGGGAACACGAGATGACCAATCTCTGCCGCAAACATGATTGCATCGCGCTGCGTATAAGCGATCCGCCGGAAATAAATTATCCCGGGCTTTTAACCCTCGAAGACCCCGAAACAGGAATACGAATTGAAGCTCCGGTAAACATGGATTCATTCAAGGAAAACTGGACTCAATGGCAGTTTGAAAGAACAGCGTTATGGGAAGCGCTTTGCAAACGCAGCGGCGCTTCACATCTGGAAATATCAACAGAAGAAGACGCGCCTTCTTCACTGATAAAATTTTTCGGCAGCCGGAATCTTCTTAAAGACAGGAAGAAAAAATGAAAAAATATCCTGTTATTTTTCTGCTGCTTTTAACCGGAACATTGTTTGCGCAGAACTACAATGTAAATATAATACCGAGGCAAATTTATGTAGGCGATCAGGCTGTTATGATTGTACAGCTCCCCGGAACAGATCAAAACAAACCTGATATCATCCTTGATGTATTCTCGCCCGGTTTTCCGTCGCATGAACTGATTGATTTTCACAGAATAGCGCTTGAGCAGCGCACAGGAGGAAGCAGGCTTCTGATTGAGTTCACCGCTTTTGCTCCGGGCATTATGGAATTCCCCGTTATAGAAGCGGGCGGAAATTATTACGCCGATCTTACAGTCACAATAAGTTCTTTGATAAAAAACCGCTCTTCGCTCATGCTTTCAGGTTATGCTCCCGCTCTTGCCATGCCGGGAACCGCCCTGTTGCTTTACGGAATAATCGCAATTTTAGTAATAATGATTCTGTTCACTGCATGGTTTATTTTAAAAGGGCGTACATTTCTGAAAAAATTGGGAGAAAAATTAAAATATTACAGGCTGATATTATCAATCAAGATCATGGAAAAGCAGGTTTATTTATCCATATTGAGGGGAGGAGAACCGAGAAACATTCTTGATAAATTTTCGCAGCAGTTTCGCGTAATACTTTCTTCCCTTACGGGTAAAAACTGCCTGTCAATGACCGCCAATGAATTTGAAAATCAGGAATACAATCCTGTAATTCTGGGAAAATTTTTCCGCAGATGCGATGAACTTCGTTTTTCCGGCATCAAAATTGATTCGTACGAGATTCTTGGTTTATTGGACGATCTTCGCAGCTTTTTAAGAGCGTTAAAGGAAATCGCGGCTTTAAAAAACGCAAAACCTGCATTGGCGGCGGAATGAATTTCAATTTTGAAAACCAGTTGATTGCCATAGCTGCCTTCATGTTTATTCCCGTTACGGTATTGATTTATTCAAAGCTAAGAAATCCTTTTGTCGCGTCGGTTCCGTTGGGCGCGCCCGGCGGCATTCCTTTTAAAAATTCACAAATAAACATTTTAATTAAAATATTCAAATGTCTTGAGATAGCGGGCATTTCTCTGCTCTTTCTCGCCGCCGCAGGTCCTTCATTAAAAACATCAGAAACTGTATGGATGAACCGCGGCGCGGATATTATTTTTATTCTTGATGTCAGTCCAAGCATGGCGGCAATCGACATGGACGGCAGAAACCGTTTTACTGCGGCAAAAACCCTGCTGTCAGATTTCGTGTCACAGCGTCCTTCTGACAATATCGGACTTGTCGCAACAGGCGAAGACGCCGCGCTTCTCCTTCCCCCGACTTCTGACAGGGAAGCGCTGCTTCTCCGCCTTGAACAACTGCGGATCGGCGAGTTTGGAGACGGAACCGCGCTCGGCATGGGGATCGCCGTCGCCGCGTATCATTTGGAAAAATCCGGCGCAAAACGCAAAGCGGCGATCATTATTACCGACGGAGAAAATAACGCCGGCGCAATTCATCCTGAAACCGCCGCCGCCATGCTTTTGGATATCGGAGCGTCTTTTTATGTTATTGCGGCAGGTTCAGCAGGAGAAGTGCCGATTGATTACACCGATCCTTTTACGCGAATACGGCGGACAGGCATATTCGATTCCCGTTTTGACGCGGAATCTTTGCGCCGTTTAAGCGCGTCAGGAGGAGGAACTTTTATTTCCGCTCCTTCCCTGGATGCGTTCGCCGCCGCTTTTTCCAGGATCGATGACGAAGAAATGACTGTTTTAAGATCACGCGTCTTTTATAAAAAATATTCGTTGTTCTTTCATTTCCTGACAGCCGCCGCGGTAATTCTTGTCAGCATCAGATTTTTCAAGAATTTTCTTCTGAGGGCTGTTTTATGAACGCGATAAAATTTGATCATCCGTATGTATTATACGCGTTTTTAATTTTCATTCCGGTATTGATATTTGAAATAATGGCGCATAACAGAAAAAGCGTACTTAAACTGCCTGAGGAGCTAAACAGAAAATTGATGCTTTCAGCGCTGTTTTTTAATTTGTTTCTCGTATTCTCAATCATCGCGCTCTGCGGTCCGCGCTGGGGAACAGGCTATTCTTCATCCGGATATTACCGCGGTCTGGATGTGATCTTTGCTTTTGACGTATCGCGCAGCATGGATATCCGTGACGCTCATGCAGGCGAATCCCGCCTTGAACGCGGTATTTCCATTGTAAGCGAGTGCGCTGTTTCTGTTACCGGCGCGCGGTTTGCCGCCGTTCTGGGGCGCAGCAGAGGATATCAGGCTGTCCCGCTGACATTCGACAATGAAACTGTAATAAACTTTTTTTCGGCTCTTGATATTTCTTCAATGACAGGCAGAAGCACAAATCTGGAAGCTCTTCTGGACGCCGCAGCCGATTCCTTCAGCGGCAATACTCCTTCCAGAAAAATAATAATTCTTGTTTCAGACGGAGAGTCTCATCACGGAATGCTGAGAAACGCGCTTAACCGCTGCGCCAGGGAAAGCATCATGATTGCCTCCGTTGCGGTCGGCAGCGACGAGGGAATGCCGGTTCCCGGGACAGAGGCGTTTTCGCGGAGGAACGCTTCTGTTATGCGCACAGCAGCGGAAAGAACCGGCGGCGTTTATATTGACGGCGGCAGTGACAGCGCTTCTTCGGATTTATTATCGTATCTTGCCTCTTTTACAGCCGCAGCGGGATTTGGAAGCGGCGGCTCCGAACCAAAACAGAGGCATGCACTTTTCATCATTCTTGCGTTATGTGCATACGCGATCTCAAAATTCCTGCCGCTTTTGCCTGCAGGAAAAACCTTAAGAAAAAGCCTGATATTGATAGCCGCCTTAATTTTTACATCGTGCTCGGAAGGCAGGCTTCTTCTTCTTGAAGCGAATTATTTATTTTCGCGTGAAAGATATGAAGAAGCGGTTGTTCCCTATCAAAAAGCCCTGCAATACGAAGATTCTGCTCCTTATGCGGAATACGGTCTTGGACTGACGCTGTATCTGCTTGATGAGGAAAATTCCGCGCTTGGAAGGTTTATCAACTCAAAAAAAATCCTTGATACCCTTTCTGTTAACGAACACCGCGAACTGCGGTACAGGAATTTTTATAACTCAGGCATTATTTATTTTGAAGAAGAAAATTATGCGTCTGCGGCGGAAGCCTTCAAGGAAGCTTTAAGGATAAATCCTGGAAGAATTGACGCAAAACGCAATCTTGAAATTACCATCATGTCCATTAACATGGAACCAAAACAGGAAACTCCGGCGGACGGCGGACGAAACGAAACAAGGGAAATTCTTTTTGATTACATAAAGCAGCAGGAACAACAGCGCTGGAAAAGCGGAGAGTGGCTGCAGGAAGAACAATTTATGGAATTTGATTATTAATGAAAAATAACCAAAAAAGAATATTTATTTTTGCAGTTTTCCTGTTTGCCCTTGCGTCAGCATTGCATGCGCAAAGCAGAAATCAATCTTTCGGCGTTACAATTAATACTGATATGCCCGTTGTCGGCAAACCGTGGATATTGACTTTTCTTATTGATTATCCCGATCCTGATGATGTTTCTTTAACAATGCCTTCGCTGCAGCAAACTGGTATAAAAGACGGGGAAATTACTTTAGACCGCATTTTAAAGTTAACAAGGAACGACAATGAAAACATCCAGACAATCGTTGAATACAGATTTAATGTTTTAAAAAGCGGCCGTTTGTATCTTGAAAAATTTATAATTGAATGTCCCGGCGGCATTGTGGAGACAAACCCGCTTTTACTGGAAATACAGCCGGCGGCGGAAACGCCGATCATCGTAATTGAAAGACCTGTCGTTGTTAGGCTTGTCTGGGAAATAAACATTCCCCAGGCAGGAACCGCATGGCAGATGGAAAAGGGACAGCGGGCTGTTCTTTCCCTTCGCAGGCTTCCTTCAAATTCCGGCTCATACGGGGAAATCCATCCGCCGCCTGCATTTTTTCTGCCCGAAGTGCCGCCGGGTGTTATAATTTCATTATCGGAGATTCCCGCAGACGGACAATTTGCAGCTAACATTACGTTCATTCCTGCGGAAACGGGCGTTTTCAGCCTTGCAGCAAGAACACTTCAGTACGAAAACACTGAATTTCAAATTCCTGCCTTGCGGATCAATATAAGGGAAAGCGCAGGGGAATTGTCCTCTGAAAACCGTCATGAAGCGGCTGTACAGGAAGAAGAAACTCCCGCTTTTAGTTTCCCTGATACGCAGGAAGGCGCAGACAGACTGCCGAGAACTCTGGTTTTTACACTATATATTTTTGTTTTTTTCATTTTATTTTTTTCATTGATTATTTTTTATTCGCATTTAAGGAAAAGAACAAAATGAGTTTCGCGGATATCCTTGACAAATGGGAGCGTATCTCAGACACCTCTCCAAAAAATGAACTTGAAGAATGGCTGCGTAAAAATGAAACCATTGACAAGGATTCAGATCGCGAAAAAATAAAAACACACAGTGAAAAACGAATGTACCTGCGCCGGAAAAAACCTGACGATATTCTTGACATTCACGGTCTTACAGGCGATAAAGCATGGATATCTCTCGATCTTTTTTTTTCCGGCGCAAAGGACAAGAGATATAAAAAACTGCGCATAATTCACGGGAAAGGGAATAAATCGCAGGGAGACGCTGTCCTGACGCATACTGTACGCAGGTTTCTGGAGAAATGCCCCTATGCCGGTGAAAACGGCTTTGAAAAAGCAGCTAACGGCGGGACTGGCGCCACCTGGGTATTTTTAAAATAACCGGCGGCAGCGCGGAATTTCATGTTATTGTTTCCTGACAGCCCTTATTATCATAACATCACCGAACCCAAAACGTTTGGCGAGAAAATCGGCGGTTTTTTTCAGGCGCGCAGGAGCAGTTCCCGCCGCAAGACCTCCCCATGTTGAAATTTTTTCTGTTCTAAACCCTGTTCTTTTCATCATCGCTTTTAATGTGTTTAATGAAAAAAGATAAAGGTGATCAAAAATGGCGGAACGCCATTTTTTCCCGAAAAGGTGCGCCTGAAATCCTTTTATATTGGGAGTGGTAATAAACACCCTGCCGTTTTCTTTCAGGATGCGGTGAACTTCGGTTAAAAAAGAAAAGGGATTATTCAAATGCTCAATAAGGTGCGACGCAAGCACAGCGTCAAAACTGCAATCAGGGAATTTATTCTCTTCCAGAGGGAGGCTCTTTATATCCAGGGAACGTGTGTTACGCGCATACTCTCCTGCGGGAGAGATTTCCACGCCTGTTACGCGCCAGTTTCGGCTGCGCAGAAACGCCGGAAGCGCTCCTGTCGCGCAGCCTATGTCCAGAACAGACGGCTGTGCGTGCAGCATCAATTCTTTTTCAAGATCATAAAACCCTGAGTCTTTTAAGGCAAGCTGCTGAAGATGCAGAAAATTTTCCTCATTTTCAAGTTCATAGGAAAGATAGTCGCTCCCCGATGAGCCGCTGTAACGATCAATCACTTCATCCTTGACCGGCTGGGGGTTTTGCTGCACAAGACTGCACCTTTTGCAGCTAACATACCCAAATCCTCCGCAGACAAGGGCGGTTTTAAAGGACAAAGAGCCGCAAAGGCAGCAAGGAACAGCCGCGTTTTTTTCTTCACGGACAGGAGTTGACCATGTTTTCATGGTTAATTAACAATGATCCTGGCTGCAAGCGTACTGGAAAGACCGTTTATATCCTGCACTATAATTTCCAGATTTGCCTGCCCGCGCGTAAAAAAAATCTCCGCCGCTTCAAACGCGGGAGAGGAAGAATAAACTTGTTTTGCGGGAACAAGCCCGTTGCGGTAAACCATCAAAACGCCGTCTCTTGCGGAAATCGCTTCAAAATTCAGCGACGCGGCTTCGGCTCCATTTACAAAACAGATTATTTTTTGAGGAGCGAGAAGAACTCCGGGATTAATTACAGGACTTACTGCGTTTACAAGAACAGTGTAGCGTCCCTGAATTAAAACGCGCGAGGGTTCTGTCTGCCCCTGCGAATTTTTAAAATTAACTGAAAGTATCTGCGGAGGACGGACAGATGCCGGCTGGACGCCCGGCGCCTGAGCAGGCGTAATAATCATTGCGGGATTTATCCACTGCCTCTCCCTTCTGTCGTAAACAGTAAAATAAAAACCGTCCTGCGCCGACCATCCAGAACTCCCCGAAGAAGCTAAAATATCCGTTTTGCCAAGCTGTACAAAGGACTCATGCCGGCTGATCGCGGTATTATCATCAGCATAACGGCTGTAAATACTGATCAATCCGTCTTCATGATCGACAGCGGTCCATGCGCCCAGTGGGGAAGGAAGCCGCGATGCCGTATCGCCGCTGTTCCTTGAAAAAATAATCTCTCCGTTTTCGGCGGCAAGTATATTTGTTCCTCCGCTGAATAACATTCCAAGAACCGGCTTGCCGTTGTCATTTGAACCGAAATTCCGGATCAAAGCCGCGTCTTCGCTTGGCCAGCTCATCGCATCCGTTTTATCAGAAATGGAAGCTGAAAACAACAAAACAAGAAAAACCGCCGATAATGTGATCTTAAATAATTTTCCCATTTTATTTTTCCTCCATCTCAAAAGAAACAAGGAGATTGCCGCCTCCCGCGACAAGCATTGAACCTGTTCTTCCCAGAAAGATGTGCTCGCTCCTGAAAGGAGCTCTCATAAAAATATTATTGCGCATATCACTGGAAACAAGCCTGTCGTGCGGAATTTTAACGCCGATGAGTTCATTGCGCTGCATTGAACGCGAAGTTATTAAAAACAATACACCGCCTGAACCCAAATCATCAACGGCGGCAACTTTCCCTTCAAGCGGAATAGTCATCAAACGTCTTGACCTTATGCTGTAACAGCCAATCCCGCCTTCGCGCTCAAAAACAATACGGCTGTCCTCGTCAATAAAAGATATATGAACAGGCCGTCTGAAACCGGCGTCAAGATATTCATGATAAACAACCTTGTATTCTCTGTCGTTTCCAAAGCGTTCAAGCAGAATAAAGCGCTGCCTGTCAATGCCGCATATTATCCCAAGATACGAACCGTTACGCGAAATGGAACAGCCCAGAATCACCTCATAACGCGAACCGCCGGGCCGGAAATAATATACGCGGTTTCCTTCTGAATCAAGTATTTCAATAATGCCGTCCAGAGAACCTGTCAATACAAGACCGGAAGCGGCGTCAATACAGGTAAGAAGAGCGCCGTATTCATAAGTCCATAAAACGCTGCCGTCAGGACCGATTTCAGACAATTCATTCTGATCATTGCCGAAAATAAATATTCTGTCGTCAAGCAGAACAGGATATCCTTTTACATTTTCAAGGTTTATAACTGTTTCCTGTTTAATGTTTTTAATTTCAATTCTATCAGGCGTACTTATAAATTCCGTCCATAATTTATCGCTGAGGTAAATATTGGCTTCTTTAATTTTGTTAACTGCAAATTTTCCCGACGTATCAACATAACCAAAACGTGGACCCAAAATGAAAGGAAGCATCTTTCCCGATTCCTCAGAACTGCTGATAATTAAAGGAGCTTCTGATTCAAGGGAACTAATCCATCTGGGAGCAAGAACTGTTTCTGGGAGAATGGACCTGGAAGCAGATAAAAAATAAACAATGAAAACCAGAAAAATAATAATGATTAAACGGATTGATTTTTTGTTCGGCATCCTGCTCCCCTCTACCGGACTGTCAGGAACCATTGTATAATAAATGTTTCAGGGAGGCAAGTATGGCTGATATTATGGACACATTAATGCAGGAAGCGCAAAAAATTTCCAGTTCCGCTTATGCTCCTTATTCAAAGTTCCGCGTCGGAGCGGCTCTGTTATGCGAAGACGGAACAATTGTAAAGGGCGTTAATGTGGAAAACCGTTCATTTGGATTAACCACCTGTGCGGAAAGGAATGCCGTAACCGCGGCTGTAATGATGGGGCATCGTAAATTCACCGCGCTTGCAATCTCTACGCCGGATTCGGCGGAACCTGTGGGTCCATGCGGCGCATGCCGTCAGGTCTTGGGTGAATTTATGAAAGCGGACGCTCCTGTTCGTTTTGCAGGAAGCGGACCGCAGCAGGTCAATACGACAATCGGCAGTCTCCTTCCCATGGATTCCCTTCATGAACTGCGTAATAAATAGAACGGAAAATACTGTCTTTTAATCGAATCTCTTGACATTTATTGCCATATCATGCGATACTCTACAGCATGAATGATGATGATATCCTAACTCTTGAAGAAGTAGCCAAATATCTGCGTATCTCGGAACGCACTGTTTATGATTGCGCCCAAAAGGGGGAAATTCCGGCGGGAAAGATCAGAACAGCATGGCGTTTTAAAAAATCAGAAATTGACAAATGGGTTAACGACAGACTTTCATCATCAAATTTGACAATTCAGGTAAACCCGATACACGCGCAGTCAATTTTATCACCGCACAGGATTCTTTTTCTTAACTGTTCAAGGAAAAGGGATGCGCTTATAACTCTTGCGGAAAACCTCGCAGCCGCGCCCCAGATAAAGAACAGGCAGGAACTGTCGGCGGAAATTTTAAAGCGCGAAGAATTGATGAGCACCGCAATCGGATGCGGCATTGCAATTCCTCATGTCCGCCTTTCATCGGTAACTGATCTTGTTGTTTCCGCGGGTATCAGCCGGTTTGATATTGTAGATTTCCATCCGCTGGATGACGAGCCTGTAAGGCTGATTTTTATGATAGCGGCGGCTCATAATCAACATTCATATTATCTGCACACGCTTTCATGGTTCAGCACAAAATTGAAAAACAAGGATCTGCGCAGTGCGCTTTTACAGACAAAAACCGAACAGGAAGCGTACGACCTTCTGACTGCGTAAAGTCCGCGGTCTGTCCGCAAAGTAACCGAGTTTTGGAAAAGGCTCACTTAATCAAAAGTTATTCCCAGCCAGTGCTTCGGATCGCTTACACCCTGTTCAATGAGTCCGAGATCGACATCATCGGTCGTTTCAGCGACAAGCCAGTTGGTTCCGTGACTTTCAAAACGCGCGCCTGCGCCTTCGATATCGACAAGCCCCATGGCATGACTGTAATGAGTCGAAACCATCATCCCGGCGCGGATATTAGCCTGCGCGAGTATTATCGCCCAAAGCATGGCGCGGCTGTCGCAGTCGCCGCGTCCGTGAACAACTGTTGTTACAAGATTTAAGAAGTCGCTTTTGCCTGAGCCGCGTTCGTAAATAAAAGACTGAACATGATCCAAAGCCTTTTGGGTAAATACCCGCTTTGCTTCAAGCGTATTCGCCCTGCTGCTTCCCATGTTAACGGCAAGAGCGGAAACAGGATTTAAAATCCGATCCCATGAATCACGGTAAATAAAACGGTAATAACGCTGCCATGCTTCCTGCAGAAGACTTGTATTGATATAATATGTGCAAATGGTATATTCGCGTTCAATTAAAACCTGCGAAGCTTCCGCGTCATTTTCCCTTATGTTCGTTTTTATTCCGCCTGACAGAGTTACAGCCTGCGTTTTTCCGCGGGGATAACTGTACTCCATTATGGGACCCGGATAAAACCGCTCTTCAATTGTGGGACAAATTGAATCAAGAGCGGAAATATGCATCAAATCCAGATCGGCAGTATCCGCAGGTCCGTAAGCGAGAGCAAACAGAAACGTCTTTTTACACTGCGTTTTTAAATCAAAGCAAAGAGCCCATCCCCTGTAATTACGGAAATCAAGCACTGTAATGGCAGCGTCTTTATCGTTGTATTTGAAAGAATCAGAATTGCCCCGGTTTTCCAGTTTCCCGTTTACGTCAGCGAGAAGTTCATTTATCGAACCGTAAGCGCCGCTATAAACAACCAGATCAAACATCACTCCGGCAGGACCTGAAAATGAAAACCTGTCTCTTGCATTCCCGTCTACATATTCATAACCTGCGGGAAGATCGATATAAAATCCCCATGTGGATGAAAACAACGCTTCCGAGTAAGCAAAAAACGGGAGGAACAGCAGTAATAATAAACAGCGTTTCATGCTACTATTATCGGGTATTGTGAAGAATATACAAATACTATATGAAGATGATTTTTTATTAATTTTGAATAAACCGGCAGGTCTTGCTGTACAGGGCGGAGAGGGCATAAAATCATCCATTGATAAAATTTTGGCTGAAATCCGCACTCCTCCTCCGCTTTTGGTTCACAGACTCGACATGGATACTTCCGGCATACTGCTCACAGCGAAGGGACACGAAGCGGCTTCCCGTCTGTCGAGACTTTTTGCAGGCAGCGGAAAAGTTACCAAGCAGTACACCGCGGTTTGCTCCGGATGCCCGGAAAAAAAAGAAGGCAGCATTTTGCAGGAGCTTAATATCCGGGGCAGCGTAAAAAATTGCGAAACAAGATATAAACTTGTGAAAAAGGGAATTTTTTCAGAACATGAATATTCTGTTTTGGAGATTGAACCTGAAACGGGAAGAATGCATCAAATCCGCCGCCACCTTGCAATGATTGGTAATCCCATAATGGGAGACGATAAATACGGCGATTTTTCGCTTAATAAAAAATTGCGCAAAGCCGGCGTGAAGCGTCTGCTGCTTCACGCGTCAAGGTTAATAATAAACGAAGAATTTAAACTTAATATAATTTCTCCGATGCCTGATTATTTTCACCCCTTTACATAAATCAATATTTTTTCCACAATTAGGCGAATTATGGCAAAAGATACTCATGAAGCTTTATCACGTACCAGACTGGAAACCTTGAGTACAGATGAGCTCTTAAAACTCTCTGACAGTTACGGCATGGATATTCCGGACGGGCTTGAAAGAATTTTCATCATTGAAGAATTACTGGAATGTTCCAATTATGAAAATCAGGAAACTGTGGACGATATGACCATCGATCTTTCATATCCTGAAACTGCGGCTCTTCCGAAACAGTATAATATTTCATTTATCGAAGTGATAATCAGGGATCCCTTATGGGTTTTTGTTTATTGGGAAATAAAGAGCCATGACAGGGAAATACACGAAAAAGCGAATAACTTTAACGGTTACTGCCTGCGCATTGTATCGCTTGACGAAGAAGAAGGAAATAATGAAAGCGAAAATTCCTTTACAGTGCCGGTTGGTGCGCAGGATTGCGCAAGATACATCGGGCTGGCGGAACACTCTCCGCAGACACAGGGACGCTATATAATAAAACTTGAAGCGGTACACAGTGATTCAAAAATACAGGTTGCAGCTTCCTCTTCCTTTTGCCTGCCGAAACTTATCGAGAATGAAAATATCAACAGCATGAAAGAAAATCCGCTGCTGCGTCTTTCTGCGGTAGCAGACCTTTCGATAATTAAAAATATTGATCGTCAGGCCAGAAATAAAAGGCTGTAAGCATGGAGTTCCGTTACGCGATATCGCTTGTTTTTGAAGCTCATCTTCCGTTCATAAGGGAATCTGTTTCTGGCTGGAGTCAGAACAAGGAAGAGAATCTCCTGCAGACCGGCGAGGAAATCCGGGTTTTTGAATATATTTCCGAAACGCTTCTGCCCCTGCTCGAAGTAATGGACAGACTGGAAGCTGATCATGTTCCTTTCAATATCGCAGTGGCAATTTCGCCTGTCCTGTGCCACATGCTCACTGATGATCTTCTGCAAAAAAAATATCTTTATTATCTTGATAATCAGATTGAATTCGGCAGGCAGGAACTTGAACGCACAAGCGGGAATGGCGAATTAAATAAACTGGCGCAGCTTTACTACGACAAACTGGTAGAAAACAGAATTGCGTATACGGAAAGATACGAAAAAAATCTGATTAAAGCGCTGGAATTTTTCAAACGCAGGGGAAAGGTCGAAATTCTCGCAACATGCGCGACGCATGCGTTTCTTCCGTTTATCCGGCATAACCCCGAATCAATACAGGCGCAAATGGAGATTCCCGCTTCCATATACCGCCGTCATTTCGGCAGCAGCCAGCACGGTTTCTGGCTGCCCGCGCTTGGGTGGACTTCGGCAATAGAGCCGTATTTACGCGCCTATAATTACAGCTACACAATTGTAGACACGCACGGTTTATTGTTCGGAAATCCCATGCCGGAAAAGGGAACATTCTATCCTGTAAAAACGCCGGACGGAACATTCATTCTGGGAAGGGATTTTCTCTCTGTCTATGATATTGAAAAATTATCGAATGATGATATATACCGAAACAACGATCGCGATGTGGGTTATGAACTTCCGCCGGAGATTATCAAAAATTTTTTAAGCGCGGAAGGAGAACGGCACAGGACGGGATACAAGTATTGGACATGCGGAAACGGAATATATAATCCGAAAATCGCTTCAGAAAAAGCCGCCGAACATGCGAGGTTTTTTCTGGAAAAGACGATCTCAAGACTGGAAGAAGCGTCAAAACACATGAACGAAGCGCCCCTGTGCCTGTATGCACATAACGCTGATAATTCAGGCAAATTATGGTACGAATGTCCGCAGTTTATTGAAGCATTATTCCGCATGGCGGGCGGCTACAGGGATT
Organism: Treponema sp.; assembly: GCA_009786455.1. Lineage (GTDB taxonomy): Bacteria > Spirochaetota > Spirochaetia > Treponematales > Breznakiellaceae > WQXQ01. Next base: position 21,926 of record WQTD01000007.1, read on the forward strand.
TCAAATTTATAACCCCAAGCGAGTATTTATTTAAACAGAATAATTCTTCCATACAGATTACCGCTCCTGAGTTTTCATCCTGCGGCGTTAACGGCTTTGCGGAAACATGGCTGGATGTATCAAATGACTGGATATACCGCCATCTTATGCGCTCCATGGAACGAATGACAGAACTTGCAGAACGCTTCCCCGATGATACAGGTCTTAAAGAACGGGCTTTAAATCAAGCGGCGCGCGAAATACTTTTATCTCAGTCATCCGACTGGCCGTATCTGCTGTACAGGCAGGAATCAACTGAATATGCGCGTAACCAGGCTGAAGGAGCGCTAAGAAATTTCACCACGATTTACGAAGCGCTTGGAAGCAACTACATCAGCACTGAATGGCTGACGTCTCTTGAACGAAGGCACAATATTTTCCCGAACATAAACTACCGCGTATTCCGCCGAAAAAAGTAATAGAATGGAGACTTTTATTGACAATACAGGATTTTGTAATTAATCCGGCTGCTTTGCTTGCGATTGTACTGGCGGCATTCTTCATTCTTGGAATACTGGCTGCAATCAAAGGTATCGGCGGAAATATTACAGAAAAAACGGCGATCAGGCAGAAGGCGCTTGCGATCTTTACAGGAGATTTGGCGCTAAAGAAAAAAAAACAAAAAACAGCGGGAATGCAAAAAAGAGGAAAAGGTCTTCGTTTTAAACTCAGCGCGTTTACAATCGGGCTTGCTCTTTTGACAGTCATAAGCATTTCTGCGCCCATGTATCACATGATGACTGCGATGCAAAGGGAAACCCTTCTGCGCACAATTTTAATTACATCCCTTGCCGCGCTTTTAATCGGAATTGCCGGCGCTCTCATCCTCTCAACATTAATTATAAAGCCAATAAAAAAACTGACAAATCATATCGAAATAATCCGCGATACGGAAGACAAGAAAAAACTTGCAGGCATCGACATTAACATCAAAACCAAAGATGAAATTGCAATACTTGGCAGCACAATCAACGATATGACGCACGGGCTTGTCAAGGCGGCGCTCGCGGCTTCCGATCTTTTAATCGGGAAAGAAATCCAGAAAAAGTTTATTCCGCTTGACCTTGACTCAAGCGGGAATAAGCAAACAAGCGGCTTTAAAAACACAGAAGACCTGGACTTCTTTGGATATTACGAGGGCGCAAAGGGTGTATCTGGAGATTATTTTGATTTTAAAGATTTGGACGGGCGTTTTTATGCTGTCATAAAATGCGATGTCGCCGGAAAGGGAATTCCTGCGGCTTTTATCATGATTCAGGTTGCGACAATGTTTATTAACCACTTTAAACAATGGAAACCTGATGCCAGAGGAATGCACATAGAGGAAGTAGTTTATCATATCAATGATTTTATTGAAGTGCTTGGCTTTAAGGGACGGTTTGCAGCCTTCACCCTTTGTATTTTCGATTCCAAAACCGGAGTTGTCCGCTTCTGCAACGCAGGCGATAATATTGTTCATCTTTACGACGCTTCGGAAGGCAGGGTAAAAACAATAACGCTGCCCGAGACTCCAGCCGCGGGCGCACTTCCCAATTCCATGATAGAAGCAACCTGCGGATATTCAGTGCAGACCATTACAATTGATCACGGCGATATCCTTCTACTCTACACTGACGGCATTGAAGAAGCAAAACGCAAATTCCGGGACAGTGAATTCAGGGAAATAAACTGCACTGAAGGTTCTGTTGACACTCCGCATGAAAACCATCAAAGCGGACAAGCCAATGAAGAAATGACACCGCAGCGCGTAGAAGACATAATAAACGCGGTAATGGCAAAGGATATTTATACATTGAAGAAGCACCATAATCCGGAAGGAGAAGCGGAACTTCAGTTTGATTTTTCTACCTGCGAAGGAAAAGTAGAGGAAGTAATTATGGCGATGGTATCGGCGGAAAAAATGTTCCGCTGTTATAAAAACCCTAAAGCAGACGAAGAAGCCCGTTTTCTGGTGGATAAAAAAGTCGATACATTCCTGAAAAACCACTTTCAACAGTACAGAAGATATTGTTCAAATACCGCAGAATATCCTGATAATGACGCGTATATGTATTATACTCATGTTAATGAAGATGAGCAGTACGATGATCTGACCATCCTGGGAATAAAAAGAAAATAGGAGGAGTGATTATGACTTTTGGCGAGAGTATGAAAGAAAAACTGGAACAGGGCTGGAGCGCGTCCAAAGACCTAGCTGCCAAAGCGGGAGCTAAAGCGCAGGATCTCAGTGAGCGTGGTATTCTAATGTGGGACATAAAACAACTTGAAGGTCAGGCGCAGAAACTTCTGACCCGCCTTGGCAACGAAGTCTATATTTTATTCGCAGACAAGAATCAAGAAGTTATCAGCCGCGAAACAACTGAAATAAGAACCTTATATGACGAACTTGCCGCCATAAAGGATCAAATCGAAAAGAAAGAAAATGATTTAAAAAACAGATCGGCTGTATAGGGACATTTTTCTCCGGAACACTGTTGCTTTTTAAAAATTAAATGTATAATGAAACGCTGAAAAAATGCTATCAAAGCAGCGTCCTGTGAGGACATTCAAACGTTGTTTGATTTTGTTTTGGGCATTGGTTATTTCCATGTCTTTTTAGGAGGGAAAAATGAAAAAAATTCTTTTGATTGGCTTGATTTTAATAGCCGCATCATTTGCGTTTGCCGGCGGCGGCAAGGAGACTATTGAAATCTGGCATTGTCAAGCCGAAGGGGATGGTCCTGCGATATTCAACCGTGCGAAAGCCCGTTTTGAAAAAGCCAATCCTGATATCAAGATCAATGTTGTAACTGTTATGAACGATACATACAAACAGAGGCTTGCGGTGGCTATGGCTGCGGGAAAAGCTCCTGACCTGTTTTTTTCATGGACAGGCGGACCAATGTTTGAATATGTAAATAATAACCAAATTGTTGATCTTACTTCCTACATGAACGCAAATCCGGCATTCAGGGATAAATTACTGCCGGCGGGGGTTGCCCAGGGTACATACAATGGAAAAAATTATGGTGTCCCTACAACAAATATCGCCCTTGCAACCATATATTACAATAAGGAGATATTCCAGAGATTAAACCTGCGTGTTCCGACAACAATCCGCGAACTTGAAACAGTATGCGATACCTTATTACGCAACAACATAACTCCGTTCAGCTTAGCCAACCTTACCAGGTGGACAGGTTCAATGTATTTCATGTATCTGGCAACCCGTTACGGCGGAACCCAGCCTTTCATTAAAGCGGTTGACGGTTCTGGCAACTTTACCGATCCTGCGTTCATTTATGCGGGACGAAAGATTTCGGAATGGGCTGGCAAAAACTACTTTATTCAGGGCTTTAACGGTCTTGATTGGGATGCCGCTCAGGCACGCACGCCTCTGTACAGGGGAGAAGCGGCAATGCTCCTGATGGGAAGCTGGTTCGTCTCACAGGCACAAAGTGAAAGCCCCGATTTTTATGCGAAGATGGGAATTTTTTCATTCCCGCGTGTTGAAGAAGGCACAGGAAATCCTGCATCAGTGGTTGGTTCAGTAGGCGATAACTTCTATCACGTTAGCGCTTCATCTAAAAATCCCGCCAAAGCGTTTGAATTTCTTACCTTCCTGTTGGATGACCAGGGTGTAAAGGAAATGATTGCTGACGGGAAAATCCCGCCGGTTAAAGGCGTACAGGTCACTAATCCGATATCCCAGGATATTTTGAATCAGGTCAATAACGCGCCGGATGTACAACTCTGGTATGACCAGTCCCTGTCGCCGGAAGTAGCTCAGGTCCATTTGATAACCAGCCAGGAACTCTTTGCCCGCACCAAAACTCCTGAAGCCGCAGCCCAGGAACTCCAGACTGCGCAGCAGGCTTACCTGAGAAGGAACAGATAGGCTAATGGCTGGCAGTAAAATTCGTTCGCTGCACAGCGCCAGGCAATACTCAGTTCGTATTGCGGCGACAGTTTTTTTACTGCCGGCTTTGCTTATCATGGTTGTTTACATCCTCTATCCCATCATCAATTCTTTTATCAACAGTACTATGGATTGGAGAAGCATGGGGCGAAACAAAACCTTTACCGGTCTTGCCAACTGGATTACATTGATTAAGGACATAAATTTCTGGCAATCTTTTTTTAATAATGTAAAAATCATGCTTTTGTCCCTTGTTTTCCAGATTCCTTTTGCCATGCTGTTGGCTACATTCCTTGACTTCCACGGGAAAAAAGCCGTTTTATTTAAGATTTTATGGTTTTTTCCGTACCTGCTTTCCGCTGTAGTAATCGGTATTCTTTTTAAATTTTCTTTGGATTCGCATTACGGCATATTTGGTTCAATATCCAAACTTTTAGGCGGAGGCGCAGTAGATCTTTTTGGAAACCCGAAAGCCGCCCTTTACACAGTCATCGGAATTGTCTGTTGGCAGTATATTCCTTTCTATATGGTTCTCTACCTTGCGGCATACGGAACAATACCGGAAGAACTTTATGAGGCTGCCAGCATAGACGGCGCTACGCAGGATCAGTATTTTTGGCGGATATCTCTGCCACTGCTGCGTCCAACAATTATTACGGGAATGACGCTCTCCATTATCGGCTCATTGAAATATTTTGACCTTGTCTGGGTTATGACACGCGGCGGTCCCGGAGTCGCGACAGAAGTTATGGCGACTTACATGTACAAAGCGTCTTTTGTCAGTTTTAATATGGGGTATGGTTCCACAGTCGCTTCGGGGATGTTTATTTTAATCACAATAATAGCCCTTGTCGTGATCACCGTACTAAATCAAAAAGCGAATGATTATTAATTTATGAAAAGAAAATTATCATTATTCAGGATATTAATTTTTATTTTTGCCGTTATTTGGCTTATTATCGCCGTTGCGCCGTTTATCTTTCAGATTTTCACTACTTTTAAGTCTCAGGGTGAATTTATAATGGGCAGTCTTTTTAAGCTTCCCGAACGAATACATTTCTCCAATTATATAAATGTATTAACCAGCGGATTCCATAATTACTTTATAAACAGCGTTTTGGTTATCATCATTTCATTGACTTTGCTGCTTATGTTCAGTTCTTTTGCCGCATATCCCCTTTCAAGAATGCGTTTTAAATTCAACAGATTAATATACAGCGCCATCGTTGCCGCGATGTCAATTCCCATTCATATTACCCTGATTCCTGTATTCGTTATGTCAATAAATTTCCGCATATACGATTCAATATTCGCTCTCATAGGACCCAATGTTGCCTTTAATTTGCCGATATCGGTATTTATATTAACAAGTTTTATGCAGACGATTTCCCGGGAAATGGAAGAAGCTGCCGAAATAGACGGCTGCGGAAAATTTTCAACATTTTTCAAAATTATTCTACCTCTGTCAAAACCAGGGCTTGCGACTCTGGCAATATACAACGGCGTAATGATATGGAATGAATTTGTTTTTGCCATGACCCTTACCCAAAGCACACGCTCCTATACCCTGCCTCTGGCTGTTTGGCAGTATCAGGGACAATACGGCATAAACATACCGTTGATTATGACCCTGCTTTTCCTTACCTCCCTGCCGATAATTCTACTTTACATTATCGGTCAGGATAAACTTATTAAGGGCATGATGGCGGGAGCGGTCAAAGGTTAAGCTCCTTATCGTCAGCCTCTTGATTTTTTTTGATAATTTTTATATATCTTACATATTCTGATCGGTTTTTATGGATCAGATTTGGGCCGCTAGCTCAGTCGGTAGAGCATCGCCCTTTTAAGGCGGTGGTCGGAGGTTCGAATCCTGCGCGGCTCAATTTATTTAAAAGAAATACAAAGCCTCGTTATTTTCCTGGACGGCTCATTGACTTTATAAAATTTTCAAGGTAAGATTCCAATATTATGAACCTTAAGACAGTACTTGATACGGAAACAATAAATCTAAATTTGAAAGGCGTTACAAAGAATGAAATAATAAACGAACTCCTTGATATTCTTGTAAGCGCCGGGAAAATAAATGACAGGGGAGCCGCGTTAAGCGCGGTAATGGACAGGGAAGAAAAAATGTCCACCGGTATGAAACACGGTATCGCAATCCCGCACGGTAAATGCCCTTCGATTCAGGATTTAGTGGCATGTATCGGCGTCTCTGAAAAACCCGTAGATTTTGATTCGCTTGATCACCAGCCGTGCAGAATCTTCATCATGACTCTTTCTCCTGTGGAAAAAACAGGTCCGCATCTTCAATTCCTTGCCGAAGTCAGTTTGTTGTTCAAAAGCTCCGAAAAACGCGAAGAAATACTTAAAGCGAAAACGCCTGAGGAAGTCCTTAAAATTCTGGCGGAATAATCCCTGCTTAAAGGGGTATAAATGCAAATAAAAAACAATATCATTACAGACGATGAAGGAAGGGAGTTAATCCTGCGCGGGGTGAATCTGGGTGGAGATTCAAAAATTCCCCTTTGTAAAAACGGCGAAGAAATCCTTCCCTCCTTTCTGGACAGAAAAAATAATGTTTCGTTTATCGGCAGACCTTTCCCTCTGGAAGAAGCGGAAAACCATTTTAAACGCCTGAAAAAATCGGGAATGACATTCCTGCGGCTTCTTGTAACATGGGAAGCAGTTGAACACGAAGGCCCCGGAATTTACGATGAGGCTTATCTTGCGTATCTGAGAAAAATTTTACTTGCTGCGGAAAAAGAAGGGATTTCCGTGTTTATCGATCCCCATCAGGATGTCTGGAGCAGATGGACAGGCGGCGACGGCGCGCCTGCGTGGACAATGGAAAAACTGGGGATGGATTTGGACATGATGGACTCCAGCGGAGCCGCCATTACCCGCCAGCGTTACAGCATGCACAATAAAAGCAAAAAATACCCTGAAGGAAAACCATACCCGAAAATGATATGGCCAAGCAACTACAACCGTTATGCGGCGGCGGTGATGTTCAGTTTATTTTACGCAGGGCGCGCATTCGCTCCCGATTTGCAAGTGGAAGGAGAAAATGTCCAGGACTGGCTGCAAAACCGTTATACGGCAGCTTTCTGCCATGTAAAACGCCGCCTTAAGAACTGCGCGGCAATTGCCGGATGGGGAACAATGAATGAACCGCATAACGGTTTAATCGGACACCAAAATCTTAAAAATCCGGAAAATGTTTTAATACCGTCAGGGCAAAGACCATCTCCCTGGCAGTCAATTCTTGCAACTTCAGGTTATACGCAAAAAATTCCTGTTTACACTTTAAGTTCGTACGGTAGGTTTGTCAGTCATTATGAAATAATTAACGAAAAAGGCATTTCACTTTTTAGGGAAGGTTATTGCTGCCCGTGGAAACAGGCGGGAGTTTGGCAGGACGGCGGAGGAAAGCCAGAACTTTTAAAACCGGATCACTTCGCCAAATACAGGGGACAAAGAGTTATTTTCGCGGATGATTTCCTCAAGCCGTTCCTTGTAAAATACATAAGCGCCATGAAAGATACTGAAGAACGCTCGTTTTTTTTTATTGAAGGTCTGCCGGACTGCGCAAAGGAAGAATCGCATCCTTCATGGAACAGGGAGGATCCATCCAATACGTTAAACGCATTTCACTGGTACGACGGGTTTTCGCTTTTTACAAAAAGTTTTCGTTCATGGTTTACGATCAATGTAGATACAAGAAAACCTGTATTCGGAGAAAAAAAAGCTGTCAAATGTTTTACTGAAAATCTCGCAAAAGGGATTGGCTGGACAAATAAAAAGATGGGAAACATGCCCTGCCTTCTTGGGGAATTCGGACTTGCCTTTGACATCAATAACCGCAAAGGCTTTAAAAACGGCGATTATTCGCTTCACGAAAAAGCGCTTTCAATGTATTACGACGCAGTTGACGCTAACCTGCTTCATTCGACAATCTGGAATTACACCGTAGGCAATACAAACAGAAGCGGAGATAACTGGAATGATGAAGACCTCTCTATTTTTTCCGAAGGCAAAGAAAGAGCCGCCGCCGGCTGGAAGCGTCCGTACCCGATGGCAACCGCAGGCAAGCTTCTGTCTTTTAACTGGGACAGAAAGCGGAAAATTTTTTCCTTTTGCTTCAGCGCGGATAAACAAATCAAAGCGCCGAGCGTCATCTATCTGCCTTCAGAAACATTCGGCGATTCGCCTGTCGCCGAAACTGCATTACGCTGTGAATACAGCAAGGAAGAACAACTCTTGTTGATTTACAATGACAATCAAAGCGGAGAAACAGAAATTAAAGTCCGGCTGAACAGATAGAAAAAATTTATTTTCCGACCGCTCTGACTCTGATAATTCCGTCTACTTTCCGTATTTGTTCCATCACAGAATCAGAAATTTGATGTTCAGTGTCAATAATGTTAAAGCCGTAATCTTCACGGTGATGGTTGATCAAATCCATGATATTTATACCCGCCTTCGCAAGATTGGTTGTTATCTGTCCGACCATATTGGGGATATTCCTGTTTACAACCAGCAGTCTGTGCGCAGCCCGCCGTTCCAGTTTACAACGCGGAAAATTAACCGAATTGCGCACTGTTCCGGTTTCCAGAAAATCCATAACCTGTTTAACCGCCATTACCGCGCAGTTATCTTCGGCTTCAGGAGTCGATGCGCCAAGATGAGGAATACCGACTACTTTTTTACATGACAAAAGCTCTCCATTCGGAAAATCGGTGACATAAACGCTCAGCCTTTCGCTGTTTAACGCCTCAATTATATCCTTATCCTTGACAAGGGCCGCGCGGGAAAAGTTTATTATACGCGCGCCTTTTTTCATGATTCGGAATTTATCCGCATCAAGAAGACCCTTTGTCGCGTCGCCAAGCGGAAGATGCAGCGTAACATAATCGGCTTTTGTTAACAGACTTTCCAGAGTGTCAGCGCGGGCAACAGAGCTTGAAAGATGCCATGCCGCATCAACAGAGATGTAAGGATCAAATCCTGTTACTTTCATGCCAAGAGATATCGCGTCATTTGCGACCATAACCCCGATGGAACCAAGACCGATAACGCCGAGGGTTTTACCCTGCAATTCAGGACCTGTAAATTTCGATTTCTCTTTCTCTACAAGATCAGGAACGTCGTTTTTTCCCGCCAATGAAGAAGCCCAGTTCACCCCGCCGACAATGTCACGGGAAGCCATTAAAAGCGCGGCAAGTGTCAACTCCTTGACAGCGTTGGCGTTCGCTCCCGGAGTATTGAACACCACTATTCCGTTCTCGCTGCAGCGAGAAACGGGAATGTTATTGTATCCCGCTCCGGCTCTCGCAATCGCAAACACAGAAGACGGAATATCCATGCTGTTCATGTCCGCGCTGCGGACAAGAATGGCGTCAGGATTTGCCATATCGCTTGAAACTTCGTATTTATCACGCGGAAAAAGATCAAGTCCTATAGACGCAATTTTATTTAATGTTTGAATGCGAAACATATTTTACCTTTTTAACCTTCAAATTTTTTCATGAAATCAATCAACGCCTTTACGCCTTCAATGGGCATTGCGTTGTATATGCTTGCCCTCATGCCGCCGACAAGACGGTGACCTGCAAGATTGACAAGACCTGCCGCCGCCGCTTCTTTTACAAAACGGGTTTCAAGTCCGCTCTTTTTCGCTTCATCCCGCTCTCTTGTAACAAAAGGGATATTCATAAGGCTGCGGAATTTTTTGTCGACAGGAGAGTAAAACATTCTGGAATTATCAAGGTAATAATAAAAAAGGTCAGCTTTCTCGCGGTTTAATTTTCCGATTTGCTCAACGCCGCCAAGATTTTTTAACCATTCAAGAACAAGCCCGATTATATAAATGCCGTAGCAGGGCGGCGTGTTGTACATCGAACCTTCGTCTGCATGGATGTCATAACGCAGCAGTGCAGGCGTCCAGTCAGGCGCTTTACCAATCAAATTTTCGCGGATAATTACAACTGTTGTTCCCGCAGGACCAAGGTTCTTCTGCGCGCCGGCGTAGAGAATGCCGAATTTGCCTACGTCCATCGGCTCTGAGAGAATACAGCTTGAAATATCCGAAACAAGAGGGACATCTCCTGTATCGGGAATTGAATCCCATTTGGTGCCGACAATCGTGTTGTTAAATGTAATATGATAATAAGCGTCATCGCCCGCCGGCGCTGGAGCGGACGGGATATAAGCGTAGGCTTTATCTTTGGAACTTGCTCTGACTTCCGCATGAGCGTATTTTTTTGCTTCTTTAAAGGCTTTATCAGCCCAAATACCGGTATCAATATAGGCGGCTTTCTTTCCTACGCCGGGTTTATCGCCTGCGGCGAGGTTAAGGGGAACCATGGAAAACTGAAGCGACGCTCCGCCCTGTAAAAATAAAACTTTATAGTTGGTGGGTATTCCCATTAATTCCCTGAGAAGTGATTCCGTTTTTTCAAAAACAGGTTTGAAATCCCCGGAACGATGGCTCATCTCCATTACCGACTGACCTGTACCGTTTACATCCGGCATTTCAGAAGCTGCCTTTTCAAGAACAGGAAGCGGAAGAGCCGAAGGTCCGGGTGAAAAATTAAAAACACGCATAATTTCTCCAAAATAGGTTTTGTCTTCTGAGGCTTTTCCAAAACTTCAGTTTTTGGAAAAGCTTCCTTAGATTTAAATGAAAAACTGTCTTTATAAGACAGTTTTTCCAAAACCTTTTCCAAAACTAACCGAGTTTTGGAAAAGGCTCTTCTAACTATATGAAAAAATCGCGATAATGCCAACCGTTGCACAGCATGAAAATATCCTGTAAAATGGAGGCATGGCGGACAGGGCTTTTACTGTACTCGACCTTATTGATCTTGATTTGAAGGAACACAATTCCCTAAATTTGCGCTGCATAGGCGGCAGAAAGGGTCTTGGAAGAGTAGTTGATATACCGGATTTAAACAGACCGATGGGCGCCATTATGGGATTTTTTGAGGATTTCGCATATCAGCGCATTCAACTCTTTGGAAGGGGAGAAGCCGCGTTTTTAAGACGGCTGGAAAATGAAGGAAAAACCGATACCATCGAAGAAATGTTCAGTTATGCGATGCCCTGCTGCATATTTACACATAACCTGACTCCGCATAAGGATTTTTTTGAAATAGCGGAAAACGCCCATTGCCCGATTTTACAAACCGAACTTGGTTCGGCGGATTTTTCCGCGAGAATAATGAGGATTTTATCAAGAATTTTTTCTCCGCGCCAAATTATCCACGGAGTGCTTGTAGAAGTTTTCGGACTTGGCATTTTGATTCAGGGGGATTCAGGGGTTGGAAAAAGCGAAACAGCCCTTGAACTAATCCACCGCGGCCACCGGCTTATCGCTGATGATGTTGTTGAAATTAACTGCATATACGGAAATACGCTGATGGGAGCAGGGGCAAACAAAATTATAGGGCATCATATGGAAATCCGCGGGCTGGGAATCATCAATATTACCCACCTTTTCGGGGTAAGGGCAATCAGGGATCGCAACGAAATACAGCTTGTAGTCGAACTTGAAGAATGGGATTCCAGCATGAATTACAATCGTTTTGGAACGGAGGATCAAACAACCGAGTTATTGGGTGTCAATATTCCAAAATTATTAATACCGGTGAAACCCGGCAGAAACATCCCAATAATAATCGAAACAGCCGCTATGAATGAAAGGTTGAAATCCATGGGTTATCATGCAGGCAAGGAATTCAACAGGAATATCCTTAAGTGGATTGAAAGCGACGCCGCCCGCTCGGTCTTTTTCGGACAGGATGACGTCATATAGGATGAAAAATGACTGAAAGAACAATTACAGTAATCAACAGAGCAGGCATTCATGCGCGTCCTTCAGCGCTTCTGGTGCAGACAACAAAAAATTTCAGGTCGAATATTTATATAAAAAAAAACAACGACATGATAAACGCTAAATCCATCATGGGTATTATTACTCTAGGCGCATCTTACGGAACGGAATTAAAAGTAATCGCGGAAGGAGAAGACGAAGAAGCGGCAGTCGAAGCGATAGCCAGATTATTTGAATCCAAATTCGAAGAAGAGTGATTAAAACAGAAAAAATTATTATGGAAATAAAAATTAAGCCAATAAAATTATCGGGTGCCGGATGAAAACAAGCAAAACACGCCCTGAATATTCAATAATTAAAGTGCGGGTTCTGATACTCATCTATTCGCTTTTATGCGTTCTTACAGTTCTTTTCTCGCGGAATTTTTTTATTGACACTCTTCAGAACGGACAGGTGCCGGGTCAGCTTAACCTTATAGTATTCTTTACAATCCCGGCTGTTTTATTTATTATTCTGGGGATTTCCGTATTTTCACTCTTCACAGATATTATACTGCGCCGCCCGGGAAGCAAATTCAACGCAAGGCTGTTGGCTTATTTTATTGTTATTGTTCTTTTTTCAACAACTCCGATCACGCTGATAACAACAACCGCGTTAAATCAAATTGTCCGTTTCTGGAACAGCATTGACAGTAGTTCCTCAACAAGAGCGGCAAACAGTTTTGTCGCTGACAACTATTCGCTTCACATGGAGCATTTTGAAAATATCCTCCGGCAGAACGATTTTTCCCGCATCGGCGCGCGGCTGCCGCAAAAAATCTCCGCTGTTCAGGAATTCCGTCATTCAGGCGATGACTGGATGGAGACGCTCTTTACAGGTGATGAACAAATGCACCTTCCCTCCCTGCTTTCTCCTGAAAGCGGATTTCCGCCGAGAGAACTGCCGCGCGACGACAATACAATCCGTTATGTGCAAAGACCGACGCAGGTTACTGCCCGCGTAATCAGTTACGATTTGGGTGGTGATTTTGACTGGGGAAAAGACGTTCTGGAAAATCAGGCGCTACGGTTTGAAAAAATAAACCTGTTAAGGGAACATATAAGATCGCTTCTTTTATATTACTACGTGGTATTCCTCCTTCCAACCCTGCTGATGACGGTTATCATTGCGATTTCATTCACGCGGCGGATTACCCACCCCATCATTGAATTGACTGAAGCGACGCGCAGGGTTGCAGAAGGCAATTTTTCAATCCAGATACTCTCGCGCCGCAATGATGAACTCGGGCTTTTGATACGGTCGTTTAACGCAATGGTTCAGGATTTGGAAAAGTCGCGCGCAGCTCTTGTTAAAAGCGAAAAAATATCAATCTGGCAAAATATGGCGCAGCAGCTTGCGCATGAAATAAAAAATCCGCTGACGCCGATTAAGCTTTCGGCTGAACGGATCCTGCGCAGGTGGCAGAATGAACCGGAAAGAATCGGAGAAATTCTGGAAAGTTCCATGATGGCAATCATTCAGGAAACCGAAGGACTTTCAAATTTGCTTAACGAATTCAGAACATTGTCAAAACCGGTGGAACCTTCAAAAAGCTGGACGACCCTGAAAGAACCGATTGAAGAAGTGATAAACACATATTCAAATTCATATCCTGCGGTTAATTTCAATTTTGAATATGTGGAATCAAATTTCCTGATTAAAATAGATAAAAACAGGCTTTTGCAGATTCTCACAAACCTTGTAATAAACGCGATTGACGCAATGAATGGTTCAGGATTAATTGAAATCCGCACAGACCTTGTAAAAAAACGCGAAATTAATTACTGCAGAATCAGCATAAAAGATTCGGGGAAAGGCATAAACGAAGAAGAGAGCCACTTCGTTTTCACTCCCTACTTTACGACAAAGGAATCCGGAACGGGACTCGGGCTGCCGATTGTTGAACGAATTGTAAACGATCACGGCGGCGCAATCTGGTTTGATTCAGCGGAAGGCATGGGTACAATTTTTTACATAGACTTGCCGGCTGAGATGGCGGAATGATGTCTGCAATACTAATAATCGATGACGAGCCTGGAATAAGGCATACTCTTGCCTCAATCCTTGAAGATGAAAAATATAAAGTTTTCACGGCGGAAGACGCTGTTACAGGCATCGAACTTCTTAACAATGAAATAATAGATATTGTTTTTCTTGATGTACTGCTGCCAAGGCTTGGCGGCATTGAAGCTCTGGAAAAAATCAGAAAGGAATGGCCGGCAATTGAAATAATAATGATATCAGGACATGCGAATATTGATATGGCAGTCAGGGCTGTTAAACTCGGAGTTTTCGATTTTCTTGAGAAACCTCTTTCTCTTGACAGAATCCTGACAATATGCAGAAACGCGATCGCAATTAAAAAATTAAAGGAAGAAAATAAAAAGTTAAGAAAATGCAGCAAATTTACAGATGATAATTTAATCGGCAGCAGCGCGGCAATAAGAAATATACGCGAACTTGTAAAGCAGGCGGCTGAAAGCGACGCCCGTATCATGATTACAGGCGAAAACGGAGCCGGAAAAGAAGTTATTGCAAGGGCAATTCACCAGCGTTCAGGGCGTTTTGATAATCCGTTTGTGGATGTTAACTGCGCCGCAATACCGGATGCGTTAATAGAAAGCGAACTTTTCGGACATGAAAAAGGCGCTTTTACAGACGCGGTTTCATCGCGCAAAGGACGCTTTGAACTGGCTCACAGGGGAACTTTATTTCTTGATGAAATCGGAGATATGAGTCTTTCAGCGCAGGCAAAAGTTCTGCGCGTTATTCAGGAACAAAAGATAGAAAGGCTGGGCGGCGAAAAAACGATAGATACCGATGTGCGTATCATTGCCGCAACCAATCAGGACCTTGAAAAAGCGTGCGAGGAAGGGAGATTCAGGCGGGATTTATTTTTCAGGTTAAATGTAATTAATATACATGTTCCGCCGCTGAGGGAAAGGCTTGAGGACATTCCGCTTTTACTGCACCATTTCCTTGAACAGCTTAAAAAAGAAATAACTCTGGGTGAAGGCGCCCATGAATTTTTAATGTCCCATGACTGGCCGGGAAACGTTAGAGAGCTGAAAAATCTGGCTGAACGCATTAATGTAATGCATCAGGGAAATGTTATTACAGTGGACGATTTGGAAAAATTACTTGACAAAAAAAGCAAAAAAACTTCAAATACTGAACATGCCGGTTTTAATGAAAACCTCAATAACTTGAATTTTAATGAAGCAAGGGAAAATTTTGAAAAGAATTATTTAGAGTTCCAACTTTCAAAAAACAATGGTATAATTTCCAGAACAGCTGAGGCTATCGGCATTTATCCAAGTAACCTCCATGCCAAACTGAAGAAATATAATATACCTGTGTTATCAAAAAAGAGCAGCAAACAGGAGCCATGAATAAATTTCCGGCGAAAACCGGAAAGAACAGGAGTGAACATGAAAGAACTGACAGAACGCCAGAAGGATGTCCTTTCCTTTATTTCGGATTATATCAAGAAGAATTCATATCCGCCGACCATAAGGGAAATTGCCGATAATTATTCCATTTCTGTCAAGGGAGCCCATGATCACATTACAGCGCTGCGGAAAAAAGGTTTTCTCAAACATGCAGACAAGCGCCCGCGTACAATGGGATTAACCCATGTAATTCCGGAGGAATCTTCGCAAATGGTGGAAATTCCACTTCTTGGGAGCGTTGCCGCAGGTATTCCGGTTATGGCGGAAGAAAATTTTGACGGAAATATTATTATGCATCGTTCCCTCTTGCGGAAAAACAGAAAGTATTTCGCTCTTAAAGTAAGGGGAGATTCAATGTCGGGAGCCGGAATACTTGAAGGCGATACCGCGATAATTGAAAAGCAAAACACTGTCCGTAACGGAGAGATAGCGGTCGCCGTAATTGACGAAGCCGTAACACTGAAACGTTTCTTCAGGGAAAGTACAAGAATCAGATTACAGGCGGAAAATCCTTCATATAAGCCAATATACAGTCAGGATGTAAAAATTATCGGACGGCTGTCCGGAATAATCCGTAATTATTGAAATGGCTTCCGTCCAAAAAAACGTATTTATTTTTCTGGGTCCTGAATTGGGGAAAAAACAGGACGCGCTCGATTCTGCAGAAAAAAAATTTAAGGGCGCGGAAAAATTCAATTTTTACGCAAATGAAACCCCTGCCGGCACAATAGCCGATACTTTGCAGAACATGAACCTTTTTAACGAAAAACGCATTGTTATCGTAAAAAACGCGGAGTTTATAAAGAAAAAAGACGAAATGGAAATTCTTTCTTCCTGCGTAAAAAACATGGAAGAAAGCGCAGCTCTTGTTTTTATTTCCGATGAAAATAAGCTTGCTTCAGGACTTGAAGACGCCTTAATGAAAGCGGGAGTTCCGAAAACAAACAAACAGGTTTTTTATGAACTGTTTGAAAGGGAAAAAAACGAATGGGTGCGGCAATTTTTTAAAAACGAAGGTTATGAAATTGACAGGGACGGCATCAGCGTAATTCTTGAACTGGTAGAGAATAACACATCAGCGTTAAGACAGGAGTGTTCGCGTCTTATCGGCTTTCTGCCGAAAGACAGACCTGTAAATCCCAAGGACATAGACAGATGGATTTCGCATAACAGGGAAGAATCCGCTTTTACACTTTTTTCCAGGATCGCCTCGGGAGATATGACAAAATCCCTTGAATCCATGTCCGTAATGCTCATGTCAAAGGAAAGCTCCCAGAGTATCTTTGCAGGTCTAGCATGGAGTTTCAGAAAGCTCGGCGATTATATTGCATTGTCTGAAGAATCGGGAAATCCCGATTCTTTTGAATTAAAAAAAATAGGCATTTTATCTCCAATGCAAAAGGATAATTACGCCGCAGCCGCCAAACGCTACACAGCAGAAGATGCGGAAAAATGTCTTGCCCTTACAGCGGAATATTCCATATTGATGAGATCTCAAGCCGCTGCTTTGGAAAATATTTTAATGGATAAATATATTATTTCTATCTTTAAATCTGCTTCAAATAATCATCAATTGATTTGACAGCTTCATCGAACTCGCTGTGAAGCAGGAATTCGGCTATATCGCTTAATTGTTTTTTTGTTTTAAAAGACCATTTCATCTGCCTTGTTTCCTTAAGTATGTCTTTTGCGCTTTTTTTGTCCAGCAGCTCACACGCTTTTTTAATGGAAAGAAGATTTTCCTTTAAATATTGATTGTTTCCCGAAACAGTGTTTTCAGTGACAGCTTCATCCATTGGTTCAAGCCTGTCAATTATCAAACCTAAAAGCTCAAGAAAAGAAGGCAGCTCGTTCAAAACCATATTGACATTCTGTTCCCTTCCCGCCTGTTCAAGCCTTAACGCATCTGCGGCAAGATTCTCTTCTCCGATATTTGCAAGAGCGCTTTTCATGGAATGAATATTAATAATAAATACGGATAAATCGTCAGCCCTGCGGCACTTGTTGCAATAAATCGCTTCCAGCACATCAAGGGATTTTCTGGCGTCCCTTACAAAAACTTCCGCCAATTGATGATCAACAATATGTTTCTTTTCATTATGGGTAAGCATATTGTTTTTAATTCTGCTTGCCATTTCAAGCACTTCGGACGGGTATTTATCGCGGATAAATTTATTAAGCACAAGATTTAACTGACGAAGATCAATTGGTTTGGAAATAAAATCATCAAAGCCGTTATCCAGAAATATTTGAGATTGCCCGGTCAGGGCATTTGCAGTTAACGCAATAATAGGCTGCGTATATCCAAGGTTCCGGATGATTTTTACAGCTTCGATGCCGTCCATTCTCGGCATCATGTGATCCATAAAAATTATATCATATTGGGAACCTTCCCTGATTTTATCAATGGCGTCAAAGCCGCTGACCACTGTTTCTATTGATAACCCGTAAGGAGCCATAAGACCCCTTGCAACATAAAGATTTGTCTCCACATCATCTACAATTAAAACGCGCCCATAAGGCATGTATTCCCTTTTCATCTGCAGGGAATGAATCCGCAGTTTGTTGTCAAGATTTAACTGCATCAAATTGTCCGCAAGCTCCGCGCCGATGATCGAAGAACCGATAAATTGCTGTGGCAGACAAATAGTAAAAACAGAACCTTTTCCCGGAGTACTGTCAACTGAAAAACTTCCATTCATCAGATGAATCAGGTTTTGGGTGATATTCATTCCAAGCCCCGCGCCTTCTGTATTGCGGTTTGCTTCCATATTGAAACGCGCGTATTCAGTGCCAAGCTTTTTTATCTGTTCCTGCGTCATTCCCTGGCCTGTATCCCGGATAATAAATATTAAATTTACAATTGAATTATTGTCCGTATCTGAAAGAGATTCCGGGTAAACCGAAAGCGTAACAGTTCCTTCCTGGGTGTATTTAAACGCATTGGAAAGAATATTATTTAAAATCTGTTTAATGCGAAGTTCATCGCCGATAAGAGTCAGCGGAATATTTTCATTAACCTTTAAAACAAATTCGATGGGCTTGCTTTCGTACCGCATGATGATCAACTGGACACTGTCATGAATAAGGCTGGCAATGTCATATTTAACCGGATTTAAAATAAGCTTGCCCGCTTCTATCTTGGACAGATCAAGAATATCATTAATAATTCCGAGCAGGAGGCTGCCTGAACTGTAAATTCGCTCGAACGCTTCATGGGTTATCTGCGGATGCGTCTCGTCCTGAAGCTGAATTTCTGTGATGCCGAGTATCGCGTTCATGGGCGTGCGGATTTCATGGCTCATTCTTGCAAGGAAATCGCTCTTCGCCTTGCTGCTTTCTTCGGCGATTTCCGCCTTCCGCATTTCCTTCACCATTGCTTTCTGTTCGCGCAAGTCCCTGATATATTCGGTAACTGTAAATTCTCCCTTGTATTTAACGCGGATACAGGTGATATCCGCCGGAATCGGAACGCCGTCTTCTTTCTGGTGCATCCATTCAAAACGGGAATAACCTTCATCAAGCGCTTTTCTTATGAGCATTGAACCTTTTTCCCCGGATGGAATTCCGTCAGGCTGGAACTCAGGAGAAAGCGTAATAAACTTTTCCAATAGTTCATTTTTACCTGAAAGACCGAACATATTGACCGCTTCCTGATTACAGTCAATAAGTTTTAAACTGCTATCCCAGAAAATTGTGCATAACGGAGCGGCGTCAAGCATGATCTGCGTACGTTCTTCCGACTCGCGCATCTTTACAGTCTGCATATTCCGGTTAACGGCGCTGCTCATCATCAATCCCGCAGATGTCAGTATGCTGATTTCCTCATCTGATAATTTCCGCTCTTTACGGCAGTCGCAAATGCTGAAAAATCCCCAAAATTCACCAGCCAGAAACATCGGCAGAATAACGATAGTTTTTATATTATATTGATTCAAAAAAGACTGATTATCCTGCGGCAGTTCTCTGACAAGAGCGTTTATATATTTACCGCGAAGAAAATGAATTCCCCATTTTTTTTTCATCATGCGGGGGAAATCAAGATCGCCGGGTATTGAATTACACTCTTTTCCGTAATCGCTGAGCCATTCATAACCCAGAATAAAATGCGGCTCTTTATCAATTATTTCATTACGCCAAATTTGCACCCTGTCAATATCAAGACAATGTCCGATAAGATCAAAACATTTTAAGAGCGCCGTTTCAAATTCTTCCCGATCATCATTTGTAAGAAGAATGGCGGCAGCTTTATTTACCGTATCCAACAGCCGCGAATGCTGCTCGTTTACAATTTTTATCTGCCTGTCAAGCCTGTCTTTTTCCCTTGCATAGCGAAAAAGCATCAGTATTAAAAGAAACGCAAAAAAAACTCCCAATGCAGCAAGAATAAAAAATATTGTTCTTGAACTTTCAAAATAATCATCTCTGGGCGTTACAAGTCCCATAAACCACCCATTCTGAAGTTCCTTAAAGAAAGTTATGGAGTTGTCGCCGTTGTAATTAGTCGTTGTCGCTTCAGTAACATAACCTGTCTTCATAAACTCATCAAACTGCAGGAAAATACCGTTGTTTGCTTCCTTGAAGGGCACACCCATAAAGCCGGAATTCGGGTGAGCGATAATATCATAATTGTCATTTACCAAAAATCCATAACCGGATTCAGTTAATCGCGCGTCAACAGCCTGCTGTGTGATTTTATCCAGTTTTAATTCATAGCAGATAATACCCAGAGCGGTTCCGTCTCCGTTAAAAATCCGGCGGGAGATAGTAATGGAAGTCCTGCCGGTGTATGCGCTTATATAAGGGTCTGAAACGGCAATTGAGCCTGCCGCGCTGACCGCGCCTGAATACCACGGGCGGTTTACAGGATTAAAACCGTCAGGCATTTCCCAGTCATCCGATCCGGTAAGAAAAGCCCCGTTATAAACATCAAAAAAACCGTAAAAGGCAACAGCTCCCGACAGATCCTCTCCGTTATTATTCTGCACATAATTATTGATAAAACCAAGGAAATTACCAACAGCATCGCTGCTCTCGCCCAGTATTACCATTGAGCGTATTGTTTCGGAAATACCGCCCAATAATGTTCTGGCTTCCTGTATTTTCATTATTATATTGGTTTCAGCAAAAAGAATTGCGTTATATGCCTCTCTTCTCAGGTGGCTTCGCTCTGCTCTGCTTACATAATAATAACTGGAGGCAACCATCAGTGCGAATACAATTAAAACCAGAAGCGCTTGTGCATATCCCGAAAAAAATTTATGCAATTTCCGAAAAAAAAAGCGCACGATTAGATATGCTCCCTGACCATCCTGAAAAGATCTCTTGATTCGTAAAAAACCTGCGCAATTTTAGGATCGTAATGTGTACCCGCATTCTGCATTATAATTGATACCGCTTCTTCATCGGTAAACGCTTTTTTATATGAGCGCTCGGAAACAAGCGCGTCATAAACGTCAACAATTGCCATTATGCGTCCCTGCAGCGGAATTTCATCGCCTTTATAACCATGCGGGTAACCTTTTCCGTCCCAGCGCTCATGATGGCACCCTGCAAAAAGCCTCGCGTTGCGCAGGAATTCTCCTTCGCCGGTTTGAGCGATGATTTCATCAATAATCCGCTCTCCTTCCTGCGCGTGGGTTTTCATGACTTCATATTCATCGTCTGTCAATTTCCCGGGTTTATTTACAATAACATCAGTGATGGAAATTTTGCCGAGATCATGCATACGCGCGGATGAAATAATTTTTTCATCATCCCAGTCATAAATATCATCAGTATAAACGCCGCGTTCTCTCATTTGGCTTATCAGTATTTTTATATACGCTGAAGTTCTTTCAATGTGACCGCCTGTTCCCTTGTCCCTGTTTTCGACCATATTCGCCAAAACAGAAACAATGCTGTTTTGCAGCCTGTGAAGCTGCGCTGTCCGCGCGCGGATTATTTCATCAATATCAAGATGAGATTTGATCCTGTTTAAAAGAACAGGAGCGGAAAAAGGTTTTGTGACAAAATCAATCGCTCCAAGCTCAAAACCAAGAACTTCCACGGCGGCGTCAGTGCGGCCGGTCAGAAACATTACAGGAATGCTCGCCCATATATCGCGGGACTTTAATTGTTTAAGCGCCTGAAATCCGTCTGTTTCGGGCATTTCAATATCAAGAAGGATCAAATCAGGCATTATTTTTTCAAGAAGCAGAAACATTTTGGCGGCGGAAGGCATTGTCATAACACGGTATTGGTCTTCCAGCGCCGCCTCAGCCATTGACAAATTGGTGTCACTGTCATCAACAACAAAAATCGTTTTCATATCCAGATAATCCTGTAAAAATTTTAATTTTTATTGGATTTATTCAAAAACCGGAGTTTCAGAACAATTCAAACGCATACGCCATAATTTTAAACGATATTAAGCGGCAAGTCTACTAAAATCAGCCAATAATCAAACTGGATATTTTCAAAATAATACTGTATAAACTTTGTAATCGGGAAAATTTACAACGGTTGTTATAAAATTGATGTTAAAACAGCTTCAGGGAGATAAAAATGAAATTTACCAACGGTTATTGGATGATAAAAGAGGACATAGAAGCTCATTTTGCCGTGTGCGTTTATGAAGCGCAGCAGCAGGGAAATGAACTTGTTGTTTATGCTCCGGAAAAACCCATTAGCCACAGGGGAGATACGTTAAACGCCCAGCTTCTCACAATAAGATATTCAAGTCCCATGTCAAATATAATAAAGGTGAGAGTTTCCCATTTTGAGGGAGGCGCTGATAATATAAAAAGGTTCCAGCTTGAAACTGATCCGGGTTTAAAGCCTGTAATTAACATAACGGATAAAGAAGCCTCGCTTAAAAGCGGGGAATTAACAGTTACTGCCGGAATAAATCAAAACTGGAATCCTGTTTTTGAAGGAAGAGGAAAAGTCCTGACAAAAAACCTGTTTCGCTCCACCGGATACATGATCAGGCGCGAAAAAGGTCCGTATAAAACTCAAACCCCGTATATCAAAGACGAATTATCCCTGGCTGTCGGCGAACTGGTTTACGGGCTTGGCGAACGTTTCGGACCGTTTGTGAAAAACGGACAAACCGTTGACATCTGGAACGCGGACGGAGGCACCGCAAGCGAGCAGGCGTACAAAAACATTCCTTTTTACATGACAAACAAGGGTTACGGCGTCTTTATTAACGACCCGGGAAGGGTATCGCTGGAAATCGGAAGCGAGAAAACGGCGCGCGTTCAGTTCTGCGTAAGCGGTGAAATCCTGGAATATTTTATCATATACGGACCCGATCCAAAAACAATACTTGAGCGTTATACAGCGCTGACAGGAAGACCGGCAATGCCGCCTGAATGGAGTTTCGGTCTGTGGCTCTCAACATCGTTTACAACATCATACGATGAAAAAACCGTAATGAGTTTTATTGACGGTATGGAAGAGAGGAAAATACCGCTTTCAGTTTTTCACTTTGACTGTTTCTGGATGAAGGGATTTAACTGGTGCGATTTCACATGGGATAGGGAAACATTCCCTGATCCAAAAGGAATGCTGTCGCGGATAAAAGCAAAGGGAATAAAAATCTGCGTATGGATTAATCCATACATCGCCCAACGTTCAATTCTTTTTGAAGAAGGGAAAAAAAACGGATACTTTCTGAAGAACAGAGACGGCAGCGTTTACCAGACAGATCTGTGGCAGGCGGGAATGGCAATCACGGACTTCACAAATCCGGACGCGGTAAGGTGGTACAGCGGTTATCTTGAAAAATTGATGGAAATGGGAGTTGATTGCTTCAAGACAGATTTCGGCGAAAGAATTCCGGAAGACGCTGTATATTTTGACGGAGGGGATCCGCAAAGGCATCATAATTTATATTCATATTTATACAATAAAGCGGTATTCGAACTTTTGGAGAGAAAATATGGAAAGGGCGAAGCGGTATTGTTCGCGCGTTCGGCAACAACAGGCGGACAGCGCTTCCCGCTTCACTGGGGCGGAGACTGCGAATCAACTTTCGAAGCGATGGCGGAAACATTGCGCGGCGGTTTATCGCTGTGCCTTTCCGGTTTTGGTTTCTGGAGCCATGACATCGGCGGATTTGAAGGCATCCCCAATGCCGCCCTGTTTAAACGCTGGCTCGCATTCGGTTTGCTGTCGTCTCATTCACGACTGCACGGCAGCAGCTCCTACCGCGTACCGTGGAGCGTTGACGAAGAATCCGCTGATGTCTGCCGTTTTTTTACGGAATTGAAAATACGCATAATGCCGTACATTATAAAGACGTCCAAAGAAGCGCATGAAAAGGGCATTCCTGTGTTACGTGCAATGTTCCTTGAATTCCCTGATGATCCTGCCTGCGCGTACATTGACCGCCAGTATATGCTGGGACCGGATTTGCTTGTAGCGCCTGTTTTCAGCGAGGATAATGAAGTAACCTACTATCTGCCGGAAGGAGAATGGAAACAGCTTATAACAGGAGAGACAGTAAAGGGCGGACGGTGGATAACGGAAAAACACGGGTTTTTAAGCATACCGGTTTTGGTCAGGCCCGGTAAAACGCTTTAAATTGACATTGCCCTTATCCATACCAGCATTTCACCGGGCGAGCGGTTGCACCAGAACCCGTAAGGAACAGCGGTAATATCAGCATCCTGAAACTGCGGAAAAAAATTTTCCGAGAACGAAGAAGGATCATCCGGCGTTATTTGTTTCTTCCCTTTTGCCTTTATGGTCATAATTCCACCCAATAAATCTTCACGCCAGCATTCAACTAACGGTTTTTCTGTGTCAAGTGAAAGGGAAGTTAAGTCTTCACTGTTGTCGCATTCTTCCAGACAAAAAATTTCAGGACCACGGGCAATCGCTACTTTTCCGCAGTTATAATGCACTTTCGGATTGGCGAAAATGAGACGCGGCTTGACGGAAAACATAACAGATATTTCATCATCATTTTTAACATTAACTAAACGGTAATAATTATTTCTTCTTTCTCCCGGCGCGGCGCTGCCGTTTACTTTTACTGCATAGTCGGAGGCAAAAGAGGGAATTCTGATATTCAGCGTTATAACGGTATCATCAGCTTTGACTTTGATTTTTACATTGCCGCTTTTTGGATAATCGGTTGTAAGATAAAGACTTGCCTTTTTTCCGCTGACTTCAAAAGAAACTTCGTTTTGAATAAAAATATTGATAAATATTTCATCACGTTCCATAAAATAGATGTACTGTCCAAGGCTTGTAAAAGTCCGCGCCACATTTGTCGGACAGCAGGCGCAGTCAAACCATTTCTGGCGCACGGGTTTAATATGCGATTTTGAAACATGATCGATGCAGACTTCCGGCCAGACCTCCATCGGGTTAACATAAAAATATTTATCACCGTCAAGCGATATTCCGCTTCTGACAGAATTGTAAAGGGCAAGTTCCACTGTATCAAAAAAAGATGCGTCTCCTGTCGTTTTTGCCATTCGCTGTCCGAACATTGCAAGGGCGATTGAGGCGCATGTCTCTGAATAATTTGAATCGTTAGGCAGATCATAATCGACTGTGAAACGTTCCAGATGACCCGATGATCCGACGCTTCCTGTAACATACATTCGTTTTTCCACAATATTGTTCCAGAGTATACGGCAGCGTTCAAGAAGCTCTGAGTCATTGTATTCATCAGCCAAATCCGCCATCGCGCAGTATAAATACAGGGCGCGAACGGCATGACCTTCAGCAGTATCCTGCTGCCGCACTGGAAGATGCGACTGGAAGTATCTCGGTTCAAAACCAAATGAATCTCCGAAGATATGTTTAAAGCCGGGACGTTTTTTTTCTTCCAGAAAATAATTCGGCTGCCCTCCCCTCGTCTCAACAAAATATTTTGACATTTCAAGATATTTTTTTTCGCCTGTTACACGGTATAGCCTGACAAGCGCAAGTTCAATTTCAGGATGTCCCGGATAACCATGTATCTGCCCTTCAGCTTCTCCGAATGTTTTACAGATAAGGTCTGCGAAACGGCGCGCAATATCGAGAAGAGGTCTTTTTCCTGTCGTTTCAAAATAAGCGGCAGCGGCTTCGATCAAATGCCCGGCGCAGTAAAGTTCATGACCTTCTGTAAGGTTTTGCCATTTATCTTCAGGACAGTTAAGGGTAAAGTAAGTATTGAAATATCCGTCTTCTCCCTGAGCGCGGCCAATGAGCGCAATCAATTCATCGGCGGTTTTTTCAAGTTTGGGGTCGGGATGGTTTGCAAGGCTGTATGCCGCGGCTTCCAGCCATTTAGCGGCGTCAGAATCTTGAAAAACCATTCCCTGATGTCTGCCTTTCCCTTCGCCGGCGGCAATACGGAAATTTTTTATGCAGTAACTGGGAACAGCTCCGCTCTGACGGTCATTCAAAACTTCCCATTGATACGGAATAACCTTCTGCGGAATTAATTGGATATATCTGTCCCAATAAGAATCATTTATCCTGATAGAAGAAAGAGGTATCGATTGCTTCATTGTTAAACTCCCTGTTGATCCTTAAATTTAACTTTTCATTCCGGTTAAAACAATACCTTCTATGAAATATTTTTGTCCAATTAAAAAGAAAACAATTCCCGGAATAAAAGCCATACAGGTTGCGCACATAAGCATTACCCAGTCCTGCATTAATGCGCCTTTAAACTGGGTTAAACCAATAGCGATAGTAAATTTTTCTACAGATTGTATATAAATTGTCTGCTGTAAAAGATCATTCCACAAAATTATAAATAAAAGCAAAGCTACTACAATCATCGCCGGTTTTACTGACGGTAAAATGATCCTGACCAGTATTGTCCAGTATCCGGCTCCGTCAATTATTGCCGCTTCGTCAAGTTCCCTTGGAATGGTTCGCATAAATTGTCTGATAAGAAAAATATTAAAGGCGCCGCCGCCGCAAAGGTACGGCAGAATTAACGGCCAGTATGTACCTATAAACGGAGTTCTTGACCACATAACATAAATCGGTATCAAAGTCACCATGCTGGGCAGCAGCATCGAACCAACGCACAGAGAGAAAAGTATCTTTTTATACGGAAACCTTAATCGGGCGAACGCGTAACCGCAGAATGTTGCGGTGATTGTTCCGAATGTAACGGAAGGCGTTATTATTATCATTGTATTGACGAAATAACGGAAAAAAGGAAAAAAACCGAGAGCCTTGGGATAATTTGAAAAGCGCCAAAACGGCGGAACAAGATAGGGAGGCAGACTATACAATTCCGCGTTATTCATCAGGCTTGAGCGGATTATCCACCAGATTGGAAACAAAACAAGAACTGCAATTACAATGGTAGCTGCCAGGGCAAGGATATTGAATATTTTTTTTCGTATCAGTTGATTCCGGAAAGCACTCATTTATCTCCCTCATAAAACACCCATTCCCTGGATGTTATAAATATAATCGCTGTAAAAACCGCGACAATTATAAAAAATATAAATGATATTGCGCTGGCATAGCCAAGCTGACCTTCAATAAAGGCGTTGCGGTACATGAGAAATGTCATAAACATGGATGAGTTTCCGGGACCACCGCGGGTTAATGCGAGCGCAGGCGTTACAACCTGCATATTGGTTACTATAGCCATTAATAAATTATAAAAAATTATCGGCGACATGCCCGGAATGGTAACATGCAAAAATCTCTGCCATGAACTGGCACCGTCAATCTCCGCGGCTTCGTAATAAACGCGGGGAACATTCTGCAATCCGGCAAGGAATATAACAATAAGATTTCCGGACAGCCATACTGCGATTATTGCAAGCGAAGGCACTACAAATCTTGTATCCGCGATAAAATGCACTGTATCAATATTTAATACGCTTAAAATAAAATTAAACAAACCGAAATTGCTGTCGTAAAGCCATGACCATCCTATATATACAGCAACCGCAGGCAATACATAAGGAACATAAAAAACAGCGCGGAAAAACCCTCTGGCAGGTATCTTTCGGTTAAGAAGCATTGCCACAGCCAGCGAATAAATCATGGAACCGATAACGGAAATGAAAGTAAAATACGCCGTTACCTTAATTGAATCAACAAAAAAATGATCTTCTGTAAAAAGACGTATATAATTTTCCAATCCATTAAAAATTGGTTCAGGAGCGCCGGCTCTCCATCTGGAAAAACTTAATGCCAATACCACAAGAAGAGGACCGTAAGTCAGAATTGTAAGACCAAGAAACGCCGGTATCAGAAAAAAATACGCGGCGCGGGCTTCCTGAGCCGCTGCTCTGGATATAACCTGCATTTTCTTCATAATGTTCTCCATTGGCGCCAGTCACAATGAATGACGCCAATTTAAAAACTGTTACCTGCCCGCATGCGCATTTCGCAGCGCAGTTAAATTGTTGGTGATAGCCGCTCTTGCAGTCTGCTGACCTGTCCAGACGGGACCTAAAATTGATGAAAGGATATTGTTAACAGAAGCAGTGTTTGGAGTATAGTACCAGGCGGTCGGCCGCGCGTACCTAACAGCGTAATCAACAACAGCCGATTTATATTCGGCATAAGGCGGAAAAGCGGGATTATTAACCCATTTTCTTGTATCAGCTTCGTTAGTGTAAAATTTTGACAGTACAGGCATCCAAATGCCGCTTTCAATAAGACCCCATGAATTTTCTTCCATTGCGTACCATTTAAGAAATTCCATCGCGGCAGCCTTGTTTCTTGATTGCGCAAACACAACGTTCGCGCCCCCGGTATTAATTGTGACTTTTTCCTTCATGTACGGAAGAACCGCAACACCGTAATCGTTATTTGGACTGCTTTCACGCCATGTATGCAAAGCAGTGCCGACATTCCACTGTCCGCCTGTAGCCATTGCGACATTGCCGGCGATTATCGAACGTTGAATGCCGTCGTCGCTGAGACCGGGAGAAAGAGGAGCGACATTGTGAACCAGATGAAGGTCAGCGACTCTCTGAATGGCTTCAATTGTTTCATTTCTGTTAAGCCAGACTTCCTTGCCGTCAGGGCTGTAAAATCCGCCGCCGTTACTGAGCACCCAGACTTCAAGCTGCCAGTTCAATGTATCAACCATTGCTCCGTATTGCACAATCCTGCTGCGATCAAAACCTGCCTGTCCTGGATTCCTCCCTGCAGAATCAACTGTCAGCCTTCTTGCGGCATCAACAAACTGATCCCATGTCCATGCATTATTCGCGGATGCCGGCGGATAGGCGATTCCCGCTTTATCGAACATTCCCCTGTTGTAATAGAGAAGAAGGATTTCGTTTGCGACAGAGTAAGCTACGATTTTTTTGTCAGGACTTCTGAACGCAAGACTGTCAAGCGGTTTTGATTCATTGGCACCGTACATTCCCGATACGTCAGCCAGCAAACCATCATTTGCAAACTGTAAAATTACGCCTTCTGCAAGAATCCCGCAGTCAGGCATCGTTCCCGATACAGCCATTGTAGTAAGGGTTGCTTCATAGGTATCACGCGGAATCTGCCGGACAGTAACCTGTATTCTGTCCTGCTGTCTGTTAAACCTGTCAGCAACTGTCTGCACTTCTTTTGCTTCATCGGGAGTTCCCCAGAATGAATAAGTGATTTGAATTCTTTCCTTGTCTGAGCTGCCGGCTGCAAAAACCATGAAACCGCAGATCAGAAACAGAATCAATCCTATTCCCATCGATTTTTTCATAATTTCCCTCCGTAAAAATAATTAATGCGCCGCTGAAGTTTCAGCTAACACAATGATAAATAGTAACAGTATGTTTCATTATCTTTAGAGAAGAAAATTCAGATTTATGGTGATATTAAAGGAAATTGCGCGTACTGCCGGAATTTTATTCCGGAACGTCAGCCTTTTTTGTTATCTTTTTATTTTTGAAACTGCCATTACCGCGGTACGAGAGAATCATGCTTTGCAGCACAAGCGCAAGGAAAAGTATTACTCCTGTTGTTACATCCTGCAGCCATATCCTGCCGCCGGCAGTTATCCCTGAACCTCTGACAATGGTTTCAATCGTCATTAACACCAAAACGCCAATAGGTGAACCTACAATATTACCGACACCGCCGGTTAACATAGTGCCGCCGATTATGGACGCGGCAATAGCCCTCATTTCGAAAATCATGGCATGTTGCGAATAACCGGAGCCTGCTTTTAAAAGAAAAACATACCCTGCAACACCTGCAAGCAATCCGCAGACTACATAGGAATAGAACCTGGTACGTCTGACATTAATACCAAGCATCAGCGCGCTTTGGCTGTTACCGCCGACAGCATATAAATTGCGCCCAAACCTCGTCCACTTTAAAACGACGGCGATAATCACCACCAGAAATAACGCGATAAAAACCCCTATGTCAATTGTTGCGGGAATTAAATTGCCGTTTCTGGCGACATAACCCAGAGAATTTATTTCCAGCCTGATACTTCTAAGCTGAACAAAACTTTCCAGTTTAACCGTATGTGAGTTTGCCGTAATAACAGTTGCCATTCCCCTGGCAAAAAACATGCCGGCTAAAGTTATAATAAACGGCTGCACATTCATATATGCTACCAAAAAACCCTGAACCAGCCCGAATGTCAAACCGATACCCAAAGCAATACAAACAGACACAAAAATATTACCTGAACCGGAGTCAAGATAAACCGCGCATGCTGCGGTAATCAGGGCAACAACACCGCCGACAGAGATATCAATGCCGCCTCCCACCATTACGATACTTAGAGCGCAGGCAAGGATGAGCAGAGACGCATTGTTATTGAATAAATCAAATAACCCCTGGAATCTGGCAAAGCTGCCGCCGAAAAAAAACATTGCGGACACATATAAAATAATGAAAATGGAAATTGCAATCATCAGGAGAAGATTGGAATCTGTAAGCTGGCTGATTTTACTGGAAGAAGAATTATTTTGCATATTAATTCTCCTCCTTTATGACAGAACCGTGTTTTGCGCTTAAGCTGTTCCACATTTGGGTAATAAAACTTTTAACAACAGGCGAACTTAAGACCATAAGCAATATGATGAATGTCGCTTTGTAAACCTTAATCGGTTCGGGTAAAACTCCAAGCCTGAGCAGCGTTACGTTTAAAGTTTCGATTGTGTAAGCGCCGAATAAAGAGCCTATTATGCTGAATTTTCCGCCGCTCAATAAATTCCCGCCGATTGCGACCGCCAAAATCGCATCCATTTCGATGCCGCCTAGTATTGCCAGATGATCCACCCTTTGCATTCTGCAGGCATTTATAACTCCCGCGCCTGCGACACAAAACCCGACAATGACAAAAGTCAGTATTTTTATCGCGACAGGATTTATCCCGTTCAGGTAAGCGGACTTTTCATTAATACCTATCGACTGTACATACAGCCGCAGGTTCGTAAACTTAAAGATCAGGAAAAATATTAAACCATACAGCAGCACTATAAATATCGGGGTTGGAACAGGAACACCGTGAATGAAGCCGCCGATTTGTAAAGTAATGTCATCAAAAACCTTTGGAGACGCTCCGCCGTTAATTGCATAGGCTATTGAACGACCGGATGTAAACATGATCAGAGTCGCTATCATTGGCTGTATTTTAAACCTGGCAACCAATGTACCGTTAAACAAGCCGCAAAGCATAGCGGCGGCGGCACATGCCGCAAAAGCAAGAAGCACCCAAAGCAGCGTAACATCTGAATTCAACCGGACTACATATACGAAAACACTCGCCGCGATAGCCGCAACAGCACCGACACCAATATCCTGTCCGCGCGAAGAGGCGGTTACAAGCGTCATCCCGATCGAGATAATCGCAAGTTCGGATGCAAGGTTTAAAATACTGATAAGATTTCCGCCCAGTACCCGGTAACCAAGAGTATTCAATTTAAAATCAATCACGAAGAAGTTAAAAGCGTTAGGCAATCCAAGCCTTATAATATCCGCAATTATATTGATTCCCAGTAACAGCAGTAAAACGGCTGCGGGCATGAGTATAAAATTAAATCTCGCGCCAATTTTTATTATAACACTCCGGGACTTACTCATTATATGCGCCCTCCGTACCGGCAATAGTATGCATTATATTATCCTGCGTTATCTGTTTGCCTGCCAGTCCGCCTACTACATTACGATCCCTCATGACAATCAAACGGGAGCAGGTGCGCACCATCTCTTCAATTTCGGATGAAATGAAAGTAATGCTCATGCCTTCTTCAGCAAGTTTAAGCACCAGTTTTTGTATATCTACTTTGGTGCCAACATCAATGCCGCGTGTAGGCTCGTCCAGAATTAAGTATTCAGGATGCGTCAGAAGCCATCTTGCCAATATGACCTTTTGCTGGTTTCCTCCTGATAATGAGCCAATCGGTGTATTTGTTGAAGCGGTTTTTATGCCTAAAAGTTTAATATACTCATCAGCAAAAGCTTCCGCCTCGGATTTGGGAATTGGTCTGAAAAAACCTTTCATTACCTGAAGGGCAAGAATAATATTATCACGAACAGATAAATCACCGATTATGCCGTCGATTTTGCGATCTTCGGAAAGATAACCAATTCCCTGCTTCATGGCATTAATGGGCTTTGTTATACTGACAGATTTTCCGTTTATGCTCACCTTGCCGCCGGTTACCTTGTCCGCGCCGAAAATCGCGCGTACGCTTTCGCTGCGTCCTGACCCGAGGAGTCCGGCAAATCCGTTTACTTCACCCTTGTAGACTTTGATGTCATAAGGCTTAACGCCGGCTGCGCTGGCAAGTCCCGCCGCGGCGTAAAAAGGTAAACCGCTCTCTTTACTGTCTTTCTTGTGCAGTTCTGATAAATCGTTCAGAGCCTTTCCCATCATTTTGGCAATAAGTTCTACAGGAGGCAGATCCTTCGTTGTATAATTCCCGACAAGCTCGCCGCTCCGCAGTACTGTAATTGTGTCGCATATCTTGTATACCTGTTCCAGAAAATGCGTGACAAATATAATGCCGACTCCGCGCGCCTTGAGATCGCGCATAAGCGAAAAAAGTTTTGCTACTTCCTGTTCGTCAAGTGAAGATGTGGGTTCATCCAGTATCAGAACTTTACATTCCATGTCGACAGCACGGGCAATCGCAACCATTTGCTGCACTGCCAATGAACAATTTGAGAGCTGCTGCTTCGGTTTTGCAGGAATACCAAGACTATCCAGTAATTCCTTAGCCTTCTTTTCCATAACGCGCCAATTTACAAAATTGTAATTACCCCGTCCGATAAACATATTCTCTGCTACAGTAATATTGGGGCAGAGCGTTATCTCCTGATAAACTGTACTGATACCCATATTCTGGGCTTCATGCGGAGACTTTATTGTTATAGGTCTATTTATTCCTTCTATATTAATTTGACCGGAATCCCTATGGTAAACACCGGTCAAAACTTTAATCAAGGTTGATTTGCCGGCTCCGTTTTCGCCCATCAGAGCGCAAATTTCGCCTTTACGAAGCGTAAAATCTACATTTGTCAATGCCTTTACCCCGGGAAATTCTTTGCTGATATTCCGCATGGACAGGATAAAATCATTTTCCATTAAACATTGCCGCCTTTATTATTCATAATCCATACAATCAAACGGTGCAGGGTATGCGTTACTCTGCACCGTCAGATTTTAACATTCAAATTCTTAAATATGGTTCACAATTACCAAAATAGTTTTAGCAACTTCAGTCACCAAGTCCGTATTGATTAATAAAAGCCTGGTTGATTCTTGCGTTGTCAATGACGATTTCAGGATTGACGAAAACATTGTTATAAGTTCTGCCAAAAGCCTGCCAATTGGTGGAGGAAATATGCAGCGGGCGGCCTGCACGCAGTGTCTTGATGTACCCATCAATTACATCTGCCTGGAAAGGACTGCACTGACCGTTAAAATTCCATGCGCCGCTCATAACATACCTGAGGGCGAATTTATTAAAGTCAAAGCCCATTATCCAGACATCACCGTTTACACCATGTGATCTGCCGGCTTCCTGCAGCGCTCTCATTGCGCCTTCAGCCATGCCGTCATTCTCCGCATAGATGATATTGAAGTTCTCTCTTGCGGCGATTGCAGCTGATACAATCCTCTTCGCTTCGTCTGCACTCCATGTGTCACCGCCTGTACCGCGGCGTACAAGCGACCAGTTGGCGTGTCTTGCAATCGCCGCATCCAAAGGCTGAGTTCTGCCGATCTGGGCTGCGGAACCGATCTGACCCTGGATATGAAGAATTCTGTATCCTCCGGAACGATTTTGGGCTTCCATCCATGCAACAGCGTTTCTCCCCTGATTCTGCATATCAGAGATAACAGCGGCTGTAAAATTTTCCGGGGCTGTGTTAATCATACGGTCAAACAGGAACACGGGGATGCCGGCTCTTTTGGCATCGGCGAGAACTGAATCCCAGCCATTGGCGTCAGCGGCTGAAATCAATAAATAGTCTACTCCGTCGTTAATAAACTGCCTGGCAGCGTCAAGCTGTTCATTAAGCGTGTTGTAATTGGCTTTAAACGCCTGATAACCGTTTGCTGAGGTAAAGACTTTATCCATATCTTTCACATTCGCCTCACGATAACCGGATTCGGATGGATGCAGATTAACAATACCAACTTTGATCAAGGCTTCCCTGCTGCCGCCGGCGAAAACCGCTGATGCTACCAGGAGCATCAGTAAAACTACTAAAAACTTCTTCATACTTTCCTCCATGAATAAAATTTATATAGGCAATGGTATGAAGGGATCCCGTATTTCGTACATGAATTATTTTACGCACTTAAGTTAAATTTTTTACGATTGGAAAGACGGGCGGGACACAGTAAGGCGGTATTCTTTCGGCGATATACCTACGTTTTTTTTGAAAATATGGCTGAAATAATGAGGATCGTTAAAACCTGTTTCATAAGCAATGTCGGAACTTTTCATGTCCGTGTTCTGCAGAAGCAGCTTTGCCTTTTCCAGNCGTATTTTTGTCAGGTATTCGATAAAATTCTCGCCTGTTTCCTTTACAAAA
Organism: Treponema sp.; assembly: GCA_009786455.1. Taxonomy (GTDB): domain Bacteria; phylum Spirochaetota; class Spirochaetia; order Treponematales; family Breznakiellaceae; genus WQXQ01. Next base: position 56,169 of record WQTD01000007.1, read on the forward strand.
ACGGCGCTTAAATGGTTAGGGCTTATTCCTACATAGGATGCGGTGGAATAAAGAGAAATACTACCTACCCCCCCCCCGGAAGCGAAATTCTTGTTTATATATTCTTTCGCTTTAACAATAACTGAACGGTATCTGCTGTCTGTATGAGAATCACGGTATTCTATAACAGCGGCTAACAGACTTTTCAGCTTTTCATAAAAGATTTCACGGGATGATATAAGGCTTCGTATCTCTTTTTTGTCAAGTTTAAAAGGCGCAATTTCATTAATATCTCCGTCGCTTTCTTCAACTATCTTCGAAGAAGCCATAATTACTTCACCGAAAATAAAATAAGCTGTCATTTCATCAAAATTATTTTCCATGGTCCCGGTATATTCGCCGATTATCCTGTCAATATCCTTTTTGGACGCGTAACGCAGTCTTGTCAGAAACATATCGCTTTCGATCAGATCTTCTATACTGAGCAGTTTTTTCTTTTCATCGTCTATGCGTTTAACGATTTTATCCAGGGTTTTCCGCATATCCTGGGACGAAACCGGTTTGAGCAGATATTCCTCAACGCCGATTGAAATAGCCTCTTTCGCGTATTCAAATTCATCATGCCCCGAAAGAATGATTATTTTTATCCAGGGCATTGTTTCCTTGACAATCCTGGAAAGGGTAAGACCGTCCATAAAAGGCATGCGGATATCTGTAATTAATATATCCGGCTTTATCTCCTGAATCATGGAAAGCGCCATTTCTCCGTCCGGAGCTTCTCCTGCCAGGGAATATGATGTCTGCTCCCACGGAATATTATTCCGTATTCCTTCGCGTACAACGATCTCATCTTCTGCCAGAAATACTTTATACATTTACGTTTCCTCCGCAGGAAAAACCGAAGCTTCCGCAGCCGGTTCAGGAACCAGCAGCGTCACAGAAGTGCCTTCTGTGTAGACGCTTTTAATGCTTAAAAGATCCGCTCTGTTGTAATACAATTCCAGTCTTTTAGCTACATTGTAAAGTCCGTAAATGCGGTTTTCCGATTCGGCTTTGCCGGCAAGCTGTTCCTGTACAGAGGCAATCTGCGCCTCAGTCATGCCGATACCGTTATCTGCAACGCTGAAATTCAGGAAACCGTTTTCCTGCCAGCCCCTGATGGCAATGGTTCCCCTCCCCCTTTTATTTTTTATGCCGTGATACAGGGCATTTTCCACCAGCGGCTGCAGAAGCAGCTTCAACATTATTTTATGTTTCATCTCATGTTCATATTCTATTGAGTAATCAAAGATGTCACGGTAACGGATTTTCTGTATTGTCAGATAACTTTCAATATGTTTAAATTCTTCCTGTACCTGCACCCATTCATCCCCGCGGTTCAGCGATATTCTGAAAAAATCCGAAAACGCCCTTGTTATGGAAATAACCTGCTCGCTCTTGTTGCCTTCCGCAAGCCATACGATTGAATCCATTGTATTGTACAGAAAGTGCGGCGTAATCTGCGCCTGCAGCGCCCTCATTTCCGACTTCTGCAGATTGCGCTGTTTTGTGATATTTTCGCCGATAAGCGTTTTTATTTTATCGGCCATGATATTGAGGTTTTCCGTCAGCGTTTCAAGCTCCTGCACGCGGGGAACAGCCGCTCTCGCTTCAAGATTTCCTTCGGCAATGGATGAAGAGAGCGTAACAAGAGAGCCTATTGAGCGATCAACGCTTCCGGCAACGGATTTTCTCACAAATACAGAAAAAAAAGTAGCTAAAATAATTATAACAGCTTCTATGATGCTTATAATTACAAAGCGCGTTTTTATTTTTTGGTTTTCCGCCGCCGCCGACTCAATTTCCCTTACAATATAATCCTGCAGAAGCTCCGAAACAAGAACCGATACTCCCCTGATTTCATCCAACATCCGTTCGTTTTCAATAACAGGAAAATTATTCTCCATCTGGATTCCAAGCCTGTTAACGTAGCGCGAAAGCGTCTGCATCGCTCTTTCGGCAACTTCAAGAATTTGCCGGTTTTGAACATCCTCTGTTGCATATCTGATATTTTGAATTTCCAGGTTAATATTGTTAATTATCCGGTATTGGCTGCCTGAGGCAAACGATTTATTGCCTGCTACAATATCCCAAAGCTCATTGGTAACTTCTGTTCTGACAACCTGATTTAAACGGTTTGTCTTATCCACATTTCTGATAAGCCGGTCATAGCTGAATATGTTATAAAAAATGACAATGACGCTCATCGTCAGGGGAACAAGCAAAAGAGTTATGATAACAACATGGGATGTCTTGATCGTATTGATAATACTGGCGTTTATAAGGAACGCTTTTATCCGCTCCGTAAATATTTGACGCCAGGTCATCTCAATATCCTCTTGTTCCGATATTTAATACATCATCCCATTCGGTAAAAACTTCCTCAATCATAAAAATCATGCGCGGTATGGTTTCTCCTTTTGCAAGAAGCTGCGACAAGCGGATGATTTCCGGTCCCTGCTTGGGATTGCACTCTACCACGCAGTTAATATCTCCGCGTATTAATGCGTTAATAGCAGCCTGTTCCGCGTCAATGCTGACAATAACAATGTCTTCGTCTGTTTTAATTCCGCGCTCTTTCATGGCTTCAATGGCTCCCAGAGTCATTCCGTCATTATGTGAATAGAGGACATCAAAAACAATATTATCTTCCAGTATATTGCACATAAGCTCATAGCCTTTGGAACGCAGAAAATCCCCTGATTCGCTGTAAATAATTTCAAATTCAGGATACTCCGCAAGAGCTTCCCTGAATCCCCTTGCTCTCATTATCGCCGGAGAAGAGCCTTCCGTTCCGCGCAGTTCCACAATTCTTACAGGTTGATTTCTTCTTGTGAAAAATTTGCCGGTATCAGGATTAATATATTTTTTAATTAAAAATTCCGCTGAACTTCTGCCCTGCACAAGCATATTGGTACCCAAATATCCGGCGTAAAGACTTTCATCCTGAATATTAATTTCCCTGTCACAAACAAGAACCGGAATACCGGCTTCCTTCGCTTCTTCCAGCACATTTTCCCATCCGTCGGTAACAATCGGCACAAAGGCGATCACATCAACCTGATAGGCAATAAAAGAGCGAATAGCTTTAATCTGATTTTCCTGTTTTTGTTCTGCATTGAAAAATAAAAGCTGTATTCCGGCTTCTGCGGCGGCTTCCTGCACCGAGCGCGTATTGCAGTTGCGCCAGGCGCTTTCAGCTCCAATCTGTGAAAAACCGAGAATAATTCCTTTGGTTTCGGCGGCTTTTTTTTCGCAGGAAAAAAATAACAGGCACAGGATAATAAAAAGAAAGAAAGAAATATTTCTGCGCGTCATATCCTGATTACCGCTGTCCGTAATACGCATCCGGTCCGTGTTTGCGTTCCCAGTGCTTTTTTGTTATGTGCTCAGGAAGAGGCTTTGCAAGCGGATCAAGCGCTGCCGTGAAGAGAGCCATTTTGCATATCTCTTCCAGAATTACGCTGTTGTAAACTGAAAGAGCCGCGCTTTTTCCCCACGTAAAAGGACCGTGTCCTGCAACCAGAACCATATTTATATGAGCGGGAGCAAGATTATTTTTTTTAAAAGTATCAACGATTAAATTACCTGTTTCAAGTTCATAATTGTTTTTGACAGCTTCAGGGCTCATATAATCAGTGCAGGGAATTTCCCTTGCGCAGTGATCCGCGTGTGTTGTGCCGAAAACCGGAACCGGTTTATTAGCCTGAGCCCAAGCTACCGCACATGGAGAGTGAGTATGGGTAATACCGCAAACGCCGGGAAAATTTCGGTATAAAACAAGATGTGTCTTTGTATCTGATGAAGGTTTCAGTTTTCCACCGGCAATGTTTCCGTCAAGATCGAGCAATACCATTGAATACGGCGTTAACGCGCCGTATTCAACGCCTGACGGCTTTATCGCGAATATTCCCCTGTCCGGATCAAACGCCGAAGAATTTCCCCATGTATAGATTGCGAGACTGCGGCGCTGTATTTCCATATTCGCTTCATAAGCCTGTTCCCGTAATGTTTTAAATGCGTCCATAATAAGCGCCGCTCCACTTAAGTTCATCCTTCAATCTGTTTACGTTTGTGTTTTTATCAATAAGCACAAACTCAACGCCGCACATTTCAGCCCAGTCACGGAAATATTCGGAAGTAAGAGCTGTTGTATACACCGAGTGATGGGTTCCGCCGCAGAGTATCCAGCATTCAGCGGCATCGTAAAGATTCGGATACGGCTTCCAGAGAGCGCGGGCGACAGGCAGGCGCGGCATATCGTTTGTTATTTTTATTGTTTCGATTTCATTCACAATCATTCTGAAACGGCTGCCAAGATCGATCAATGTCGCAAGAACCGCCTGTCCGGGAGCGGCGTTAAACACCATTCGCGCCGGATCAGCCTTGCCTCCAATTCCAAGCGGATACACTTCAATGCGCGGCTTACCCTCTGCTATTGACGGACATATCTCCAGCATATGAGCGCCAAGAGCGGCTTCATTGCCGGTTTCAAAGTGATAAGTGTAATCTTCCATGAATGAAACGCCGCCCGGCAGACCTTCCGCCATTACTTTAGCGCTGCGTGTCAGCATGGACTGCTTCCAGTCGCCCTCCGCTCCAAAACCGTAGCCCTGCTCCATCAGACGCTGCGCGGCAAGCCCCGGAAGCTGCGGTAAACCGTGTAAATCCTGAAAAGTTGTAGTAAAAGCTCCGGCGTTTTCTGTTTCAAACATTTCCTTGAGCGCGATTTCGATCTTCGCCTGCTCAAGCATTGCGCTTCTTGCCTTGCCCGCCTGTTTTAACCCGGAGGCAAGTTCATAGGAAACTCCGTATTCTTCCGCAAGTTTCTCAGCCTGCGCATCGCTTATTTTCGCATAACGCGCGGCAAGTTCGCCTATGCCCCATGTATTTACCTGCCAGCCGAATTTCATCTGCGCTTCTACCTTATCGCCTTCTGTAACTGCGACCTCACGCATATTGTCGCCTAATCGCAGAACTACTTTATTCATGCCGTCATGTTTTGCGGCAGCAGCGCGCATCCAAACGCCTATGCGGCGGCGCAGCTCGCTGTCCTGCCAAAAACCAGCGGCAATTTTACGCGGCAGATTCATGCGTGCATGAATGTAACCATGCTCCCTGTCGCCGTGAGCGGACTGGTTAAGATTCATAAAATCCATATCTATCGAAGCCCAGGGAATATCGCGGTTGAACTGAGTGTGAAGGTGAAGAAGCGGTTTACGGTTAACCGCAAGCCCCTGTATCCACATCTTCGACGGCGAGAAAGTATGCATCCATGTGATAATGCCGGCGCAGGCAGAACATGCAGCAGCTTCTTCAAAAAGACTGCGGATTCCCGCCGGCGTTATAGCTGTCGGTTTTAAAACAACAGCGCCGGGAAGCTGCGGGTCTTTATTAAAATCATCAGTCATTATCCTTGCATGCTGCGCAACCTGCCTTAAAGTTTCATCACCGTACAAATCCTGGCTTCCGACAATAAACCAATACTCAAATTTTTTAAGATCCATATTGTTACCCTCCTGTTAATTTTTAAGATTTTCTGCCGCAGCTTTTTCAATTTTTAATCCTGCGGTGTAGCGTTCCATAAAAATTCTAAAACTCTCCGAATCATTATCATTAGGACAAATTTTTACGCTTGCAAGTCCGGCAAAAACTTTTTCTGCAAGGAATTCATCCAGTGAAGTTTGGGATTTTTCATTATTTTTTAAAAACATGAACGCCGCCAAAAGCGCAATGCCCCATGCTCCTCCTTCTCCGGCTGAAGCTTCCATTACAGAGACAGGCGTATTTAATGCGGCAGCCATGAGCCGCTGTCCTACAATTTTTGTCTTGAACAAACCGCCGTGACCAAGAAGGCTGTCGACGCGGACATTTTCTTTTATGGTTAAAATATCCATGCCGTATTTCAAAGCGCCGAAAGCCGAGAATAGAATCGTTCTCATGAAATTGGCAAGGGTAAATTTGCTGTCCGCAAGACGCGCGAAAAGAGGACGCCCTTCATCAATTCCGGCAAGAGGTTCTCCAGAGAAATAATTGTAAGCGACAAGCCCGCCGCAGTCCGTGTCGGCAGCAAGCGCTTTTTCATAAAGCGCGTCATAGAGAGAAGCTTTGCTGATTTTTGCGCCGGAAACAGCGGCGACCTCCCCAAACAGTTTAACCCATGCGTCAATATCCGAGGTACAGTTGTTGCAGTGAACCATTGCCGCGCTCCTGCCCGCCGGAGTGGCGACAATATCAATTTCGGGGTAAACCTTTGACAATTCTTTTTCTAGAACAATCATCGCGAATATGGAAGTTCCGGCAGAAATATTTCCGGTGCGTTCCGTAACGCTGTTAGTCGCAACCATACCTGTGCCTGCATCGCCCTCCGGCGGGCAAAACAGGATACCGGCTTTCAGGCTTCCATCAGGAGCCAGAAATTTTGCGCCTTCATCAGTGAGCGAGCCTGCGTTTTCACCTGCATTCAGAACAGAGGGAAGAATATTTTCAATTTTCCAGTTAAAGCCAAAAGGAGACGCAAGGGCCGAGAATCTTTCCAGCATCGTCGAATCGTAATTTAATATTTTGCCGTCAACAGGAAACATTCCCGAAGCGTCCCCTATGCCAAGAACTTTTTTTCCTGTCAGTTTCCAGTGAACGAAACCTGCAAGCGTTGTAATAAAATCAATGTCCTTAACATGGCTTTCCCCGTCAAGAATTGCCTGATAAAGATGCGCAACACTCCAGCGAAGAGGAATATTAAATTGAAAATTTTCAGTAAGCGCGGCTGCCGCTTTTTCAGTTGTTGTGTTGCGCCATGTCCGAAACTGCGCAAGCTGGTTTCCGTTCCCGTCGAAAGCCAGGTAGCCGTGCATCATGGCGGAAATACCGATTGCTCCGACTGCGGCAAGATTGATCCCGTATTTTTCCTTTACATTGAGGGATAAACTGCGAAAACTGCTTTGAACGGCAGTCCAAACATCATCAAGACGATATGTCCAAATGCCATCCTCCAAAAGATTTTCCCAGTCATGGCTGCCGGATGCAACCGGCGAAAAATTTTCATCAATTAAAATCGATTTGACCCGCGTGGAACCAAGTTCAATTCCAAGAAATGTTTTACCGTCTGAGATACTTTGTTTAATATCCATAAGCTAAACTCCGTAATTTAATTTTTAACAAGAATCAAAACTCCGGCAGCCGGGAGCAAAAAACACTCATCAGCATCAAATTTTTTATTTGTGATAATATCACGGCTTGCTTCGGAGATAGTAATTTTCATATCATTTTTATTGTGATTTAACACAAAAACAAATTCTTTTCCGTCTTTTATACGGCAGACTGCTTCAATCCCTTCTGTTACGGGAAATACAGGTTTTATCTCCTGACCGCCGCAAATCAAAGCTGTTACGCGATCAAGAAGCTCCTGCTGCGGTCTTGCTCCGAAATACCACACCTGTCCCTTGCCGAAATTGTTGCGGCACAAAGCGGGAGTCCCCGCATAAAAATCACTTTCATAAAGCGCGATAACCTCGGCTCCTTCAGGATGGATTATGTCACAGAGCATTTCCGCTTTCCATGTTCCTGCAAGCTCGCCGTCCTTAATCACAAAACCGTTTTTTTGATCGGGAAGAAGAGCGTCTGTTTCTTCCACCCAAATGCCGCAAAGCTCCCGAAGCTCGCCGGGATAACCGTCCTGGGTAACAAGATCGCGTTCATCAGTCATTCCGGAAAAATAAGTTGTAAGCAATATACCGCCGTTATTAACGAATCTTTTCAGTTTTTTCGCATAACCGGGTTTTACCATGTAGAGTAACGGCGCATAGAGTATTTTATAATTATCAAGGGCTGTGTCAACGCCTATGATATCAACAGAATAATTCTGTTTCGCAAGAGCGTCATAATACCGGTAAACTTCTTCGGGATAATTCATGTCTATTGTAGGTCCGGCTGATATTGACGTTGCCCACCAGTTGTCCCAGTCGTAAAGCACAGCAGTCTGCGAAACAATGCGGCTGTCCAGAAACGCATCGCCTAGTTTTTTAAGTTCTTCGCCGAGAGCGGCTACTTCACGGAACACCCTTGTGTTTTCATTACCGCAGTGATCAATTACAGCGCCGTGGAATTTTTCGCAGCAGCCGCGTGAGCGGCGCATCTGGAAAAACATTACGGTATCCGAGCCGTGAGCAAGCGCCTGATAGCTCCAAAGGCGCATAATACCGGGACGTTTCAGCGAATTGTAGGGCTGCCAGTTTGTAACACTTGGCGTTTGTTCCATAAGCGAAAAAGGTTTTCCGTTTCCGCAGCCGCGCATAAGCGCGTGGTTCATGGAAATGCGGGTATAAGGGCAGTCAGGCCAGGGGTAATTGTCCCATGCGATAAAATCCATGTGCTTTCCCCATTTAAAATAATCAGTATCCCAGTATGTTCCCATTAAATTTGTTGTCACAGGAATCTGCGGAGTTATTTCCCTTAGTTCCCTGACTTCAACCAGATAACAATCCAAAAGACTGTCGGAATAAAAACGCCTGTAATCAATTGATTGAATTTGACAAGAGCCTGAAATACGGTGCTGATGTCCCGTCCATTCACCTCCAAGGAAGCTTGGAGAGACAATATCTTCCCAGTCATGATATGTATGCCCCCAGAAAGAAGTGTTCCATGCTGCGTTTAACGTTTCCAGCGTTTTATACCTTTTTTTCAGCCACTGCCGGAACGCGTTCTGGCAGTTATCGCAGTAGCAATAACCGCTGAATTCATTTGATATGTGCCATGCAATAATATTTTCAAGTTTCCCGTAACGCTCTGCAAGTTTCCGCGCCAGCCTGCCTGCGTACATGCGGTAAATGCCGCTGTTCGGGCAGGAATTTTCCCTGTCTCCGAATTTGCGTTTGGAACCGTCGGCATTCACGCGGAGAATTTCTGGATACCTGCGGGCCATCCACGCAGGATGAGTAGCTGTCGCGGTGGCAAGGCATATTTTCATTTCCGCCACGCTAATTGTTTCAATAATTTCATCAAGAACTGAAAAATTATATTCATCTTCCGACGGCTGAAGCGCTGCCCAGCTAAAAACATTTATTGTAAGAACATCAATACCCGCCAGAGTAAAAAGACGCATGTCCTCTTTCCATATCTCTTTCGGCCATTGTTCAGGATTATAATCTCCGCCGTATAAAACCTTATTTACATTTCCATAAAAATTCATGATTATTTCCTGTTTTTATTAAATTGATTAATAATTGTACATTCATTTCAGATAACCGGCAAACAAAAAAGGAGCTGTCCGTTTCGGGACAACTCCTCAATTTGGAGGAAATTGCAAAAACTGAAATTTTGCAGTTTCCTCTTGATTTAATTAAAAACCCTAGAACGGTCTGTCTGCGATGTATTTGTACTCTTTCCAGACGCGTTCCGCATGCTCCTTCGCTTTTTTAAGCAGCGCGTCTGCGCGGGCGGGATCGGCTGCCTTAAGGCTCTTGAAGCGGACTTCCTTGTACATGAAGTCTTCAAGGCTTGTGGTCGCCTCTTTTGAGTCAAGCTGGAAGGGGTTCTTTCCCTGTTCCTTAAGCCGCGGATCGTAACGGTACAGAGGCCACAGACCGCATGAAACAATCGCCTTTTGCTGCTCTAAACCTTTGCTCATGTCAATTCCGTGGTTGATACAGTGAGAGTAGGCGATAATAAGCGACGGGCCGTTGTAAGACTCAGCTTCACGGAACGCCTTAATTACCTGCGGCATATTCGCGCCAAGGGCGATTTTCGCGACATAAACATAACCGTAACTCATGGCGATCGCGCCAAGGTCTTTTTTAGTAACTTCTTTTCCAGAGTAGGCAAATTTCGCAATCGCCCCGACAGGAGTCGCCTTTGACATTTGGCCGCCTGTGTTGGAATAAACTTCGGTATCCATACAGAGAAGGTTTACGTTCTTTCCAGAAGCGATTACATGGTCAAGACCGCCGAAACCGATGTCATAGGCCCAGCCGTCGCCGCCAAATCCCCAAACAGACCTTTTAATAAAGTGGTCGGCAAGGGAAAGAAGAAGCTTCGCTGTCGGTTTTGATTCCTTTTTCAGCGTGGCTTTGAGCTCGTCAACATTTTTACGCTGCTCTTCAATCGCGGCGTCATCAGCCTGATTGTTCGCAAGCAGTTTGTCGATGATCGCTGAAGCGATACCTTCACTTTTCGCCTTCTCCGCCATTTCACGGGCATGGATCGCAAGCTTGTCGCAGGTAAGGCGGTAGCCAAGCGTAAATTCGGCGGTGTCTTCAAAGAGGCTGTTACACCACACAGGACCCCTTCCGTCCGCTCTCTTGCAATATGGAGTGGTCGGCAGGTTTCCGCCGTAGATTGAAGAACATCCTGTTGCGTTGCCGATAACAGCGCGATCTCCGAAGAGCTGCGACATAAGTTTGATATACGGAGTCTCCCCGCAGCCGCCGCATGCGCCTGAGAATTCAAAAAGCGGGCGTTTGTAAGCCAGCGCCTTGGGCGAATTAAGTTCGCCTGCAGCCGGAGTTTCAGGCAGTGACTGGAAATAGTTCCAGACATCGACCTGTTCAGCATGGAATTCGTGATCGTCAGCGTAGGATTTTCTGGAAAGGGCGCAGGGCTTGCTTGAATCTTTTGACATCGGGCAGATATTGATACAAAGACCGCATACCCCTGAGTCCATGCAGTCTTCGCAGGAAATCGCAAGAGCCGCTTTCTGACCGTCTACCGGTTTGGGTTTAATCGCTGCGGATTTAAAACCCTTAGGCGCTTTTGCGGCGTCAGCATCGCTTAAGTTTTTCATGCGGATACAGGCATGCGGACAAACCATGGAACAGTTTCCGCACTGGATACAGACATCCGGGTTCCAGACAGGAACAAGCTCTGCGACCGACCTTTTTTCATACTGGGTTGTCGCGGTCGGGAAGGTTCCGTCTTCGGGAAGCTTGCTGACAGAAAGACTGTCTCCTTCCTGTATCGACATGGTTCCCAATGTATCGCGTATCCATTTTGCGTCATGGCGCGAATCGTCCTTCGCCGTAATAAAGGGTTTTTTCATGTGGATATTACCTTCGGCGCCTGAAGGATATTTTACTTCTTCCACTGCGCTCAACGCGGCGTCTACGGTTTTATAGTTTTTCTCAACTACATCGGCGCCTTTCTTTCCGTAGGAATGTTCAATATGTTCCTTCATGCGTTTTACAGCGTCGGCTTCGGTCAATATGCCGGAAATTTTAAAATAAGCCGCCTGCATAACCGTGTTGATGCGGTTGCCCATTCCTGTGTTACGCGCAATTTCAGCGGCGTCTATCACATAGAATTTCAGTTTTTTATTGATGATGGTCTGCTGCGCTTCCACCGGAATATTTTTCCAGACATCCGCAGCCTTGAACGGACTGTTAAGAAGGAAGGTGCCGCCCTGTCTGACTTTCTTCAGCATATCGTACATTTCCATATAGGAGAATTTATGACAGGCAAGGAAGTCCGCCGAAGTAATAAGGTATGGTCTTCTGATTAAACCTTTGCCAAAGCGAAGATGCGAAACGGTGAAGCCGCCTGATTTTTTTGAATCGTAGGAGAAGTACGCCTGCGCGTTAAGCTCAGGTTTAGCTTCGCTTATGATTTTTATTGAGTTCTTGTTCGCGCCGACAGTGCCGTCCGCGCCAAGACCGTAGAACAGGGCTTCGCTTAATCCTTCTTCGTCAAGAACAAAATTATGATCATAGTTAAGGCTCTTGCCCTGTACATCGTCTTCGATACCGACGATGAAGTTGGCGATCTTCTTGCCGGAAAGATTGTCAAATACAGCTTTAACCATTGAGGGAGTAAATTCTTTTGAACCAAGCCCGTAGCGTCCGCCAAGAACAACCGGGTTAGCCTTGAACTCGCCTGCTGCCTGTATTTCGGCGATTGCGGTGCGCACGTCTTCGTAGAGCGGCTCGCCCAGGGCTCCCGGCTCTTTAGTGCGGTCAAGAACGGCGATTGACTTTACGGACGAAGGAAGCGCTTTAACAAAAAGCTTCGCGTCGAAAGGACGGAAAAGCCTGACTTTAACAAGACCGAGTTTCTCGCCCTTTCCGTTAAAGTAATCGATTGTCTCTTCGCATGTGTCAGCGCCGGAACCCATTATGATAATAACTTTTTCCGCGTCTTTCGCGCCGTAGTAATCAAAGATATGATACGCGCGGCCTGTCAGTTTTGCATATTTATCCATTTCCGTCTGCACAATGGAAGCGACTTTATCGTAGTACTTATTCACTCCTTCGCGGCTCTGGAAATAGGTGTCGGGATTTTGCGCGGTTCCGCGGATTGTCGGGTTTTCCGGAGTTAGACCTCTTGCGCGGTGGGCGACGATAAGATCATCGTCGATCATTTCGTGCATTGTTTCGTAGGGGATTTCATATACATTCTGAAGCTCATGACTGGTGCGGAAACCGTCAAAGAAATGGAGGAAAGGAACCCTTGAACGCAGGGAAGCCGCGTGGGAAATACAGGCAAGGTCCATTACTTCCTGAACATTGTTCGATGCCATAAGCGCCCATCCGGTCTGGCGGCATGCCATTACGTCCTGATGATCGCCGAAAATCGAAAGGCTCGATGTCGCCAGAGCGCGCGCTGAAATATGGAAAACTGTTGATGTTAACTCACCTGCGACCTTGTACATGGTCGGAATCATCAATAAAAGCCCCTGAGAGGCAGTAAAGGTGGTGGAAAGCGCTCCTGTAGCAAGAGCCCCGTGAACAGCCGCAGCCGCGCCTGCTTCGGACTGCATCTCTACAACATTAGGGATTGTACCCCAGATGTTCTTGCGTCCCTGGGCGGAAAATTCATCAGAAAGTTCTCCCATGACACTGGAAGGGGTAATCGGATAAATCGCGATTACTTCGCTCAGCGCGTGCGCCACATAGGCAGCCGCGGTATTACCGTCAATCATTACTTTGTTTTTTTCAGCCATTTTTATCCTCATTATTAAGGTAGAATGTGAGCATTTTATCTTGAAAACTGGAAAAAAGCAATATAGACATCAATGACCGGCATTGAGTATCGGGATTGATTGAAATTATGTGAAACAATATAATTTTCCGCATGAATAAAGTTTTTTTGTGCAGAGAGACAGTCCGGGAAGAAACGCGCGCGGCGCTGGTTCCCGGCGATATAAAAACACTGACAACAATGGGTTACGATATCACGGTTGAGAGCGGCGCGGGTGAAAAAATCGGTTATACAGATGACGAATATTCAAATGCGGGCGCAAAAATAGTCAGATCGCCGGATGAGGGTTATAAGTTATGCAATATAATCGTACGAATCAATAAAAACGACGACATAGGCGGCATCCGCGAAAACACCCTTCACATCAGCTCCTTCGATGTTTTTAATCAAAGAAATGCGATAAAGCGATATGCCGAAGCGGGAATCAAGCTCGTCAGTCTTGAGATGATACCCAGAACGACCCTTGCCCAGAAGATGGATATCCAAAGCTCGCAGGCGTCGCTTGCCGGCTATTACGCAGTTATTCTGGCAGCTTCCAAACTGCCGAAAATATTCCCGATGATGATGACTCCGTCAGGAACGATAACTCCGGCGAGGGTTTTTGTCATCGGTGTCGGCGTTGCGGGGCTGCAGGCGATCGCCACTGCAAAAAGACTGGGCGCTCGCGTAGAAGCTTTTGATACGCGCCCTGTTGTAGAAGAGCAGGTTAAATCCCTTGGAGCGAAATTCATAAAAATAGATTTGGGCGAAATGGGACAGACCGAACAGGGTTACGCGAAAGAGCTTACCGCTGAACAGATTGAACTGCAGAGGAAAGGGCAGATAAAAGCCTGCGCCCATTCGGATGTCGTCATAACAACCGCGAAGGTTTTCGGACGTAAAGCGCCGGTTCTTCTTACAAAGGATATGACGGCGCAGATGAAGAGCGGCTCGATCATAATTGATATGGCGGTTAAAACAGGCGGAAATGTCGAAGGTTCGGACCCGGAAAAGGAAGTTATACTTGATAACGGCGTCAGAATCATCGGCGGAGACAGCCTGGAGCGTTTCATTCCAATAGACGCGTCAAAAATGTTTTCAGGTAACATATTCGCGTTTCTTGAACATTTTTGGGACGCGGAAAAGAAAACCTTCCGCTTGGATACCGAAGATGAAATTCTGCGCGGATGTCTTATAACTTCGGACAGAAAAATTATACATAAAAGTTTTATTGAATAAAGAGGTGAAAATTGAATACGATTCTACTTGTTTTTATATTTGTTATCGCCGCGTTCCTCGGTAAAGAGCTGATTTCCAAAGTGCCGTCCCAGCTGCATACGCCTCTTATGTCCGCGACGAACGCCATATCCGGCATAACTGTCGTCGGAGCGCTGGTTGTCTGCGCTGTCAGCTCAAGCGGAACGCTAAGCATGATTCTGTCCTTTATCGCCGTCGTCCTTGCAACCATCAATGTTGTAGGCGGATACATGGTTACTGAACGGATGCTGGGAATGTTCAGCAAAAAGAAGGACAAAAGCAAATGATTATCAACCTTGCGTATATAATAGCGTGTGTCTTTTTCATTCTCGGAATAAAAAAATTAAATAAACCGACAACAGCGCGTCAGGGAAATTTTCTGTCCGCCCTTGGCATGCTGATCGCCGTTACCGCAGTTTTTTTTGAAAACGACGTCGTTCAGTCATGGAATTCGTCCGACTGGCTGCGTAACGGGTATATGTGGTGTTTTGCCGCTATCGCAATCGGCTCTGTCATCGGCGCGGTTTGGTCAAAGAAAGTAAAAATGACAGGAATGCCGGAACTTGTCGCCCTCTATAACGGATTTGGCGGACTCGCCTCAGCGTTAGTTGCATTTTCCCAGTTTTATAACAATCCGCAGGGAAACGATATAATCTCCTCAGCGGCGATTGGCATAACTATCCTTATCGGAGCGCTGGCTTTTTCAGGTTCAATGCTCGCATGGGGCAAGCTCTCGGAAAAAATTTCCGGACGCGCGATTGTGTTCAAGGGGCAGAATTTTATTAACATGCTTTTTCTGTTAGCTGCAATTACCGCCGTTGTCATATACGCGATTCCGGGCATGGATAATCAGATTAAATTTATCTCAATTCTTGCGTTATCAGGCATCTCCCTCCTGTTCGGTATCATGTTTGTACTGCCTATCGGCGGCGGAGATATGCCCGTCGTTATTTCGCTTCTGAACAGCCTGACAGGTCTGGCTGTTGCGTCCGCAGGTTTCATCATTTCGAACACTGTGCTGATTGTTTCCGGCTGTCTTGTTGGCGCTTCAGGCACGATCCTCACCTTGATTATGTGCAAAGCCATGAACAGATCAATCGGAAATCTTCTGTTCAGCGGATTTGGATCAGTTGACGCCGCTTCCAAAAAAGGTCCGGGAGCCGAACCTAAAGCAGTTACCGCTGAGGACGCCTATATGATACTGGAGTCCGCAAGATCAGTCGTATTCATCCCCGGTTACGGCATGGCTGTCGCTCAGGCCCAGCATGCGGTCAAGGAACTTGCGGAACAGCTTGAAGCAAACGGAACGGAAGTTAATTACGCGATCCACCCTGTCGCAGGGCGCATGCCCGGTCACATGAATGTCCTGCTTGCGGAAGCCGATATTCCCTATGAACAGCTAAAAACCATGGACGAGATGAACTCTGTAATGTCGTCTCAGGATGCGGCGATTGTAATCGGCGCGAATGACGTTGTAAACCCCGCCGCGGAAAGGGACAAATCTTCGCCGATATACGGTATGCCGATTATAAAAGCGTATGAATGTAAAACGGTGTTTGTCTTAAAGCGCGGAAAAGGAAGGGGTTTCTCCGGAATTGAAAACGAACTTTTTTCCATGCCGAATACGCTTATGATCTACGGCGATGCGAAAGCAACAATAGCTACTCTTGCCGGAGAATTTACTGTGGAATAGAAACAAATCCCGCAAGTAAAAATGTAAAACTTGACACTTTAGTTTGTAAAAATTACACTGTCTTTGTATGTTTCAAAGGAAGTGAGGTGCAAATCCTCCGCTATCCCGTAACTGTAATTGGGAAGATTCTGTCATTTACAGCCACTGTTCGGCGTTTAAGAAATAAAACGCCGGACGGGAAGGCTGACAGAAAAACAGCCCATAAGCCAGGAGACTTTGGCGTACACGTTTTCCTTTGAAAACGCATTTTATTTTCAGGGTTCGAGGAAAAGCCTGTGAAAAGCCGCCGATGCCTGCATCGCATTAGCCTGTCCGGAATTATTTTCCCGTCACTAATGTAACCGGTCTTTTTATCTTTCCTCCGAAAGGAGAGTCTTATGAAATATTTTAATTTTTATCCCGCAGGGACGCAGGGACGCAGAGACGCAGAGAGAAACGCAGAATTTTTAAAACACGCAGGCTGCAATTTAATTAAAATAATGCTGGCATGTTTCCTTCTTTTTGGATGTTCGCTGGATGAAAAAGAGGAACAAATTGATAATAGTTTCATTCCGCAGGGTGTTTGGGCGGACGCTTTCGGCGGAGGATATACCATAACTGCAACCAGTTTGAATTTTGATGACGGATTTGAGTATACCGAATTTAAAGGAACTATCGCGGCGGCTGTTGATTTTCCAAAAAAATCCGGCGTCTTAATTGTAAAAATAAACTCCTCCGAAACAGGCATTACTTTAAATAAATATATCGGGGTGTATTATAAAGATTATACTTCATCCCATGTGTTTCTGGCGAATGCAATTGATGAATCTTACGCGATAATAGAAACTGCTGCATTGGATGAAGCAAAAAAAACATTTAACGTCGATAATGTCGATACGCATGTTACATTTTGGGGTTCCGGATATAGCAAGTGAAATATTTTCTGCTGCTGTTTATTTTGCTTCCCTTTTCTCTTTTCGCGCAGGAAATTCCTGACAATGAAGAAGATGATTATTACTTCTTTGAAAATATGGAAGGCATCACTGTTGTTGGAACAACGGAAACCAGCCAGCAGATTACGGTAATAGGCAAAGATGAAATTATCCGCAGCAGCGCGAACGATCTTGCGAATTTGCTTAATGACACTCTTGGTTTGGTCATTGTCCGTTACGGCGCATACGGCAATCAGGCAGGGATAAATCTGCGCGGTTTTGATTCAAAACGTGTGGCTTTTTTAATAGATGGGATTCCTGCCAATTCCGCAACAGACGGAAAATTCGATATTAACAGGATCGATATAAATTCTATTGAAAAGATTGAAGTTATTTACGGCGGTTCAGACTCAAAGTTCAATGTTTCAGGAGCTCTTGGAGGCGTAATAAACATCATAACCGCAAGGAAGCAGGAACAGGGACTGCGTTTTGGTTTTTCAGTTTCCAATACTTCCGCTGTGCCGGATTCATACCGCAGCCGCAGCGGCGAAACGGAAAACTTTCATATTGAAGACCTTCTGGATACGCAGAATTACACGATGTCCGCCGCATACGGCGGCAGCGCGTTTTCTCTTGCAGCTAACATCTTCGTAAACCGCGCGGGAAATCACTTTTTATATACAGATCATTATAATTTCNCCCGCCGAAAGGAAAATAACGAAGTATGGGACACAGGCGCTTCGCTTTCCCTTGTTAAAGATTTTGAGAATTTTACAAAATTGATCTCCGGTTCAAGATTTTATTACGGCGGCAGGAATTTTCCGGATTCTGGTTCTTCGCAGAATTTCGGCAATCAAAAAGACATATCGGTCAGCCAGAGTTTTATGATTGATTCTCCCCGCGCTTTTCATGACGATCTTGCAATGGAAGGTTCGCTTTCATGGCAGTTCAGCTGCCGTGATTTTCTTTCCTCCGGAGGTAATGCCTCGCGTCACGATCAACAGGGTTTATTCGCTGCCGGCCGCCTGCGTTGGTATAATACCGATAAGCTTACTTTAAACAGCGGCTTTGATTACCGTTTTACAAGGCTTGATTCTACAGAGATTGGAAACCGCAGGCGGCATAACGGAGGACTTTACCTGACGGCGGAATTCGCGCCTTTTAAGCGGCTGCTTGTCATTCCCTCAGTAAAAGGAGTGTTTACAGGCGGAGGCATGCAAGGAATAACAGTAATTCCGAAACTCGGTATCCTTTGGGATATTACAGAATCAACCGCCTTTAAATTCAATTTTTTCCGAAGTTTTAAATATCCGGATTTTGAGGAACTTTACTGGTCGGGTGAAAGCGGAGAAGGCAATCCCGATCTGCGTCCCGAAGACGGATGGGGCTCTGATTTGGGAATTGCATGGCGAATAACAGAATTTCTCCGGTTTGAAAGCGTCTTTTTTTCCCAGTGGATAAAGGATTCTATCCACTGGTTTTCAAAAGAAACCGGAATCTGGCGCCCCGAGAATGTAGGACAGGCATCCATTTTTGGACTTGACAATAAAATCACTTTTACGCTGCCTTTAACAAATAAACCAATTAAAAAAATCACAGCGTCGCTTTCATATCAGTATCTATTAAGTTATCTGTTATATTACGGTTATACATTTTCTTCCAATAAAAGAATTCCGTATAATCCTGAACATACAATCAACGCTTCGACGGAAATTTTTTGGTTAAGCGGCTCAGTAACATTCAACAGTCATTTTGAAAGTACGCGTTATCACGATACAGCAAACATCACAGCGCTGAAACCCGTTTTCCTGCTTAACGCGAACATCAATCAAAATATCGGTAAGGATTTTACCGTATTCTGCGCCCTGCGGAACATACTTAACGTTTCTTATGAATCTTTTTATGATTACCCCATGCCCGGAATCACTTTGACTTTGGGCGCACGCCTTAACAGGAAGTTGAAATGAAAAATATCAAAAATATATGTTTAACTGTAATAGCCATTCTTTTAACAGCAGGCTGCAGTGCGGATAAGAGCAGAGAAATACTGGACAGAAGCGGAAGAACTGTCGTTATAAAAGGCGATATTAACCGCATTGTATCCACCGCGCCGTCGAACACTGAGATTATCGTTGATCTTGGGCAGGCGCACAGGCTTGTCGCTGTTGATAAACATTCAGTCAATGTCGAAGGAATTCCTTCCGGTCTGCCGCTGCTGGATTTCTTCTATCCTGACGCGGAGGTTTTGATAAAAATGGAGCCTGATCTGATCCTCGCAAGCGGGCATAACCCGACAGGCAGCGGCGAAGATCCATTCCGGCTGTTACGCGAAATGGGCATTCCGGTGGTTTACATTTCCATGAGTAAAAGCATCGAAGAAATTTACAGGGATATTGAGTTTACAGCGGATCTTTTAAATGTCCGGGAAGAGGGAGAAAAATTAATCTTTAAAATGACAGCGCAGATAAACGAAATTAAAAAAAGAACGGAGAACATTAAAAATAAAAAGACAGTTTACTTTGAGATTTCCGCCGCTCCCGACATGATGACATTCGGGAAAGACAGCTTTATTGATGATATGATCTCCGCCGCCGGAGCGATTAATATTTTTGGAAATGAAAACTGGCTTGTTATGCCCGGAGCGGAATCCATCATTGAGCGAAACCCGGATGTAATACTTTCAAACGTAAATTACATTGACGATCCGATTAAAGAAATTAAAACAAGACCGGGGTTTAATCACATTAGCGCCGTTATAAATGACCATATTTATTTAATTGACAACGATTCATCATCGCGTCCTTCCGCGCGTATTGTTCCGGCTCTTCGGCGGATGAGTGAAGCAATATACAGCGATTCGGAAATATCACGCGCAGGGACGCGCGGAGAATAAAATTGAAAATATTAAATAATGGCAAATTAATTTTAGGATTAATTATCTCCATTTTTATTATTGTTATTGCCGCGTCTCTCGGCAGTTCAAGGATCAGCTTTGGCGATACAATTTTAATAACGCTGCATAAAATATTCCGCATACCGCTTTCTGACAACATCGATCCGCGGAATGTTTCAATTGTCTGGCTTTTGCGCCTGCCCCGCGTTTTACTTGCGTTTTTTACCGGCGGAGCTCTTGCGATGAGCGGCGCGGTTTGTCAGTCCATTCTGCGAAATCCCCTCGCTTCCCCGTACATTCTGGGAGTTTCTTCAGGTGCGTCTCTGGGAGCAGGCATCATCATCATAAGCGGAATATCCCTTCCTTTTCTTGCAGGTTTCTCCCTCCCGCTGACAGGTTTTATCTTCGGGCTTTTGACTGTTTTCCTTGTCGCGTCTTTTTCTTCCCGCATCGACAAATCGATGTCGAATAACACAATTATTCTCTGCGGCATGGTTCTCTCCCTTTTTTTAAACGCGGTTCTTACTACATTGAGCGCGGTCTTTTCCGATGACCTGCGCCGTATCGCGCTCTGGCAGATGGGAAGTTTTGCCATGCGCGGATGGACTTACATCTGGCTTCTTCTTCCGTTTCTTGTCATCGGAACAGCGGGGATTTTTCTGTACACGAAAGAAATGGACATTTTAAGTTTCGGCGACGAACAGGCAAAATCAGCGGGAGTGGAAACAGGAACGCTGCGGAAAAAACTGCTCGCACTTTGCGCTGTTCTGACAGGAGCCTCTGTCGCTTTAAGCGGCGTTATCGGCTTTGTTGATCTTATTGCACCTCACGCGGCGCGCAGGATAATCGGCTCACGACATAAGCTTCTTATACCCATGTCGTTTCTTCTTGGCGGCTCATTGATGGTTTGCACGGATCTCACCGCAAGAACTGTAATCTCGCCGTCAGAATTACCTGTGGGCGCAATTACCGCCCTTATAGGCGCGCCGTTTTTCGCATGGGTATATTTTTATAGAGGAAGCTCACGCGAAAGCGCAAAGACACAGAGGAAGAATTTTGGATGTTAGAAGTCAAGGATTTATTTTCCGGTTATAATGGCGCTGATGTTATCCTCGGCATCAACTTTAAAGCTGAAGACGGTGAAAGCCTCTGCGTGCTTGGACCAAACGGCTGCGGGAAAAGCACTTTGCTAAAGTCGATTGCGCGGATAATCGAATACCGCGGCAGCGTTTCAATGCACGGCGAAGATATTTCTGTTTTTCCGCGAAGGGAACTTGCAAAAAAAATTGCGCTTCTAAGCCAGAGCGCTCAGATTTTTTTCCCTTACACGGTTTATGAAACTGTTTCGATGGGACGTTATGCATGGTCGCAGGGTTTTTTAAAAAACCTTTCCGCCGAAGATAAAAACATTATTGAAAATATCCTTGTAAAACTTGATATTGAAGATATTAAAGACCGAATGATTGATGAACTTTCCGGAGGAACATTGCAGAGGGTTTTTCTCGCAAGAGCTCTTGCGCAGACTCCCGATCTGATTCTGCTGGATGAACCCGCAAATCACCTTGATCTGAAACATCAGATTGAGCTGCTTGATTTTTTAAAAAATTGGGTTAAGGAAAATGATAAAATTTTAATCGGCGTTTTTCACGATTTGAATCTTGCCCGGCAATTCGCAGATACCGCTCTTGTAATGAATAACGGCGTCATTACCGCATGCGGAAAAATAAAAGAAGTTTTGGAAAGCGATGCCCTAAATGATGTATACGGGATTAATATCCGCAGGTATATGAAAGAATCGCTTGAGAACTGGAATTGAATCAACGCTGATTCCGATTGTTTTTAAAACTAAAATGCTAATATATAATAAGGCATGAATGAACTTCAGCCAATTGCGGATTTCGCGCGCAGAATCAGGAAAAATATCGAAACTGTTTTTCTGGGAAAAACTGCCGTCATTGATATGCTTATCGCGGCTTTTCTCGCGCGCGGGCATGTGCTGCTCGAAGACGTTCCGGGTACAGGAAAAACCATTCTGGCGCGGGCATTCGCTTCCAGCCTCGATTTAAATTATGCGCGTATACAGTGCACTCCCGATCTTTTACCGGCGGATATCCTTGGAGTTTCTGTCTGGAGGCAGGCTGAAGAGTTCGACGACAGGAAAGGACGTTTCGTCTACAGCCCGGGACCGATTGTTAACCAGTTTATTCTTGTTGACGAGATAAACCGCGCAACGCCAAGAACGCAGTCCGCGCTTCTGGAAGCGATGGCGGAAACGCAGATTACTGTTGACGGCAAGCGCATCCCGCTGCCTGATCCGTTTTTTGTAATGGCGACAGAAAATCCCATTGAGTATGAAGGAACTTTCCCGCTTCCAGAAGCGCAGAAAGACCGCTTTTTAATCTCGCTTAAAATTGGGTATCCCGATACTGCGTCAGAGTCCCAAATGCTGGAAAACCAGCGCCGCCTTTCCCATCCTGTAACAGATATTAAACCCGCCGCTTCAGCGCATGAAGTTACGCCATTGCAGGAAGAAGTTAGCCGTATTCATGTAGAAAAGACAGTGAAGGATTATCTTCTCATGCTTGTAAACGCAACGCGTGAAAACCATCAGTTGCAGACAGGCATATCACCGCGCGGAAGCCTCGCTCTCTACCGCTGCGCTCAGGCTTTGGCAGGCATACGCAACAGAAATTATGTTACACCCGAAGATGTAAAGGAAATGGCAGCGGGCGTTTTCCGGCAGAGGCTTTTGCTTACTTCCGAAGCCATTGTCAGGGGAATTTCAGCCGATAGAATCATTGCGTCAATTCTGGATTCTGTTTTAATTCCCGAATACCGTTCATCATAAATCGGGCAAAAATGAAAGATTCGCCGTTTTGGGAAAAAACAGAAATTAAACGAGATAAATTATTTATCCGGATAATTATAATTCTCGCATTGTTCCTGGTTTTCACGCCTCTTGCTTATGTACAGTTCCTCTGCTTTTTTTTTATTTTTATTATAACAGGGTCAAGAATTTATACTGAACGCCTTGTCAGAAATATCCGCATAAACAGAATGGATTTTGAACTTCGTGTTTTCCGCCACGAATGGGTGCAGATAGAAATAAAAATTGAAAACCGGGGACTGCTTCCCGCTTTTATGCTGGTCGCGGGCGATTTACAGGGCGATCTTCAGGTAGCAAGAATCAGAAAAACATTTTTCACTTTATTCAGACATTCATGGACGCTTTTACGCTGGGACGGACTGTGCGCAGAAAGAGGAGTTTTCAATACAGGTCCTGCGGTAATTCACGGCGCCGATCCTCTTGGACTATTCCCTTTCCGCCTGACAGCAAAAGAAAAAACAAAAATATTCGTTTATCCTTCAATCCGTTCCGTATTATTGAATAACGGCAGAGGTGTTCCTCTTGGAAATATTGTCTGCAGAAATCCGCTTTTCGAAGACATTACGCGCTATAAATCACTGCGGCCGTATTATCCCTCGGATGAAAGGCGGCGCATCAACTGGAAGGCAAGCGCGCACGCGTCAGGATTATTGGTAAATGAATACGACGCGGCTGCATCATTCCCTCTTATGGTATTTTTAAACGCCGACAGGGATGAATATCCACGAAAGAACAGAAGCGCCATGATAGAACGTACCATAGAAGCGGCTGCCGCTCTTTGTTTAAAAGCATTCAGGGAACGGCAGGCGGCGGGNATCATAATTCATACGTCAGGAGCGGAAGATTTTTTTCTGACGCCTGCGTTTTTCTCGCTTGTTCCTGTTCTTGAACGCCTTGCCGCACTGGACTGGAAAAGGAAAAACAATTCACCGGAAGCAGGCGAAGAAACCAGTTCGCATAACAGCATGATGTCGATGTTGAATCACGGAAAAAATCTTCCTTACGGAACAAGATACATTTATACAGGTCCCGATCCCGGAAGTGAAGCGTATATTAACCTGAACTATCTTAAAAAACATCATCTATTTCTGGAATACCTTATCATTGATGAAAAGACACTGCCGCCGGTTGTTCCGGGAAATTCCCGCTGTTATCAAATAAAGGAAAGCGGTTATGAAATCATCTGAAAATATTGCGCAATCCCTTTATTCTTTCCTTGCCTTTTATATGGCGCTTTCAATGCTTGCAGCGTATGTGATTATACTGGAAACAATGACAGCGGTTGATTTACACGCTTTTACCTGTATTGCGTACGGCGCCCTGAGTGCGCTTGCGGCGTCAATTTATTCCGGTTTTATGAAAAATATTAAATCGGAAAAAACTTCCGGCAATATCCGCGGCGGAATATTAATAGCGGCGGCGGTGTATATATTTTCATCAATATTTCTGCGTGAATTCCAATTGATTGAAAGATTCCTTCCAAATCATGTAAACATTTTCTCATCTGTGTGCGCTCTTTATACATGGATAAATATAATTTCATACAGGCAATTATTCAATTCGCGCTTGCAATTTAACGCGGTAACGGAAAACTTCAACGGCGAAAAACTAAGAGAAAAACTAGTGGAAGATACGTCTCTGCTTTTTTATACAAATGAAAACATCAATAAAGCGCAGTTTAATTATTTTTTTCAGGTTGTAATAATCTGCGTCCTTGCGCTTATATGCGCAATTTTTAAAATACATCTGTCAACTGCGTTGCGGTTCCTTTTAATTTTCATCCTTGCCGCAGGAGTATTTATTCACGCGCTTTTTCAAATTATAAAATGGGAACAGTATTACGCCGGCGAAGGAATAACTTTAAACGCCGCCAGCAGAAGCAAGCGTTTGCTGGCGGTAATTACGCTTACGCTGTCCGCTCTTGTTCTTGCGTTTCTGGCCGCTTCAGACAAAAGCATTATCCCCTTTTCATTAATAACCGGATTTTTTACATGGTTTTTTTCGCTTTTTCAGTTTCCTTCGGCAAGCTTTGAACCCGCAGGCAGTAATGAAATAACACCGAATATAAGCCAAATGCACGATTTTTCCGGAATTGGAGAAACTCCCTCTTCGCCTGTTTGGGAACTGATAACAAAATACGGCTATATGGCGCTGAAATACGGTCTGATACTTCTTGCGGCGGGACTCTTTATCCGCTTTATGATTTCGCCGCTATTAAACAGGGGCAAAGCCGATATAAAAACATCATTTTTAAATAAATTAAAACGGATAATTATTGACTGGCATACAGGTATGTTAAACGCAATTTCTTCTTTTTTCCTTCAATTAAAAAATGAAAAAATTAAAAAACTGAATAAAATAAACGCCGAAGATATAAGCCGCGCTGCCGAATTAATTTATAACGCATACACTCCCGCGAAGAGAAAAGATGTCAAACAAAGCGTAACG
The DNA here is from genome assembly GCA_009786455.1 of Treponema sp. GTDB lineage: Bacteria > Spirochaetota > Spirochaetia > Treponematales > Breznakiellaceae > WQXQ01. The sequence continues at coordinate 81,221 of WQTD01000007.1, forward strand.
CTCTTTGCGCGCCTGATTGTCTGGGGAAGCGAAGCCCGCAATGTTATATGGAAACCTTCTTTCGCTCCCGGCGAGTATTGCGCCATTCTCGCTTCATCAAAAAACAAAGAAGAAGACAGTAATCACGAAATACAAATCCAAAACGAAGGAATCCTCCGCTGCGGAGAAATCTTTGAAAAATCCCTCTACTCCGCCGAAGTTCTTTCCGTTTCAGAAAAAAACGAGTTCAGGGAACTTGTTGAAGGAATAACTTCCGTTGAAGTATCCTGATTGTTGACTATTTCACGAAAGGATTTATACTTAATTTATGGAACTGGAATATACCTACTGGCAGGACGGAGATTTTTTTGTAGGTTTTTTAAATGATTATCCCAGAGACTCTACCCAGGGTTTATCTATTAATGAACTTGAAGAAGCGCTTATTGAAGTATATGGAATAAGACAGGAAGAAAAAGAACATCTAGCTGCCATTCGGAAAACCGGAAAAATCAGAATACCTGCGTGAAAAGGGAACAATTACTAAAACTGATGCATAAATACGGAGCGGTATTTATCCGGCATGGAAGTAAACATGACATATATGAAAATCCGCGGACTCATGAATTTACCCAGGTTCCCAGACACACAAAAATCAATAAATATACTGCTCAGGATATTTTAGAAAAATTATCAAAATAACCGCTTTTATCCCTTCCTGGCTATTTTACCCCAGGTATCGCGGAGACCGACGGTTCTGTTAAACACAGGCTTTCCATCCGCCACGTTGTCGGGGTCGCGGGTAAAGTAGCCAAGACGTTCAAACTGTAAGACCTGTCCCGCTTCGGCGCTGGCTGCGGAAGGCTCACCCCATGCGTTGGAGATTACTTCAAGGGAATTGGGATTGAGGTTATCTGTAAAATCGCCGCAGGAGCCGTCCGCTCGCGAAGCGATTTCCATCGGGCGTTCCGTTTTAAAAAGATGATCGTAAAGACGCGCTTCAAAGGGGATTGCCGTCTCTGCGCTGACCCAGTGAATTGTTCCCTTTACCTTACGGTTATCTGGCGCGTTTCCCCCTTTAGTTTCGGGATCGTACGTGCAGCGTACAGCGGTAATATTGCCGTCCGCGTCTCTGTCAAAGCCGGTGCAGGTGATAATGTACGCATAACGCAGGCGTACGCTGCTTGCGCAGCGTTCAGAATTTCCGGGAAAAAGCCTGAAATATTTAGGCGGCGGCGTCTCTTCAAAATCTTCGCGTTCAATCCAAAGTTCGCCGGAAAAAGGCACGCGGCGGGATCCCGCGCTTTCATCTTCGGGATTATTAACAGCGTCAAGCTGCTCTGTTCTGCCTTTTTCCCAATTTTCAATGATCAGTTTGAGCGGACGAAGAACTGCCATTACACGTAACGCGCGTTTATTCAAATCTTCGCGGAGGCAGTATTCAAGAAAAGCGATGTCTGCCATGCTGTCAGTCTTCGCAATCCCGATTTGCGAGACAAAACTACGGATTGCTTCGGGAGTGTAACCTCGGCGGCGCAGTCCCGCGATTGTAGGCATGCGCGGATCATCCCACCCTGAAACAAGTTTATCCTGCACAAGCCGCAGAAGCCACCGTTTGCTCATAACGGTGTACGTCAGGTTAAGACGGGCAAACTCTATCTGCCGCGAAGGGAAAACCTCCGCTTCTTTTATGAACCATTCGTAAAGGGGACGGTGAATCTCGTATTCCAGCGAACAGAGAGAGTGGGTTATTCCCTCTTTTGCGTCGGAGAGCGGATGCTGGAAATCGTACATGGGATAGATGCACCACTTGTCGCCGGTACGGTAATGATGTTCACGCCTGATTCGGTACATGACAGGATCGCGCATAATCAAATTGGGATGCGTCATGTCGATTTTCGCGCGAAGGGTTTTCGCTCCGTCCGGAAAAACGCCCTCCCGCATCTTCGCAAAGAGATCGAGGTTTTCTTCGACGGAACGGCTGCGGTACGGACTGTCCCTGCCGGGAGGCGTTATTGTAATATTGTTCCTGTCCGCGGCTGCGGTTCCCCGGTACTCCCTAATCTCATCGTCATTAAGATCATCAACATAAGCTTTTCCTTTTTTAATGATCTTCACCGCAAGTTCGTACAGATATTCATAATAATCGGATGCGTAAAATTCACGATCTTCCCAGTCATAACCCATCCATCTTATGTCACGCTTTATTGCCTCAACATAAGAGATATCTTCCTTTTCGGGATTGGTATCGTCAAAACGCAGATTGCACTTTCCGCCGAAACGCTCCGCCATTAAAAAATCAATATAAAACGCCTTGCAATGCCCGATATGAAGCCAGCCGTTGGGCTCCGGCGGAAAACGGGTATGTACATAATTAAACCTGCCTGTTGAAATATCTTCCCTGATAAATTCGCTGATAAAATCCGAGCCGGTATTATCTATATTTGACATAGGCGCTCCCTTAGAAATTTGTCAGATAACAGATGCCAAGTAAAAGGACTGCCCATAAAATTTTATCATCATGTCTATCTTTTATCTTTTGATTTAATAATTCAAACCTGCCTGAGTACCACCAGAAAAGCCCCATCTGCGCGTCTATGCGGAATGTATACTCGGTAAAATCATCTTTCTCGCTTTGTATGCCGAAAAACAAATACGCAAGCTCATTTAAAATTGCCGCGAACTCATCAACCGCCAGCGAAAAATCACATTTCTTGAGCGTATTCATAAATAAAGGTATTTCGTCCTGCAGTTTGTTCTTGCGTTTTTCTTCGTGTTTATCAACCCATGTTTTTTGAATTAACAATTCGATATTGTTTTGAAACTGCGCTAAAAAAAATTGAATTTCCGAGCTTTTGTTGTCAAGGGTAAGAAGACGCTGGTACTCCATACCGATGCCAAGAGCCTTGGCAAATTCTACAGCCGCTTTAATTTCTATCTTATTGCCTCTGGAAAAACCGTCTTTTGGAAACAAACGTTCAGCGGCTTTACGGTATTCACCAGGCAGATAATTATTTTTAGCGGAAGAACCATTCATAATTTAACGATGATGAGAAATTGAAAAATAGTCAATGAGCTTTTTCCTAAAATTGAAGTTTTGGAAGGTCTCAGAACGAGGAAAATTACAGAATTCCCTAAGAATAAACGCCGATTGTGTTCTTTTCAAAAATATCCGTGTAATATATAATAAAAATATGAAAGCAGAATGTACATTAAGGGTGAGATCGTATGAATGTGATGGTTATAACCATGTTAATAACGCGAATTACCTGAATTATCTTGAATACGCACGTTGTGAATTCCTGAAAGACGCCGGGTTTGACTATGAAAAGGCAGTTAAAGACGGTTACGGTATCTATGTCGCAAGGATTGAAATTGAATATAAAAAACCCGCCTTTACTGACGACAGTCTGGTGATTAAAACCAGCCCCATAAAGAAGGGCGCTGTAAGCGGCACCCTCGAACAGAAAATCCACCGAGGCGATGATCTTCTGGCGGAAGCAGAAGTAACATGGGCATTCGTCGATTCAAAAGGAATGCCTGTAAAAATCCCCGCAGAATTTGATGTTCCCGGATTAAAGCCGTAAGATGTTTTTATTGAGCGTGAACCATAACTTCCCGTAAAATGGAATTCATACGGGTTTGGTATCCTTTACCATCTTGTTTAAGCCATGCCACAATATCAGCATCCAGTTTACAGGTTACAGCGATCTTTGCAGGTTTAAACATATCACGATGATCCCATGGACGGAATTTTGAGAAATCAGTTATTTCAGGTATATCAGAATAATCAATATCTTCATCCTTTATAGAATTTGCTCTATCAAGGTCTTCTTTACCTATTGGAGGCAGGGTTTCAAGAGTATATCTAACGATTCCCATAATAATGTTTTCAGTAAGTATCAATGGATATGTATATTTTTGTTAATATACTATCAAAATCTCCCCCCACCAATAAAAAAAGCGGGCTTTCCAGCCCGCTCTGAATTAACAGTGAATGTCAACTATTTTTTGTTGGCATAAGGTCCAAGCGCCGGACGAGTGCGAAGATTGTCGTATTTGTACCAATAGGTATCTCCTCCTGACGGCTCAGTATATTTTAAAAGATTAAGTGTTGCAGCTCCAGCAGCAGGGTTGCCATCCTTAGTAGAATTAACGTACAAGGTTTTAAACTTTCCTAAATCAAGGTTGTTTTCCCAAAGGTACATCTGCAAATCGCCGACTATTACATCTCCCGCTATATTAGCTGGAACCATTAAATCAAATGCAGCTTTTACTGGGTCAATAAGAGCCGATGCGGCAGCCATAGTCGCGTTGCCAGGCACTATAGCCGATGCAGCAATTCCCGCATAAAAAGTAGCAACTGCAGGATTAAAGAATCCATCAAACATAGTGTTAAGATCTCCATAAGTTTTGTATGTTCCCGTTGCTGAATCTACTAAGTCACCAACACCAAGCGCTATCAATAAATTCCTAAGTGACTGAGCATCTTCTATAGTCGCATTGGCAGCAAAAACCCAATTAACAGCACCGGTAGCGAGAGCTGCAACATCCACCCTGTTTTTATGAACTCCAGCGCCGGCGTAAGAATACTCGACCCTGAACGGGTTTGAAACCCATTGTTGGTTTTTAACTGTCATCTGGTTCGCTGAGATAATCAGCTGGATTTCATCAGCACCACCTGACTGAGAAGTCCCGAGAGCATTTTGACCAGATAAATTCGACCAAGCTGTTTGAATATAAGCATCTACTTCAGTCTCGGTAACACCTTGAGCACACCCAATAATTCCCAATACCAAAACCGGTACCAGCATAACTAATAAAAGTTTTTTCAT
>WQTD01000008.1 GCA_009786455.1 Treponema sp.
GACTGGTGTTCGATCAGAACGACCAGCTTACCTGCGATTTCAAAGGATATATCGTTAATTCTGTCCATGAACATAACTTCGTTCAGGGTATTAATTACGACCGGCGTATCTTTGGGAAGAGTTACGTTTTCAAGAGCGCAGTACAGTTCCCGCAGTATGTCGGGGTTACTGAAGATAAACGAGAAAACGCTGGACTTATAACTGTTATTCAAATCCATAAACAGCTCCATATAAAGAGGAATTGACCTTCAGAAAAGAAGGTCATACCCCTATATGGGTGCGGACTTGCGGTTTTGCTTTACAAAACCGGAAAAAAAGACAGTTACCGCTACAGGTGACTGATACTTTTGACCGTTGAGCAGCCGCCTTTGTTTGTGGTATATTGAGTGACTTATGTTTCTCAAGCGTCTCTCCATCTTTGGTTTTAAATCCTTCGCAGATCGTACGGAAATCGAATTTAATGACGGAATTACCGCTCTTTTGGGACCAAACGGCTGCGGTAAATCCAATGTTGTAGACGCTGTCAAATGGGTTTTGGGCGAACATGCTATGAAATCCCTGCGCGCCGAGAAAATGGAAGACGTTATTTTCGGCGGAACTGAATCCCGCAAACCATTGAATGTTGCGGAAGTAACCCTGAGCATAGCAAATGAAACGGGACTCCTGCCGATGGATATGCCGGAAATCGAAATAAAAAGGCGTTTGTACCGTTCAGGTGAAAGCGAATATTTCCTGAACGGCGCGCATGTACGCCTCAAGGACATAAGGGAGCTCTTCTGGGATACCGGTGTAGGTAAAACCGCCTACTCTGTCATGGAACAGGGCAAAATCGATCAAATACTTTCCTCAAAACCTGAAGACCGCCGCTATCTTTTCGAGGAGGCGGCAGGCATCACCCGTTTCAGGGAACGCGGCGCGGAAGCGGAAAGAAATCTTGCCAGAACCGAAGAAAACATGCGTCAGATAGAGCTGATTTTAAACGAAGTAAAAAGGGCGCACGACAACCTCAAAATTCAATCCGGAAAAACCCTGAAATACCGCGCGTTACGCGATGAAATTTTCAATTATGAACTTGATATTCAGCTTTTACGCCTGAAACAATTCAGGTACGAAAAAGACGAGCGCAGCGAAACATTGAGGCGGAGAACCGCCGACCGCGATAATATCCGCGCGGAAATGGAAGCGGAAAACAGAGCGCTTGAAGTGAACATGGACGAAGTAAACTCGATGGAAGCGCGTCTTGTTGAGCTTCAGAAAAATATTTACGGTCTTGCGCTGGAGAAAAACGCGCGTGAAAATGAAATCCGCCTTTTCAACGAACAGCGCAGCGAGAATAAAATAAAGATAGGTCAGAACGAGGAAAGGGAAAAACAGGCAGTTCAGAAAATAAATGAATTAAATGATGATGCAGCGGGTCAGGACGCTGTTGTAAATAATCTGCGCAGCCAGTGCGGAAAAATCGAGGAAAATATCCGCTCGTTTGAAGAAAACATCCAGCTAGCCGCCTCGCGCATCAGCGAAAATGAAAAGGAAATCCACCGTGCGGAAGAAGAAATACACGGCATGGAAAAGGAAATCATTGTCTTTGAAAAAGACCTGGCGATTATAACTGACGACATTGTCGCCGAGCTTGACGCAGGTCTTAAAAAAGCCGGCTACTCGGCGGCTGAACGCAAAAGCGCCGAGGAAGCGTTACGTGAAACTCTGGGCCGCCTGCGCACTGTTCTTGCCGGCAGGAAAGCGCTTCTTAGCGACCTGACAGCCGCCGCGTCCGCCAGCAGCGTGGATGGATCGGAACTTTCGCGCATCGCGGGAACCATCGCGGACGGACTTGAAGAAGCCGCCGCGGACGCGGAAAAAGCCGATTCCCTTTTTAAGAGCTACAGGGAACATTCGCCTTCTTTCATTGACGAGTTTCTCGCGCCGGAAGGCATTATCACCAAAAAACGCGCGCTTGATTCTCAAATCAGGAACGCAAGGGAAAAAATTGAAGAGAGGCGGCAGCGCACAAAAACCCTGCGAAGCGACAACATCAATCTGCTGGCAAAAATTGACGAATACCGCGTTACGCTAGAAAACATGAAAGTTAACCGCGCACAGATGAACGCCCGCGCGCAGGCGGCGGAAGAACAGGCAAGACTCATAAGGCGCGAGCTTTCAGGACAGGAATCGCTTCTTAAAAACATCCGCGACGAACTTTCGCTTAACAGAAAAAGACTTGAAGACATTGAAGGGCGCATCAGTTCTATTCAGGAAGAAATCGCGGGCATTGGAGAAAAAACAACCGCGTTTACGGGTGAGCTTGAAAATCTTGAAAAAGATATCCGCAAAAGAAACGACAATGTCGCGGGCAGAAAGGAAATTATCAACAAGAGAACGGCGGAACTTTCCAAGGTGCAAGAAGCGCTGGAAAAGATTCATATCGATCTTGTTCAAACTGAAACGGAAATTAAGAATATTCAGGAAAATTTCCGCGAAGCCCACTCCAGGGATCTAATGGAATTTGAGGAGCGCATATTTACAATTACCGCTCCTCCTGCCGAACTGCGGGAAAAACTTTCTTCGGCGCGATTAAAAATGAAGGAGCTTGGCTCTGTTAACCTGATGGCTCCGGAAGAATTTACGGAAGCAAAACAGCGCTACGACTTCCTGAGCGGGCAGATGGCAGACCTTGAAAAAGCGCGCAGGGATCTTGAAGATTTGACAGCCGAAATCCGCCAGGAATCATCGGTATTATTCCTTGAAACCTATAACCGCATCAAGAAAAATTTTCACAATATGTTCCGCCGTCTTTTCGGAGGCGGACGCGCGGAGCTTCGGCTTTCCGATTCAAACCATGTTCTTGAATCGGGCATAGAAATATTCGCGCAGCCTCCCGGAAAAAAACTCGAACACTTAAGCCTTCTTTCAGGCGGCGAATGTTCAATGACGGCGGTCGCCCTTCTGTTCGCTACTTACATGGTAAAGCCGAGCCCATTCTGCCTGCTGGACGAAATTGACGCAGCTCTTGACGAGCAGAATGTAGGGCGCTTTGTTCATCTTCTGCGGGAATTCAGCGATTCAAGCCAGTTCATCATCATTACACATAACAAAAAAACCGTAACGGGAGCGGGAACCCTCCTCGGCGTTACGATGGAAGAATCCGGCGTCACCAAATTGATAGCGGTGCGCCTTGAAAACGAAGAGCTGGTTCTCACAGAGAGCGCTCCGCCGCAAAGCGAGCTTTGGGACTCAGAAGGCGAATTTAAAGATGAAGAAATCCAGCCCGAAGAAGGCAGACAGCTTCCTTCCGGAATTAACGATCCGAAAAAAGTGACAGAACAGCAGCTAAGACCGATAAGAGCGCGGAAATAGGAAGATAGGTTTTTTTATTGAATTTTTTCGCTTACCGCTGCTACGCAAGAGCTAAAAAATCATCAAGAATGGCATTCCAGTTTTTATGATTTCTGTCAGACTCATGAACATTGGCATAAAAATGATTCTTGTCTGAAATGGTAAAAATTCCAAATACAGAAGATAACGGCTCAGTTGTTCCTTCGTAAACAGGAAGTCTCTTATCATATTTTTTTTGTTCTATCACCGCAAGAAGGAATAAATGTCCCAGTTCATGAGCAAGCCGGACACGCAGTTCCTTCTCCGGCAAATCAGGCTGATAAAAAATAACAAAACGTCTCCCAGGATAGAAAGCTGCTCCGCATTTTAATTTCTTTTCGCTACATAGATATGGAGTATATTTAATAATAAAAAGCGGGTTTTGAGTAACATCCCGGAAGTAATTTTTAATTACTCTTGTAATATGCGCCAGATACTGCCCTTTAATATTTGTCGTAAGTTTAATAAATACATCGTATATATGTTTAACATTTTCTTTAGATATATCAACTCCAATTGCGTTGTATGATGAAACTATCCTGTCGATTTTCTCTTCAGTAATATCAAACTCAATGTTTGGCAATTACAACCCTGCCTTATCATATAACGTGTTCATTTTCCATTCACCTGTTAAAAACATGGAAAGCACTGTAGCATAGCGGCATTTAATATCTATACTGCCGTCAGAAAAAAATAACTTAGGATTCCCCATTGCTTCAACAAGATGAGCTGTTCTTGGAGAATAGTTTGAGATATTAAAACGAATAAAGGTATCTTCCACCAAATCCCTAGTATCGCACTGCTGAAGTGCGCCAACCAGTATTTTATTTATCTCAGTCAGCATATAACTCCTTTATTTTATCGACATAAAATTATGTCAATCAACAACCTCACCGTTAATGGCGAAGTATGTTGATCAATATAACAGCTACCTAGCTGCGGCGAATCTTGTCTGTCTGAAAGCGCTTGTGTCAGCCACCCTGAAACTTCCGACTGTTTTTTGCGCGTTCGTTATGCGCTGCGCGGGAGTCGGGTGAGTTTTACCGAAACCTGAACCTGCGCTCTGGGCGCTTCTTAATTCATTTAACATATTGACAAGACCGGACGGATTATAGCCTGCGGAAGCAAGAAGACTCATCGCTGTGTTATCTGCGTCAAACTCCTGCGCCTGCGAATAACCGTTATTGACAAGCGTCTGTATTATTTCGCCGACAGATTCATTAAAAACATTTGTCAGTTCTTTGACATCCATTCCCGCTGCCGCTCCCGCAGCCGAAGTGCCGGTTACCAAAAGCGCCTGAGTGATACGACTTGTCTTTATCGCCTTGATGCTGTGCTGCAGTTGAATATGCGCGATTTCATGCGCGATTACCGCGGCAAGCGCATCTTCAGACTTTGCGGCATTAATAAGTCCCCTCGTTACAAAGATATGTCCGCCTGAAGTGGCGAACGCGTTTATTTCATTGCTATCCAAAACCGCCACATGATAACCGTTATAAATATCAGGGCGCGGCGAGTTAATCGTAATGGCGGAGCAAACCAAATTGAGATAATTAACGAGAGCCGGATTTCCAGTGTAGATTCTATACGACGACAGTATATTCGCGGCTACAGCGCGGCCGATGTAGTATTCCTGTTCAGGAGAAATTTCTTCAGCTGCGGCGCCGATTGCTTTTGCGGACTGACTGATCGCATCAGCGGTATTTGTATTTATTATTCCCGCTTCGCCGGCTGCCTTTGCTCCGGCATCAAGTATTTTTGAGGCTGTCTGACATGAAAAGGTCAAACCGGCAATTAAAAAAATTACAATAATATAAATAAAAAAGCGGGCTTTCATCAGTTATCCCCCATAAAAAGATGTCCTTCTTCAAGGAATCGTTTTAAATCAGCTTCGCTCACCATTACAGCTTCGGTTCTGTCGACATCAGCATAGTTAAGGTTCCCCTGTGTTTTATAGATATCTTCAACTTCCTGATTAAAACCCTTTCCTGCAAGAGCGGTTTCCCTTGCTGATACTGACGCGGTGTTTCCCGATACAATCTGCTTTGCGGAAAGGTTTGCCGACGCTGTCCATCCAGTAAGCGAGGAATTCTCCGCACTGCGGACTTCCACGAATTTACCGCTGACCTGCAGAACTGTAACGCGATCACTGTAATTTAAAACTCCCTTGTTACTTGCAAAAAACCCTGTGGAGGATTTTAAGGTAACTGTTTTTACCGCTACATACAGGGTTCCGCCTCTGGAAACCTGGGCAGATGTCATTCCGGCAATAAAAAACACCAGACAAAAAAAGATTAAAATTCTTTTCATTAAATACCTCTTTATTAATACTATTACTGAAACAAGATTATTTCAACAAGGTGACAATGTCACCAACGGGGACAGTTACCGACAGGGACAAAGTCACTTCTCCGTTAAGTTATCCACGCCCTGATCCCATATTTTTTCATCAGGCGCGGAGTTAATATATTTAAAACACCTGTCGAGATATTTTTTTGCCGCCTTATCATTGTTATTGTTTACGTAAATTGATTCAAAAATATTTTTGGCGGACGCAAAATCCTTTTTCTCATAAAATTTAAAAGCCTGATACCAGTTTTTAACCATGTCTGTCAGTTCAGGAGAAGCTTCGCCTGCGATATCCAGAAGTTCATAAAGCCTGATGGGTGTGTTGATTCCGACAACGCGTACTTTATTTAACGGACGTATAATAAATTCTTCCATGTTGATATTTTTCCTTGTGTATTCACTTATCAATATGCCGCCTGTATCATACTGCTTGTTGACTCCCTCCAGCCGCGCCGCCAGATTAACGGCGTTTCCCATAATCGTGTAATCCATTTTGTTCGGAGTGCCCATGTTGCCCACTACCATATCGCCCGTGTTAAGCCCAATCCTTGTAAAAAGAGGGTGCGTATCATCCGCGCCGGAAATGATTTTTTTTGCAGCTAACGCCTCCATTACTTCACGGGTTATAAGTCCGTTTGCGAGCGCCTCGCGGTTTACCTCCCTCTCAGCTTTTTTCATTCTTATGGCGGCGCGGCAGGCAAGAGAAGCGTGATTGTCAAAACGGACAGGCGCCCCGAAAAAGGCAATGATCGCGTCTCCTTCGTATTTATCAATCGTTCCCTGATTGTCAAGAACAATATTGCTCATTTTTGTCAGGTAGAAATTGAGAAGCTCCACAAGTTTCGCTGGATCGCCGAGCGCTTCTGAAATGGTGGAAAAGGCGCGGATATCCGTAAAGATAGCGGTCATTTCCCTTTTTTCGCCGCCGAGTTTTAACTGGGACGGATCAGCGATGATCTGCTCAATAACCTTGGGAGAAAGGTACTGGGAGAAAGCGGATTTTATAAAACGTTTCTGACTGCCTTCTGTCGCGTAATTGTAAAGCGTAACGGTAATAAAGGAGGCAAGCAGTCCCGCAAGAAAAGTTACCATCGGCACCCAAAGACCGCCCCGATCGTATGCCGCAAAAGAGCCTACAATTACAATGGAAATAAGCAATATTGTCCCTCCCAAAGTCAACGGAATGCGGTGTGAAAACATGGTAAGGGAAACAATCACTATTATTACCGACAGCAGTAAGAGCATATTCATCCATTCTTCGCTTTCGCGGATAAAATCGCCCTTTATCATATTGTCCAGCATTGTGACATGGCATCCTACGCCTGGATAAACAGAATCGATGGGCGACGAAAAAATATCAAAAAGTCCCTGCGCGTAAAAACCAAAAAAAACATACGCGTCATTGAAATTCTGCGGAGTATACATCGCCCAGCTGGTTCCAACCGGAGTAAAAAATTTTCCGGACTCCGCTCTCTCGCCGTTATTGATCGCTTCCGCGCTTAATAAAATATCCATCGCCCTGTAGGGAATATATCTGTCAAGGTCTCCACGGTAACGCAGCAGCGCATAGCCGTTTTTATTTACAGGAATGGTAATATCATCCCACTCAATTGATTTGGTTTTTTTATTGTAATGAATTTGATTTCCCTTTCCGGCAACCAAAAAAGACGCGGCGGAGAGCCCGGGAACCGCTTTTCCGTCAAAAAGCGTAAAAGGCTTTAACCTGCGGTAAATTCCGTCAGAGTCGGATGTCCCCGTAACGCTTCCCAAAACTGCGGCAGACCTGCTTAAAGAGGGAATCGGGAACTGGCCTTTTTCATTTTCTCCGACGCTGTACCTGTCAAGAAGAGAGCCGAAATTCTGCGGCGACAGTATGGGCTTGTCATATCCCGGCCAGACAGACTCGCTTCCTGTCTGACTGCTGAAAACAACAGCCTGAACAACACGTCCGAAGTCATGTGAAGCTTTTTCAAAAGCGGCGTCATCCTGCCTTGCGCTTAAATTGTTCAGGTTTTCAATAATACTGTAAAATAACGCTCCCGCTTCCCTCCGCTGTCCGTCTGCAATGGCGTTCTGGGCTGTTTCAAGACTGTTAATCATGTTATCAATTATTTCATCCTGCCTTGCGTTCCGGTAAATCGAAGGTTCAGAAAAAATAACGTCAAAAGCGATTGATTTTGCGTTTGACAGGTTCATATAATCGACAATTTCTGCGTAGGCCTGCCTTGGCCACGGCCAACCCCATCCCCTTTCCCGCTGCGCCCAGTCAAGGCTGTCCTGATCCACAACAATCAGAACTATTTCATCGGAAGGACGGCTGTTAATGGTGCCCGCCCAGAATCTGACCCTAAAATCGTAGGACTTGTTTTCCAGAAAATGAAAAACACCCAGCAAATGAAGTCCGGAAATTACAACAAAAACCAATACCGCGATTATCAATGCGGAAAATTTTTTCCCGTATTTAATTTTCCTGCTCATGTTACTTCCTTACACATTGTTATTTTTAATATATAATGACATAACAGGAGTTTAGCATGGAAACAAATCAAATAAAATCAAAACATAAATGGGTCTGGATTGCGGCAACAGCCGCGCTTTGCGTTTTATTCACTTTTGCGCTGATTCCGGGAGCGGCTGCGCAGCAGAATCCCGCAATTACGGCGCCGCAGACGCGCAATTACTCAAACTCAATACAGAACGCAATTGACATTATCCTGAGAAACTATGTTGAAGAAGTTGACGCCAAAACGCTTTATGAAGGAGCGATGAAAGGCATGTTCGAAACCCTTAACGATCCTCATTCAGCTTTTTTAACTGAATCTGATTTCGGCGATTTAAGTCTCACAACCCAGGGCAGTTTCGGCGGAGTCGGTCTGAATATTACAAAAGCAACTACCCCGAGATCCGACGGAAAACCGATGTGGGTTGAAGTAGCGGCTCCAATTGAGGACACCCCGGGCTGGCGGGCAGGGATTAACCCGGGTGATTTTATAACAGAAATAAACGGAATCCCGACTGAAACAATTACAATGGACGAAGTATTGGGAATGTTGAGGGGAACAGTAGGAGAGCAGGTAAAACTTGTAATAAGACGCGGCGAAAGAATGGAATTTCCCATAACATTAACAAGAGCGATAATCGAAGTCCCGACAGCGAAACACGCGATGATCGGCGATACCGGATATTTAAAATTGATAACATTTACGCCGTACACAGCGGACAGGGCAAGAGACGCAATTAACGAGTTTAAAACCACCGGTTATAAAAACCTGATTCTTGACTTACGGTATAATTACGGCGGCCGCCTTGACGCGGCAATCGATGTTTCCAATCTCTTCTTTGACGGGGGATTGATTGTTAGCACAAAATCCAGAATCCCATCGGAAAACCGCGAGTTCATGGCAAGGCGGTCAATGCTTGTTCCCAATGATATACCGGTGATCGTTTTAATTAACAGAGCTTCCGCTTCTGCTTCGGAGATTGTCGCAGGCGCACTGAAAGACAGAGGCAGAGCGTATCTTGTCGGTGAAAATACATTCGGGAAAGGCTCTGTTCAGCAGGTATACCAGATACAGCCGACAGGTTTCAGGCTGACGACCGCCCGCTATTATACGCCAAGCGATGTCAATATTGATAAAATCGGAATCCCGCCTGATCGCGAAGTGAAATTCCCCGAATATACTGAAGAAGACGCCGTAGAAATGAATAAGCTTATTAACGCCAATAAAATTCCCGCTTTTGCCGCGGAAAATCCGAACGCAAATGCCGCCCGGGTTGACGCATTTGCCGCGGAACTGGAAAAGGAATATCATCTTGATCTTTCGCTTTTAAAACGGCTTATCAGAAATGAACTGCGAAGAACGGAAATCGCACCTGTTTATGATCTGGATTACGACATTCAGCTTCAGGAAGCGCTTAACATTCTGCGAAGAGGCGAATATCAAAATCTTTTACGGAGCGCGAAAACACTGAAGGAACTGCAGGAAGAAGCCGAACTGGCGAAAGCAGGCTGAACTGGTTCTCCGGTGAAACAATTTATACTTGACAGCGGGCCGGACAGGGAGGGCATTGTCAGGGTAACAAACAGCGGATACCGTTATCTTGTACATGTCCGCCGGCTTGCGGCAGGAGAATATTTCCGCGCGCTGCTTCCGGGTGGCGAAGAGACGAATCTTCAGGTTCTTTCAGTAAAAGAAAATGTTTTAACCTGCAAATGCTCATCGCCTCTTCCGCCTTCGGCTTCCTGCGAGCCACATATCATCCTGATGCAGGCACTCCCAAAAGCTGATAAAATGGATCTGATTGTGCGCCAGGCAGCCGAAGGCGGAATAGCGGAGATCATTCCTTTTATTTCAGAATTTTCTGTCGTAAGAACAAACGTCGCGGGGCAAAAATTCTCAAGGTGGGAACGTATCATAAAAGAAGCGAGGCAGCAGAGCGGCTCAAAAGTACAGACAATAATCCGTAAACCTGTGTCAACAGAAGAACTGTTTGAACACTGGAATGAGGCGGAAAACTCAGCTGTAGGTTTAATATTTCATCACATACCCGATTATAACGGCGGAGAAGGTCTTGAAAATAAAAGCCTCCACCGTTATCTTGATAATAACCTGCGGATTACGGCGCTGGCTATTGGACCGGAAGGAGGGTTTTCCGCAAGGGAAATTTCGCTTTTTATTCAAAAAAGTTTTAAGCCGTTTACAATCGGGAGTTCAATATTACGGACAGAGACCGCTGCTCTCTACTGCGCGGCGGCGGTTAAAATTTTACTGTTAGAGAGAGAATCGTGGAAACTGAAATAAATAACGAAGCTAAAAGAATTAAACTTTTGAATGTACCTATCGATATTGTTCCGCCGGAACAGCTTGGCGCTGTTGTATATGATTTGTTGAGCGGCGACAAGGAACACAATATTATTCTTCTTTCCCTGTGGGATTTATTAAAGGCAAGAAGAAACGAAGATTATGGTTCCTATGTATCCAAAGCCTCGCTTGTTATTCCAATTTCCAAAAGCCTTATAAGCGGAATCAAATTTCTTACGGGTCAGAAGGCATACCGGTATATGCCGTTCGATTTTATAATCAACATACTAACAACTCTGGAAAACAGGGAATTTTCCTGCTATCTGCTTGGAGGCAGAAATAAAATTCTTCAAAAGACAGAAAAAAATCTAAAACAAACCTTCCCCAAGCTGCGGCTTGTCGGGCGTTTTCCTGGCTATTTTAAAAAACAGGATGAACCCACCATCATACAGGCAATCAGGAAAGCGTCGCCTTCCCTTCTTCTGGCAGGCAAAGGAGTGCGCGGCAGAGAGCGGTGGATCCACAGAAACACCGCATCACTCGGAAAGGGAATGCGGCTTTGGTGCAGCGATATTTTTGAGGTATTCGCGGAAAAGAAAAAGCATCCTTCGCGCTCTGTATTCAACAAGGGACTTGAATGTATAGGTTATTGTTTCCAAAAGCCGCACAAGTTTTTCAGAATATTTCTTTACATGTATTACAAACTTCTTCTGCTTGTTTACAAATTAAGTAAAAAAGCCTGATATCGGATCTGTTCAGCAGCCCGGCTAGTCATCGGACAACTTTATTCTTGTTGATGGGTTTAATACTTTCCGCACACTACCTGCGGCGAGGTTGTTAATTACTGATACATTATAACTACAGGGCGCGGATTTAAAGCGTAAACATCGGACGGCGACATTAAGGGTTTATCAACGCCCGCGCCCGGTATTCCAAAATCGTAAAATAATTTGAAACCCTTGATCGGCATATTTGCCGCCAGCGCGTTGAATGCGTAAGTATCTTTTTTCATCGCGGGACTGCCGATGCCGTCCATGCAATGAACAAGTCTTACCCTGTCAAAGTCCGTATTTACCGTTTGCCGGTTCAGAATCATGTGGCGGTTAAACTGATGTATGACAAGCATTCGTTCGCCGGGAATATCATTCTCAATAATATAATCTTCCATAACTCTCTGCGCTGTATTAATCTCTTCCCCTGTCATATAACCGAAATCTTCCATCGGTTTATCGGTGCGCCATTCGGGATCGAGCGCAAGATGTACATTGGGATATTTCAGCCAGGGAAGAATTCTTTTAAGCGAATCAATCGGATCATAACGCCCGATTTGATGATCGATAAAAACAAGAAAATCATTTTCCAGACCGTATTCAATATAGGGCAATAATCTGTCCTCCCTCAATATTCCTATGTCGCCTCTGGGCCAGACTGTTCCGTAAATAATATAAAACGCTTTTTTAATCTTTTTGCCGCCTGCTTCTTCGTACTCAACCGCAAGCGCGGTAAGCTTTTCATCCAGCTCCTCCATCGTATAACGCCCAAGGATCCCCATGTTGCGGGAATTGGGATGCCCGTAATACGCCAGAATATCGTAATTCAGCAAAAGAGAAACCTGATTTTCCGCTTGTCTGCCAATATCTTCCAGCTCTTCTTTGGTATGAACCCAATAGGGTTTGGAGAATTCCGCCGCTTTCCAGCTATTGATTGTATCAGTAAAAAGCATATGCGGAAAAAGCGGTAAATTCTTGTTGATCACTTCCGTGTCAGGGGAAAAAACGGCAAAAACCTGCGCGGCTGAACATAAAAATAAAAAAAGAACAACTGCAAAAATCAGGAATCTGTTATTTGAAAGCATGATTGTTCATTATCGGTGTAAAAAGCCGATTCCTTCAATTACAGCCATAGATGAATTTTGTGTATTTTGAAACAGATGAACCATGTTCCGAATGACAACAGAATTATCCCCGTAACAGGACCTGCCCAATTATCCGTTCCAAGTATAATATTCCTGCCCGCAAGAGCAAAAACTACCCCGATTGCAACATTGGTATATTCCCTAGAATCTCTGACCTTCACAGCGACAAGAAAAGTAGCCGTGCAGGCTATAAACACTGCTGCTTCAATCATTCTATAGATTGAAGTATAACCGCTCGCAAAAATAAAACTTGTGTCCCATGTCTGAGTATCAACAGGAATGCCCAGGATAACCAGAAGGGTGCTTATTATCAATATAAAAATTATATTGCGGGTTTTTTGTATTTCAAAACCGGCTGCGCATACGCTGGCGATAAAAAGGGAAAAAATCCCGAAATACCTGGCAAAAAGCAGAACTTTTGAAGCGCCAAGCAGATAAAATACGGGAAATGTATAAATCAAATGCAGCGGGAGAATGAAGCGGATAATTTCAAATGAAAAAGAGAACGTAAAAAAGGAGATATAAAGGATTTCCGGGGTTGAAGTCCGTAAAAAATATGAATAAATAAATATCATTCCAGTAAAAGAGAATAAAATTGCCAAAATTAGCGAAACATGCACTGCCAGATAATCATTTCCCAAAAACCAGCCCGAAATAATTTGAAATAAATATGAAGGACGGCGGGAAATCCCCTCCATTTGGGAATAAAAGGGAATTAACACAAAAGAAACAACAGCAGTCAAAAACGTGATTACCGTGCAAAAGGCAATTCCGGCTTTAAAAAAGACATTTCTTTCCAAAAGCGTCATAGTGCAGTGTACCGGAAACATTAAATTCCCTCAACATGTACGCTTAAAATGTTTATTTAGCCTCATGAGGCTTTTCAAAAACTGAAGTTTTGGAAAAGCCTCTCATATAATAATAAATTAATAATCAATGTTTCCGATAATTAATGAGAAGGGGAATTCCAGAATTATGAAAAAATCTTTATTAATTATATTGGTCTTTTTTGTATTAATTTCCGGGTTATGGGGGGGAGATACCGCTGTTTTTGTTGATTTAGGATTTTCCCCTGACGGAAAAACATACATGTTCGGTCAATACGGCGTATTATCGCCTTCATTAAAGCCCTGGGCAGAGATTTTTATTGTCGATATGGACAATAATAATTTTGTCCCGAACGGCAAAGCCAATTACATGCAGAACGCCGCCATAAAAGCAGGACAGGACGGTTCAGGGGTTTTTTATCAGCTTCTTAATAATAATTCCGATCTTGCAAGCCGTTATAGGATAAATTTCCAGAATCAGGGGCAGCCTCTTTATATCTCAAGAGACGAAAACCCACCTCAACGCGGGGAAATCGTCACTTTCCGTGATTTTTTATGGGGAAAAAGCTATAAAGCACAGCTAATTCCGGTAATAACAGGCAGCGGGCTCAATGTCCGATCGTCATTTCATATCAGTCTGGATACAGTTCACCCAAATGGATTAACAAGCATAATAAAAGTCGGTAATCCCCAAATTGTTCGTCCTGGAATAGCTTCATACAATATCAATAAAGTTCTAATAGATGAAAAGGGGAATTCCCTCATTTTTGTTATAGAAATGAAGCGTGCAGCTGAAAACGGCTTTGATACCCGCTACATGGTCGAAGCAGTCAGGTTTTAAAAGTCGGTAAAAATAATCAATTGACACAACCCCGATTATAGCATAATATTATAGTATGGCAGATGCAGTATTCCTTAATGATGCCAATTTTGATCAATACCGTGATTTGATTTATGCGGAAAGCGGTATAACATTCACACCAACCAATCGTTCAATTTTGGAAAGCCGGTTAAAAGAGCGACTCCGCGAGAAAAAGGTCGATTCTGTTACAAATTACCTTGACACGATAAGAAGGGATAAAGAAGAGCTTAAGGGGTTCCTCGATTCGGTCACGACAAACCTGACGCGGTTTTTCAGAAATCAGGCTCAGTTTGACGCGCTTGAAAAGCACGTCATCCCGGAGCTGATGAATATAAAGAGAATTCCAAGTACGATAAGGTTTTGGAGCGCCGGCTGTTCAACAGGGGAAGAACCCTATACCATCGCCATGTTAATGAGCGAAGTTCTGCCTTCAGCCTGGAATTATGAAATACTTGCCAGCGATCTTTCCCTTAAATGCCTTATGACCGCAAAAGAAGGTTTTTACGCGGAGAGCCGTATTGTGGGGATTCCGGACAATTATCTTGCAAAATACTTCGACAAAGTAGACGGCGGGTATAAAATCCAGCCCAGGATTCATTCAAAAATAAGGTTTGACTACCACAATTTAAAGAACGACTCACAGCAAAGAAATTTCGACGTTGTTTTCTGCCGCAATGTGATTATCTATTTTGATGAGGTAGCGCAAAACGGGGTTATTAACCGTTTCTGGGATTCCATGGCTTCCAAATCGTTCCTGTTTATAGGGCACTCAGAATCGCTGTTTGGAATGAAAACGCAATTTGAATTTGTAAAAACTGAATGGGCAACCCTGTACAGGAAGAATATATAAACTCAGTCCGCAATGCAGATTGATATATCCAGGAGATAATCGTGTCAGATGAAATATCGGTATTAATTGTTGATGACTCCGCATTAATGCGTAATCTTATCGGGCGAATGATCGACGATACCCCAGGGCTTGTAATAGCAGATAAGGCAATGAACGGTATATTTGCACTGCAGAAGATACCCCGCGTTCAGCCTGATATAATTTGTCTTGACCTTGAAATGCCGGAGATGAACGGCATTGAATTTTTAAAAGAACGAAAAAAACGTGGAATTGATATCCCTGTAGTAATTCTTTCTTCCATTGCCTCAAAAGGTGCGGAAATTACAATGGAAGCTCTCTCTTTGGGAGCAAACGATTTTGTACAAAAACCTTCGGGTGCAATATCGGAAGATATCCATGTAGTTAAAGACACTTTAATGGGTATGCTGCTTGGTTATGGCGGCTCTTACCGGAAGTCAAAAGGGAAAAAGGTTCTTACCCCCTCAGAGTATAAACCAAAAGTGCCCTCCGACAAAGGCTCGGATATCGCTGTCCATTTTAAACTTGCGTCTGCTCCTCCGATTACCGCGGCAGCTCCTCCGCAGAGGGTACGCAACCCCGCCAAAACAGAGATCATCGCGATCGGCATCAGTACAGGCGGTCCGGACGCATTAAGGGTAGTATTTTCAAAGATTGACGCGGATCTGAGAGTCCCAATCGTTGTAGTTCAACACATGCCGGCAGGTTTTACAATGGAATTCGCAAAAAGCCTTGACCGTATTTGCCCGCTTGATGTAAAAGAAGCCGCAGACGGCGATGAAATAAAACCCGGCAGGGTTCTTATCGCGCAGGGAAACAAACACCTGGAACTGGAAAGAAGAAACGGAAATATGGTAGCCCATCTTTCAGACGCTCCCCTTGTGTCAGGTCACCGGCCTTCTGCTGACGTACTCTTTGCCTCGGTCGCCATGAATTACCAGAACCGCGCATTGGGCGTAATCATGACCGGTATGGGGAGGGACGGGGCGCAGCACCTTGGAACGATTTTCAAGGAAGGCGGTATGACCCTTGGTCAGGACGAACCGAGCGCTGTAGTCTACGGAATGCCGCGCGTCGCCTACGAATTGGGTCACGTCATGGAGCAGGTTTCACTGGACAACATGGCGCGCCGTATCTGCGAAGTCGCAAAAACGCCCCGGTAAGAAAAAACAACAGTAAACGATTCTCTATTATCAGGTGATACTCAGGATGCCGTAGCGGACGGCGGGTTGTTCAGTTTTTCCGCAGTTTCCCTGCCGATTGGAATGTACTCATTGACTGTCTGCCATACAGTCGCCGTAAATGTGCTGCCCTTGCCGTATTCGCTTTCAACTGTGAGCGTTCCGTCCATTGTTTCTACGATTTTCTTTACCATATGTAATCCAGATTCTGCTTCTTTCGCCGTGCCGCCGGAACGCTTGTCCGAGAACAGATTTTTTTTATCATCGTTACTAATGCCTTTGCCTGTGTCTTTAACAATAAACTTAAGCATGATATTTTCGTCAGCTATTATATACCTTACAGACAGAATTACCTCTCCTTTTTCGGTATATTTAATTGCGTTTGAAAGCAGGCTGTTTAGAATTTGTTTTATACGCTGTTCGTCACCCAATAATTTTGACGGCAGGTTCTCCTTTACGTCAATTTTGAATTTTACCGGCTTTGATCCAATTTGCGCGGCATTAAACTGAATCGTATCGCTTATAATGGCTGATATATAATATTCAACCGGATTAAGTTTCAGTTTGACGGCTTCCGCCTTTAATTCTTCGTCATTTTCATTTTCATAATCGGCTATAATCGCTTCAAGTTCCGACTTCCTGTCATTATTAATCCGTTTAAGAGTCTCCTGTATTTTAAAGGATAAAACAGAGATTTCATCATTTACCCGCGGCTGCGTTAGCTGAACGTTGGATTCGCCGCTCGTAACGTCTTCTAAAGCTTTTTCAAGTTCCAAAAGCGGGACAGTAATGGACTTTGCAGCCGCAAAACCGAGAAAAACAGAGAAGGCAATCGCCGCCAGGGCGGCAGCAAGAAAAATGTAAACGTTTCCTGCACCTGTAAAACTTATTAAACCAATAACAAGCGCAGTCAGAACAACGGTAAAAAAGGACAGAAGCAGTCTTGTCATTATGCGAAATTTTCTCATTACAGTCAGTAAACAGAGCATCATAAAGATTCCTTAAATTTCATTATAGATATCCATCAACTTATCCATATCAAATCCCGTATTCACCGAAAAATCGTCCGCGACATTCAGAAAAACCTCGACTATTTTTGGATCGAAATGCGTGCCGGATTCTTTTTTGATAATCTCGACTGCTTCTTCATGAGTATACGGTTTTTTGTAAGAACGTTCGGAGACCAGCGCGTCATACACATCCGCAACCGCAATAAGCCTTGCTTCCAGCGGAATTTTTTCACCTGCAAGCCCTCTGGGATAACCGGTTCCGTCCCATTTTTCATGATGACAGCCGGCAAATCTTTTCGCGTGCACCAAAAATCCGTCTTCCTGCGCCTTTTCGATAATTCCATCGATGATCCGCTCTCCTTCCTCGCAATGCTGTTTGATTATATCAAATTCATCATTAGTGAGTTCACCGGGTTTATTTAAAACATGATCGCTTAATTTAATTTTACCTACATCATGCAGCTGTGCTGAAGGTAAAAGAACTTCCAAATCCCATTTGGATATTTCGTCGGTATAAATACCTGCGCGAATCATTTCATTGACAAGAAGCGCAAGATGTTTTTGCGTACGATCAATATGTCCGCCTGTTACCTTATCGCGGTTCTCCACCATGTTGGCGATTATATTTATTGTCGCATTATGAACCCTGCGGACGCTTCGCAGGCTTTTTTTTATAAGCGAATCTATTTCGATATGCGTTTCAACTCGCTTGGCAAGAACAGGCATTGAAAACGGCTTGTTGATAAAATCGACCGCGCCCATTTCAAAGCCGCGCAGTTCCGATTCCGGATCATGTTTTGCCGTAAGGAAAATTACAGGAATCTTTCTTGATATTTTATTTTTCCTCAAAATTGACAGCGCTTCAAAACCGTTTATATCCGGCATTTCAATATCCAGAAGAATTAAATCAGGATTGATTTTATCCAGTATCTGAAACATCTTTTCCGCTGACGTCAAAGCGAATGTCTTGTAGGAACCGGACAGCGCTTTTTTTGCAATAATCAGATTTGTTGTATTATCATCAACTATGAAAATAGTTTTCATGTAAGATTGTTTCCTTTTTTTATAATTTTATACCCATATTCAATTTATCTCTACCATGTTAAACTCGGATTATGAAAGATTATATTGATGAACAAACCGCGCTGTTAAAGACCCGCATAAGAAACAGTCCTGTACTTCTTTTGATTTCCGGCGGAGTGGATTCCACTACTACCGGCGCGCTTCTTTTAAAGATATTGTCAGGCGATCAAATTCATCTTATGTACATGGACACAGGTCTTATGCGCAAGAATGAAACTGATGCTGTCTGCGAAAACTTGAAAAAACTCGGCGCCAAAAACGTTCATATAATCGAATGCGAAGATGATTTTTTACCGGCGCTTAAAGGAGTGACAGATCCTGAAGAAAAGCGCAGAATAATCGGCGACATGTATATCACCGTACAGCACAGGGAAGTCGCCCGCCTGAAGCTGCCGGAGGATTACTTTCTTGCGCAGGGAAGCATCCGCCCCGATTTTCTTGAGAGCGGGCAGCGTGACGGCGGGAAAACGAGTATTATAAAAAGCCATCACAATGTCGCAAGTCCGCTTGTAATCGCAAAACGCGAAGCGGGAAAATTGGTTGAGCCTTTGGCTGACCTGTATAAAAACGATGTCCGCGATCTTGGGCGTTTTCTCGGCATTGATGAAGAGATTATAAACCGCCATCCGTTCCCCGGTCCCGGGATTGCTGTCCGCATCCTCGGCGAAGTTACCAAAGAAAAGTGCGGTATCCTTCGCGAAGCAGACGCTATTTTTACGGAAGAACTGAAACGCCGCAGAGGTAAAAGCGGGAAAACCCTTTATGATGAAATATGGCAGGCGTTCGCTGTTCTTCTGCCCATACGCTCTGTCGGCGTCGCAGGAGACGAGCGCAAATACGGATACGTCCTTGCGTTACGCGCAATCAACAGCACAGATGCCATGACCGCAGGCGTATATCCGTTTAAAACCCGCGATCTTCTTGAAATCTCGACGCGCATCACAAACTCGGTAAAAGAAATAGGGCGGATAACCTACGATATATCCGGGAAACCGCCCGCTACAATTGAATGGGAATGATTAATGCTTCTGCCGGAGGCGGATATGCACTTCACGCAGCTGCTGTTCTGTGACTTCGCAAGGCGCTTCCATCAATAAATCCTGCGCATTGCTGTTCATCGGAAATACGGTAACTTCGCGGATATTTTCCTCACCGGCAAGGAGCATAACAATACGGTCAATGCCGGGAGCCATTCCCGCGTGGGGTGGAGCGCCGTAGTGGAAAGCGTTGAAGAGCGCGGGGAATTTCGTTTCCAAATCAGTCTGCGTATAGCCGGCTATTTCAAAAGCTTTTATCATAACTTCCGGAAGATGATTGCGGACTGCGCCTGATGAAAGTTCCACTCCGTTACAGACAATGTCATACTGCCAGGCGAGAATATCATACGGATTTTTTGTATTGAGAGCTTCCAGCCCGCCCTGCGGCATGGAGAACGGGTTATGCGTAAATTCAAAAGCGCCCGTTTCCTCATTGTTGCCGAACATCGGATAATCAACGATAAAACAAAATTCAAACTTTTCTTTATTGACAAGATTCAATTGAGAGCCAAGAGCAGTACGGATCTGTCCTGCAAGACCGTTCACAAGTTTAGGCGTATCTGCGATAAAAAACAGAGTGTCGTTAATATTTAACGATAAATCTTTTCTGAGCGCCGCCTGTTTTTCTTCAGAAAGGAATTTGACAATCGGACCTTTAATGGTATTGTCTTCCTGAACGGAAATATAGCCAAGTCCTTTCATGCCGATTTCAGTCGCATAGGCAAGCATTTTTTCAAAGAAGGATTTTGACTGCTTCGCCGCACCAGGAGCAGCGATGCCCCGAACAGGAATATTTTTAAACGGCGCGAAATCAACATCAGAAAAAAATAGGGTCATATCAACAATGACAAGCGGATTGCGGAGATCGGGCTTATCTGTTCCGTACTTCAGCATTGCTTCCGCGTAAGAAATACGGCGGAAAGGTACGGGGCTGATCTCTTTATCGGAAAATGATTTAAATGTACCATACATTGCACTCTCGGCGATTTGAAGCACGTCTTCCTGTTCCGCGAAAGCCATCTCAAAATCAAGCTGATAAAATTCTCCCGGAGAGCGATCCGCGCGGGAATCTTCATCGCGGAAACAGGGAGCTATCTGAAAATAACGGTCAAAACCCGAAACCATCAAAAGCTGCTTGAAAATCTGCGGCGCCTGCGGGAGCGCATAAAATTTTCCGTGATGCTTGCGGCTTGGAACAAGATAATCCCTTGCTCCTTCCGGCGAAGACGAAGTTAAGATCGGCGTTTGAAATTCCGTAAACCCGAACTCCTGCATCTTTACACGCAGAAAACTTATCACTTCCGAGCGCAGTAAAATGTTGTCCCTTACGGCGGGATTTCGGAGATCAAGAAAGCGATGTCTCAGGCGAATTTCTTCGCGCGTGTTTTTTGACTCGTTGATTTCAAACGGCAGCGCACGGACAGCCTTGCTTTGTATAACAATATTTTCAGTATGAACTTCAACCGTTCCGGTTTCAATTTTTGGATTGACAGTTTCCGCGTCCCGTTTTTTAACAGGACCGGAAATTGTTATAACGCTTTCTTTACTTATCTGCCTGACTGCGTTTTCATCATGCATAACAATCTGAGTAATGCCGTATTGATCCCTGAGATCGAGAAATGTTACGCCGCCGTGATCGCGGATGGTATCAACCCAGCCCGAAAGCTTCACAGTCTGTCCGACATCTTCCTCCCGCAGCGCTCCGCATGTATGTGTCCTGTATTGGTTTGTTTTCATGATAAAACTCCGCTCTCATTATGCCAATTATCAGGGAATTGCAAAAGGGGGCTAATATGTCCGGAAACTGTTTGTTTTCGGATACAATTTGGAACTTTACAAGTATTAATCAATAAGCAATACTGAAAAAATGGAAATCCTGCTTGTCATTCTTGCCTTTATTTTTTTTGTAGTCGGATTATTGGGAGCGGTATTACCGGGGCTGCCGGGACCTCCGCTGAGTTTCATTGGTTTGATTTTATTAAAATGGAGCGGATACGGAAATTTTTCTAACGTTTTTTTATGGATATGGGCGGGTATAACGATAATCGTGACAGTTATGGATTACATTCTTCCCGCATTGATGGCTAAAAAGTTCGGCGGTTCAAAAGCGGCGTCGATAGGCTCAATGGTTGGACTTGTAGCGGGTATATTCCTGTTCCCTCCGTGGGGAATGATATTAGGACCGTTTATTGGCGCGCTGGCAGGTGAACTAATCCATAGCAGAAAGAGCGGGAAAAAAGCGCTCGTGGTCGCATTCGGCACATTCCTTGCCTTTATTGTCGGTTCAGGGGCAAAATTGATTGCGGGCTCTGTCATGCTGTTCTATGGAATACGCGCAATGTTTTTAAACTGAGGAGTGTTTCCCGAACAACTCTATCATAAAGACGGCGTAAGGTTACCTGTTTCATCAGGCGAAGTTTTTGCCGCGACTGTTGTTAAATTAGTTCTTATCGATACTCCCGCCATTCTGTAAAGATAATAATTCGTACCATTACTGGAAGCAAACCATAAATCATATTTACCCGATCCGCTCCATCTGTAACTAAGGAGAGGCGGAGAATATAAAGCTATTGTAAGGGTAAAAGGCGGCTGCCCTCCATTATCCGGATTAGGAATCAAAGCAGAGGCACTATCGCCGGCGCCGGCGATAAGTTTTGCATTAAATTTTCCGGATTCATTTAAATATACCATTAAATTTTCAACAACTTCATTTCTTGACGCTCCTGTCTCGTATGCAGCCAGTAAAAAACCTTCTGAACTATTTGCCAACATCTGCGGAGTAATTCCTGTGATGACCAATGTTTTTGGTTCGGTGGTTTCGCGGCTGTCGTCAACGCTCTCATTGCAGGATGATATTGCAAGCCCGGCTATAACAGTTACGGCAATAATTCCAAGAAATTTCCTTGTCTTTTTCACAATTAATCTCCTTTAAAACGGATTGTATACTTATATTTCAAAAATATCAAGCGCTTTATACATAATTTTCCGGCTATTCCGGTATGGCACATAACGTCATTAGTGCCGAGCGCGCGTATACAATTATTTTAAATTATTGATTAATAAACTTGTTTCAATATGGAAGTTGCTCAGAAGCTAAAGTTTCCGAACAGCTCTAATATTGAAAATTATCCGTCTTGCAATGCGGACACTTTGAATGTTTTACATTGACCCTTCTTAGACAATGTAAACACTTCTTTGTTTCTGTGCTCTCATTATCAGCCGAATCATCATTTGCTTTTCTTTCTTCAGAACCATTGAAAATCGCTTTAAACAGTTTTAACATACTAACCTCTTTTGAAAATTTTAAATGTTAAAAATTTTTATCATAAAATAAAAACTGTAAATGAACATTTTTGAACATTTCAAAAAAAGTTTGGAAAATTGAGGCTGTTCCAAAACTTCAGTTTTTGGAACAACTACCTTAGATTTAATTGAAAAAGCGGGCTTTAGACCGCTTTTTCTAAAGCATGTTCCGAAACCAACCGGGTTTTGGAACATGCTCAATTTATTTTTATTTAAGCGCGTCTTCAAGCGTCTTCTTCGCCAGATCAGGATTTCCGCCCTTACCCAGTTTTTTCATTACATTCCCCATCAAAAAACCGAATACCTTTTCTTTTCCGGCGCGGTAATCCGCAGCAGAATCCTGATTTTCAGCAAGAACTGCCTTAACAGCTTCGATGACAGCGCTGTCATCGCTGACCATCATAAGGCTCTTTTCGGCAATATATTTTTCCGGATCAGCATTGTTGATAAAAACCGCTTCAACCGTCTCCTTGTAAGCGCCGCGGTTTATTTTTCCGCTTGTTATAAAAGCGATAAGCGCTGAAAGTTTATCGGCATCAACAGAGAGGTCTTCCGGCAGCATATTTGCGCTGTTCATAAGGCGCATAATTTCGCCTGTAATCAAATTCGCGGATTCAGATGCCTGCCCGCTCTGTTTTGAAACAGTTTCAAAAAGACCGGAAATATTTTTATGCGATGTAAGAACAACAGCCGAAGATTCAGAGATGCCCAGCTCACGGACATAACGTTCCCGTTTCTGATGTGCAAGCTCAGGAAGATTAGCCCTTACATTTTCAAGCCATGCGTCATCAATGCGAATGGGCAGAAGATCAGGTTCCGGAAAGTAGCGGTAATCGTGGGCGTTTTCTTTGTTGCGCATACCGTATGATATACCCTTGTCGTCATCCCAGCGGCGGGNTTCCTGAAAAAGATTTCCGCCGTCTTCAAGTATTTCGATATGACGTTCCCTCTCATACTCAATCGCGCGAACAATCGCCTTAAACGAGTTCATGTTCTTTGTCTCAGTGCGCGTTCCAAGCTCCTCACCGGGACGGCGCACAGAAAGATTCACATCCGCGCGGATGGAACCTTCCTGCATTTTACAGTCGCACACATCAAGATACAGAAGCGTCTCCCGCAATTTTTCTAGGTAGGCGATAACCTCCGCACCGCTTCTGAAATCAGGCTGCGAAACAATTTCCAAAAGCGGAACACCGCAGCGGTTGAAGTCCATGAACGTATCTCCGCTCCGCGGATCGTGAACAAGTTTACCGGCGTCTTCTTCCATGTGTATCTGACGGATACCGATTTTCTTTTTTGCACCGTCAGCTTCGATTTCAAGACAGCCGTTGCGGCAGATTGGAGCATACAGTTGTGATATTTGATAGGCATTGGGAAGATCGGGATAAAAATAATTTTTACGGTCGAACTTGCTGTATCTTGTTATTTCGCAGTTAAGCGCAATCCCAAGACGCAGGGCATATTCAACTACGGAACGATTTAGCCTTGGAAGCGCGCCCGGCGTCCCTGAGCATGAGGGACAGACATGGGTGTTCGGACCTCCGCCGTAAGCGGTAGAACAGGAACAGAAAATTTTTGTTTTTGTTGAAAGTTCCGCGTGAACTTCAAGACCAATGACTGTTTCCCATTTCATGATAACCTCAATTTTGCACGGTTATAAAACCGCGCAGTGTACCCGAACATGAAACCTTGTTTCATGACTTTGCTCCTGGCTTTTTTGAATGATAATCAGTGCGCTGCTGGAAAGCCCGCGCCGCGTTTATCAATTTATTTTCAGAAAAAATATCCCCTATCAATTCAAAACCGACAGGCAGCCCCTGCCTGTCAAAGCCGCAGGGCAGAGCGATTGCCGGAAGCCCCGCAAGATTGATCGAAACCGTGTAGATGTCACCCATGTACATTTTCATCGGATCGTCAATGTTTTCTCCTATTTTATATGCTGTTGTAGGAGCGACAGGAGAGAGGATCATGTCAAATTGTTTAAATAGTTTGTCGTAAGCGTTCTTGATGAGAGCGCGGGCTTTAAGCGCCTTGCTGTAAAACGCATCGTAGTAACCTGATGAAAGCACAAAGGAACCGAGCATTATTCTTCTTTTCGCTTCAAGCCCAAAACCTTCGCTTCTTGAAAGCCGGTAAACATCGGAGAGTGATTTCGCGTTCGGGCTGCGGTAACCGTATTTAAGACCGTCAAACTTCGCAAGATTTGAGGAAACCTCAGCCGATCCAATGATGCAGTAAACAGGAATCATATAATCCATGAACGGCATTTCAAAATCCGTTACTACCGCGCCCGCCGCTTCGAACTCTTTCGCCGCCGCGAGAACTTTGGTTTTAACATCTTCGTCAATACCTGCCGCCATCCCGCCTTCAAAATAATTCCGCGGCAAGCCGATTTTAAAACCTTTTACATCAAGACTGCCGAACTCAAATGGTTTTTCAATAATACACGCGCTGTCTTTTCCGTCAGGTCCTGAAATGATCGACAGAAGAGCGGCGCAGTCTTCGGCATTCTGCCCCATGGGACCCGCCTGATCAAGAGAAGAGGCGAAAGCGACAATCCCGTACCTTGAAACAGAACCGTACGTTGGTTTGATACCGGTAACATTGCAAAAGGAACAAGGCTGACGGATACTGCCGCCCGTATCAGAACCAAGCGCTATCGGCGCTTCTCCCGCAGCTATTGCTGCCGCGCTGCCGCCTGAAGAGCCGCCCGTTACGCGGGAAACATCCCATGGATTGTGAACCGCGCCGAAAACGCCGGTTTCACTTGATCCGCCCAGCGCGAACTCGTCCATGTTGACCTTCCCAATAGTAATCATGCCGGCGCTCTCAAGCTTGTCAACAATCGTTGCGTTATACACCGGTTTGTAATTGCTGAGCATTTTGGACGCACAGGTGTTTTCAACTCCCTTTATGGAAATATTATCTTTCAGGGCAACCGGAACGCCAGCAAGGGGCGAGATTGTTTCACCTTTATCAATGCGCGATTGTATTTCTTCGGCGCGCAGCAGCGCGTTTTCTTTTGTCACAGCAAGAAAGGCGTTAAACTGCCTGTCGTTTTTCTCAATTTTATTTATATACGCGCTTACAGCTTCGCTCACGCTTATTTTTTTCGCTTTTATCGCCGCCGCCAGTTCAAGAGCTGTCAATTCGTCAATTTTCATTATTCCCTCACTCTACTGTTTTGGGCGCAATGAAAAACTCATCGTTTTTAAACGGAGCGTTCATTAAAACCAGTTCGCGGTCAAGGGAAGGACGAACTATATCTTCCCGGAAGGCGTTTGCATTATCAAAAGAAGCGCAGTTATCCCAGGGATGACTNCGTTCCGGTACGCCGTCTGTATTCAGTTCATCCAGCCGCGCAATGTAATTTAAGATTTTCTGAAGATCGCCTGTTAGCCGCGTTTTTTCATCACCGGAAAGCGTAAGCAAAGAAAGATCTTCAAGATACGAGATAAGTTTATCATCAATTTGCACTGCCTTTTCTCCTGACACACAATACCATTTTTCTTTAACAAAAAAAAGATATGACTGAGCTTGTTCTGAAAACTGAAGTTTTGGAACAGCCTCCTTTGAAAAAATTAAAGATATGATTTTATGAAATTTACAATATTGAAGGTATATGAAGCCGAAATCCCGACTGCAAAATCATTACCTTGATTAAAAATTGCGTCTTCCTCAAGATATAACTGTAGTCTGAGCCTGTTCATCTGTACGACAATTCCTGCCAGAACATTAGTCTGCGGAAGCGGCAATTGGTTGAAATTAACCTTCCAATCCTCATTCCAGCCAAAGGGAACCTCGCTGCCTGACAGGGGAGACGTTTTAATGTTCATCTGAAGAACAAATGAAAATAATTTCCATGGATGAATTTCCGCGCCGAGCAATCCGTTAAACATGGGATATGATTTTCCATTGAAAGGAACTACGATTCCCGCCTGCGCATAGAGCGATAAAAGGCGAATAATCCTGTAATCGAGAAGAAGACCGGCTGCAATGTCAGGATAACCTGAACCGCTTAAGGATTTTAAATTTCCGGTGGGCAGTTTAAACGCTCCCAGCGCGGCAAGTGAAATGTTTGTATTTTCCAAAAACGTCCATTTGCACCAGAGATCGATATCTCCGAATGAAACTGTACTCTTGTCAAGATACAGAGGGATGCCATTGCTGTTCGGAACATTTATATAAATCTGATTTTGAAGAAATCTTTCGCGCGCGCCGCCGCTGAAATTAAAAAAATGATGAAAGGATTCGATAAAAGGATCAAGAAAACCGCCGTAAAATGAAAACAGGCGCATGTTTACGCCTGCCTGCACTTCGTTCAAAACGTTATACGCAACTCCAATCTCCGCCGCGCAGCTCTCATAATCCATGAAAACGTATTCCCTGTCATAGCGCCTGCCTTCATAATCCCCCACTATGTCAACTCTGAAGCGGGCATCCTGCCCGTAATAAACGGAAAGATGGTACTGCAGATCATTGATCTCTCCGGATTTTGCCGGCAATGAAGGAAAATTATAATGTATCAAAAAGGGAATATACAGGTTTTTGCCGAACAGCGGTCCTTTTGAAAAAGTCTGCAGGGGTTTATCTGCATGAGCAGCCGTTGCAATAACAAGCAGAAAGACTGCAATAAGCGGTTTATATTTCAACATAAACAGCCCCATTGTAGCAATAAAACAAGATGAACGTAAATCATATGGAAATTCATTTTCATTTTATGTATACTGCATCCTCAAGGAGCAACATATGTCAACTATTTCACAAAACAATCCAGTGCAAAAAAAAATCAATTCCTCAGGGTTAACAGTTCTCATTACGGGAAGTATCATGCAGTTATTTTTGGGAATCCTCTATGTATGGAGTGTTTTCGTAAGACCGGTCAGCGAGGTCTTTAGTTGGCAGATTGACAGTGTTAAACTTACATCATCCTTTATGCTTTGTTTCTTTGTAGTCGGGATAATTGCAGGAGGAAAACTTCATTTAAAATTCGGATCTGATAAAGTGGTTCTCGGCGGAGGACTTCTTCTTGCGGCAGGCATGCTTGCAACGGCGTTCCTCCCGCAGGAAGCTGCATGGCTAATGTATATAACATACGGAATAATCGGCGGGTTCGGCGTAGGCTCGGCGTACAACGCGATTATTTGCGCCGCGCAAAAGTGGTTTCCGCAAAAACGCGGACTTGCGACAGGCATCGTTGTCTGCGCCTTCGGTTTATCAACTGTAATCTTCGCTCCATTGATCAAAACATTGATAGAGACATTTGAGCTGAGGAATACTTTTTTAATTCTCTCCGGAGCTTTTTTTATCGCGACAGTTGCGTTATTCAGATTCATCCGCCTGCCTGACGAAGCAGGATCCCCGTCGTCTGCAAACCCCGCGGCAGCGGCGTTACTTGCAAAAAAGCAATATGTTTTAACAGAAACGATCAAAACAAAACAGTACTACCTTATAGCTCTTTCGCTGGCAGTCGCGACAGCTCCGTTCTTTATTCTCAATCCTTCCTTTATTACATACGCTGACGTGCGAGGCGTTCCGGAATTCGGAACAATTATCGTAATGATGACAGGCGTAGCCAACGCATGCGGACGCCTTACTGTCCCGCTTTTATCAGACAGAATCGGCCGTGAAAAAGCGGCGCTTACAGTGCTTCTTGTAACGTCAGTTTGCGCTCTGTTTCTGACGATTGCCCAGGGTTTCGTTTTTATCACCGCGGTATTAACAACCGCTTTCTGTTTCGGGGGATTGCCGGGATTATACGCTGTTATGGCGTCTGATTATTTTGGGATTAAAAACGCCGGCGCAAATTACGGCGCTATTATGATGGGCTTCGCTTTATCAGCGCTCATTTTCCCCGTATTTATCGGGATGATACAAAACGACACCATGAAATTTATCACTCTCTCCGTAATGGCGGCAGGCGGCGCTTTATTAATAATTCTCCTGATTGCTTCAAAGAAAAAGTTTGAGGAGTTAAATGTCTGAGAAATTGTTGATGGGAAATGAAGCCATCGCGCTTGGAGCGATGCGCGCCGGCGTACATGTTGTTACAGGTTACCCGGGCACTCCGTCTACTGAAGTGCTTGAAACCGTTGCGAAGCATAATACAGGCGGCAGCATTTATATTGAATGGTCTGTCAACGAAAAAACCGCGCTGGAAGTAGCGGCAGGAGCCGCTTACGCCGGCGCGCGCGTTATGGTGACAATGAAACAGGTCGGACTCAATGTCGCTTCTGATCCTCTTATAAATTTAAATTATATCGGCGTTAAAGGCGGCATGGTCGTTGTTGTCGCCGATGATCCCGGACCGATTTCTTCGCAGAACGAGCAGGACACCCGCCATTTCGCAAAGTTCGCCAAACTCGCGCTCTTCGATCCGTCAACGCCCGAAGAGGCGTACACAATGATTGCCGACGCATTTGCATGCTCGGAAAAATACGGGAAGCCTGTAATTTTCCGTCCGACAACGCGCGTCTGCCATAGCTGCGCGTCGGTTGAAATACTCGATGATCTTCCAAAAACGAAACCGGCAGGTTTTATTAAAGATTCCAGATGGGTTATATTTCCAAAGCTCGCGTATGCAAACAAACCAAAAATCGAAGTAAACCTGGAAGCGATGAGTGAACAATTTTCGTTATACGAAAAAAATATTTTGACAGGTCAAATCATTGATTCAATTCCCAAAACCCTGCCGGTGCAGAAAAGCCGCCGCAAGGGGATTGCTGCGGGAGGCGTCAGTTATGCGTATACCCTCGAAGCGCTGCATAACCTAGGCATTAAAGACTCTGAGTGTAAACTTTTAAAAATATCAACATATCCCTTTCCGGATAAACTTGCGCTTAAATTTCTTGATGGTTTAGACGAGGTTCTTGTCATGGAAGAACTTGATCCTGTAATCGAAAACGAACTTGTCAGGCTTTGCGGTTTATATCAACTGGATACAGTTATTCTTGGCAAACGAAGCGGCAATATCCAGAATACCGGAGAGATTACGCCAGACATTGCCGCAAAGGCAATTGCGGTTTTTACAGGAAAGGATTTACTTGAAACAACCGTTCAGACGCTTCCGCCTATGCCTGTACGCCCGCCGGTACTTTGCGCTGGCTGTCCGCACCGCGCTTCTTTTTTCGCGGTCAAAGAAGCTTCCAAAACAATTCAAGCAGTTTATACCGGCGACATCGGGTGTTATACGCTTGGCAACGCTCCGCCGCTTAATATGGTGGATACATGTCTTTGCATGGGAGCCGGCATTACAATCGCGCAGGGGCTCAAACGCGCCGAGACCAACACTATTCATTTTGCCTTTATCGGCGACTCAACCTTTTTTCATACCGGTATTCCGGGAATCATTAACGCAGTCTATAATCAAACTGATATTATCGCAGTTGTGCTTGATAATTCAACAACCGCAATGACAGGAAACCAGCCGCATCCTGGAACAGGAAAAACAATGATGGGCGGCAGTTCTGTAAATATCGATATTGAAAAAATTATTACCGCTTTAAATGTCTCAGTAGTTAAAAAAATTAATCCTCTTGATATAAAAGTAGCTAAAGAAGCAGTCCGTTCCATGATACCCATGAAGGGTATCCGCGTTTTAATTTTTGAATCTCCATGCGTATCAAATATTAACACCGCAGTTAAAGCGACAGCAGACGAATCAAAATGCACCGGCTGTAAAATCTGCGCTGAGAAATTCGGTTGTCCCGCCATTGGTATCGTTAGCGGCAAAGCGCAAATCAATAAAGCGCTGTGCGCCGGCTGCGGAGTATGCGCAGGCATTTGCGTACCGGGTGCGATTAAAATGGAAGAAACAAAATGACTTTTAATTTGATGATAGCAGGCGTCGGCGGACAGGGCACTGTGCTTGCTTCAAAACTGATAGCTGCGGCAGGCATGAAAAAAGGATATCATGTCCGCACAACGGAAACTATCGGCATGGCGCAAAGAGGCGGAAGCGTTGTAAGCCATGTCAGAATCGGAGACAATATTTTTTCACCGTTGATTCCCCTGGGAAAAGCGCAGTCCCTTATCGCCTTTGAACCGTCTGAAGCTGTGCGTCAACTACCGTATCTTTGCAGAGAAGGTTCAATAATTGTTAGCGACGTCATAATCAAACCGGCGGGCAGTTCACCTGAAAATCCATTTACAATGATTGACTATCTTAAAAAAAATGTACACAATCTCATTGTAGCGGACGGCAGGCAGCTTACCGGAGAGAACGTAAAAACATTGAATGTCGCTCTTCTGGGGACTGCATCGCAAAAAGGTTTTTTCCCTTTTGATGCAGAAACGCTTATAGAGGTTATCAAAGAAATGCTGCCGCAGAAAATACTGGAAATGAATCTAAGAGCTTTTGAATTGGGGAGGACGGCTTGACCCAAAATTTTATATACTCAGGAGAATTACCCGCTCGACATGATAAACGCTGCGTTAATGAAGCAGCAGTTTATTATGTGGGTGGTCTATGGCACAGGTAAACTCTTTTTCAGCATAAATAAAACATAAGGAGTTTACAATGAATACACTGGATAAGATAAAAAATTCCATACATTCAGCCATGAAAAGCGCTTTTTATAAAAAGCATTTTGAAAGCCTGAATCTCGATGATATAAAAACAATGGAAGATTTCAACAGGCTTCCTTTCACTGACAAGGAAGATCTCCGTGAGGCGTATCCGCTTGGTCTTCAGGCTGTTCCGGATGAAAAGATAATCCGCATTCATTCATCAAGCGGCACGACAGGAACGCCTGTAATAATTCCCTACACGCAAAAAGACGTTAACGACTGGGCAATCATGTTCAGGCGATGTTATGAAACAGCCGGGATCACAGCCATGGATCGAATACACATAACGCCCGGGTACGGACTGTGGACAGCAGGTATCGGCTTTCAGGCAGGAGCGGAACTTCTTGGCGCGCTGGCTATCCCGATGGGACCGGGAAATACGGACAAACAAATCAAGATGATGATCGATTTAAAATCGACAGTTATTTGCGCAACTTCGTCTTACGCGCTCCTTCTCGCCGAAGAAATTGAAAAACGCGGCGTACGGAATAAAATCCATCTTAGAAAGGGAGTCATTGGTTCGGAACGATGGGGCGAAAAAATGAGAAAGCGTATAGCCGGAGAGCTTGGCGTGGAGTTATACGACATCTACGGTCTTACGGAAATATACGGTCCCGGAATCGGCATTAACTGCCAGAAGCAGAGCGCCATGCATATATGGACAGATTATATGTACTGCGAAATCATCGATCCAAAGACCGGGGAACTTTTATCTGACGGTGAAACAGGCGAACTTGTAATCACCACTTTGCAAAAGGAAGGAGCTCCATTAATCCGTTACAGAACGCACGATCTTACAAAAATGATCTCTGATAAATGCGAATGCGGACTTGCCTATCCCAGAATAGCGGCATTGATCGGGCGCTCCGATGACATGGTCAAGATACGCGGCGCGATAATCTATCCGAGCCGTGTTGACGAGCTTTTGTCAGCGATTGAAGGCGTCAGCAGCGAATATCAAATTATGATCGATCACCTGAACGGCAAGGACATTCTCACCCTTTTTTTTGAAACCGCAGAAACTGATTCCAAAACCAGTCTTGAAAAAACGGTCGAACATCAATTTAAGGAAAAAATCGGTATCACGCCGAAGGCAAAAGCTGTCGGCATGGGTGAACTACCCCGAAGCGAGAAAAAATCAACGCGCGTTTTTGATAACAGGTATTGAAAAAAACACAGGCAGCGAAACGGCTGCCTCTTTTACACATCGGCAAGCTGGGAAAGCGGAATGGGTTTGGGGTTGTCGTTCTGTCCTTCAACCTTTGAAAGTTCTTCAAGCAGCTCTTTTCCGCGGCGGGAAAGTTTTTCCGGCACCTGCACGATTAGCTTGATGTAAAGGCTGCCGCGCTGGCTGCCGGAAGGAACTCCTTCATCGCGGATACGCAGGAGTTTTCCGCTCTGGATGCCGGCGGGNACTTTTACCTTTATTGTTTTATTATCCAGCGTTGTTACGTGAATATCCGCGCCGAGGGCAGCCTGGCTTATCGAAACAGGAACAGCGCAGTAAAGTTCCGCTCCCTGTCTTTCAAAATACTCGTGGGGTTTTATCCTTATAAACACATATAAATCGCCCGCCGGTCCGCCGTTGGGACCTGCGTCTCCCTGCCTGGGAATGACGACGCGCTTACCGTTTTCCACGCCGGCAGGAATCGTCACCATTATTTTCTGGCGTTTTTTCTGGGTTCCCGAGCCGCCACAGTCGCTGCAGGGTTTTTCAATAACATACCCGTCGCCTTGACAGTTGTGGCAGGTTGTGGCTACAGAAAAAAATCCCTGACTGTGCCTCACCTGACCTGATCCGCGGCAGACAGGGCACGTCTTCTTGCTCGCTCCGTCCGCGGAACCCGAACCTTTACAGGTGCCGCATGATTCGTTATGTGAATATTGAATCTCTACTTTTGTGCCGAAGACAGCGTCTTTAAAAGGGATTTCGATGTCATAACGGAGATTGGCTCCCTGCCTTACACCGCCTGAAGAACTCCTGCGGAAACTGCTGCCACCGAAGAAGTTTTCAAAAATACTGCCAAAGCCGCCTTCGCCGAAGATATCCTCAAAGCCGCGAAACACGCTTGAGTAATCCCCCTGCCCCGCCATGCCTTCAACTCCAGCAAAACCATATTGATCATACGCAGCTTTTTTCTGATCGTCGCCGAGAATCTCGTAGGCTTCAGTCGCTTCCTTGAATTTTTCCTCGGCTTTTTTATCTCCTGGATTTTTATCAGGGTGATACTGGATGGCAAGCTTGCGGTAAGCTTTTTTTATATCGTCCTTCGAGGCGTTTTTCTGTACTCCCAAAACTTCGTAATAATCGCGCTTTGCCATTATTTGTCATCGACCACTTCATAATCGGCATCTTCTGCGCTCTTGGTGTTATCGCC
Organism: Treponema sp.; assembly: GCA_009786455.1. GTDB lineage: Bacteria > Spirochaetota > Spirochaetia > Treponematales > Breznakiellaceae > WQXQ01. The sequence continues at coordinate 33,556 of WQTD01000008.1, forward strand.
TGATGAACCGCTGCCGGAAGATCCGCCGCCGGGATTGAAGCCGCCGCCCATGTTCGGACCTGCTCCGGGATCGCCGCCCTGACCTGCCGAACCTTGCTGCTTGTAAATTTCTTCCGCGATTTTATATGAAACCTGTTTAAGCGCTTCTGTTTTATCCTTGATTGACTGAAGATCGCCGCCTTCCAAAGCTTTGCGCAGATCGGCAATCGCTTCTTCCGTTTTTGATTTATCAACGGAACTTACCTTGTCGCCGAGATCCTTGATGTTCTTTTCTGTGCTGTAAATCATCGAATCAGCTTCATTGCGCACTTCGGCTTTTTCGCGCTCTCTCTTGTCTTCCTCGGCGTGGAGTTCCGCCTCTTTCACCATGCGGTCAATTTCATTGTCGCTCAAGCCGGAGGAGCTTTCGATGCGGATTTTCTGTTCCTTGCCGGTGCCAAGGTCTTTTGCGCTTACATGGACAATACCGTTAGCGTCAATATCAAAAGTAACTTCGATTTGCGGAACTCCGCGCGGAGCGGGAGGAATACCCACAAGATCGAAACGCCCGAGTATCCTGTTCTGGCTTGCCATTTCGCGTTCGCCCTGCAGTACCTGGATGGAAACCGCTGTTTGTCCGTCCGCCGCGGTAGAGAAAATCTGGCTCTTGCGGGTAGGGATAGTCGTGTTGCGCGTAATAAGCTTTGTCATAACGCCGCCGAGCGTCTCGATACCGAGCGAAAGGGGAGTGACATCCAAAAGAAGCACGTCTTTTACATCGCCGCCGAGAATACCGCCCTGAATTGCCGCGCCTACAGCGACCGCTTCATCTGGATTGACTCCCTTGTTGGGCTCTTTTTTGAACATATCTTTTACAATCTGCTGAACAGCGGGAATACGGGTAGAGCCGCCGACAAGGATAACCTCATCAATTTGATCCGCGCTGAGCCCCGCGTCAGAAAGCGCTTTTTTACAGGGTTCTTTTGAACGTTCAAGAAGGTCTTCCACCATTTGTTCAAACTTGGCGCGGGTAAGGGACTTCTGCAGATGCTTGGGACCGCTCTGGTCGGCGGTGATAAAAGGCAGATTAACTTCTGTAGTCTGGGTTGACGATAACTCGATCTTCGCCTTTTCCGCGGCTTCACGCAGACGCTGAAGAGCCATGCGATCCTGACCAAGGTCGATGCCTGTGTCCTTTTTAAATTCGGCGATGAGCCATTCCATGACACGGCGATCAAAATCATCACCGCCAAGGTGGGTGTCGCCGTTTGTGGATTTTACTTCAAAAACGCCCTCGCCCAGTTCAAGTATTGAAACGTCGAACGTACCGCCGCCAAGGTCGTAGACTGCGATTATTTTATCTTTTTTGGAATCTTTATTAAAACCGAAAGCAAGCGAAGCTGCAGTCGGCTCGTTAATGATGCGTTTTACTTCAAGACCTGCGATTTTTCCTGCATCCTTGGTCGCCTGCCTCTGCGCATCGTTAAAATACGCAGGAACCGTGATTACGGCTTCTGTAACAGGTTCACCCAGATAATCCTCCGCTGTTTGTTTCATCTTCTGGAGAACAAAAGCTGAAATTTCCTGCGGTGAGTACTTTTTCCCGTCAATCTCAACGCGGACATCGTCGCCCTGTTCTGTAATACGGTACGGAACAAGTTTGGTTTCGTTTGAAACTTCGGAAAAACGCCTTCCCATAAAACGCTTGACGGAAAAAATGGTGTTTTCAGGGTTGGTTATCATCTGGTTTTTTGCCGGCGCACCTACAATCCGCTCGCCTTTACTGGTAAACCCGACAATCGAAGGAGTAGTGCGTCCGCCCTCTGAACTTTGAATGACAATCGGTTCGCCGCCTTCAAGGACAGATACGCATGAATTTGTGGTTCCAAGATCAATACCTATGATTTTTCCCATAATGCTCTCCTATTTTATGCGGCTTTGCCGCCTGTTTTTATTAAACATCAACACAATGTGTTAATGATATTTACTTCTATCACTATATATGTTTTTATCCGGTATATAAAGCTGTCAATCCTAACTTTCTGGCATCAGTACTTTTACTTTTGCGGCTCTGATAACCCTGTCCTTTAAATAGTATCCCTTAAAAAAGTCTTCCTGCACTGTCGCCTCAGTTACATCAGGTGATTTTTCCATCATCAGGGCTTCATGCAGGTTTGGATCAAAGAGCTCTCCGGCGGAATTAAAGCGTTTAAGCCCCCATTTGGTTTCCAATTGACTTGACAGCCTTTTTTCTATCATTTTTATACCGTCCAGAAAAGCGGCGGTATCCGCAGAACTTTCCGCAGCTACAATTGCCCGCTCAAAATCGTCTATCACGGGAATAATGTCTAAAAGCAGACTCTGGTTGGCATATTCAATCGAACTTTGTTTTTCCTGGTTCATTCTTTTACGGAAATTCTCAAAATCGGCGGCTTTTCGAAGCAGTTGATCCCGTACTTCCGCAAGATGGGCTTCAAGTTTAGCGATTTTTTCCTCCGCAGTAGGTTCTTTAAGCTGCTCTTCTGCTTCATTACCTGATTGAGGAGTGTTTCCGGGAACATCCTGTGAGTTTTCCAGGTTATTTTGCGTTTCGGCGGTGTTTTCAGCTTCCATTTCACTATCCTGAGCGGTTTCTTTCTTTGACATCTTCTTCCCTAAACGATTTTAATTTCGAGATTCCTCTATATGAAAAAATACTAAATATTTATATCTGGGTCAAGTAAAAAACAGTGTCTAACGCCAATTAATGGAAAATATCGATTGAAATCCAAGGTTGATGTTCAAAAACTCTCAGTTTTATAACAGCTTCAATTCAGTCTGGATTTAATTTCAGTCTCCATTTTGCGGTACAACTCAACAGCCTGCATGAATAAGGGAAATTTATATTCTGTTTTCTGAATAAACGGAGGAACATCCAAAGCGTGTTCAACCAGAAATTGCGCAATTTTATATGCAACACTAAAATCCCTGTAAACTTTCTGTTCCATCGCAATATTGTTTAAACCCGCTGAATTGTTTTCCAGCAGGCTCTGTATTAATTTATGTATTTGATTTATATTCTCACATTTTACTCCAAGCCTCTCTTTTTCCATATACTCCGGGTTGCTTGCCTCCTGACCCGGAAGAGCTTCTGTAATGATAAGCGGAGTATTGCAAATTACCGCTTCCATTATGCTGTTCGGACTGCCGCGTAATATCGCAAGGTCAGCTTTAATCATGTAGTCCTGTACATTTTTACAGAACCCCAGAATATTTACTCTGTTATCGTAACGCGCCAATTGTTTTTCCAGCGCTGTTTTCATACGCATATTCCAGCCGCATATAATTGTGACCTTACAGTCAAGATTATTCAATAAAAGTTCCGCTGTTAATTTTAAATTCCCCGAACCTTCCCCTCCAGACATTATTAGACATTCCAAAGGTTTCTCGCTTGAGTAAGGCTGACGATCAATCTGCTTTGCCGCGTCTATAAATCTCTGTCTGACGGGAAAACCGAAACGGAGCAGCTTTGAATGTGATGCGCCGAGCGCGATGCACGCATTTAAAGACTCCTCTGTCGGACACAGAATATAATCGGCATTGGTATCTACCCACATTGGATGAATATCTACCAAATCGGCAAGCAGTGTTATAAAAGGAATTTTAATATCATGTTCAATCATTATTGACGTAATACAGGCGTTAAACATTGGATGAACACTTATAATCAGGTTAGGCGTGTTGTTTTTTATCCGCTGCATAAAACGATCATGAATTAACTTTGCCATCATCTGGACAAGAGGTTCGCTTTTATTTGCGGCTGTTTCATAGTTGAGTTTCCATAATTGTTCGCCGTATCTGGTGATAATCCCGTATATACCGCTTGCCTTGACAGCCAGCCTGCCAAAAAGTGAAAAACCGTTTATTACATCAACTTGAATATTATTAAATTGGTTTAGTTGTTCTGTCAGCGAAACCGCTATACTTTGGTGTCCGTGTCCGGTCTTTGTAGAAGATATAATCATAATTTTTTTCATAAGTATCCTCTGTTTCCATAATAATCCATATAATTAAATCTGGTTAACATGAAATCCTTAATAAGTTAAATAATTTATCAGGAAAAACCAATTGACCATATTAATAAATCCTGTTAATTTTTAACAATTCATATGTTTTTACTTGATAATTTTTGGATACTTAGCGTTTTTCAGAACTAATGTTTTGAAAAAACCTCTATATGATTGAATTCGAGGTTATTATGTCAGTTGATATTAAAAATATAATAAAAAATCTGCATCCTTTGGAAGTAAGGATTCTGCTTCATTATAAAAAAGGCGATGAACTCACTATTGATAAGGTTGAACAGGAACTCGGTTTCAAGCCGGGTAACGGAAATCAGGCGCTTTCATGGCTTGCCGGTAAGGGGTTGATCAGCGAACTCCGCAGAGAAACAACGGTTTTATTTGAAATGACCGAACTCGGCCGTGAGTGGAAAGAAAAAGGCTGCCCCGAAGAGCAAATTATCGAACTTGTGAAAAAAGGAAATGCGTTTAAGCTTCCCGATATTGCGAAAACCCTTAATATTGAAAATAAAGATATAGGCAGCGCATTTGGAAACCTCTCTAAACTCGGCGTTTTATCAATGGATAATGATAAAAACGTAATCATGGGAAAATCGGCGCTGCCTGCGCACATTGCGGTTATTCGCGGCCTGCTTGAAAAAGGGCTGACAAGCGCGATTCGTGAAACCTCGCTTTCTGCCGAAGAAAAAACCGTCATGTCCGGCATCGCTAAAAAACGCGGCGCTGCGGACGCGCCTTTCCGCCAGGTAGACAGGGAGACTGTCTTTTTTGGTTTTACCGCCGCGCAGGACGGCAGTGTTCCTGCAGTCGAAGCGGCTGATGCGTTAAAATCCGCGGGGATCACAGGCGATGAAATCGGCTCTCTTACACAGGCGATGCTCGAAGGCGGCAGCTGGAAGGGAAAAACATTCCGTTCATACAATGTAAAAACCCCGCCTGTCCGTTTGACTCCCGGACGCAGCAATCCTTATGCGAAGTTTTTGGAAAACGTTAAAGATAAACTTGCATCCCTCGGCTTTGAAGAATTTGACGGTCCGTTAGTTGAAACCGAGTTCTGGAATTCGGACGCTCTTTTTATGCCGCAGTTTCATTCAGCGCGGGATATTCATGATGCGTACAGTATCGCCGGAGACAGTCAGCAAAATGATGACGGAATTGCGCACGCAAAGTCAATTGACGAGCCGTGGCTCTCCAATGTCGCCTCCGCGCACGAAAACGGCGGCGCAACCGGAAGCCGCGGCTGGAATTACAGTTTTGACCGTAACTTTACAAAGAGGCTGATCCTGCGCTCGCAGGGAACCGTGCTTTCGGCGAAACAGCTTCCGGCGGCGAAAATACCCGGCAAATATTTCGGGATTGTCCGCTGTTTCCGCTACGACCGCGTAGACGCGACGCATCTTCCCGACTTTTATCAGACAGAAGGCATCGTGTTAGGTGAAAACGTAAACCTGCGCACCCTTCTGGGAATGCTGGAAATGTTCGCCGTCGAGGTTGCCGGCGCGAAAGAGGTAAAATACGTTCCAGGCTACTTCCCGTTTACAGAACCTTCGATAGAAGTGCACATCAAACATCCGGTGCTCGGCTGGTTTGAGCTTGGCGGCTCAGGCATTTTCCGCCCTGAAGTTACGGAAAGCCTCGGTGTTAATGTGCCTGTCGCCGCTTGGGGGATCGGTATCGACCGCATGGCGCTAATGGCTTTGGGACTGAACGATCTCCGCGAACTTTTCAGCTATGATATTGAAAATGTACGGCTGCGCCGCGTTAAATCCGCGTAAGAATTTTTACTGATGAAAAGAAAAGCGCTGCCGGTTGAAAAATACGGTTACGATTTTATTCCAGCCGAATATCTGCCGGCAGGTGAAAACGAATACTGGCAGCGTAACGCGCAGCAAAAAAAACTATTTTCAAGGGAGCCGGATTCGTGGCGCAGTCTTACTCCCGGCGAAATTGAAATATTAAAATCAAACAGAAACAACTGCGCAAACTGGAATGATTTTCTTGTCCGCGATCCGTTTGAACCTTCGTTAATCCGCGATTCAAATTTTTACGGTCTTGTCCGTATCGGCTCATTGCAAAATGCAGTTCTTAAACATCATGACTTTTGTATTCCTGCGGGGATTCGAAACAGCACAATAATTTCATGCGACATCGGAGATGAAACCGCAATTCAAAACTGCGCGTATATCTCCCATTACATAATCGGGGATAGCTGCATTCTTTCAGAAATAAATGAAATGCAGACGACAAACCATTCCAAGTTCGGAAACGGCGTTGTTAAAGACGGAGAAGATGAAGCCGTGCGCGTCTGGATAGACGTAATGAATGAAGCGGGCGGACGCTCCATTCTGCCTTTTGTGGACATAATCGCCGCGGATGCTTATTTGTGGGCATCATACCGCGACGACACCGCGCTTACGGAAAAACTCGCACAGATCACGCAGAATCAATACGGAGGCGTCCGCGGCAGTTACGGAGTAATTGGAAGCGGCGCGGTTATAAAAAGCTGCGCCATCATCAAGGATACTGCGGCAGGAGAGTGCGCTTACATAAAAGGCGCGAACAAGCTTAAAAATATAACGATACTTTCTTCCGAAGAAGAGCCGACGCAGATAGGTGAAGGCGTGGAAATGGTAAACGGTATTGTAGGGTACGCCTGCAATGTTTTCTACGGCTCCAAAGCTGTGCGTTTTATAATGGGCAGGAACAGCAATTTAAAATACGGAGCGCGTCTTATTCACTCTGTGTTAGGCGACAATTCTACAGTGTCATGCTGCGAGATACTGAACAATCTGATATTTCCCGTTCATGAGCAGCACCATAACAATTCTTTCTTGATAGCAAGCCTCATTGAAGGGATGTCAAACATGGCGGCAGCAGCTACAATCGGCAGTAACCACAACAGCCGCGCCAATGACGGGGAGATTAGGGCAAAGCGCGGTTTTTGGCCGGGGCTTGCCGTCAGCCTGAAACACTCCAGCGTTTTCGCTTCGTATGTGATTATCGCAAAGGGCGAGTATCCGTCGGAATTAAACATCCCTCTTCCTTTTTCTCTTGTAAATAACAATGTATATAAAAACANGCTGGAAGTAATGCCTGCTTATTACTGGATGCATAATATGTACGCTCTTGAGCGTAATTCATGGAAATCAAAAAACCGCGACAAACGAATTGTGAAAATCCAGCGTGTCGAAATAGATTATCTGGCTCCCGATACAGCGGAAGAAATAATTTTTGCAATATCATTTATTGAAGGTTTGATAAAAAACGCAGGCTTAACGCCTGATAAAAACAATAATGTCCGAATAATTCCATGCAGCCGTTTTGAAAAAAGCAAAAGAGGGCAGGTAATAATAAAGCCGTTTGAAGCTCTTGCCGCTTACCGTCACATGCTGCATTATTACGCAATAAAAAAAATCGCGGCGTATTTTGATACAAACCCGGAAATGGATTTTAACGGAATGTGCAGGCAATTTGAGTCAGCTTCGCCTGATGAGCGGATAAAAGACTGGGTGAATCTGGGCGGACAGATTGTTCCCGCTTTCCGCGTTGATGAACTTCGCAGGGAAATCGGCGAAGGAAAGTATAAAAACTGGGATGAGATTCACAGCGTATACGATAAATGGGATGAAACATATCAGCTTGATAAATGCCGCCACGCCTGGGAGGTTCTCTCTCTTATTCACGGGAAAGCCCCGGACATTTCCGTTTTTAAAAAAGAACTTGAACTTGTAACAGAGATACGCGAATGGATGGTAAATCAAATTTTCGCAAGCAGGGAGAAGGATTTTCATAATCAGTTTAAGCAGGCTACATTCCGTAACCAGCAGGAGATGGAACAGGTGCTTGGAAAACCGGATGATAATCCATTTATTCGTCTTGTCCGCAGGGAAAATACCGGTTTTAAAGAAATGATTGATAGAGTAAAAAACCGAATTTAAAAAAAAGGCAGCCATTTCTGGCTGCCTTTTTTGTACTTGATAAATCAGCCCAATCCCGATTTACGGCGGTTGTAGACGTCGTAGAAGACCGCAAGCACAAGAACCAGCGCCTTGACGACATACTGCCAGTGGTTGCCGAGGTTCATCAGTATCATGCCGTTGTTGATTGTCGCCATTACAAGAGCGCCGACAACAACTCCGATGACCGTGCCGATACCGCCGCCGGCAGAAACGCCGCCGACATAACACGCCGCGATTGCGTCAAGCTCAAAGAGGTTTCCTGCCTGCGGAAGCGCGCTGTTCATGTATGCGGTTGATACTACAGCGGCAAGACCTGCAAGCCCGCCCATAAAACAGAAAACAATGAATTGCACCATCTCTGAATTTATACCGGAAAGTTTTGCAGAGCGCGGGTTGCCGCCTACAGCGTAAATATATCTTCCCACAACCGTGTTATTCAAAAGGAAGTGAAAGGCGAAGATTGTAATACCCAAGACAATAATAATAATCGGAAGACCTCTTGCGCGGGCAAAACGATCTGTAATGGCAAGAACCAGTATACTGATCAAAACAAGCTTTGTTATAAACAGCGGCATCGGGGATACTTCAAAATGATTGGCTATTTTCTTCTTCCGCCCGGCGAATTCGGCGATATAAAAAATTATCAATATCGCCAGCGCAAATAAAATCGCCATTGGACGGTAAGGACCTATTCGATTTGTTGTTTTCAGGATTTCATCAAGAATTCCGGTTCCGATGAGCGAGTAGTTGTCGTCTTTAAGAACTACAGGACTGACATTCGTTACAATGTAGGTAAGTCCGCGGAAAAGGAGCATTCCCGAAAGCGTAACAATAAACGCAGGCAGCCTTGCAAACGCAACCCAGGCTCCCTGATACGCTCCGATGGCAACGCCGATCAATACCGAAAATATCAATGTCAGCGGCATCCCTATGCCCGTATTGTAGATCATCGCGCTTAACGCCCCGACAAACGCGCACACAGAGCCGACTGAAAGGTCGATATTCTGCGTAATGATTATCATTACCATACCGACCGCAAGAATTAGCACATAACTGTTCTGAAAGAAAATATTGATAAAGTTCTGCGGACGAAAGTTGTTAAAATTCGTCAGCGGGGCAAAGATCAATAAAATCAATACCAGAATGATGAACATAGAATAATTTCTCAGATTGCTTTTTATCAGCGTTTTTACATCGGAAGTGTGTATTTCCTTACCGCCCATTGTTTTCTCCTTAAATGCCCAGGTCAGCCAACCAGAGCCAGATGCATTATTTTTTCCTGGGTCGCTTCATTATTGGATAGCTCCCCTTTAATTTTTCCCTCGTTCATTACATAAATCCTGTCCGCCATCCCAAGAACCTCAGGGAGCTCGGAGCTGACCATAATTACGCTCTTTCCGGCGGCAATCATGTCGTTGAGAATTCCGTAAATTTCCGTTTTCGCGCCGACATCGATGCCTCTTGTGGGTTCGTCAACAATGAATATGTCAGGGTTTGCCTGTAAAGTCTTTCCAACTACAACCTTCTGTTGATTGCCGCCGGACAGGTTACGGACATACTGATTGATGGACGGCGTCCTGATGTTTAACTCCTTGCAGCGTCTCTCAGCTTCCTTAATTTCATGCTGTTTATTAACAACCCCATATTTAGAAATTTTTTGAAGGCTGGAGTGTGTCAAATTCGTTTTTATGTCTTGAATTAAAACAAGCCCAAGGCTTTTTCTGTCTTCGGAAATGTAGCCTAAGCCTGCGTTAATCGCCGATCTTGCGCTATTGAATGTATGGGTTTTGCCGTTGATCTTCAATTCGCCTTCGCAGCGAGAACCGTATGACTTTCCGTAGAGGCTCATCATAAGCTCAGTGCGCCCGGCTCCCATCGGTCCGCAGAAAGCTAATATCTCACCCCTGCGCAGATAGAACGAAACGCCGTCTACCACTTTGATACTGTGATAATCAGGATGGTAAACAGTCCAGTTTTTCACTTCCATTACGGTTTCACCGGGCGAGGATTTCCGTTCCGGGAAACGGTGAGTGAGGGTACGCCCAACCATGTCTTTAATGATCATTTCTTCTGTCAGGCTGTCGTTCTTTACATCATAAGTGCTGATGGATTTACCGTCGCGTAAAACAGTTACGGTATCGGCTACTTTAAGAACTTCGTTCAATTTATGGGAAATCATAACAAGGGTTATTCCCTGTTTTTTGAATTCCAGCATGAGATTTAAGAGTTTTTCACTTTCATCGTCATTTAAAGACGAAGTGGGTTCGTCTAATATAATTAAATCGGTTTTTTTTGAAAGAGCGCGGGCGATTTCAACTAACTGCTGCTTTCCAACACCCATCTTGCTTACAATTGTTTCCGGCGGCTCTTTTAACCCTACGGTATCAAGATATTTTTTCGATTCATGTATATATTTATTCCAATTTATAATTCCAAACCGGGTTTCCATGTGTCCCAGAAACATATTTTCATAGATTGATAAGTACGGGCTGAGCGCAAGTTCCTGATGGATAATGGCAAGCCCTTCTTTTTCGCTGTCTCTTACGCTTTGATAATGCGTTTCATGTCCTTTAAATATTACTTTGCCTTCATATTCTCCCTTTGGATACACTCCGGAGATACAGCTCATAAGTGTTGATTTACCCGCGCCGTTTTCTCCGCAGAGGGAATGAATCTCGCCTTTTTTTACTTTTAAAGTTACGTTTTCTAAAGCTCTGACCCCGGGAAAGTCTTTGGTCATATTCTCAATTTCCAGAATGTATTCGCTCATGGATCACCTTAATGGATGTATTAAAATGAGCGGTTGTACTGATCATTTATAAAAAATGATCAGCCAACCACTTGTTTGTTTAACAATTCAGCCGCTTTGGCGGCTAAAAGTCAGAGTGACTAGCGCAATTGCGCATTTTCAGATGCTGTAAACCAGCCGGCAGCATTGACCGGCGCAAGGAAGTTAGAGTTTCTTGTAACAAGAATAGGATCAAGAAGAATTGCTGTTACTGTTTTCCTGCCGGTATTGCCGATTGACGCAAGACCGATATCCGCTGCGACTACTGAGCCGGGGACATTGACTCTCTGACCTTTAAGAAGCTGGTCAGCAAGAAGAACTGCAGCTTCAGCTAATTTTGATGTGTCTTTGAATACTGTCATGTACTGCTCGCCGTTCTTGATTGAAAGCATTGACGCAAACTGAGCATCCTGACCTGTAACAACAGGGAGTTTTGTCCTGTATTTTGCATCCGCTTTGAGAGCTTCAATAATAGCCATGCCCAAAGTGTCATTGGGAGCAAGAACCGCATCAAGTGTTACGCTGCGGGCATCGCCTGTAAGAAGGTTTTCCATACGGGTTTTGGCAATGTTCGGCATCCAGTTTTCAGTCGCAATTCTCTGGAAGTTTGCCCTGTCAGCAGATGTAGCCGGATGAGGACCGACAACTCTGAGTACGCCGCTGTCAATAAAGGGTTTAAGCTTGCTGTAAGCGCCGTCATAAAAGAAGAACGCATTACCATCTGTCGGGGAACCGGCAAAAAGGGTAATGTATTTGGGAGCCGCTGTTGTAGCTGTAGTTAAACTTAATCCGTCTACAATAGCCTGACCCTGGAATTCGCCGACCTTGAAGTTGTTGAACGTAATGTAATAATCATAAGCGTCTGAATTCTGAATTATCCTGTCATAAGCGATTACCTGTACGCCTTCAGCTTTAGCGCGTGCGACTACCGGAGCAACNCCGTCATTAATGTTGCCAACGATTATCGCTTTTGCTCCCTGCAGAACGAAGCTTTCAATCTGTCCGTTCTGAATGAGCTGATTTGCGTCCGCCCACTGAACCAGCGCCGAATAACCGAGTTTTTCAGCCTGAGTTCTTAAATCTCTGCCGTCTTTTAACCAGCGATCAACATGGGTTTCCGGCATTGCCATACCGATCAACGTTCTTTCGCCAGTGCTTCTGTCTGCGCCGCCACCGGCAAAAACAAAACCTGCTGCGAACAGAATCAATAATGATACTGCTAACAATTTCTTCATAACTTTTCCTCCATAAAAAAAAGATTTGAATGTTGGTTTATTATCACCTAAATAACTGTTTTTTGCAAGACAAAAAAAATACAACTTAGATAATAAAATTCTCAATAAAATATTGTATTATATTAATGTAATTATAATAATATTACAATTTTAATAATTAAACACGATGATTATTTAATTAATTTTTCATAAATCTGATGAAAAGACATAAGCTGGCATCATAATATAATACTTTTCCGGCTTTTCATAAGACAAATCCTGAAAATATAAGACAAAAATCTAAATTCTATTACACGAAAATTTCTCCGAATAAATATTTCTAAAATATCTGTCAGGAACATTCCAATGCCGTTAAAAATAGCAGCTAACGCCGGTTTTTTCATGAAAATAAGCCGCCACATTTGAACCAACATTCAAATTCTTATTATGGAGGTAGAATATGAAGAAATTAGCAGCGGTATCGATACTGATACTGTTCGCAGCAGGAGCCCTTTTTGCCGGCGGCAGCGCTGAAGGCAACAGGAGCTTTGTTGGTGTCGCAATGCCTGAAACCCATGTCCAGCGCTGGATAAAAGACGGCGCCTACTTGGTAGGCGAGGTAACCAAGCGCGGTTATGAGGCTGAAGCCCAATGGTCAGACGGTGTCAGCCAGGCTACGCAAAACTCGCACATTGAAGGCTTTTTGACAAAAGGCGCAAAAGCGCTGCTTATCGGTCAGATTAACCAGGGCGTCGCCGCTGCGGTAAACCGCGCAAGGCAGGAAGGCGTTGTTGTTGTAGCTTATGACCGCATCATTCAGGGAACGAATAATTATGATTACCTGGTAACATTTAACAATTACAAAGTAGGNACATTTCAAGGGCAAGCAATTGCAAGTGCGCTGGATTTGAATAACGCCACAACAGCAGCTCCAAAAACTATTACCCTGTTTGCAGGTTCCCCGACAGACGCAAACGCCAACTTCTTCTTCCAGGGCGCAATGGATGTTCTTCTTCCCTTTATTGATAAAGGAGTGCTGAGAGTTGTCGGTCCCTTCCCAAGGCACTATTCAGAATCTACTTTCCAGAGAATCGCTACAGAAGGCTGGTCAGCTTCCATAGCAAAAGCCCGCATGGAAGGTCTTTTAATCGGTGATGCCCGCACAGTTACCCTTGATGCAGTACTTACGCCCAATGACACTTTAGCAATCGCCATTATTGAAGCCTGTAAAGCAGACGCAAAATACCGGACAAAACTCCCGGTAGTAACTGGTCAGGATGCGCAATTTTCATCAATGGTCTCAATTAAAAACGGCGAACAGAACATGACCGTATTTAAGGATGCAAAATTACAGGCTGCCGCAGCCGCTTTATTGGTCGATCAATTACTTAAAAAACAAAGAGTGAATATCCCCGGTTCTGTTCTTATTACGCCAGATTCAACGAACGCTCTTCTGAAAGAGATCGGCAATACAGGTACGGGTTATGTTAATGTCATTCTTCTCGATCCTATTCTGATTACCAAAGACAGCAATTTCCAGTATCCGTCTGATGTAGGATGGTTATCGCCGGCAGAAGCTGCTCAGTTGAAGTAGCGCTAATTTATCTGATCGTATTGATCATTTTTTTATGAAAATAGATCGGTTGACAGAATAACAACATTTTATTTATTAAACCTGATCATTTATGCAGATAAGTGATCAGGTTTTTTTGGAAGGATTTATGAGTGAATACATTCTGGAAATAGAAAATCTGACCAAGGATTTTCCAGGGGTCAGGGCTCTTGATAATGTAAGTCTAAAGGTAAAAAAAGGCGGGATTCATTCCCTCTGCGGAGAAAACGGAGCGGGTAAATCAACATTGATGAGCTGCATCTCCGGTGTTTATCCTAACGGCGACTTTGATGGAAAAGTTTCATTCAAAGGACGGGAAACCAAATATCATAATGTAAAAGACAGCGAAAAAGAAGGGCTTGCCATTATCCATCAGGAGCTTGCGCTCAGCCCGTACCTCTCAATCTATGAAAATATATTTCTGGGACACATGAATACCAGGTTTGGAATTATAAATTGGCATAAATATTCAATAGAGTCGAAAAAATATTTAAAAACAGTAGGTTTAAATGAACCTCCTGAAACAATAGTCAGTAAAATGGGCGTTGGGAAACAGCAGTTAGTAGAAATCGCCCGCGCTCTTTCAAAAAAAGCAGATTTAATCATACTGGATGAACCTACTTCTTCTTTAAATGACGATGAAAGTGAGAAACTCTTAAATCTCATGCTGGAATTGAAAAAACAGGGAATAACCCTTGTTATGATTTCCCATAAGTTAAACGAAGTCCTGAAGGTAGCAGATACCGTAACTGTTTTGCGCGACGGTAAATCCATCAGTACATACGATGTAAAGAGCGACAACCTAACAGAAGAAATGATCATCAAAGACATGGTAGGACGAAATTTAACACACCGTTTCCCCGAGCGGAAATCCTCACCGGGTGAAGCCGTAATGGAAGTGAAAAATTGGACTGTTTACCATCCTGATTATCACGATATAAAAGTGGTAGACGATGTTTCATTCTATCTGCGGAAGGGCGAGATACTGGCTTTCTGCGGTCCGATGGGAGCCGGGCGCACTGAACTTATGATGAGCATTTACGGCAAATCCTACGGTTCCCGTTGTGAAGGCGAATTGAAGATCAACGGCAAAACCCGTACATTCAACAGCGCAAGATCAGCGATTAACGCCGGGCTTGGTTATATTTCTGAAGACAGAAAAAGCCTTGGACTTGTTTTAATTCAGGATGTAAAAACAAATATTACGATTTCCAGCTTTGATAAAATATCCAAATTCGGGGTTATCGACAACCAGCAGGAAATAAAAATAGCTGAACGGCAGAGAAAAGAACTTAACATAAGAACACCTTCAATATACCAATATGTACGCAATCTCTCCGGAGGTAATCAGCAAAAAGTTGTCGTAGCAAAAAGTCTACAGGCTAATCCGGATATATTCATCGTTGACGAACCTACAAGGGGTATCGACGTCGGAGCGAAAACCGAGATCTACGGAATACTCAACGACATGATTGCCGCCGGAAAAAGCGTAATTATGGTCAGCTCCGAACTTCCCGAAGCGATTGGAATGGCTGACAGGATTTATGTAATGAACGAAGGAAAAATTAAAGGGGAACTGTCCAAAGATGAAGCGACCCAGGAAAAAATAATGCATCTGGCTTTGGTCGGATAATCTAATTAAGGAGAAATAAATGAGCAATAAAGCCATTCACACCGCTGATGTTAAATCGCTGATAAAAAGCAATCTGAGAAATTATTCCATGTTTATCATGCTGATACTTATCCTGATTATTTTTGCTCCGCTGACAAAAGGAGTAAATTTTTATCCGCGAAATTTCATTAATATTTTCTTTCAAAACAGTTATGTTTTAATTCTTGCTATCGGTATGGTAATGATTATAATCACCCAGAATATCGATCTTTCCGTCGGTTCTGTCTGCGCCTTTGTCGGAGCGTTAAGTGTAATGCTTTACAATACAGGAATAGGAATGCCTGCTACTGTTATAGCATCGATATTAATCGGTGTTGCTATCGGAGCGTATCAGGGAGCATGGGTCGCATTCGCAAAGCTGCCGGCTTTTATCGTTACTCTTTCCGGAATGCTGCTTTTCCGCGGTTTAACCTACATTGTTACAAAAGTAAGTCCTATCGGTATTAATGATATTGGTTATTCGCTTTTTTCTACAGGAATTGTTGACGAAATAATAGGCACAACCAGAATGGGTCCATATTTCCCAATGCCGTTCGCTGCCGCAATAATTTTATTGTTAATTTTTTATTTTGCGGAATTTTCAGGACGAAGAAAAAAAATTGAAAATGAATTTGAAGTTTCTCCAATGCCTTTATTTATAACCAAATTGGTAATAATCAGCATAATCATACTTGCACTTGCAGATCGTTTCGCGCGTTCCCGCGGGCTTCCTGTTGTAGTGCTTGTTGTGGGAATTACAATTTTTGCTTTTCATTTTATTTTAAACAACACTGTTCTTGGGCGGTATATTTACGCGGTCGGAGGCAATCCGCGCTCTGCAAAACTTTCAGGCATAAACTCCGAAATGGTAACATTCATTGTATTTCTTTTCATGGGCGGGCTTACAGGTCTTGCTGCTGTTGTATCAACCGGTTATATGAACACAGCTCTTCCAATGGCAGGGAACCTGTTTGAACTCGATACCATCGCGGCATGCTATATCGGCGGCGTTTCTGCCGGCGGCGGTATTGGAACTGTATTCGGAGTCATCATCGGCGCACTTGTAATGGCGGCAATTAACAACGGTATGATTTTAATGAACCTTGGCACCCATTGGCAGTATGTAGTTAAAGCGTTAATTCTTGTGCTTGCCGTCTTCTACGATGTTTACAACCGCCGTAAATCCGGATTGGGTTGATTTATCAGGCACAAAAAAGGCAGTCAGAAATGGCTGCCTTTTTTTTGAAAAAAACGTATACAGCCGGACGCTTGTTTCCGCTGTCGGCAGTGTTTCTGCAAGCGGCGGTATCAGCATTGTAATCGGAGTCATTGTCTGCGCTGCTGTAACAGCGGTGATTAAAAAAACGGTCACAATTTATACAAGGCTTCCCAAAGCGAATTCCCTGATCAATCAACANCCCCGCCGTGAATCCCGCACAGATTTGGAATTATTGCGAAAGCAGCTTAGCAGTTGTTGCTTGTTAGGTGAAGTTCCTGCCCCTACTTATATGCATCTTTTCTGGTTTCAATATACTTGCGCCTAACGTTATAAATAATTGACATATTGCCAGACCAGGTAAGCCGTTAGTTACCCGGAAAGTTATGCGCAATTACGCTTTATTTTGTCCAATCCTCTGTTTTTAATTCATTTATTCTTTTAAATTCTTTTGCATTATTTGTTACCAATTTCATTTTTAATGATATATACCTTGTCAAGTCTTTGTTCGTACTGATATTTTTTAAAACCACCGGCGGACTTTAAAAAAGACAATCATAACAATTGCGACAGAAAACATTACGCCAAGAACAATGAAATACCCGAAACTATATCTTAGTTCAGGCATAACATCAAAATTCATGCCGTATATTCCCGCGATAAAAGACAGGGGAATAAAGATGGCAGAAATCATCGCCAAAACTTTCATTACCTTGTTTAACTGATACGATAAAACAGACAAGTTTACTTCCATGATGCTTGACAGCCATTCGCGGTAATGTTCTACCTGCATTACCGCATGCTCCATATTTTCTATTAGGTCCTGTAAAAACGGTTTTATTTCCCCGGTTTGGAAAAAGGATTCTGTCCGGGAAATAATCATCAGATTATTTTTTAGCGGCAGAATCGCTTTCTTGACAAGCAGCAGGTATTTTTTTGTTTCCTGTATCTCCTCAATATATGTATCATCGCTTGTCCTGGCCGCGCGTTCTTCAAGATTTTCTATGTGTTCTTCCAAATGGTCAATGGAGCTAAAATATTCATCGACAATTTTATCAATTATTAAATAGGCAATATAGTCGGTTTCCATTTTGCGGATTTCACCTGTATTCTCCATTATTTTTCTTCTTATGCCTTCAAATGCGCCTCTTGACAATTCCTGAAAAGTCAAAAGAATGTTTTTCATAATAACTATTCCAACCTGGGTAATAATTAGTTCATCTGTTTTTCCGTCCGTAGATATAAAACGCCTATCCTTCCCGAAAGGCACGAAAAATATTTTCTTTTTGGCGTTTAAGCGGCAAAAAGTATTCCTTTTTTTTATAATTGTCTTTACCAATAAAAATCTGTATTTTTCGAATACTTCCATTTTAGCCTGTTGTTCTGTCTGCAGAATATCTTCAATGGTTAAAGGGTGAATTTCCAGCAGTTCACCCAACCGCTTGATTGACTCAATGTCTTTTAATCCGCTGACATTTATCCATAATATTTTTGAATCGTTTTTAAGTTTTATTATTTCATCAATGGAAGAAACATCTTTTGTTTCCGCAGACTCTGAATCATAATTTATAAAAGATAACTTCATTTCTGAAGCAGGTATGTCTCCTGAATAAACGGGATTAACAACCTGCATATATTTTGATTTCACCAATGCCATTTATGTTTCCCCTGTCGCCCTGAAAAGGTCCTATACTTTTTTCATTTTTAAACAGCAATTGGGTTTTGTAAAACATACTTAATGTGTCAGTTTATCATTATTTTATATAATATGTCAATATTACATTTTTGTTTAAATTTTATGCTTTTTTGACGCTTTGCCCTGTTTTTGTCATTTCACCTAACAGGCTGTATGCCCGTTCAACCGGACGCCTATTTACGCTGT
Organism: Treponema sp.; assembly: GCA_009786455.1. Taxonomy (GTDB): domain Bacteria; phylum Spirochaetota; class Spirochaetia; order Treponematales; family Breznakiellaceae; genus WQXQ01. Next base: position 51,918 of record WQTD01000008.1, read on the forward strand.
AAGGAAAAATAAATATAATAACGGTATGCCAAAAATCGAAGTAAACGAGCAGGTTTTTTATACTCTTGCGGCTCGTCCCGGCGGATGGAAAAACAGGGATGAATTTGAGGCAATCCTTACCTGCGCAAAAGCCGAGCTTGACGAGGACAGCGACAAAAGTCTTCCCGAACAGGAAAGAACCCTGAAAATCGAACTTAACGACACAAACCGCCCCGATCTTTGGGGAACTGCCGGCTGCGCCCGTCAGCTTAAAATATACAACAGCGGGAAAATACCGGAATACAGCTTTTTTTCACGGCAAGGCAGTGATAAGAAAACAACAAGAAAGGTAAAAGTCGAAGCAAGTGTTAAACAGGTTCGCCCCTACATAGCGGGGTTTATCGCAAAAGGCAAAACCATCACGGATCCCATGCTCAGGGACATGATTCAAACCCAGGAAAAACTCGCCTGGAATTTTGGACGAAAACGGCGCGCCATTTCCATGGGGCTTTACCGCATCGCGCTTATAAAATGGCCGATTATCTACAAAGGCGCAGACCCTGACTCCGTTTCTTTTATCCCTCTGCAGACAGACCAGCCGTTCGGCCCCCTGACACTGAGGGAAATACTCAGGCAGCACCCAAAGGGCAGGGAGTATGCCTTTATACTGGAAAAAGAGCCGGTTCATCCGCTTCTTACAGATTCCCAGGGGTTTATTCTGTCATATCCGCCGATTATCAATTCCAATGACCTCGGTGCTGTGGAAGTCGGTGACAGCGAGATTTTTGTCGAACTTACAGGAACCGACATGCATACGCTCACTCTTGCAGCATCAATAGTGGCGTGCGATTTTGCAGATAACGGCTTTACCATTGAGCCTGTGGAAATGGAATACGAATACGACACGCTCTTCGGCAGAAATCCGGTGTTTCCGCGCTATTTCCAGGAGCCGATCTTCTGTTCGCTGTCCAGAGTCGAAAAATTCCTCGGCGAAAAACTTAACGCCGATGAGTGCGTTCAGGCTCTTATGCGCATGGGCGTTAAAGCGGAAAAAACAACGGACATGGAAAGAGGCACGGAAGTCATGTCTGAAGGCGTGCGCGCATATCCGCCGGAGTACCGCAATGATTTCCTCCATGCCGCCGATATCATCGAAGATATAATGATCGGCCGCTCGCTTGGCTCTTTTAAATCGCAGCGTCCCTCTGACGCAACAATAGGGAGGCTTTTGCCAATCACCCTTTTCAGCAGGCAGGTTAAAGAAGCTCTTATCGGTCTTGGCTATCAGGAAATGATCTATAACTACCTTGGTTCCCGAAAAGACTTGGTTGAAAAAATGCGCGGGGACGGCGGCAGAATCATCCGTATTTTTAATCCTATGACCGAGAATTACGAATATGTCCGCGACTCTGTCATTGCCTCGCTTATGGCAAGCGAATCCGTTTCCGGGCGGTCTGTCTATCCCCACAAAATTTTTGAAACGGGGAAGATCGCATATCTTGATGACAATGAAAATTACCGCAGCTCAACCTGCCAATACGCAGGGTTTCTGCACGCCGGAACAGACTCCAATTTCAATACAGCAGCTGCTGAGCTTCAAACGCTTTTCTACTACCTTTCCCGTGAATATAAAGTGGAAGAATCATCCGATCCGCGTTTTATTCCCGGAAGAGCGGCGGCAATTATTTACAAGGGGAAATCCATCGGCGTCTTCGGCGAACTCCATCCTGAAACTCTTGAAAACTGGGGCGTTACCGTTCCGTGTACAGCATGTGAAATTGATCTGGACGCACTGATACTGTAAACATTGACATCAAATGAAATTCCTTTTAATATATAAAAGATGGCTGCTAATGCAACAAACGGAGGCATGGATCCCGAACTAGCCGCGTTATTGGGAACTGCAGGTTCTTCCGGCGGATCGCTTCCGGATTTTCATGATATTTTCGGCGATAAAAACAAGGGCGATTTTGCGGACATATCAAGCACTTCCGGCAGCGAGGTCGATCTCAGCGCTTCCGGGTTTCCGCCTGTAACAAAACGCCTTGAAGAAAAGGGACATGATTTCTTCAACGATCCCAATTATTACAAAGGCGCTTTATCCAATGAAGGCGACATTGCCCAAAGGGTTCACGGTATCCTTCAGAAGTATCTTACCGCGAAAGACCCGAAAGATCGCAGCGTATTCCGCCAGCAGTTTATATCGCCGTATTGGGAATTTCTGCTTGGAATTGCCAGAAAGACCACAGGAAAACTGCCGCCGTATAAAAAATACCTCCTTCGCTTCGCGATTCTGCACCCTACTTTCCTCACTGCGGAAACAAGGGATTTTTTCAGTAAAATAGTGGTTGAAAACACGCTGGATCAGCCGGTTTATTATCTTGATGAATGGATGGGCGCGGTCGGTACAAGCAAAATGCGTCCTTCAAGCACCGATGAAGTCAGGGTATCCAAAGGAAACAGTCAGTCAAAAATACAGCAGCTTCTTGAAAAAGCGCAGGGAAAATACGACGGCGCAAGATCAATCTTAAAGCAAAAAGACAAAGAACGCAGTGAGATCGAAAAAATATTACGCGACAGGATGAACTCGGTTTTTGAGCATAATCCTCTCAGAGAAATGACAGACATAAGCGATTGCCTTAATGAAGGGCAAAAAATGGCAATTAATGAAATTCAAAACCTGCTTAAGCAAATGCAGAAAAATGATCATGACCTTAGTATCAGCATCAGGGATTTTACAAGCGCCGAAGCGGATGTTTCCAATTTGCAGGATAAACTTGAAAATGAAGGCGGCGCCGTTACCGTAGACCTCGGCGCGATTGATGCAGAATTTGATACAGTCCGTCAGATGGCAAAAATGACCATAGGGCGGCAGGGAAATCACTTTCCGGTACTGACATCGGAATATTATCACAGTACGCCTAACGAAGTCGGCACACGTGAAAATATAATATCAATGATGGCGAGAATCGAAAGTATTGATGCGGAAGCTTTCTGCCGCGTATACAAAAACAGGCTAAACCGCATCGCGCCGTATGTTCTGTTGATTCCCACCTACGGCGATATGGGTTTTTGCTGGGAACCGTTTGACCGTTATAACCGCGCTACAAGCCGCGGCCGTATCATTGTTCCCATGTACCCAAGAAATCTGTATCTGGCGCTTCTTACGGCTGTAGCTGACCTTCGCTGGCAGGTAGCCAAAGAAAAAGCTTCCTTCTACTGGATGGAGGAAGGTCTTACCGGTCATTATTATCAGTGGTTCCAGTCAAATAAATTAAAAGGCGATATTAAAGAGTATTTTATCCGTGATTATATTTTGTGGATGACCAAAGAAGCCGAGGGCATACAGAAACTTGAAAAGGATGTGCGCGGCACTTTCTGGCGGCATATGCCGTTTACCAAAGAGGTAAAGGAAAGATTGAAAAACCGCAGCTTTGTATATCAGGAACTGTATCAGCGCGATGTAAACCGTTCCATGTCTGACGGTTATTAACCGCAAAAAAAAACCTGATTACCGGGATTCGGCAATCAGGCTTATGCTTTATATTTAATTGTTTACGCAAACCATGCGTTCACAATATTCTCCGCTGTAGCGTCGATGACTTTCTGATTTAAATACGCAGGATCGTTGATTTTCGCTCTGAGTTCAGCAATCCGGGCTTCGTCGAGTTCCGGGGCGGATTTAATTAATTCCATTACCTGATACCTTTCAGCCTTCTCCATTGCCTGCGGAGAGAGACTGATAGAATCGCTTTTTTCCTCTGTCCCGATTTTTTCGGTCCTGCCGGCTCTCTTGCCGGGGGGAATGGGTTCTACCGGACCTATCCTGTCTATCATCATACTCTTACCCTGCCTATAACCTATTATCGGCAACTACTTACTATAAGTTTACCAACTATTTCACATAATTGCCAGACAAATATACGGAAAACTCACCTATTTGTTCATCCTTTTTTACCAAAGAATCGAGAATTTCAGCCGCTGTTCCGCGTAAAAATTCTTCATGAATTTTGGTCATTTCCCGTCCAATACAAATATAACGTTCTCTGTCAATTTCGGCAATATCTCCCAATAGTTTAAGGATTCTGAACGGGGATTCATAAATAATACAGGCAGCAGGCATAGCCATAAGCTCACGTAAGCGGCTCTTCCTGCGTCCCGGCTTCGGCGACAGAAACCCTTCAAAAACAACGGTTTTATCCCTTCCTCCGGCAACGCTTAAAAGGGCGGCAAAAGCGGACGGTCCAGGAATGGGAATTACATCATGTCCCGCAGCAGCCGCCATTCTTGCAAGTACCGCGCCGGGATCGCTTAAAGCCGGAGTTCCAGCGTCGCTTGCATACGCCACCGATTGCCCCTGATCCAAAGCGTCAAGCGCCTTCTGCGCCGCAAATTCTTCGTTGTGAGAGCGGCAGGAGAGCATTTTTACCTTTATTCCCAGATGATTAAGGAGTTTTAAAGTGCGGCGCGTATCTTCACACGCTACAAGATCGACTTTTTTCAGCGTTTCCGCCGCGCGGAAGCTGATATCTCCCAAATTTCCAATCGGCGTAGCAATAATATAAAGGACAGCCATTTTTTAAGTATACCACTTTATTGGTGACTGTCATCCTTTCGTGGTATCATATCAATATGAGCGAATATATTAAATTACTTGGCTTTGTAATAATCGGTATTGTCCTTCTTTGGATTGGTTATTCGCTTTTTTTCGGGAAAATGTCGCCGCTTTATCCGTTTCTTCCTTGGAGTAAAAGAAAACCGCTTACGGGAAAAGCAGGGGATCCCCAAATCTGTCCTGTCTGTTCAATGAATTTATTAAAAGGCGATCAGCTAAAAACAGTCGCATTTCCGGCAAGAGAAGGGAGCGTAGATCGTATTATGCACATTAAAGGCTGCTATAACTGTCTGGAAAAGGGACTGCCCAGAAAGTGTCCGGTATGCGGGTCAAACCTTTCCATTGAGGATTTTCTTGTTTCGCGCATGTTTGAACGCAATTATCAGAAGAACCATGTTCATGTACTGGGCTGCAACAAATGCAGAAAAGTGTAGCAGCTAACGTTCATCCTCTTTCCAATCGGCTTCGGGGAAAAAATTTTCTATTGCGTCAATCCTCTTCTTTGCAAGAGAAATATAGTTTTCTTCTTTTTCAATGCCAATATAACTGCGTTTCAGTTTTTTTGCGGCAGCGCCTGTTGTTCCTGTCCCGAAAAAAGGATCGAGTATAATATCGCCCTGTTTTGACGTTGACAGGATTAACCTTTTAAGCAATTCTTCCGGTTTTTGCGTTGAGTGGGCTTTTTTGCCGTCTTCTCCTTTTATTCGTTCTTCGCCTGTACACAATCCAATCTTCCAGACTGACGTCATCTGCTTGCCGCCGTTATACTTCTTCATCATTTTATGATTAAAAGTATATTTTTTAAATTGTTCTCCTTTTGAACACCACAAGAGGGTTTCTGTCGCGTTAGTAAAACGGGTTCCCATGAAATTGGGCATTGGATTTGTTTTGTGCCATGTAATGTCATTTAAAATCCAAAATCCCAAATTGAGCATAATATTTCCAACGCGGAAAATATTATGATAACTGCCGATAACCCATATCGATCCTGTGTTTTTAAGAATTCGTTTACATTCCTTCAGCCATAAAACGCAAAAATCGTCATATTCTGAAAATGACGCAAATTTATCCCATTCATCATTAACTCCGTCAACTTTTGTATTATTCGGGCGGTATAACGCGTTTTTTAGCTGCATATTATACGGAGGATCGGCAAAAATTAAATCTATGGAATCATCAGGAATTTTTTTCAATTCTTCAATGCAGTCTCCATGAATTATTGAATTAATTTCCATGTTTTAAAGTATATTGGAAATATTTATTTATATCAATTTAATATAGAATCATGTTATAATCCGGTATGGAAGCAGTTAAAATAAAAACTGATTTAAAAAATCTTGGAATAAAAGAAAATGACACTATTGTTATTCACTCGTCATATAAAAATTTATGCGGAAATATCAAAATTAAACCTGACGCTGTTATCGAAGTGTTTAAAGAAACCGTAAAATCCGGCACACTGATGCTGCCGGCGTTAAGTTATGAGAGCGTAACTCCGCAAAACAGAATCTTCGACGTGTTAAGCACGCCGTGCTGCGTGGGGATTCTGCCGGAAGTTATGCGAAAATCAGAAGGCGCATACAGGAGCGTTCATCCGACTCACAGCATCGCGGTCTGGGGAAAAGACGCGCAGGAAATCGCCGCCGCGCATATCAGGGATTTCACCCCTGTTGGCGCCAATTCTCCGCTTCATGAGTTAAAGCGGAGAAAGGGAAAAATTGTCATGCTTGGATGCGGGCTTGAGCCGAATACTTCGATGCACGGAGTTGAAGAAATGGTTGTGCCCGAATATCTTTACGGAGCCAATTATGATTATGATCTTGTCATGTCTGACGGCAAGCTGTTAAAAACAAACATTTTATCCCATAACTTCAGCGGCGTTGAACAGCGTTATGATAAAATACTTGACGTGCTTGATAAAACGGATTACAAATCAGGAAAAGTATTAAACGCGGAGTGTTATGTGCTGGATGCGGAAGCGGTTTGGGAGAAAGCGCTTATAAAATTACGCGAAAATCCCGTGTATTTTATTGAAAAAGAGATAAAGGAAAATTAATTTTGAAGACGCTTCTTCTGCCGCTGGATGAAAGACCGTGCAATTACCTGTTCCCGCAGATGATCGCAGGAAGCAACAGGGAAATCGCGGTTATTATGCCGGAAAAACATATTCTGGGCGACATGAAAAAACCGGCTGACATCGGCGCGATAGAAAATTTTCTGATTAAAAACGCGCACGGTTGCGCAAATATTGTTCTGTCCGTTGATATGCTTGTTTACGGAGGATTGATTCCCTCAAGACTGCATTATCTGAAAATGGAAGAAGCTTTATCGCGCCTTGAAATAATCAGGAAAATAAAAAACACAAACCCAAAAGTTAAAATATACGCCTTCAACTGCATTATGAGAACGCCTCAATATAATTCAAGCGAAGAAGAACCTGATTATTACGCAGAATACGGGCATGCCCTGTTCAGGAGAAAATACCTTCTGGATTATAAGACAAGGCGCGGCGGTTTAGACAAACTACAGCTCAAAGAATTGGAAAAAATCAAAATACCACAAAATATAATAAATGATTATGAGGCAAGAAGGGATTTTAACGAACTTATCAATATCGAAGTTGTTAAATATCTGGAAACAGGCATTATCGATTTTCTCGTTATCCCGCAGGATGACTCTTCGCCTTACGGTTATACCGCAATTTCACAAAAAAGAATCATCGGCGAAATAAAAAGAAAAAAACTTGACATGAAGGTCATGGTCTATCCGGGTGCGGACGAAGTAGCGTTGTCCCTTTTAACAAGAGCCTGGCACGACTTTAAAAATACCGAACCTAAAGTTTTTCCGTTTTACGCGTCGGTGCTGGGACCGTCAATCGTGCCTTTATTCGAAGACAGACCAATGTATGAAAGCCTTAAATCCCATCTGAGAGTTTGCAGATGCAAACCGGCGGCGAATGCACAGGAAGCTGATTTTGTTCTTGCGATCAATTGCCCCGGAAAAATCCCGCAGGACACTTATGATGAAGAAATTGACATCAGCTATACAAGCTGCCGTAACCTGCAGGATTTCGTTTATCAGATAAGGGATTATCTGGAAGCGGGAAAAAAAGTCGCTGTATGTGACAGCGCTTTTTGCAACGGCGGAGACATTCAATTAATCCGGTATCTTGATGAACTGGACATTTTGGACAAATTGATAAGCTATGCCGGATGGAACACAAACTGCAATACCCTTGGAACAACATTGTCGCAAGCATGTATTGGTGAAAATGACGGACTTTTCAACCTTTTGTACAGAATAATGGACGATGTTTGTTATCAGGCCGCAGTCAGGCATGAAGTTACAGCGATCGATCTCCCGGAATATCGTCTTGAAGACAATAATATAGCGCCTGCTTTAAAAGATATCGAAACAAAAATCAAAAATAAATTACAAAAATTTTATAAATCTTTATGTATCAGTGAAAAATATTCCATTATAATTAAAGGTGTATATTTGCCGTGGAAAAGAATGTTTGAAATCGGAATGGAATTAGAGCTGGAAAAAAAATGAGTGTTTTGGATGATATAAAAGGCGGACTCATTGTTTCATGTCAGGCACTGGAAGATGAACCTCTGCACTCGTCTTTCATTATGGCACGCATGGCAGAAGCCGCAATACTCGGAGGCGCGGTCGGGATCAGGGCAAATTCAACACAGGATATATGCGAAATAAAAAAAACCGTTAATCTTCCCGTTATCGGAATAATCAAAACAGAATATCCTGACAGTCATGTTTATATTACCCCTTCAATGACCGAAGTTGACGCGCTGGTAAAGTGCGGATGCGAAATAATAGCTATGGACGCGGCAAACAGAAAACGCCCGTCGGGAGAGCCGCTTGCGGAATTCTTTGCCAGAGTCCGGGAAAAATATCCTGACAAGCTGTTCATGGGCGACTGCTCCACTGTTCAGGAAGGAATGGACGCGGCAGCGATGGGATTTGATTTGATAGCTACGACCTTGTGCGGTTATACTGATGACAGCAGAAACGACATTACGCCCAACTATGAAATGATGTATGCGCTTGCGCGTAACTCCGGAAAACCAGTCATCGCAGAGGGAAATATATGGACTCCTGAACAACTGCGGCAGGTCATGAGGTGCGGCGTTCATGCCGCTGTCGTAGGCTCCGCGATTACCCGTCCGATGCTGATAACAAAACGTTTTGTCAGCGCAATTAAAGGAGAGTGAAGATGAGAACTGTCGTTTTGGATATCGGCGGAACAGTGATTAAATCGGGGATTTTTGAGAACGAGAATCTTTCGCTGAAAATAAAAACACCCACAAATTCCCATCTTGGCGGACCTTACATTATTGAAGCGGCAAAGAACATCATCGCAGGATACACAAAATTTGACAGCATCGGCATTTCGACAGCAGGACAGGTTGACAGCGATAAGGGCGTTATCCGTTATGCGAATAAAAACATTCTTGATTACACAGGAATGAAGGTTCAGGAGATTCTTCAGGACGCATTTAACGTCCCCGTTGCTGTGGAAAATGACGTCAACGCGGTTGCCGTAGGCGAGGTGGTTTTTGGTTTCGGCAAAACTTTAAAAGCAAAAGATTTTCTTTGCCTCACATACGGTACAGGAGTCGGCGGCGCAATTGTATATAACGGTGAAGTTGTTAAAGGCGCGTCCTTTTCAGCGGGGGAATTCGGTCATATCATTACACATGGAAATAAAAAAGAAAACGGCTACTATGAAAAATACACAAGCACAAAAGTATTAATAGGCAATGTTCAGAAAATACTGCCCGAAATAAAAGAAGGATTTGACGTTTTCAGGAATATAAAAAAGCCAGGCGTAAAAGAAATTGTTGATGACTGGATCGATGAAATTTTATACGGACTTGCGAGTCTTATTCATGTATTTGACCCGGCGCATATAATCCTGGGCGGCGCCATCATGGAAGAAGATTACATCATTAAATCGATACGGGAAAGAATCAACACTCATATTTTGCCAAGTTACACCAATGTTAACATTGTAAAGGCGGTTTTAGGAAATGACGCGGCTTTATGGGGAGTTGGTCATCTTGCAGGTTTAAAAAAATAACATTTCACTGGAAGAAATTGTAAAAATTGAAGCTATGCAATTTCCTCATCTATTATTTTTTATTAAATTTTGATGTAATAAGTGCATTATGAATTATTCTGAGGAATCGCTTAAAAAACACTACGAATGGAAAGGCAAGCTTGAAATCGTTCATAAAATGCCTGTATCTACCAAAGAGGATCTTTCGCTTGCCTATACGCCGGGCGTTGCCCAGCCTTGTCTTGAAATACAAAAAAATCCGGAAAAGAGCTGGGAACTGACAGGGCGCTGGAACACTGTAGCGGTTGTCACAGACGGGACTGCGGTGCTGGGTCTTGGCGACATAGGACCTGAAGCGGGAATGCCCGTCATGGAAGGTAAGTGCGTTTTATTCAAGGCATTCGGAGGAGTAGACGCGGTTCCCCTTTGCATCCGTTCAAAAGAAGTTGATGTTATTGTAGACACAGTCGCGCTTCTTGCCGGGAGTTTCGGCGGGATAAATCTTGAAGACATATCAGCGCCGCGCTGTTTTGAAATAGAGCGAAAACTTAAAGAACGCTGCGATATCCCGATTTTCCACGACGACCAGCACGGAACAGCGATAGTGACGCTTGCCGCTCTTTTAAACGCGCTGAAGCTGACCGGAAGAAAATTGGAAACCTCAAGCGTTGTTACCCTCGGCGCAGGAGCCGCAGGCATAGCGGTTGTCCATCTCCTGCAGGCTGTAGGGCTTTCCGACGTTGTGCTGTGCGATCGTAAGGGAGCGATCTACAAAGGCAGAGACGATCTTAACAGCGAAAAAGCAGAAATGGCGGAAATTTCCAATAAACAGATGAAGAAGGGAGCTCTTTCTGACGTTCTGCGCGGCGCGGACGTGTTTATCGGCGTTTCCGCTCCCGGCATGGTGACGGCGGAAATGGTGAAATCAATGTCACCTAACGCAATACTTTTCCCCATGTCCAATCCTGTGCCTGAAATCATGCCTGATGACGCCGTTGCCGCAGGAGCCGCCGTAGTGGGAACGGGGCGCAGCGATTTCGCAAACCAGATAAACAATGTTCTTGCTTTTCCGGGAGTTTTCCGCGGAGCGCTGGATGTAAGGGCAAAGGACATCAATGACGAAATGAAAATTGCGGCAGCCTTCGCGCTTGCCGGCATTGTCAGTGAAAACGAACTGCGAAGCGATTACATTATTCCCGCGGCTTTTGATCCGCGCGTTAAGGAAGCGGTAGCCGCGGCGGCGGCGCGGGCGGCTGTTAAAAGCGGCGCAGCAAGAATTAAAAAACCGGAAAATTTATAAGCCTTATGGACAGATATTGACTAGCTTATGGAATTATACCAATAATCATTGATAAAAACAAAAATTTTTTGGATTAAATTCCAAGATTGTTTGAATTTTAACATATTTATAATTAAATGTAAAATACAAGTTGTACTATTAAAACAAAATATGTTAAAATTCTTTTATATGGAAGTTACGCTTAAGGAACGCCGGGTTTCGTACGCATCCTTTCATTTTGAACGTCACCGGTTGAATGATTTATTTTTAAATGCAATGAACCATCCTCTTGTTCTTGTCTGCGCCGGAGCAGGTTACGGAAAGACAACCGCCGTTCATGATTTTGTTCAGGAGTACCAGGCAACCACATTATGGGTACAGCTCTCGCAGCGCGATAATGTCGATGGACGCTTTTGGGAAAATTTTACGCACACAATGATGCAGGTAAATCCGTCATTTGCAAAAGCAATCAGCAAGCCCGGTTTCCCGGATACAGCGGAAAAATTAAGCCAATTCAACAAACTGCTGCATGATTACGCAGAAATAAAACGACGTATCATTGTTTTTGATGACTGCCATTCAATTGACAATCAGGCGGTAATCCGGTTTATGGAAAGCGCGTTTTCGGATCTGCCGCCCGGAACATCCCTTCTTTTAATTTCCCGTTCTACTCCTAAAATTAATATCGCAAGCCTTGTTACAAAAGGACAAATTTTCAATGTAAGCGAAGAAGATCTGCGCTTCACAGAAAGCGAAATTGCCCAGTATTTCCGCCGTCTTGATATTTCCCTGCAGGGAGAATATCCTAAGGACACTTGGCATCCCGCGGGAGCATTGCATGAAATTATGCAGGATACCGAAGGATGGGCATTCGCCATCAATATAATAGCGCAGTCTTACAAGAAAGCGCCGGGTTACACCGGGTATCTGCGCACTGCAATGAAAGCGAACATTTTCCGCCTTATGGAAACGGAAATTTGGAGCGATATTTCCGAAAGATTACAGTGTTTTCTTGTTCAGTTATCGCTTATCAGCCATTTGTCAATTGAGCTTATATCGCTTCTTGCAGGCGCCGATATTGACTTGATTACTGAGCTTGACAGACAAAACGCCTATGTCCGCCGCGACAGCTATATCCACGCATATTTGATTCATCCGTTATTCCTGGAATTTCTTGCCGGAAAGGATAAGCTGCTTTCTGAAGAACAAAAAATCAGGACTTATAAAATCGCCGGTGAATGGTGCGATAAAAACGGGTTCAAGATCGATGCGATATCATATTATGAAAAAATCGCCGATTATCAGTCGATTGTAAAAATGTTCATTGATCTTCCTGCGCAGTTTCCTGATGATATCGCCCGTTTTGCTTCAGTAGTTCTGGACAGGGTTCCGGAGCATGTTTTCGACAGCGTAGTTTATCTTGCCTCAATTCATATGCGATCATTTATGTGTCAGGGTCTCTGGCAGAGAACTGTAGAGCTTGCAAAGTATTATGAAGCCAGATTCCAAAAACTCCCGGACAGCAGATTTAAAACATCTTCGCTTGCAAGCATTAATTACTGCTGGGCGATTTCAAGAACCTCAATGAATTTAACAGAAAACAATTGTGATTTTGATATTTATTACAGGAAACTTGACGAATATTATCCGCAGCCGATTAACCCCGGCAATTTAATAAAAGTCCACTCAGGACCCTGGGTTTGCGCCGTAGGTTCAGCGGAAAAAGGCGCTCCCCAAAAATTTATAGAAGCATATAAACGCGCCGCGTCATACTTAACGCGTTGTTTCAGCGGATTATTATCAGGAGTAAGGGAACTTACATCGGGAGAATTTAAATTTTATCAGGGTGAAATATCCGAAGCGGAAACGTACATAGCGCACGCACTTGATATATCAAAAGAGAAAAAACAGTATGAGATTATTCACCGCGCGCTTCTTTACACATTGCGAATCGCGGTTTTACAAGGGGATTATAAAAGAGCTGAACAGGCGCGCAGGGAAGAATACGCGTATTTGAGTGAAGCGGATTATACGAACCGGTTCACAAACTACGATATTTTTCTTGCCTGGTATTATTATCTTCTTGATGTACCGGAAAAAATTCCTGAATGGATACAGGAAAATTTTACTCCTTACCGTTATGCCAGTTTTATAGAAAATTTCGCAAATCAGGCAAAAGGGCGTTTTTTCTACATGGCAAGAAATTATCCACCGCTGCTTTCATACATACAGGAAATGAAAAACCGAGAGTCGTATTTATTCGGAAGAGTTGAAATGCTAGCAATAGAAGCCTGTATTCATTACAAAATGAAGAACAGGAAAGAAGCCTGCGAAACGCTGCGGGAAGCGTATGAAACCGCCGTTCCCAATGATATTTTAATGCCCTTTATTGAACTTGGCAAAGACATGCGCACAATGACAGCCGCCGCGCTGAAGGAGAAGGACTGCGTTATCTGCAAATCCTGGCTGGAAAACGTTAACCGAAAATCTTCCTCCTACGCAAAACGCATTTCCCATGTTATTACCGAGTACAGACAGGCATGCGGCATAACAAACGAATTTTCAATCACGCAGAGGGAAAAAGAAATCCTGACCGACCTTTCCCACGGTCTTTCACGCTCGGAAATAGCGGTAAGCCGCAGCCTCTCGATCAATGCAGTAAAAATGGTCATTAACAATTTGTACGGCAAGCTCGGCGCCGGAAATCTCGCTGACGCAATTCGTATCGCGACTGAGAAAAAGATTGTATAGAAAACAACAATCGCGCTGTCTTTTTGAAAAAATAATGTAAGGGAAGATGGTATTAACCATCGGTACTGAATCAATACGCTGTCATTTTCCAAGCTTGGTAAACAGTTCCAGAAACAGATTGTCCCTGTTTACAGAGTACACATATTTATAGAAGTGACGGCGCGGATCAAAACTGTAGTAATGATCGTATTCAGGGATAGGACAGTGTTCCAGCCTGTCGCTCATAAAATCGCCGTCCAAAAGCCAGGCGACAGCCGTTACATCCCAGATACACCGCGTCCATGTAGAAATACCGGAGTCATGCGCCGCCGCTTTTGTTGTAACATCGACAAGGTAGTCGCATAACGCATTTTTTCCCCGCAGCCAGTGTTCCAGTTCAGGTCCGCTTGTTGTAAAAGATGAAACCACTCCCATACAGGGAAGCTGAACAAGCGCCGCGCCGCAGCCGAAGATCACCCTTGCGGCGGCGACATCCTGCGACATGTTGAACTCGGTATTCTCGATCCAGTGCAGCGCGTTGCCTCCAAGCCAGACAAGAACAATACGATCTATGATTTCCGGCTTCATCAGAACGGCGGAAGCGACATTTGTAATCGCGCCGATACCAATTACATACAGCGGTTTTTCAGGCGAATACTTCATCGCAAGCTCAGCGAGATTCCTCGCGACCTCTGATTCAACAAACTCTTTTTCACTTGGCAGATACTTTGTTGAGCCGCGTTTTACAAGAGAAGTTAAATCATCGCGTTTCATTAACTTTAAAATATTGAAAATTTCGTTATAGCTTTTTTCCATGCCGTCCGCGGGGCTTGAGGAATTTTGATTAAAAAAGGGTGCTGCGTAAATTCCTTTAAGACAGAGTTTTTCTTCGGATTTAATTAGGAAAGCGAGCGCGAACTGATCATCAATTTCGTTATATGTATCGGTATCAATTACAACATCAATTTTTCCCGCAGGTTTTTGCAGCCGCTTAATTAATCCGTTAATTTGTTCCATATTTTTCCTCTTGTTCAATAATTTACAATTTTATTATATCATGGTTTTAATGAAGGTTCTGGTTTACGGATCGTTAAATATCGATTTGCTTTTTTTTGTCGATCATATCGCTTCTCCCGGAGAAACAATCAGCAGTTCTTCGTTTGAAAGGAGCGCAGGCGGCAAGGGAGCGAATCAGGCAGCCGCGCTTGCCAAGGCAGGTCTGTCTGTAACAATGGCGGGTAAGATTGGGCATGACGGACTCTTCCTGCTTAAACTCCTTGAATCTTACGGAGTTGATACAAGCGCTGTAATCCGCTCTGACGGCGCGACAGGGCAGGCGATTATCCAGATTGATAAAAACGGACAGAACTGCATCGTTCTTTATTCCGGCGGAAACGGAGAAATTACGTTAGACGAAATTGAAAAAACAATCGCCGGATTTAATGCAGGCGACATCATTGTTCTGCAGAATGAAATCGTTCATACCGGAAAAATAATGGAGCGTGCAAAAAAACAAAAAATGCGAATCTGTTTTAATCCTTCGCCTTTCAATGAAAAAATCGCTTCCCTTCCTCTGCACACGGTTGACTGGCTCTTTGTTAACGAAATTGAGGGCGCCGCTCTTGCGAAATTACCGCCTGATACTGAACCACAGACAGCGCTTGACCGCCTTGTCAAACTTTTTCCTTCAGCGGAAATCATTCTTACCGCAGGGAATAACGGCGCCTTCTACGGTTACGGCGAAAAAAGGGAAAGCCGCGGCATTGTCAAATCACCAGTTGTTGATACAACCGGCGCAGGCGATACCTTCACAGGTTTTTTTCTTGCAGCGCGTGAGAAAAACTTTTCCGCTGCGCAGTCTCTTGCGATTGCAGGTAAAGCCGCGTCAATCGCCGTTTCCAGAAAAGGCGCGATGGAGTCAATCCCGTTTGAAGGAGAAGTTTTTAATATTGACCGTCACCTTAAAAACTAATTAAAAAACCCCCAGCCCTTAGAATCCATGCCAATATTATCAAATAATGATCCCGGAAATGATTATTATTAACCTTGACAGAATGATAATATTTATCATAAATTAACAAACGAGGATATTATCAATATAAAGAAAGAGAACATTATCTGGTCTGACACTTATTCTGTCGGAATACAGTTTATCGACGATCAACACAAGGGACTTATCAATATTACAAATGATTTATTCAATCACGCAACCGAAAATGAGGAGGAGGAACGCACTTATTTTGACGGTGTAGTTCAACAGGCGCTGGATTATGTAAAAAACCATTTTGTAACCGAAGAGAAATGCATGCTTGCATTAAAATTTCCCGGTTATCACGAACATAAAAAAACGCATGATGAATTTACATTTACTGTAATAAAAAATATAAATGAATTTAAGACCGGAAAAACGCTTGTACTGGAAAAATTCGCAGATTTTCTTAAGGAGTGGATATTATCCCATATAGCTGTAATGGATAAACAATACAGTCAGTATTTCAGGAAAATATCCGCAATTAAACCGGATGGAAAACCCGGCAATGCTCTTTTAAAAATTTTAAATACATGAGCTTTCCCCAAACCTCAGCCGCAAAAAAACAACCCCGCCCGGAAAGCGGGGTTGTTATACAATAACAGTCAGGGTATTACGCCACCTTAAACCGCGACACCTCTCCCATTAGAACATTAATTCCTTCGCGGTTCTTGCCGCTTATTTCGTTGACATGATGTACGGCTACATTGATTTGATCTGCGCCGGTTGCCATTTCGCTCATGCCGCATTCGATCTCCTGCGTCGCTTTTTCAAGATTTTCGCTTTCCCTGATAACTTCATTCGCGTTTTGAAGCATTTCTTCCGACCTGTTGCTTACCTGGCGGGTAATATCGTTTACTTTGCTGACGCCTTCCAGAATTTGCTTGCTTCCAACTCCCTGCTCTTCCATCGCGTGAAGAATGTTTTCTTCCTGTTCCGCTACAATTCTTACACTGTCGTCTATGGCGCCGAACTTTGTCATAACGTTTTCGGTCGAATGGGAAATTTTTTCAATGGAACTTTTTATTTTTTTCAGAACAGCGCTGATTGTTTTTGACTGCTCGCCGGAACTTTCGGCGAGTTTGCGGATTTCATCAGCGACAACAGCGAAACCTTTGCCCGCTTCTCCGGCGTGAGCGGCTTCAATTGCGGCGTTCATTGACAAAAGGTTAGTCTGGCCTGCGATGTTTTCCATAACGGAGTTAATTTCCAGCAGGCCTTCTGAATCGCGTGATATATCCTGAATGTCCGAAGAAACTTCCTGAAGACCGGTGCGTCCCACTTCCGAAGCGTCTTTTAAAATCCTGACATTATTTGCATTGCTGATAACGGTATTAGTTACCGAATTGGTGTTGGCGACCATTTGTTCAATTGCCGACGATGCCTGGGCTACATTCCTGCTTTGTTCCTGAACCAGTTTATCAAGTTTGCTGATGTTGCCTACAACCTGTTCCATTGTCGCATGGGTCTGGCTTACGCTCGCGCTCTGATTAATCACGCGTCCTTTGATACTCTGGATATTCGAAGTAATCTGATTTACAGCGGCAGCGGTCTCATTCATGTTACCGGCAAGGTCTGTTCCGACACTGGACAATGTAGTTGACTCATCTTTGATGGATAAAACAAGATGTCTGATTTTTGCCAGAGTGTTGTTAAAATATTTGGCAAGATCGCCTATCTCGTCATTTGAATTTGTTGTTATGGAGCGGGTTAAATCTCCCTCGCCTTCAGATATATCCCTGAGTGTGTCCGCTACAGAGACCAGCGGTTTTGTAACAAAATGCAGTGTAAAATAGGTTATTACCGCGCCAATAAGAACCGCGATCACCGCTAAAATAACAGTAAATCTGGTAATGCTGTAAACAGGTTTCAATATATTTGATTCAGAGGCTCCTATCAGTATCGACCATGTTTGATCCGAATTGCCGATGGAGAATGACTGCATTTTCATAATTATATTTGTGTCAAGCGTTGGATCATACGCTTTACCGGAAAAGTTTGCGCCGCTTTTTATCGCGTCAAATGCCGCCTGTTTGCTGGAACCGTATTCAACATCAACATCAATCATGTTCCTGCCTATTCTTTCAGGAAGAAAATGCGCAAGAATGTCTCCATTGCCTGAGTACATCACCATCAGGGCGATGTTATTGTCTTCATGCAGGGTTTTTTCCAGTGTAGGCTGTATTACCGCGATATCCAGAAGGCATCCTACCGCTCCTATTACTTCATTTGTACGGGGATGTATAATGGGAACCTGAATTAAAAGCCCGTAGCTGTCTTTTCCGTTTATCCTCATGGGTACAGGGTCGTCAAACCGGTCTTTTTTGGCGTCAGAACCGTTCAGATGAGCCATTGTATTGTTAATATCGGTGCTTGCGCGGGTTGTAACGCTGCCCGTTTCCTTGGTAACAGTCATGGCGTACTGCCCGGTTGGACCAGAACCAACCCTGCCTATGTACTTTGAGTCCATACCGTCAAGAGCATTTGGTTTCCAGATTGAATAGGTCAGCCCCCATCTTTCGTTTTCAAGCAGGGCGCCCTTCAGCATACTGTCGAACTGATCACGCCTTGTTTCCGCAGGCAGGCTTTCAAAATCCTCCATTATCGCGCTCAGCGTGTTCAGTGCAAGAATATGGCTGTCTTCCCTGCCCTTCCAGTAATTAATTTCCCTTTCAAGCATGTGTTCAAGATTTTTCATGCTTAAATCAAGGCTGATATTGGAAGCTTCACGCAAGAGAAGCGCCGCAATTCCCGTTACAATGACTGCCACGATGGCAATCACCATAAGACTAAGTTTAAATTTTAACTTCATTTTTTTCCTCCTCGTTTTGTCTCCCAAAATAAAATATAGGAATTTATAATAAAACCGACAAGAAAAAAAACAGAATATACGGCTGTTGACAAACCATTTGCGTCTTTTATAATAAATTCCGGATACAAAACATGAATTTTTTAAATAATTGGTCAATAGATAACTATTTGTCTTTAATACTTATTATTGTAATGGCGATAGGCAGTATTTTTGCGTTAATACAGTGGAATTCTTCCATAAAAATCAGAAGGACGGAATTTCTGGATGAAATTATAAATAAACTCTGGTTTGACGAGAATATGGCAAAAACCATGAATATGATTGACAGTAATCCCAGTTGGTATACGGAAGGTTTTCACAAGAATTATTCCGATTTGGGATATCAGATTGATAAACTGCTCTCATACTTTGATTTTATATGTTATCTGCACTTTATAAAAAATTTAAAATATAATGAATTTAACGTAATAAGATACGAAATCGACAGAACATGCGCTTCGCCTTCTGTTCAGGCGTATTTATGGAATTTATATCACTTTTCAAATAAAATCGAAGCAGGCTGTTCTTTTATGTATATAATCGATTACGGAATAAAAGAAAAAATTATAAATAGGGAATTTAAAAACAATAATGAGAATTTATTTGATAAATACCTGAAATTTTAAATAACCCGGGAGGAAAATTATGATTATTAAGAACACACCCAGAAAAAACGGATTTCTTGTACGCAATTTACGGAATTTATTTGAACACCGTGCGTTATGGATGTACTTCATGTTTGACGAAGCGCGGAAAATGGGCGCTAAGCCTGAGGTTTTCACTCCTACCGCGATACGGCGCTGCGGAGTGTATCACGGCATGAGGGCTCTTACAGGAAAAGACGAAAAAGTAAAAACGCTATTGGACAAGGGAGGCAGCTGCCGCCTTTTAAAGAAAAAACTTTTTCCGCCTGCGGGAAAAATGATTTTCGACATGAATTTTCTCAAGCTGGATGATGATTCCTTCGATGTCGATTTTCACTACTGTCCGCTTGTAACAGCCTGGCAAAAACAGGGATGCACCGATGAGGAAATTGACAAACTCTGCGACTGGGCGATGGAAGGAGACCGCGGCATCGCGGACGCTTTTGGATGCAAACTTGAATTGAACAAAACCATCGCAAAAGGCGACGGCGTATGCGAAATCCGCTTTAAACGTAAATAGCCTTCAAAAAATGGGCATGAGGCTCCCAGGCGCGGCTGCCATATCCTCCTGATTGTATCCATGCGGAAGGAATTCCGCGATCTTTCAGGTATTTGTAAACAAGGAGATCCCGCTCAAGGCATTGTTCCAAAGTAAGCCGCAGCAGTCTTGTTGAAAAAAGTTCGTCATGCTCGTAGGGATCGGCGCCATCCACAACAAAAACGAAATCCGGCGTTTTGCCGCTGAGGCTTTCAAGTCTGCGGATACTTTCTTCGAGTCTTGATACGTACGCGGATTCTTCCCCTTCGCCGATCCCGATGTCAATGTCGGAAGGCAGAAGCGGCGCGCGTCCTGTTTCAGCTAACGCAAGGTTTTCACTGTCCAGAGGCCAGCCGTTTGCCATGTGAATCGACAACGTTAATACTGAAGGTTTATTTTGTAAATCTGCGCCGCTGTTTTTTAGGGGTTTTTGAAGTTCTTCCCGTTCTCTTGCAAAATGAACGATCTCCGCCGTGCCGTCTCCCTTGTGCGCGTCCATGTCGATTATCCAGACAAGACTGACTTGCTTTTCAACTAAAAGCCTGAATGCGGCGGCGGCAATATCATTTATCACGCAGAATCCGGACGGCGCGTCATAACGGGCATGATGCATCCCGCCCCCGAGATAATAGCAGAAGCCGTTTGCAGATAACGCAAGCAGGCATGCCAGATATGTTCCGCTTGCCTGAGCGGTCAGGGTTTGAAACAAATCTATCAGCGGCTTTACTGCGCGATCAGGTTCGTAGCGGCGGGGATTGCCGTCAGCGTCAATAAGTTCAAACGCGTTAAGCAATGCGGTCTTCAGTTCTTCGCCGCATAACTGAGAGATATATTTTTTACTATGGACGCGCACTAAATCATTTTTACATAACAAATAGTCAATATTTTTCAGTTTGACTAAAGCCTGTTCAAAATCAAGAACGGGACAGCGTTTCCCGTCCGCAGTTAAAAATTCAATCACCCTTTTCCCGCGATCCGCAGGAATGGGAAGCATGATGCCGTAATCGCGATAATTAACTGTTACGCAGGGATCGTAAAGTATCATCGCTTTTTTAAATACTCTCCGATTCTGCGCGCCGCTTCTTCCAGCTTTTGCGGAGGCTGAGTTAGGGCGAAGCGCAGCCAGCCTTCGCCCCCTTCGCCGAAACTTGATCCCGGGACACAAATAACGCCTGCTTTATCAAGAAGGTCAAGACAGAACTGCTCGCTTGTCATGCCGCTGAAAGGCATTGGAAACCATGTGAACATTGAAGCAGGCGTCATGGGTACATTCCATCCGTTTTTGGAAAGCGCGGCGCAAAAAGCGTTCCGCCTTTCACGGTAGGCGGCGCGGTTTTCTTCGACAACATCCTGCGGTCCGCAAAGAGCGGCAATAGCCGCTTCATGATCCAGAGAAGACAGACCGTAATCTATGTTTGTCCGTAATTTGCGGAATGCCCCGATGATTTGCCTGTTTCCAAGAACGAAAGAGATTCGCAAGCCCGTCAGGTTATAACTCTTTGAAAGCGAATTAAATTCGATGCCGATGTCTTTTGCGCCGGGGATTGAAAGAAAGCTGCCCGCCGGCGGATCGTCGTGAACCAGTTCAGAATAAGCATTGTCGTGAATAACGATGATATCATTTCGCTTTGCAAAATCAACAAGCCTTTTGTAAAAATCCATCCCTGCTACAGCGCCAAGCGGATTTGACGGATAACAGACGACTATTACCCGCGCACGCTTTGCGATATCGGAAGGGATTGAATTAAAATCGATCAGAAATTTATTTTCAGGCAGCAAAGGCGTGCGGTAAACTTCCGCGCCTGCCATTTTCGGTCCGTAAAAAAAGATTGGATAACCCGGCGTGCCGGTAATCACAAGATCGCCCGGATCGCATAACGCATGAAAGATGTGCGCAAAACCTTCCTGCGATCCGTAAACAGAGAGCATTTCTTCCGGGGCTATCTCTGCGCTGTAGCGTGTTTTATACCAGTTCTGAACGGCGTTTACAAGAGCGGGCGGATCAATGAGCGTGTATCTGTAGTTCTGCGGATTTTTTGACGCCTCCGCGACAGCTTGCATGATATGCGCGGCAGGCGGTCTGTCCGGAGTTCCGACCGAAAGATTAATTATATCCGCGCCCTGCGAAATCAGACAAACCCTTCGCTCTTCAAGAACTTGAAGTATATTTATTCCGGAGGAAGATGCCAGTCTC
This sequence comes from Treponema sp., assembly GCA_009786455.1. GTDB lineage: Bacteria > Spirochaetota > Spirochaetia > Treponematales > Breznakiellaceae > WQXQ01. The sequence continues at coordinate 73,860 of WQTD01000008.1, forward strand.
GATATATACATGGCGGTAATTGTACAAATTTACCGGCGTTCATACAACATTGATTATTCTGCTTTATCTGTTAAATACTGACGCATTATTCTCATCATTTCATCAAAGTCGATAGGTTTTCTGATATGATCGTTCATGCCGGCAGCAAAACATTTTTCAACATCTTCACGGAAAACGTTCGCTGTCATTGCGACAATGGGGACTTGTTTATGCAAATCACCATTGTGTTCCGCTTCCATTTTTCTTATGACACGGGTTGCTTCGTAACCGTCCATTTGCGGCATCTGTATATCCATTAAAATCAGATCATATTTTTCAGGAGACCTTTTAAACATACTGACTGCTTCCGTTCCGTTCTCGGCGCATTCAATAACAAGATGCGTTTGTTCAAGAAGCGTTATAACAATCTCCCGGTTAATATCCACATCTTCAGCCAACAGCGCCGTCTTTCCCTTAAAATCATCAACGCTGTCGTTTACGGCGCCGCTGTCGGTTAATTCACTGTCTTCCAAGGAACCGCGTTTTAATAAAACATTAAAAACAAATACTGCTCCTTTTCCAGGTTCGGAATCTACGCAAATTTCCCCGTCCATCAATTCAATTATGCGTTTTGAAATGGAAAGCCCTAGCCCCGTACCTCCGAAGGTACGCGAAATCCCGGCATCGGCCTGTTCAAATGACTCAAACAGCCGATCAATCTGTTCTTCGGCGATTCCAATCCCTGTATCTGATACGCTGATAATAAGGCGGCACATGTTGTTTTTTTCGGAAATAAGCCGGGCGTCAAGGTGGATGGAGCCTCCTTCCGGCGTGAACTTCGTGGCGTTTGACAGAAGATTGGTTATAACCTGCGAAAGCCTCTGGTCATCGCCGATGAGTATTTCCGGTATATCATCTTCGACACGAGCCATGTACATTAAGCGTTTTTCATCTATACGCGGCTGAACTATGTCTGAAACTTTTTGAATCATTTCCCTGAAATTAAAACTGATATACGACAGTTCAAGTTTATTAACTTCGATCTTTGACATATCAAGTATATCGTTGATTACACCCAGTAGATGTTTGGAAGCCCCTTCAATCTTTTTGAACGAATTGTCCTTTGTTTCAATTTTTGGCGACATCTTACCGATCGTAGTCATTCCTATTATTGCGTTTAACGGCGTGCGGATTTCGTGGCTCATGTTGCTTAAAAAAATGGTTTTCGCCCTGTTCGCCTCTTCGGCTTCCATTCTTTGTTTATCCTTGCGGAACAAAGCGTTTTTCGATTCAGTAATATCTATTATCGCGCCTGCAACATGGGTTGTATTGCCGTTTTTGTCGCGGATAGCTTCGCCGCATGTGTGAAAATATTTATATTCGCCGTTCTTGCAAAGCATGCGGTATTCAACGTCATAAGGCGTATTACCGGTTTTGTCTTCTATGTGCCTTGCGACAGCCAGATAAACTACATCCCGTTCGTCGGGATGCAGTTTATCGTTCCAGCTTTCAAATGTATCAGGAAAATCGACTGTGTTTGTATATCCCAGCATATAACGGAATTCATCCGACCAGGAAAAAACATTATCCGGGTGAACAGGATTATTATCAATAATTTTTACATCCCATAAACCGATTTTAGTCGCCTTGACAACAGCGTTTAATTTTTTCAGTTGCTGTTCGCTTTTTTCATGTATGCGTGCGAGCTCCATTTCCCTTTCACGAATGCTGGTCATATCGTACACATAACCGACTATCGCAAAGCTGTTTTCATAGGGAATTTTTTTGAAATAAACATCCAGGCTGTGGAAACTGCCTCCCAGAAAGATCCCCGATTCAAAACGGACAAACCCTTTTTTCGCGGCTATTGATAACTTTCCGGGTAATGTATCAGACTGCCGTCCGTCAGGCTGGACATTTGGCAGGACTTTTGATACTTTCTCGGCAAAACCAGAAAGCATTTCTTCTTTCGATTTAAAACCCATATATTTGATCGCCGCGGGATTACAATCAATCAAATTAAATTTACTGTTAAAAAGAATGTTTATGTACGGATTCGCATCAAGCATAATTCTCATGCGATCATCAGCCTCATGCGTTTTTTCCAGTTCTATCATGTGTTCATGGTTAAGCAGATTTAAGGCGTGTTCCGCTTTTGCGTCTTCATTTAACTTGACAAGACAATTGCCGGGGATATTTACATTAAGCGCAATTTTTCTCGCCATTCGCCGGCATGTTTCGCTGCCGCATGCGCCGCAGTCGACATTTTGTTTTTCAAAATTATCCTTGCCGAGCAGCATAAAAGCGCGCTCAATATCCCCGTCCGTTATTACGGGAAAGACTACCCCGGAAGGCCGGTATTCTCTGGTAAAAAGCGAAAAATCTAGAGTATCATCGTATAATTTATATATGGATTTATAATATTCCTTTTTTTGACTGTCATTTGCCCTCATCCTCTTATTGCTCATTCTTTTGTCAATTTCAAAATTGTTCATGTTATGTGAATACGCGGGACCTAAATTGCAGCCGTCGGCGCAGTTCAGCACGTCGAATATATCCGGAAGAAATTCCTTCGGAGTTTTCGCGTATACATCAAGTTTCCTGTATATTTTAAAACCTTCAGCCTGGGTTATGTGAAGTTTCTTTCCCAGGGCATACTCAATATTTTCCTTGAAGCCCCCGGGCATTGGGAACAAAGAACCCAGCCCGCTTTCATTATGATCAAACTGTACTTCCTCATTTGGAAGAACTATATTATTTTCTGACAAATATTTATCAAGTGAAGCGAATGTGACATTGTAATCGGCAAGTTTAGTGTATTCAAATTCAATTTTCTTTGCCATGCACGGAGACAGAGCGGCAATACGATCCGTAATCCCGGCGTATTTTTTCATATAGATTGATGTACACGCCATCGGGCTTTGAATCGGCGAAAGCTTGTCAAGTAAATCATTCCGGTATAATTTACAATAGGAAACAACCGCGGGACACGGCTGAGCTATCATCGGCATACAAATGTCTGCGTTTTTTTCGATGTGTTTAATATGCGCCCAAATACAGATGTCTGCGCCCAATGAAACATCATATATAAGATTTACACCGAGCTTTTTCAAATAATGAAACAATTTTTTATAATCAGGAATATTTGTTCTGATTGAAGGCGCCGCTATAATCGATATGGGAATACCTTTTGATAAATCATCAAAAAACTGCTGCGTGTCGTCCGTAAAATATCTTGCGTCATGCTTACAGGCGGTAATGCACCGTCCGCAGGCAATGCACTTCTCATGATCAATTTTTACTTTTATGTTGCCGTTTTCATCCATGTAAGTTACATTGGTAGTCTCCATGGGACATTCGCGGACACACCTGTTACAGCCTGTACAATAATTGTTTCTGGACTTAATTATTTCGGTCATTATAATAACCCATGCCGCTTATAGTAGGATTTTTTTATAATAGCATGATTTTTTGCAGGATTCAATTAACAAAAAAGAGGGATTTTTTCCCCAAAAAACAAAAACTGTCATAAAATATCAGGAGAACCTTTTTTAAGGAAACCAAAAAATGAAATCCTGGTACAAGGACAGTATCGTCTACCAAATCTATCCGCGGAGTTTTCAGGATTCTGCGGAAACAGCGTTTCCAAACGACGGAATCGGCGATATTCCCGGAATTATTTCCCGTCTTGATGAAATAAAGGAACTTGGCGTAAACGTCATCTGGCTGTCGCCTGTATACAAATCACCGGATGCAGATAACGGCTACGACATCAGCGATTATTATGATATAAGTCCTAAATTCGGAACGATGGCGGACATGGAAAGGCTTTTTGCGGAAGCAAAAAAACGAGATATCCGCATCATAATGGATCTTGTTATTAATCACACTTCCGATGAGCATGAGTGGTTTCAAAAGAGCCGCGATCCGGCAAGCCCTTACCGTAATTACTACATCTGGCAGCCTGGAAAGAACAGCCGCAAACAGCCTCCCAATAACTGGACAGGTTTTTTCACAGGCGATACATGGGAGTACGATGAAAAAAGCGGCGAATATTATCTTCATCTTTTTGATAAAAAACAGCCTGATTTAAATTTTAAAAATCCAAAAGTGATCGAAGAAGTAAAAAATATACTTCGCTTTTGGCTGGATAAGGGAGCGGCAGGTTTCCGCTGCGATGTGATCAACATTATCTATAAAACCAGCCTTGAAGACGGCAAAAAAAGCATGGCTGTCAGGGGGCTGGAGCATTATAAATCGCAGGAAGGCGCTCACGAGGTGTTACGCGAACTGCGGCGCGATGTTCTGGATAAATACGACTGTTTTACGGTAGGCGAAACGGTTTTTGTCGATCTGGAAGACGCAAAGCTTCTATGCAATGAAGATCGCAAAGAACTTAACATGCTTTTCTTTTTTGATCATCTTGAAGTTGACCGACGTATCGCCCAATTTATTCCGAAAAAATTCCATGCGCATAAACTCTTAAAAGTAACCACAAAATGGCAGCAGGGGCTTGACTGGAATGCAGTTTATTTTGAAAACCACGACCAGCCCAGAATTGTATCGCATTACGGAGCCGCAGAGAGTGAACGCGCTTTACCTGGCGAAATGTGGAAACGCAGCGCGAAAATGCTCGCCCTGTTCGAGATGACTCTTCGCGGAACGCTTTTTATTTATCAGGGGCAGGAAATCGGGATGACCAATTTCGATTTTAAAAGCATGGATGAATTAAATGATGTTGTCAGCTTTGGAATAAATAAATTGATGAAGAAACTTTTCATCCCGGGTTTCCTTCGCTGGAAGTGGATAAAAGCAAGTTCCCGGGATAACGCCCGCACTCCCATGCAATGGAACAACGATGAAAACGCCGGATTCAGCAGGGGAAAACCCTGGCTCGGTGTTAACAACAACTACAGGCACATTAATTATGAATCTCAGAAAAAAGATCCTGATTCCATTTTAAATTTTTATAAAAAATTAATCGCACTGCGTAAGGAAAGCAAATGCCTTGTTTACGGAGAGTTTCTCCCGTTATATGCCGACAGCCGCCTGATAATCTACCGGCGCAAGTTAAATAACGAAATATATACAATCGCGCTTAATTTTTCTTCAAATGAAATAAAACTGCCCGGAAAATACTTACCCTGTTTTTCAGGCGATCGGGTTATCTCCGCTTCAGGGCGGAAACAGGAAAGCCGGATGCTTCCCTGGGACGGAGTATTAATTAAAACTGCTAATTATTAAGTTTACAGAAATCAGTATAAAATTGTATACTGTATAGATTAAGGAGAGATAATATGTCAGATATTGAGAACATTGAAGAAATTGATGATATTGAAGATTTCATTGAACCTGAAACACAATACAATATTGGCAATGCGGCTGGAATGATTGGCAATTATACAGAGGCATTTGAAAATTTTTTAAGCGCCGCAAAACAGGGACACGCGCCGTCTCAGTGTAACCTGGCTTTTTGCTATGAAAAAGGTCATGGCACGCCTCATGATTACCAAAAAGCAGTTGAATATTATCAAAAAGCGGCAGACCAGAAATATGCGCCGGCGCAATGTAATCTTGGGTGGTGTTATGAAAGCGGAAACGGTGTTGAGCCGGATATGAATAAAGCAGTCGCCTGTTACCTGAAAGCGGCGGAACAGGGGTATGCTCCGGCTCAGGGGAATCTGGGGTTTTGCTACGCAAACGGCAACGGCGTACCCATAAATATTAATGAGGCTTTTGGCTGGTTTAAAAAAGCAGCAATTCAGGGAAACGCTTTTGCGGCATATAATATGGGCGAATGTTATGAACTGGGCAAAGGCGCAGAAAAAGATATTGAAAAAGCGATTGGCTGGTTTAAAAAAGCCGCAGAACACGGATATGCTCCTGCCCAGAATCATTTGGGATCCTGTTATGAAAACGGCATCGGGATAGAAAAAAATGCTGTAAAAGCGTATGAATGGTACAATCACGCAGCGGTTCAGGGACATAACGCGGCAAAGTATAATCTTGAAAACCTGAAGAAACAGGGATTGATTTAAATCTCAACAAACCCGTCAAAAACTTTTACGCAATCGCCTGTTAAATAAACAGCTTCGTCTGTGTAATTTACAAAGAGTTCCCCGCCTGCAAGCTGCACTTTGATGTCCGCTCCCTTGTCGCAGTATTCGTTTAAAACAGCGGCAACAGCGGCGGCGCAGGCTCCTGTTCCGCAGGCTTGCGTCTCCCCGCTTCCGCGTTCCCACACGCGCATCTTCAGGTAATTTCTGTCCATGATTTCAACAAACTCCGCGTTTACCCTCTTCGGGAACAGCGGATCGTTTTCGAATAATGGACCGATTGCGCGAAGGTCAAGACTGTCTACGCGCCCTTCGCAGAAAACCACCGCGTGAGGGTTGCCCATCGAAACGCAGGTGATGGCGTACTCTGCGCCGCCGATTGTCACCTGTTTTGAGATCACCTTTTCACCCGGCAGCTTGACAGGGATTTTTCCAGGATGGAGTTCAGCATGTCCCATATTTACTTTTACTGACGAAACCAATCCGTCCCTTGTTGAAAGATACATCTCCCTTATACCGCTGAGCGTTTCAATACTCATATTCCGTTTTTTGACAATTCCATTGTCGTAGAGATATTTCGCGGCGCAGCGCAGAGCGTTTCCGCCGATGCTGTCTTCGCTGCCGTCAAGATCGAATATCCGTATTTTCGCGTCCGCTTTTTCAGAACGAAGGATCAAAACAATTCCTTCTCCGCCAATGCCTGTATGCCTGTCTGACAGCAAAGCGGAAAGCGATTCCGGCGAATTAATTTCAATATCCAGACAATTAATATGAATATGATCATTCCCGCAGCTGTGCATTTTGGTAAACGGAAGTTTTACATGGCTGCTTCTTAAATCGTTTATATTAACAAGCTCGGTATTTATTTCGCTGTAGTCGGAAAGTAAAGAGTCGGCAAGTGCGTTTGCTGTGTCAATCGATGTAAGGCAGGGGATACCCAGAGAGCAGGCTTTCCTTCTGAGTTTCACATCATCAAACGCGGGGTCTCTGCCTTTTTCCGATGTCGCAATAATATAGCTGATTTCCCCGCCTGCCAAAAGCGTTTCAGTATTCTCACCGGGATTGTCGCAGATTTTATCTATCGGCTGAACATCAAAACCTTTTTTTTCAAGAACCATCGCCGTCCCTCTTGTCGCGTAAAGGGAAAATCCAAGCCTGGCAAATTTTTGCGCAGTGCCGATAATTTCCGCTTTGTCGCTGTCACGGATTGTAAAAAGCACTCCGCCTGCTTTTTTCATCTTATAACCGGCGGCAACTAGACCTTTGTAGAGAGCCTCTTCCAGATTTTTGCCAAGACCGAGTACTTCGCCTGTGGACTTCATCTCAGGACCAAGATGAGTATCAAGACCGGTGAGTTTTTCAAACGAAAAGACAGGAACCTTGACAGCGACATAGGGAGGGATTTTCGCGATGCCGGAAGTGTATCCAAGCGAAGCGAGAGTCTGTCCTACGC
>WQTD01000009.1 GCA_009786455.1 Treponema sp.
ATGACGGCATGGAGAACTCTTAATAAAAAAGCGATAACAAAAATCAGATTCTGGATGCATCAATACACAGCTAATAAGGAATGGGATAATCACCTTAACTTAAATACTCCCGGAACAGAAAATCTTGTTATAAAGAACATCAGATTTGTAGCAGCAGAGAAGTTTTAGCTAAAAAGCTGTTTATGACCGCCGGCGCTTGCATCAAATACGCCGGCGGTTTTATAATCAAGCTTATCAGCCTCCGGTTTAGTTGTGTTGTCAGATAACTTAAAAAACATCAAGGATGGTTTTATGAATGATTCTGTGAAAAAGGTATTGGAAACTATATACCGTGTATATTCTATTTTTTGCATGTGCATGACAGGCATACTTCTTATCGCGGCTATAGTCTTATGGATTAATTTTGGAAAGATTACAGATTTTTTAATCAGTAATTTTCCCGGTCTTCAGCAGTTTTTTTAACAGGAATTTAACATGAACAGTAAATTAAAAACGGCGCTCCGCGTTTATAAGATTTTTAGCGTATGCCTTATTTCGATATTGATCATCGCAGCTTTAATTATCTGGATCAATATCGGAAAAATAACCGTATTCGCGCTGAAAAAAACGCTTGACAATTACAATACCGAAATAACTGAAATGATTTCCGATTATTTGGCTTCATCAGGAGAATCATTGGGCGTTAAATCGATACAGGTTGTAAATGAAGAAGGCGTTCAGGCGTTAAGGTTCGATTTTTCATTTGACGCAAGGGATTTGGCGAGAGTTGACATAAACAGTTATCGTAATAAAAGCAGCAAGCAAATTGTTTCCGAGCTTGGGATAACTCCCGAGGATATACCGCCGCAGATTAAATCTCTTGTCCAGAGCACAAAGCTGGCGGTGGATATATACATTCTTAATGACGACGACAATATTGTGTTTAACAGACGAATAATGCCGAATGAGATAGCGGAATTTTTAAACTGAGGAGTTTCCATGAAAAAAAGCATATTTATCCTGATTATTATTTACATAACATCAGCGCCGCTTTGGGCGCAGAAAGAATCGGATTTCAGGGTCGGTTTTACGTCTGACGGCGGGATTGTTATAAGGGGATATACAGGCTCGGCGTTACAGGCGGTTATACCCGATACGCTGCAATATATGCCTGTAAAAGAAATAGGCAGGGACGCTTTCCGATCCGGTAAAATAACAAGCATTGTAATCCCGGAAGGCGTTACCCATATCCGTGACGGCGCGTTTGCAGATTGCAGGGAACTCTCTTCCGTTACCCTTCCGGGTACGCTGATAAGCATAGGAGAAGCCGCGTTCGACAACTGCATATCGTTATCCGCCGTTACTCTTCCGGATTCGCTTACAACAATAGGTGTTTTGGCTTTCAGGAATTGCGCTTCATTATCAACTGTAAAATTTCCGGGTAATATATATGTAATCGGCGGAGGCGCCTTTCAGGAATCAGGTTTAACATCGGTAAGCTGGCCTGCGGGAATCAGAAATATACCTCCCCGCGCATTTTACAACTGTAAAAATTTACAGTCGGCGGTAATTCCTGAAGGCGTTGCGGTAATAGGTTCTTTTGCTTTTTACGGTTGTTCAGGATTAACGGCAATTGCACTGCCCGGAACAATCAGCCGCATAAACGAAGGATCGTTTAACTCCTGCTCATCTTTGACTTCTGTTACAGTACCGGCATCGGTGAGATCAATTAATTTCAGCGAACAGGAACCGGAAACCGCATCGGATGTTAAATCATTTGCAGGCAGTAAAATGTCTTCAGCGTCTCAAAGGACTCTGCAGCGTGTCGGCTATACGGGCGGTTATTAATTCGATTTTGGCTTGACTTCAGAATATCCTGAAATATTATATTTCATGGTAAAGGTTTTTACGCGTGAAGCAAGCGCACGGACATAAGCGTCACCCTTGAAGTTATATTGAACCCGCCGCATGGCGATAACATCGTCAAGAAGCCTTCTATTCATATTGATAAAATTCATCGAGAAAATAAATTTGGTTTCAAGCGAATCTTTGGCAGGCACTTTAAGCAGATTGTTTTCAATACCATCAGCCCATAAAAGACCGTTGCCGAATAGCTCGTACCTGATTGCCGAGAGTTCAACGGGAAACGCGTTTGGATTTTCAATTTTCAAAATTGTTTCAAATTGGGTATTAATTAAATCCGCCTGAATTATCGCGATTGATAAAATCTCAAATACCGGCTCTTCTACCTCAATATCTTTCTCAACTTCAACAATAATGTCTTCCACAATCTGCGGCTTTGTTTTGCAGGAAACCAGCAATAAAACCGTCAAAATAATCAATATAATTTTTTTCATATTAGATTATCGGCTGCAAGCGATTAAATAAAAGAGACCTCGCTGTAAAAAACAGTATTGTTTTCCGCATCTACGGCGCTGACCATATTATCGTCCTTTAAACAGGTTTTTGTTTTCCTTAAAAGTCCGCTTTCAAAAAGGCTGACAACAAGAGCGCCTCCGCAGGCATTGAGTTTCCCGTCCAGAATGGCGGAGGCAAGAGCGTTTGCGTCTTTTTCCGAAAAAAGGCGCAGGCACTCCTGCGCAAGAAAGCGCGCGTTTGCGCTGTCATTGTCGCATGAGAGATTGCAGGATACTACAATCAGCGTCTCATCCAGGATCGGGGTAATCACTGTTTTCAGCGCTTTTGCAAGGTCTCTTATGAAAAAGTTATCAGGCTGTCCCATCAGTACCGGAATAATTGAAGCGCGCGGGAAACAGTACTTTACAAAGGGAAGAATTATTTCGATGGAATGTTCTCCAAGATGGGGAATGTCGTTTATTTCAATGTGTTCGCTGTTAAATTCAAGTTCCTCGGAAATCTCAGTATCTACTGGAATATTCCCAAGCGGAGTGTAAAAATAGTGGGAATTTGACAAAAAAATCCCTTTTTCCCTTTTATCATGAATTGGACCTAGAATGACTACTCTATTGATTTTTCTTTTTCTTCCAATAGCCGAGGAAAAAGCGCGCGCGGCAAGAGAACCGGAATAACTCCACGCGCCGTGCGGCGCGATTATCGCCTGCGCGTTTCCGCCGGCGCTCTCCTCCAGATCGAAGGATTTGAGGTATTCCATTAATTCTTTCCTGTCGTCAGGATAAAATAATCCTGCGCCGACAGGACCCCGAATCCTTCTCTTTTGGACAAGCGCAGTTTCCATATATATTAACTCTAGTGTTTGCGCAGGCAGGATTCAAGTAAAAATGAGAATTATTAATTTTACGCATTCCTTTCATTTCCCTGATAAATAAATTAAAATATACGTATAATCAAAAATATGAGTAATTATCCTTCGTTGCTGCTTTCTTTTTCCGCAGGTTTGTTGTCTTTTTTTTCTCCGTGCGTGCTTCCTCTGATACCATCATATCTTGGTATTTTGGGCAGCGCGGGAGGAGTTGCGTTATCGCAGGAAGAAAATGAACAAACAGGCAAAAAACGTTTTGTTCTTTTTTTTACCGCCTTATTTTTCATATTTGGCTTTACGGCGGTTTTTATCATATTCAGTATTATTGTTTCGTCTACTTTCCTTTTAATGGGCGGTCTTTCCGGATATATACGGATTGCCTCAGGAATTATTGTCATTGTTCTTGGATTGAATATTTTATTTGATTTTCTTTCATTTCTTAATTACGAAAAACGCCTTAATATCAATAGTAAGCCAAAAGGATTGATAGGCGCTTTTCTTGCAGGATCGGCTTTCGGAGCAGGCTGGACTCCTTGCATAGGACCGGTTCTGGCAGGAGTGCTGTTTCTGGCAGGACAGAGCGGCAAAGCGGGAATTGCCGCCTTTTATCTGGCAGTTTATTCATTCGGGCTCGGTCTTCCCTTCCTGCTTGCCGCTGTTTTTTTTGACCGCTACCTTGTTCCCGCCAAGTGGTTCAGAAACAAACTTCAATTAATTAAAAAAATCAGCGCTGCTTTGCTTATTATTATCGGCATATTGATAATGACAGGGCATTTTTCAGCTCTGAACATCGCCATGCAAAAACTTCAGATGAAATTCACGGGGGCATTATGAATAAAAGAAATAAAAATATAATTTTTTCACTATTTATTTTATGCGCGCTGGCAGTCACTTTTCTTTTGTTGAAAAATAACAGTTCAGGAATCGATTCAAACATGTCCGATACCGCGCAGCTCCTCCTTGCCGCAAATATTAAAGCGGTTGAACCGAGGAAGGAACCGCGTGATTTTACGCTTGAGATTCTTGACGATGAAAATACATCTTTATCTTCCCATAAAGGAAAATTGGTTCTTTTGAATTTTTGGGCAACATGGTGTCCTCCCTGCGTAAGGGAAATGCCTTCCATGAACAATTTATATAATCAATATAAAAATAAAGGTTTTGAAATTCTTGCGGTTAATTTAAGAGAAGATTCAAACACAGTGCGCCAATTCATTCAGGATAACGATTATTCATTCCCCGTCCTGCTTGATTCTGACGGCAATGTCGGCAGTGTTTATGGAGTTGAAATGATACCCACTTCTTATTTAATAGACAGGGAAGGAAAAATAGCCGGCATGATTATAGGCAGCATTTATTGGGATACTCTGCAGGTTATGGCTGCCGTTGAATCGCTGTTACAGTAACTCCATAAATTCGTAGGTATTTGTCCCATAAACATCATATCGCATTTTCCGTTAAGCAGCGACATGATTTTCACCTGTATGTAAAGCAGCCGGATTTATTTATAGTATTCCAAAATTCGTTTTGATGTTTGATTTGGAGTCTTCTGAACAAAAAGAGCATGATCGCTCCACGCTTCATACAGTGGAAGACGCTGTTTTGCCAGAGTTTCAACTCCAACTTTCCGTGAAAGTGGTCTGCCGCCTGTTGCAAGATCCGCAAGATCGCGTTTCAGGTAGATTATAAGGCTATTCTGCCGCAGAAGATCGAGGTTTTCATTCCGCGTTACAATGCCGCCTCCCGCGGCAATCACAATACCGCTTTTTTTTGTTTCTTCAGTAAGTATGCGGGTTTCCAAAACCCGGAAAGAGTCTTCTCCGTCTTCCTCAAAAATTTCTTTTATACTCTTCCCTGCCGCTTTAACAATTTGATCATCGGTATCAATAAACTGTCTTTTCATTTTTCCTGCAAGTATTTTACCTACTGTGCTTTTTCCGCAGCCGGGCATGCCTATAAGAGCGATGTTTTGAGTGTCTTTTACAAGAGTTTTTATAATTAAATCGATAAGATGAGGTCTTTCATTTTCATTGATGAATAACCTGCTTGCCATTTCAGCCTGGGCAGCCAGCATTGCAAGACCGCTCACACACGGAATATCAAGCCGCTTTGCATCCAGAAGTAATTTTGTCCGTACTGGGTTGTAAATAAGGTCGGCAACTCCTGTTAGCTGCAAGAATTTATCAAGATTTAAAGGGCTGTTCCCGTTATCAGGAAACATTCCAACGGGTGTTGTATTTACAAGCGCCTGCGCGTTATAATGCTCTGCGATATTTTCGTAATTATTTTCACCGCGTCTTGAAACAGTAATTATCTCGCCTGCTCCAAGTAGCCCGAGCGCGTATCTGATTGTTTTTGCAGATCCGCCGTCTCCCAGAACAATCGTTTTTTTTCCTTTTGGATCGATTTTTCCGCGTTCCAGCATTACGCAAAACCCAAAGTAATCTGTGTTATGCCCGTGCAAGGCTCCGTCTTTGTCCTTGATTATCGTGTTTACGCTGCCTATCAGCCGCGCTTCATTCGATAAAGACGCGCAATACGGAATAACCGCCTGTTTATACGGGATTGTCACATTGATACCGTCAAAACTTCTCTGCGTCATGAATACGTCAAGACCGCCGGGCGATATTTCGTATAACGGATATTCATAATCGCCGAGATAACTGTGAATCTTCGGCGAAAAACTGTGTCCCAGTTTTTCACCCAGCAGCCCGAATGTTTTTTTCATTTTACTTTATCGATCCAGATAAGCGTCATAAAGCGCAATTGCTGCGGCGGCTTCAACGCAGGGAACAGCGCGGACAATAATACATGGATCGTGCCTTCCATTTATCTTTAAAACGGTATTTTCAAGGCGCGACAGGCTCACGCTTTCCTGCTGTATACCGATGGAGGGCGTCGGCTTAAACGCCGCGCGGAAAATTACGGGCATCCCGTTTGTAATCCCGCCTGTAATGCCGCCGGAGTTATTGGTTCGTGTTTTAATTTTTCCTTCATCAACAAAAAAAGGATCGTTGTTTTTGGAACCAAAATTTCCCGCGGCCGCAAAACCATTTCCAAACTCAATCCCTTTAACTGCGGGTATGCCGAAAACAATCTGCGCTATACGGTTTTCAATACCGTCAAACATTGGATCTCCAATCCCTGCGGGAATCCCAACCGCCGCACATTCGATAATTCCTCCGATTGAATCGCCCTTTTCTTTTGCGTTTAAAATTTCCTGTTTCATTTTTTCGCCTGCTTCGCGCCGCAGAACAGGCAGGGGATTTTCGCTGATCGCCATAAAATCTTTTAACGACACTCCCGCCATGTCAAAAGAATCGTCTTTCGCGTCGCCTGTTTGCAGAATATGAGCGCATATATTTATTCCTGAACTTTTCAGAATCTGCAGGCATATCCCTCCTGCGGCGCAAAGTGGAGCTGTAAGCCTTCCTGAAAAATGCCCTCCTCCTGATATGTCATGATTACCGTTAAATTTTACATGAGCGGCATAATCGGAATGAGAAGGGCGCGGAGTGTCGCGTAACTGGCTGTAATCTGAAGAACGCGCGTCTGTATTGCGGATAACAACAGTAAGAGGCGCGCCGCATGTTACTCCGTTTACAATTCCGCAGATTATTTCAGGTTCGTCAGCTTCTGTGCGGCTGGTGGAAATATCGTCTTTCCCGGGAGACCTTCTTTTCATAAACACGCGAAGCTCATCCATATCGAGCTTAATCCCGGCAGGCAGCCCGTCAATGTTCACTCCGATTGCGGGAGAATGTGACTGCCCAAATATCGATATTTTTATTTTTTTTCCATAAACGGAAGACATAAAACCGCCTTTTAAATGATAGTGATTGAGCCGCCAAGCAGACGAAAATCGTCAAAAAATCCAGGATAAGACTTATTAACAGCCTGCGCGTCCTTAATTACAACCTGCTGACTGCATAAAATTGACGCGACGGCGGCGCTCATTGCCATTCTGTGATCTCCCCAGGAGGAAACTTCCCCTCCTGTCAGGGAAGAACCTCCGTTAATAATCAACCCGTCATCCGTTACGCGAATATCAGCGCCCAGCGCGCGCAGGACGGAAGATACCGCTTCCAGCCTGTCGCTTTCCTTGATGCGAAGCCGTCCTGCGTTTCGGATAACGGTCTGCTCCTGCGCGGCACAGGCGGCAACCGCCAGTACAGGCACAAGATCAGGAATGTCACGGGCGTCAATTTCCGCTCCGCGCAGTTTCCCGCCTGACACCGTTACAGAAGAGCCGTGTTTTTTAATGTTCGCGCCGAACTTTTCAAGTATATTGATAACCGCCTTATCCCCCTGCTTTGACTGTAAATCCAGTCCTTCGCAGGTTACGGCGTTTTCACCTAACGCCGCGGCGGCAAGCCAGAAAGCGGCGTTTGACCAGTCTCCTTCGATGCGCAGTTTTTCCGGAGAAATATATTTTTGATTTCCCTTAATGTAAAAAATATTTTCCTTAAACTCAATTTTTATTTTAAAAATTTCCAGCATCGCTAATGTCATTTCTATATAAGGAAACGACTCCACCCGTCCTTTTAAATGAATTTTACTGTCAGCTTCAAGTAAAGGAAGAGCGAATAAAAGACCGCTTATAAACTGCGATGATACTCCGGCGTCAAGTTCAAAAATTCCCGGCGATAATTTTCCTTCCGTGCAAAATGGATTTAACCCTTTTGGAGATAACTTACACCCTTTTTTTGAAAGCTCTTCGTATAACGGAGAGATCGGACGCTCCGGCAGACGGCCTTCAAGCAGAAAGTTAGTTTTTTTTCCAAGTGCGCAGACAATGGGTAGCAAAAAACGGAACGTACTGCCGCTTTCCACACAGGGAAGCGATACAGAGATGTCATTTTGATTTTTTTCTAAAGGTCGGACAAAGTAACCTTCGGAACTTTGATCATTTTGATTTTCCCGCCTGATTTCCGCTCCAAGAGCGCGAAGGCAAGACGCAGTCGCTTCAATATCATTGGAATCGCCTGAACATTCAATGAACGAAAGGTTATCCGCTGCTAAAGAAGCGCAGATTAAAGCGCGGTGAGCCTGGGATTTTGAAGGTATGGCTTTTACATTTCCGCTTAAAGAGCGCGGCTGTATTTTAACATCCAATCCAGGTTCCTCACTCTTTCATGCCAAGCCTGAAAAAAGCGGCGGCTTCTTCCATGCTGAAGTTCTTCAAAACGCATTTCCCGATTTTTTCAGGTACGATAAGTGTAATGTTTTGGTTTCTTCGTTTTTTATCGCTTAAAGACGCTTCAATCAACTTTTCTGCGGGAATATCGGTAATAAACGGCAGTCTGTACTGTTTCAAAACTTCGATTAATTGCGTATAACAGTTTTCACTGCACAGTCCCGCGCGGAACGCTCCCCTGCATGCAATAGCCATTCCAATTGCGACCGCTTTGCCGTGTGTTATGCTGTAGCCGCTGTTTTTTTCGATGCCGTGTCCAGCCGTATGGCCGAAATTCAATATCTGGCGTATACCGTTATCCCTCTCGTCCTTGGCGATAATATCCCGCTTTATTGTTATGTTACGTGCAATAATGTCTTCAATCTGGCGTGCAAGAGGTTTTTTTAAAAGTTCAAAAAGCTCTTCGCTCAGGATAAAGCCGTGTTTTATCATTTCAGCGCAGCCGCCGTTGAATGTTTCTTCGTTTAACGTTTTAAGCGTATCGTAATCGCATAAAACAATATCAGGCTGATAAAAAGCTCCGGCAAGGTTTTTCCCCGCGTTCAGGTTTACCGCCGTTTTTCCCCCAACAGACGAATCAACCATAGCAAGCAAGGTGGTTGGTATCTGAGCGAAAGAAATGCCTCGAAGATAAGTTGATGCCGCGAAACCGGCAAGATCGCCGACTACCCCGCCTCCAAGAGCCGCAATAATATCCGATCTTGTGAGGTTCTCTTCAGCAAGTTTGTTTAGTAATGATACATATGTGTCCGCGTTCTTTGAATCTTCTCCGTTTGGAAATACAAATTTTGATACTACATACCCCTGAGCCTGTAATGACAGCGTAACAGAGTCTGCGTATAATTTATCAACAATATCGTCTGTTACAATGAGAACCTTCTCTCCTGTGCAGACAGAGGCGATTTTCTGCCCGGCTTCGGATAAAAGACCTGAGCCGATTAACACTGAATATTTTTTTGATACGCTGACTTCTATATTTGTCATCGCCTGTCAACCTCTTCCTTAAGGCGTTTCCCGTCAAAGAGAAGGCTTTTAAGCCTTTCAAAATCATTTGCGTTTAACGCTTCCCTGTACTCTCCAAGAGACGCAAGAAGCAAATCCAGTTCATTTAAAAGATGTTCCCTGTTTTCCAGAAAAAGTTCAGCCCACATCGATTCATTTAACCACGCTACGCGGGTCAGGTCTTTATAACTCCCCGCTGAAAAACCCTTGTGTTTAAATACTGTCGGGCTTTTAATGAAAGCGTTGGACACAAGATGCGCCATCTGCGAAGTGAAGGCGATCATCATATCGTGTTTTTCGGCTGTGGAAACGGTTATTTTCCCGAAACCCGCGGGAGAAAGAAGCTCTTTAATTTTTTCAAGAAATTCGATGTCGTCATACACAGGCGGCACAATGATCATTGACGCACCCTTAAACATATTCGCCTTGCTGTGCTTAAAACCCGACTGCTCGGTGCCTGCCATAGGATGACCGCCGACAAAGGTAAATCCGTATAGGGAAGCGGCTTTAAAACCTGCCTCGCAGATATTTCTTTTTGTACCGCAGCAGTCGATAACGGTTGCTTCATGCTTTATATGCTGAGCTATTTCATCTAACGCTTTTACCGCTGCCTGCGGATAAAGGGCGATAATGACAAGATCGCATTTTTTTATTGCGTCAATATCAAGATGAGCGTCGGCTGCTTCCGATAAAACAGCGAAATCGAGTATGCTCTTATCGGTATCTTCAGCGAATACTGTGTGTCCTGCCGCCTTGTACGCTTTCGCAAATGAACCTCCGATAAGCCCAAACCCTATTATGCCTACGTTCATGATTCTGCAACTGCCTCGCGCACCTTTTTAATTTTTACACAAAGTTCTGCAAACTGATCAGGGGTGAGCGATTGCGCGCCGTCACACGCCGCGTTCTGCGGATCGTTATGCACTTCTATTAAAAGACCGTCCGCTCCGCTTGCAACGGCGGCAAGAGCCATCGGTTTAATAAAACGCGACACTCCGATTGCATGGCTTGGATCGATAATCACAGGCAGATGGGAAAGTTCGCGCAGCACAGGAACAGCAGAAAGATCGAGGGTATTTCTTGTATATGTTTCAAATGTCCGTATTCCCCGCTCACAGAGAATGACGTCGCTGTTTCCCTCCGCCATGATATACTCAGCGCTCATTAAAAGTTCCTGAAGCGTGTTCGCGTATCCTCTTTTTAAAAGAATTGGTTTTTTAACCTGACCGAGCTCTTTTAAAAGTTCAAAGTTCTGCATGTTGCGCGCTCCGACCTGAATCACATCAACATGTTCGAATAACGGCAGATGAACAGCGTTCATTATCTCTGTTACAATGGGCATTCCGGTTTTCGCTTTCGCTTCCAGCAAAAGTTCGATGCCCTCTGCGCGCAAACCCTGAAAAGCATAGGGAGAAGTGCGCGGCTTAAACGCGCCGCCGCGAAGCAGCGCCGCTCCCGACTCTTTTACGTTTTGGGCAATGTTTAGAATTTGCTCGGATGACTCAATAGAACATGGACCTGCGATCACCTGAAAATTACCGCCGCCGATTTTAATTCCCCCGGCATCAACAACTGTATCTTTGGGGTGAAATTTTCTGTTCGCGCTTTTAAACGGCTCGCTGATCCTTTTTACAGATTCCACGATTTCAAGCCCCTGAAGGAGATCGACGTCGATCCGGCTTGTATCTCCGATAAGACCTATAATGGTTTGAAATTCACCTTCGGAAAGATGGGTTTTAAGTCCCCGGGATTGAAACCATGACATAAGGCTTGCGACTTGCTTTTCGCTTGCTCCCTGTTTTATAACAGCGATCATTTAAATCTCCTTGAAAAATAATATCCGGATTTTTAAAAAAATTAAACACTATAGACTTTGCACTCTTCAAGCGAGCGAAGACGCTCGTCATCCACAGCAACATGAAGATTTTTTTCCTGAGTAGGGATGACAAGTCCTTTCGGTCCGTTTTTTGCGCGGCGAAGGTACTTCACCTGGGTATAGAATAAATCACCCTTGCGGTTGTTCCTTCCCTTTGAGTAAAAAATCGCTAGGTTTCCCGCGTCAAGGAGGATATCAAGAGGCACCGACTTTCCTGCGCGCTGTTTTACAAAAACATAAGAGCCGTGATAATCACGGGCATGAAGCCAAAGATCATTTCCCTTTACATAGCGGCGCAAAAGTTCATCGTTTTCCCGAGCATCCCTTCCCACAATGATAAGCCACTCTCCGCGTTTAAACGAAAGCCCCGGACGCGATTTATCTTTTTTGGAAACCTGTACAGTTATACCATGCCCAGAAACAGATTTTAAAAGTTTTGCAAGGACAAGGGGATTTTTTTCTTCAAGAAGCCTTTCCAGTTTTTCATTTATTTCTTTTAATTCTTTTTCTCCCGCCTCTATTTCCCTCTGTATTTCAGAGAGTCCGCTTTTTGCTTTGCGGTACTGCTCGTAGTATTTTTCCGCGCAGACGGAAGGTTTACTTAAAGGATCAAGTCCGATACGAAACTGTTCATCATCAATTTCAGTTTCAAGCCATTTATCTCCCGGTTTTATAAAAGCGATATTCGATAAAATTAAATCACCGTATTTTTTAAAACGGTCTGCATCAGAGAACGATTTTTTCTTTTCACGCAGTCTTTCAAGAGCAGCGGCGATTCGCCCCATGCTGCCCTCATAATTACGTTTCGCCTGTTCTTTTAACGCTTCCAAAGAGAGAGAGCCTCCCTTTTCAGCGTAATATTTATCTAGCTTTTGGCAGAATGAACCTTCGCCTTCAAGCTGCCGCACTTTATATTCGCGTTTTAAAACGTTTGTTTTTACTTCAATGTTCTCAGGAAGAAAGGTCCCGCCTGTTACTTCTCCTTTTTTGGGAAGACGGCGCATCGCATCCAGTATTACGCCGTCACTATCTGTAACGATAAAGTTCGCCGCGTTTGACCAGAGTCTGACATACAATTTATAAATAAACTCACCGCGTTTAACGGCTAGGCGGACAATCCTGTTGTCGCCAAGCTGGACAGCTTCTGTAATCCATCCGTTAACAATTCTGGAATTTAAGAATTGCGCAAAACGCAGAGGCTTATCGGTTTTTGGAAAAGCTGAAAAAGTTTGATGCAGTCTGCATGCTCCCGATCCAAGCGAAATTAAAATGTTTTTTGTTTCTCCCTTTTTATGGACGCGCAGTACTATCACGTCAAAGGCGCTTTGAACGGCATTCTGAATCTGAGAGCCTTCCAGCGACAGTTCTTCGAGCACAAGATTGATTTCTTTCCAGTTCAGAGACATGCGCAATTATCATATTTTTCAATTCAATTTACAAGATTGATATTAATACCCAGTCATTGCTTTAATAATTCTATCGCTTTCAGGTGAGTTGGGTTTTCCATTACGGCGGTTAAAAAGACCAAATTTTTCCCCGCCGCCAGTTACAGCTCCGCAGTCCCAATAAAAAGGAACTAACTTGTATTCTTTTGCCTTATTGTATACAAACGAGATATAATCGAGTCTGCTTTTACGCGCGATCTCTTCTTTTTCTTTGTCATCAGGATGAAGCTGTAAAACAGCTCCTGACTCTCCGATTATAACCGGTATTTTTTTATCAATAAATTTTTTCCTGAAAGGCGTAAAGCCCCTATCAACTTTTTTTCTGTCTTGTACGCTGCCCCATTTACTCTGCGATCCTTCAATTGAAAATTCATAAGGATCGTAATAATGAAAAGTGACAACTTGTTTATCTAAAGCGCTGTCTTTGGGCAGTTTTAAGAAGGAAGTTGTATATTCAGCGACTGTACAGTATCCGGGAATTACCAAAAACCTTTCTGAATTATTTCCGCCCGTTTCGCGTACAGTATCGGTAAAAACCTGATTCCATTTATTGATAATTTCAAACTGTTTTTTCAAGTTCTGTGTAACATTTAATTCGCCGTTTTCATCATTTCCCCAATGACCATCGTGTATTTCGTTCATCGGTTCAAAAAAAAGCCAGTCACCGTGGTTTTTAAAATATCGCGCTATCTGTTTCCAGAGCTGCATAAATGTGCGCGTAACTTCATCGTATCCCTTTTTGCTTTTACGCGCCCTGTTGATTGAATGCCAGCCGGAATTTTTTTTAGGGCTTTCTGTCATGCCGTCATGATGCATGTTGATGATTACTTTTAATCCCGCCTTTTGCGCGTAACCGGTTACTTCTTCGACTCGCTGTAAAAAAGATTCTTCGATAAGAAAATCAGGAGCGCCTCCAAAATGTCCCATCCATGTTACAGGAATTCGGACAATATCAAATCCTGCTTTTTTAACACCGCTGAATAAAACATGGTTTGCCTTTGGATTATCCCACAATGTTTCACATGAAATTCGTTTTTCATGCGCGTCAAGAGTATCCCCCAGATTCCAGCCGGTTTTTATTTTTTCATCGATAAAATAATCAAAAGCGGATTTACCGCTCATCTGCTGCGGGGTTTCCATTATGAGATAATATTATCTATTGTGATTTATATCTATGTGTTATAATTTCCCCATGGCGACAGTTGACGATAAAAAAGTAATTTACTCCATGCACCGTGTCGGGAAAAAACACGGGACAAAACAGGTTTTAAAAGACATTAGTCTCTCTTATTTTTACGGCGCGAAAATCGGCGTTATCGGTCTTAACGGATCGGGGAAATCATCTCTTTTAAAAATACTCGCAGGTACTGACACAGAATTCATCGGAGAGACAATGCTCACTCCGGGTTATAAAATCGGCTGCCTTGAACAGGAGCCTGTGCTTGAAGCAGGAAAAACCGTCAGGGAAATTGTCAGCGAAGGAGCGAAGGAACTTGTCTCTTTGCTTGCTGAATTTGATAAAGTAAGCGAAGCGTTCGGAGAGCCTGACGCCGATTATGACAAACTCGGCGCGAAGCAGGCTGAGCTTCAGGAAAAAATCGAAGCAGCCGACGGCTGGAATCTTGACAGCCGTCTGGAGCTTGCCATGGAAGCGCTTCGCTGTCCTCCGGGAAACGAAGTAATCGATCATCTCTCAGGCGGGGAAAGGCGCAGGGTCGCGCTATGCCGCCTTCTTTTACAGAAACCGGATATTCTGTTACTCGACGAGCCGACTAACCACCTTGACGCGGAAACCGTAGCTTGGCTTGAACGCCACCTTCGCGATTACTCAGGAACTATCATCGCAGTTACCCACGACCGTTATTTCCTTGATAATGTTGCAGGCTGGATACTCGAACTTGACCGCGGCGAAGGGATTCCCTGGAGGGGAAATTACTCAAGCTGGCTTGAGCAGAAAGAGCAGCGTCTGGCGCAGGAAGAAAAGGGAGAAAGCGACAGACGAAAAACCCTGCAGCGCGAACTTGAATGGATAAGAATGAGTCCAAAAGGCAGGCACGCCAAAAGCAAGGCGCGTATTACCCAATATGAAAAACTCTATCAGGATGACGAGAGGGAAAGAGCCAAGACAGCGGCGCAGGGAAGCAAAATTACAATTCCTGCAGGTCCTCATCTTGGAAAACTTGTAATTGAAGCCTCCGGTCTTTCCAAGTCATACGGCGATAAACTTCTCTTTGATAACATGAACTTTACTGTCCCGCCCGGAGCGTGCGTCGGCATTATAGGTCCCAACGGAGCGGGCAAGACTACCCTCTTTAAACTGATCGCCGGAGTTGAAAAACCGGACTGTGGTGATCTTCGCATCGGAGAAAGCGTCCAGCTTGGCTATGCCGATCAAATGCGCGCAAACCTTGACAATGAAAAAAGCGTCTGGGAGCAGCTTTCAGGCGGACAGGATTTAATAAGATTAGGTTCCAGCCAGAGTGCGCGCGAAGTGAATTCCCGCGCCTACTGCGCCTGGTATAATTTTTCGGGAGCGGATCAGTCAAAAAAAGTGGGAGTTCTTTCGGGTGGCGAGCGGAACAGGCTCAACCTTGCAATGATGCTCAAGGAAGGAGCGAATGTTCTTCTGCTTGACGAGCCGACAAACGACCTTGACGTTAACACGTTACGCGCACTTGAAGAAGCTCTGGATGTTTTCGCGGGAGTCAGCCTTGTTATAAGCCATGACCGCTGGTTTTTGGATCGTATCGTTACGCACATTCTCGCCTTTGAAGACGGAGAGGTTGTATGGTACGACGGCAACTGGTCAGAGTACGCGCAATGGCGGCGCGAAAAACTCGGCTCCGCTGCCGACAGCCCTCATCGTTATGTGTATCGTAAACTGGAAAGATAAGATAGTTGCTTCGTTAATATTTGCATCGAAAATTTTTATACCTGACCGGAAAGGAAGCCTGAGTCTTTGTCTTCGAGCTGTCTGCCGTACAAATGTTCAAATAAAAAGCGCGTATCTTCGGGGGCAATATTTATAAAACGACAGCCGAAATAACCCGCTGTCCTGTCCTTAAAGCGTCTTACAATTCTGGCTACAACATTGATAGTGCGGGCAGGTGCCTCGATTGTTACGGTCAATTCAGCGTCAACCAAAAGCGTAGCTAAAAGGGTTGTTCCAAGAGGGTAGGCAAAAAGAAGCCCTGATGCGCTTATATCCAGAACTCTTCCTTCAAAGGGTTCATTATCTACCCTGCCGTATTCAAAATAGCCGTTTTCCTTTAGGGCAAAAGCAAGAACCTTGGCATACTGGTAAACATTATCAAGTATGTTGAAATCAAAAGGCGGTCTTGAACTATTGGTTATCCAGATGTGAATATACCCAATAACGTATTCATGAAATAATATGGGAACCCATGCGTCAGAAAAAATATTTTCGTCCAATTTTTTCTTTAAAAAACGCACGCAATTGTCATTAAGAAATGATGTTCCCACTCCGGTGCCTTCAAGATAACGCTTGAAAAGCTCTTCTGTTACTATTCTTTTTTTTGGATACGGATCTGTCTTTGGCAAGAAACCGGCGGTGGAAGGAATGAAAAGAGTCTTCCCCATTTCTGCGACAAGGTACTCTTCCATGACTTCAGGTTTTTTATCCTTGAAATTAACAATTTTATAACCGTCCGCAAAATTGGAAAGCGAAGCCGTTATTTGTCTTACCAAACCGGAAAGATTGCCCGTATCCATTCTATGCACAATATCTTCTCCGGTAATATTTTCATATTCATTTATTTTCGGGAAGGAGAGATTATAGCGGTCTCCCTGAAAGGTAAAAAGTATTTTTATATCCGAGGGCGTGTTTACCCGCAGGTAATTTCTGTCAAGATTTTTATGAAGTATCTCCGGTGTTTTGCAGTAAACAAGATCATCTTTCTGTGCCAGTATTTCAACATTAAAATCGACAACCTGTCCGCGGTAGTTAAAAAGAAGCGGCAATTTAATGTGAGGCTTCAATTTTCCCATTTGCCTGTTGGGACGGAAAACCAGTTCTTCGCCCGCGGGTTGATCAAGGGTGAAAACAAATTCGGTTCTGTCTTTTATATACCTGACAGGAATTTTTTCATCAAACATCGCTTTCAGAAAAAATTCCCTTTCTATTCTTCCTACTGGTGTCGCCATAATAATTTCCTAAAAAAATCTTTCATAAGGCATATAATTAAGCCTGTGATTCTGCGCACGCTGCAAAGCATCCTGGTTTTCTTCTTCACGGCTTCTGGCTTCTTCAAACAGTAAATCATCAAAAACCCAGCTTCCCGCAGCTATTGTTTCTCCGTTTTCATTCACAACCTGTTTTGTAATATATCTAATATACAATTCACCTGTCATTCCATATTCCCTTCCAATGTAGCGTATTAAAAAAGAAACCGAGCCGTCGGCTTCTTCCCTGCCTCCGCCAAGTCTGAACGAAACCGGCGATATTCGTCCCAGCGCAGACAGATAACTGTCAATTATAGCAGGATTTACATTTGAAAGCGATGAATGTCCCCTTTGCCTTGATAAAAGAGCGGACGCGACGGAAGACGCATGATTAAAAGCGGCAGCCGACGCTCTTCCCTGCCCCAGCTCTCCTATAACCATATCTGACGGGTAACGCGGAGCCTCACCCCATCCCGGACGCAGCAGTTCCTCAGGGATGGAACCTCTGTCCTGTCCCTGAACAGGCGATGCGAAAACGGCTGCGAGTAAAAAAATCAGAAATGAAAACTTGTAATTTTTTATAACCGCCTCCTCTGCCTGTAAATTCACCATCCTGATAGTAAGACAGGCACATTATAGTAAAATATCAGAATTTATTCTATAATTCAATCGAATGATAAAAACAATTGAAGCTTCATTGACAGAAGGATATACCCATCCTGTCAGGGATGTTTTATGGGGTCATGTTTATATGACTGATAAGCAGGCTCTTTTAACTCAGGCTCTTCCCTTCCTGAAATTAAGCCGGATTTTTCAACTGGGACCGGTTTATCAGGTTTATCCCGGCGCTACCCATACAAGAGCAAGCCATTCAATAGGCGTTTATCATCTTGGAAGAAGACTGCTTCAAAATCTTGCGGAACGCGGAGCCTCTCTTTGGCTTACAGACGAAGGGGTAAAGTCATTCATGGCTGCGTGCCTTCTTCATGACATCGGGCACTTCCCCTACACCCACTCGTTAAAGGAACTGCCGCTTATAAGCCATGAAACGCTGACAGGTTCCATTATTTTAACAGAACCGCTGAAAAGCCTTGTAGCGGACACCGGAGCGGACCCGTATCTTACAGCCGCGATTGTCGATAAAGGAATTACTGAAATAAAAAGCGATGAACTTTTTTTTTACAGAAAGCTTCTTTCCGGCGCTCTTGATCCGGATAAACTCGATTACCTAAACAGGGACGCGCGCTACTGCGGCGTCCCTTACGGCGCTCAGGATGTGGATTTTATACTTTCAAGGCTTTATCCTGACAAAGAAAGGGGAGCGGACATCGATTCCAGATTGATTCCTAATGTTGAATCGATACTTTTTTCAAAATACCTCATGTACAGAACCGTATATTGGCATCGTAATGTACGCTCCGCAACTGCAATGGTAAAAAAAGCCATTCTAAACGGTCTGGAATCAAAAAAAATAAGCGGCGAGCAATTGTATAATCTTGACGATACGGGTCTTTTTACGCTTCTTGAAGAAAAAACGGACGATCAATTAATAAAAAATGTACATGAGGGGCGAATTTTCATAACTTTTGCTGAAATTCCCCACGATCAGATCGATATTACCGCCATGAGGGATATTAAATACCGCTCACAGGCAGAGAAGAAAATAGAAGCGGTTTTAGGGATTAAAGACATCATTATTGATATTCCTGAACCTGTTTCCTTTGAGACCGGTCTTTTTGTCATTGATGAGAATTGCAGTTTCAGCGGTAGTTCCAGCGCGTTTAAAAGTGAACTTGTCAATGCTTTTATTAAAACATTGTATACCGTCAGAGTATTCATTGATAAAAAATATAAAAATACCCTAAAGACTTTTTCAGACTCTTGTGATATAATAAAACAAATAACTGAGGGAGAATAAAATGGATATACACAATACAAACGAAGATTTTGTCGTACAGGCAGTCCAGAAGATATTTGATGAGATACAGCAAAACGGCAATCCGGAGAAGACCTGTCTTTGTTATCAATGCCGGATAGATACTATTTGTTATACGTTAAACCGCATAGAGCCGAATTATATTGTATCAAACCGCGGGTTTACCCGTATTGATACATTCAGCATCAAGAATCAACAGCTTGAAGCTGATATAACAACGCTCATTTACAAGGGTTTGCGTCTTGTAAGCCACAACATGCGTCCGACAGCGCCTCATGACGGATCAACCATGGTTCCTACCAGAGTCCTTCTTCCGTTATATGATATTCCAACCATTTCCGGGCGTATTTTTAACGGCATCAGTTTTGAACCAATTACCGATATCGATGTTACCCTTTTCTGTGAGGGAGAGATTGTAAAAATGAGGAACAACAACTGGCAGAATCCCTTTAAGATGATTCAAAGCACTCCGGGAGCTTTTAGTTTCTGGCCGGCTCCTGTCACAGCCGACATTCCTGAAACGACAAAAGAATTTAAATACATATTAAAAGTTGAATCGGCGGATTATGAAACGCTAAGTCATTTCTTCAGTCTTACATCTACAAGCAAATTCCATACTCCGCATTCGTACGCGCTTAACCGCACTTATAAACTGCCGGATTTGTATTTATTCCCTCCAGGCGGAGACGAAGAAGAGGAAATAATTTTAATATCCTGAGCTTGACACCGGAAACGCTTTTATAGTACTTTACATGTGAAGCAGCCAGTCTGCTTGTCAAACAGGTTTACATTAAGGAGAAAACCATGGCACAGGCCAGTAAAAACAGCCGTACCGCCAGCGCTACCCAAAGATTTATGTGTTCATGCGGGGGCGAAATTAAAATGAAAACCCTCTTCGAGAGCGGCAAGGTTAAAAATATGGCGGAATGTGAAAAATGCAAACGTAAAGAGCGCCGTCCGTCGGATTTTAAGTAATTTATTATTGGAGGAATTCCTTTGGCTAAGAAAAAAAGTTCGGCGGAAAAGAGACACCGCAAGAGTGAAGAACGCCGTCTTCGCAATAAATCCGCAAAAAGTTCAATAAAAACGAGCGCAAAGAAATTTACATTGCTTGCGCAGAAAAAAGATCCGCAGGCTGAAACGGCGTTAAAGGACATGATTAAAAAGCTGGACTCTGCCGCCGGAAAAGGCATTATTCCAAAAAATACAGCAGCGCGTAAAAAATCCAGAATGCAGCGTTACTACAATTCAATGAAAGCGGCGCAGTAATTTGCGTCCGCGGCAGCTGTTCAAAAACCGGAGTTTTTGAACAGTCTCAATTAATTAAAGAGAGACATGTCGTTAAGAAAATTTACAAAAGCTGATATTATAGACGCTTTGTATGAAAAAACGGGCATGAGCCGCGGAGAGATACGCAATGTAATCGATCTTTTTATCGAAGAAATGAAAGACGCTCTCATAAACCGCCAGGTGATTGAACTCAGAGGCTTTGGGACGTTTGATGTAAAAATTAGAAAAGCACGCTCCCGGGCGCGTAATCCCAGAACGGGAGAGAATATCGCCATTCGTTCCCACGGCGCTGTTACTTTCCGTTCAGGCCGTGAGTTAAAACAGGCTGTATGGAAATTAAATGATGATAACGATCCAAAAAAATGAGCAGCGGCAGAAATACGATTGTTTTTATATTAACCCAGCTTGGTCTTGTAGTTACAGCCTCGCTTCTTTTTACAGTTTCGTTTCCGAATATTATCTTTAAAAACGGTCTTCCTTTTTTTGCATGGTTTGCGTACATCCCCATAATTATTTTGATAAAAAAAAATTCGCTTTCACAATGTACCGGATGGGGTGCAATTTACGGAGTTCTCACTTATTTCCTGTTCAATAACTGGTTATGGGCTTTTCATAATGTAGCGGGAGCGGTTGTATACACCATTTATCTTTTTTTTCTTGCGATTGTCTTTTTTTTCTTTAAACTCGCTGATATTTTATATCCCAAAAAAGTATATCTTGTTCAATGGATTTTTTTTCTCGCTTATGAATATCTTCGCACAAAGGGATTTTTGGGATATCCGTACGGAATAACAGGTTATTCTCAATGGACGATAATTCCGCTAATTCAGATTGCAAGCATTACAGGCGTTTGGG
This sequence comes from Treponema sp., assembly GCA_009786455.1. Classification (GTDB taxonomy): domain Bacteria; phylum Spirochaetota; class Spirochaetia; order Treponematales; family Breznakiellaceae; genus WQXQ01. The sequence goes on from WQTD01000009.1 coordinate 21,004, forward strand.
GCGTGTCGGCTCTTGTAACATTTCCGTCTTTCTGGCTGGCTGAAGCGTTTCAAAATAGTTTCACGCAGAGAAATAGGATTCCTTTGGAATGTTCAGACATAGAGAAGAAAAAAAAGAAAAAGTATTTTATAAAAAAATCCTTTTTTTTAACTCTGTATAACTCCGCGGTAATTTTTTTCCGCAAGGAAAAAATCCCTGCGATTATCTGGGTAGGCGCGCTTGCCGTTTCGCTTGTTTTTGGTTTCTTTAACATAAAAGATTATTCTTCTTGTCCAAGCGTGCAGATCGCGCTTATCCAGCATAACACAGATCCGTGGCAGGCATCGAACGCCCCTACTCCATGGCAGCGGCAGGAAGCATTCAGGACTGATCTTTCAAGGTTAAAACGTCTTTCTGATGAAGCGCTTGCCGTGCCGCCGAAACCAGAGCTCGTTGTCTGGCCGGAAACCGCCTTTGTCCCGCGAATTCACTGGCATTCCACATACCGCACTGATCAGGATTTATGGCTTATAGTAAAAGACCTTCTGGATTATTTGTCAGAAAAAGACATTCCTTTTTTAATAGGTAATGACGATGCCAGAATGGATCCTGTAAAAAACCCCGAAACGATTGAAAATAACAGGGTAGATTACAATGCGGCTTTATTAATGGAGAGAGGGCAAATAACCCAGATTTACAGAAAACTCCATCTTGTTCCTTTTACCGAACACTTCCCGTATAAAAAACAACTCCCGTTCTTCTACAATGCTTTGCGTAATGCCGACACCCATTTCTGGGAAAAGGGAGAAGAAGCGACAATTTTTCGCACAGAAAATTTCAATTTTTCAGTCCCGATATGCTTTGAAGACACATTCGGCTATTTATCAAGGAATTTTACCCGTTTGGGAGCTGATATTTTCATCAATATATCAAATGACGCATGGGCGGCAAGCCTTCCGTGCCAGAAACAGCACCTGGGCATGGCTGTTTTCAGGTCTATAGAAAATAATCGCTCCATGGTTCGCTCCACTGCTTCCGGTCAGACCTGTCTAATCGATCCAAACGGAAGGATATTGGCGGAAGCTGCACCTTTTACTGAAGCTTATCTTAATGTGGCTGTTCCTCTTGCAAAAGGAAACACAATTTATACCCGATACGGCGATTTTATGGGAATTTCTTTTTTATTTATGGCTTTTATTCTATTGCTTTCACCAGTAGTATGTTATACAATAAAAAAACTAATAGGGGGAAGCAGATAATGAATACTCAAACAAAAATATTGGTTGCTGACGACGAAACTGTTAACCTGGATTTTTTTGATGTAATGCTGTCAAAACTGGGTTTTGTGGTGGAAAAAAGCGAGAATGGAACAGAAACGCTGGAGAAAGTAAAAAAATTCCAGCCCGATCTAATTATTCTTGATAATATAATGCCCGGTGTTACAGGTAAGGAAATTACCAAAATTTTAAAAAATGATCCAAATTATAAAAATATTTCAATAATCATGCTTTCTGCTCTGGATGATGTAAAAGATAAAGTTGCCGGTTTTGAAGCCGGCGTTGATGATTATATAACGAAGCCTTTTAATTTTACCGAAGTGCTTGCGCGTATTAACGCAGTTTTGCGTAACCGTGCTTTAATAGATCAGATAAAAGTGAGGGAAACGCGTTTAAATCTTGCAGAGGAATTAAACAGGGATTTAAAGGATAATCTTTCGATTTTTGTGGAAAGCATTGATGAACTTGACAAGGCAACGGCGATGATAACGGATAACGCGTCGTCTTCAGAAAATAACGCGGTTAATTTGTCTGATCTTTTAAAACCTGTGAGCGAAAAAATTCTTTCTGTGAGAAAACATATAGCGGCTCTTGATGCAAGGATTGAAAAAACAATTAATGAATGGGATAATTTGAAAAAAGATGAGATAGGACTTTCCGTTCTTGAAAACCAGATACGCAAATTCCTTCATCAGGAACAGTGAGAAAATACATAAGACCATGTTTTGTGTTTCGATTTTAACACGGCTGTCCATCTGTTTAATATTGAGGTTAAAGTGGCTAAACGGGAAGGAAAGAAGAAAGATAAAAAACATATTGTTATTCTTGGAAAAACCACAAGCTTTACGGGTTTTCTTAAGTTTCAGACTACACTAAAAATACAGGGGAATTTCAAGGGAACCATCGACGCTACAGGGGATCTTATTATCGACAAAGAAGCCGCAATTGATACAGATCGCATAACGGTTAATTCTCTGACTGTTTACGGTCATATAGTCGGCTCAGTACATGCGGCGGATAAGGTTGACATGATGACAGGAGCGAAGGTAATAGGCGATGTAAGCGCGGCAAGGATTCGAATTGCGGACGGCGTTATTTTTGAAGGTAGATGTAAAATGACAAATGTGGAAAAAGACATTGAAATTTTTCACCGCCCGACAGAAGAAATAAAAGCTGACTTGCAGCGTACAAATGCAAAGTTTTAATGACGCCGAAAATAAAGCGCAGGAAATAGTAAATAAATTAAAAGACCTTTCGCTGAAAATCACGCTCGCTGAATCGTGCACAGCAGGGCTTGCGTCGGCTTTGCTTGCCGGAACCGGCGGCGCCTCGTCAGTGTTATGGGGTTCTTTTGTTTGTTATACAAAAGAGGCCAAAGTTTCAATGCTTGGCATTGATGAAGAAAAACTTGCGCTTCTTGTAAGCGAAAAAACAGCTTTGTTGATGGCGGAAGCGGCATTGAAAAAAAGCGGCGCTGATATAGCTGTCTCTGTTACTGGCATTGCAGGACCGGACGGTGACGGCGGCGATGTTCCCGTCGGGACTGTCTGGATCGGCGTCGCTGTTAAAAACGAAAAAACTGCTGCCTGCCTGTATCATTTTAAAGGAAACAGAAATGAAATCCGTTTAAAAGCGGCATCGGCGATTTTTGATTCCCTGCAAAAAATCCTGGACGCCTTGACAAAACACTGAGAAAGTTATATATATGTATTATCCTTTCGTAAGCCATGTATGTTAAAAATTAAGAAAAAGCAAGCAAATTAAATCCTGTCAAATCCGGCGGACTCCATTCCGGAACAGTATGTCTATAGGTGGTTAAAATGGCAGTTATTCGAAGAAATAAAAGACCTGTTGGTGAAACAGCGGAAGCAAACGACATTGAAGAACAAAAAGAACATGAAAATAACGAAGAGATTCATGAAGGGGAAAAAACAAGCCGTGTAGTTGTACGCGCTGGAAACAGAAGACCCAATGCGGATTCAGAAAACGGAGAGCCGGATTTTCAGACGCTGCCCAAGCTTCCTTCGATGCCCGATCTGTACGGGAAACCTGTTCCGCGTCCGGATCAGGATAACGGCAAACCGCGCCTTACAATAAATGAATTGATCAGACTGAACATGAAAGACCTCCGTGAACTTGCAGCCTGTTACAATATCACCCATGACGACATGGTTTCGCTTAAAAAACAGGAAATTGTTTTTGCGCTTCTTAAAGCGCATACGGAAAGAGGCGGCATAATTTACGCATACGGCTCTCTTGAAATTCTGCCTGACAGCTACGGTTTTTTACGCAGCCCGCAGAATTCATATCTCCCCGGTCCTGACGATATTTACATCAGCCCAAGCCAAATCCGTCTTTTCGCATTAAAGACAGGCGACACAGTTTACGGACAAATCCGAAGCCCCAAGGAAGGCGAGCGCTTCTTCGCCATGCTCCGCGTTGAAACCGTCAATTATGACGATCCTACCGTAGCCCAGAACAGAATCCCGTTTGACAACCTTACCGCGCTGTACCCTAATAAAAAGCTCGATCTTGAAACATCGACAGAAGGAGTCAGCGAAAGAATCATTAATTTGTTCTGCCCAATCGGGAAAGGACAGCGTTCCCTGATTGTCGCCCCTCCGAGAACAGGCAAGACAATTATGATGCAGAAAATCGCCAACGCGATTACAAAAAACCATCCTGAGGTTTATCTTATTGTCCTTCTGATTGACGAGCGCCCTGAAGAAGTAACTGACATGGAACGTAGTGTGCGCGCCGAAGTTATTTCATCCACTTTTGACGAACAGGCTACCCGTCATGTACAGGTAACCGAGATGGTTCTGGAAAAAGCAAAACGCCTTGTCGAGCATAAAAGGGACGTTGTAATACTTTTGGACTCGATCACCCGCCTCGCGCGCGCCTACAACCAAACAGTCCCGACATCGGGGAAAATTCTTTCAGGCGGCGTTGATTCAAACGCTCTGCATAAACCAAAGCGCTTTTTCGGCGCGGCGCGCAATATCGAAGAAGGCGGCAGCCTTACAATCATTTCGACAGCTCTTGTTGAAACAGGCAGCCGTATGGACGAGGTTATCTTTGAAGAATTTAAAGGAACAGGTAATATGGAAATTAACCTTGACAGGCGTATTTCCGATCGACGCCTCTACCCTGCCATCAATATAAAAAAATCCGGAACACGCAAGGAAGAGCTGCTTCTTGCCGATGATGAGCTTCAAAGAATGTGGATTCTGCGCAAGGTCATTAACCCGATGGACGATATCGAAATAATAGAGCTGCTGGTTGACAGGATGAAGAAAAGCAAGAATAATGAAGCATTCCTGAAATCCATGAATACCGGAACCGGTGGCATGGAATAATCCTTAAACCGTCAGCAGACGGAGTTGGATAAAATTGGAGGAGATTAAAATGAAAACCGGAATACACCCGAAATATGAAATGACGAAGATAAGCTGCGCCTGCGGAAATGTAATTGAGACCCGTTCAACCATCAAGGATATCAAGGTGGAAATTTGCTCGTCCTGCCATCCGTACTTTACCGGAAAGCAAAAATTGGTAGACACTGCCGGACGTATTGAACGCTTCAGGAAAAAATATAGCATAAAAGAGTAGTATAAAACCTGTTAAAAAAACCGTGAACCGCAGGTTCAAATTAGTTTTAAAACTATTTTATATGCATGAAATTCTTAATTATTGTTGCTTGTTCAGAACCAATCAGCTAAATTACCCATTTGTTAATTTAATCTACACAAAAGTTTTGTTTTTATGGTATAATTAAAACAATAAATAGAATTATTTTATAGTAAACCAATAAAACAGGATTTTATGTCAAAGTTTTTATCTTTCCTACATATTAACAGCAAGTTGTTGATGCAATTCCTTATCGTATTTACCGCTTTCTTTTTAATGGTTTTTATCAGTTATTATTTCGGATCAAACATAATAAAAAAACATATTTCCTCATACGGCGGAGAGGTCATTAATGCTTCTGTCGAAGCGATGAATGCTCATCTGAACGATTACAGTATAATGCTCAGTAATATTGCATTCTCCGTAGAAAGGCTTCATAAAAAAGGCGCAGGAATTGAGGCGATGGAGAATGAACTGGCTGAATGGACCATGTGGATACATACAGAGCAGCAAACAATTGATCCGTCAGTCAGCTTTTATGGAGTCATCTACGATAAATTTATAGACGGCGGCGGCTGGATACCTGACAGCAGTTATATACCGCAGCTACGCCCGTGGTACACAGGCGCCTACAAAGATAACGGCTGTATACATTTCAGTGATCCGCACCCCGACATGGAAACAGGCGAAAATAACATAAGCATTTCCAAACTGGTTTTTGATGAAAATAACGAGCCGTTCGGCGTTGTAGCTCTAAACATTTACATTTCCAGCATTTCCAGATTCATAGAAAACATGGATTTTATGGGCAGCGGATACGGCGTATTGCTGGACGCAGACAGGTATTTTATCGTTCATCCCATAGATGATTTTTTTGGCAATGAACTGGCGTCAATTAACGGCGGCAAAGGCGGATACTCACAGATGGCAATGCGTCTTGCAGCAGGCGAGGATCTTTCGGCTTTTCCTTTTATTTCATACAAAAATTTAAAAAGCGTCGCATTTTCCAAAAAGCTGAAAAACGGCTGGTACAGCGCAATTATACTGCCCAGCAATAATTATAACAGGGATATCAGATTAACGCTGATTGTTATGTCAGTCGCCGGTTTAATATTGGCGATTATGATGTGCGGCGTGGTCGCATATATGCACTTAAAAGCGTATCGCTCTGATGAAGCCAGCAAAACAAAATCATCATTCCTTGCAAACATGTCGCATGAGATACGCACGCCGATGTTTGCCATAATAGGAATGTCAGAATTTTTGCAGCATGAGCGCCTTTCCGGGCATCAGATGGAATTTGTAAATGACATAAACACCTCAGCCCGGTCTTTGCTTTCCATAATCAACGACATACTGGATATGTCAAAAATTGAAGCCGGCAAATTAACCCTTATGCCCATAAATTTTGATTTTCATGTTTTCCTTGACAATATTAAATCAATGATCATGTACATAACAGATAAAAAGGGACTTGAGTTCAAATTTGAAACGATAGGGGAAATACCAAGATACCTTTACGGCGACGATATACGCCTGCGGCAGGTTCTGGCGAATATCGGAGGAAACGCCGTAAAGTATACGGCAAGAGGGTGTGTCAGTATGCGTGTCAAGGCAGTAGATGATAAACTTTTATTTGAAATAGAAGATACAGGAAGCGGAATAAGCAAAGAGGAAATATCGAGAATTTTTAACGCCTTTGAACAGCTTGATACAAAAGAGAACCGCACTTATGTAGGAACAGGACTAGGTCTTAGTATCTGTAAATCATATGTTGAGATGATGAACGGAAATATCATGGTTGAAAGCGAGCTGGGAAGAGGAACAACTTTTACTGTTGAGATACCGGCGGTATTGGGTTCGGATGAAAATATTAACGCTAACAGCAATAAACACGACGAACATATGTTAAGCGCACCTGATGCGAATGTCCTTGTTGTAGACGATAATGAATTCAATCTTAAAACAGTGGAAGCTCTCTTAAGCCTTTTTAACATAAAAACAAAATCTGCCTATTCAGGGTATGAAGCTATCGAAAAAATTAAAAAAGAAGATTTTGATATTGTGTTTATGGATCACATGATGCCGGAAATGGACGGCATCGAAACAGTGCATGAAATCAGAAAGTTTGGAAATAAATACCATGCTCTTGTCATAATAGCGTTAACTGCAAACGCCATTTACGGCGCAAGGGACATGTTCATTTCAAGCGGGTTTAACGGATTTGTATCGAAACCTGTAGAAATGAATGATTTAAGAAAAATATTGATGGACTGGCTTCCTGTAGAAAAAATTAAATTAACGGAAAAAAATTCAGTAGCAAGTATATGCGAGCAGGCTGATATTGAATTAAGAAAAGCGCTTCAGAGAATGTTTTTAAAAAACAGCCGCGGGATATTCAAGGATTTAACCGAAGCCATGAAATCCGGCAACATAGAACTTGCGCATCGGCTCGTTCACACTTTAAAGGGTAATGCGGGGCAAATGGGAGAAAAAACCCTTCAGAAAGCCGCCATTGACGTAGAAAGCCGCCTGAGAGACGGCAAGAACAGTGTCACAAAAGATCAGCTTACGGCGCTTGAAACTGAGTTAAACATTGTTTTTAGGGCGCTGTCCAATCTTCATCTGGAAACTTCCAGGGAAAAGCCGAAAACATCCTCAAATAAAAATAACGCCGTTTTTATGCCGGATAAAAAATTCTTTAACGGCCTTGAAGACCTTCTGAAAAGCGGTAATCCGGAATCCTTAAATTCAATTGACAATCTGCGCGCGCTGCCGGGGGATTCACAGACGCAGGATCTTCTTATTAAACAAATGGAAGACTTTGATTTTACGTCGGCATTGAATACGTTCTACAAATTAAAACAGGAATTAAAATGAATATTAAATGCGGATTTCCGGTTATTTTAATAACATTATTATTTTTTATATCATGTAAAAATGTTTCGTTAAATGATGACAGTGAAGCGTATCAATATAAATCATACAGGGAAATTCCCGGCGTAACAGAAAATGAAATAAACGCTGTTGAGACTCTCAAAAAAAACAGAACGTCATTTGTATACGGCATGACTCCCGGTACAGAAGCTTTTTATGGAAATTCAGGTGATATCAGCGGGTTTTCCGCTTTGTTTTGCGAATGGCTTACTTCCCTCTTTGGAATTGATTTTAAACCTGCGCTTTACAGTTGGGATGATTTGATCAGCGGTCTTGAAAGCGGAAATGTTGATTTTACAGGAGAGTTAACCTCCGGGCACAGAATTGCGAATTATATGACAGGCGCCATTGTTCAGCGGACGCTCAGGTCTTTTAGAATCATGGACAGCCTGCCCTTCAATGAAATTGCAGATAACCGCCCGCTTCGTTTTGTTTTTATTGACGGCTCCGGTACGCATAACAGATTTGTTTCATCAAGGATTTTTAGTAATTTTGAAAGTATTTTCATATCCGATTACAGCGGCGCTTATGAACTTTTAATAAATAATCTTGCCGACGCCTTTATCGGGGATAATTCCTCGGAGATTGCCTTTGACACGTATGAAGACATCACCAGTGAGGAATTTTTCCCGTTGATTTTCAATCCCGTTTCAATGTCAACCCGGAAAACGGAATTAAATCCGGTTATATCGGTTTTACATAAAGCCCTGCAGGACGGCGGATTAAAACATCTGAGGAAACTTTATAATCAGGGGCATCGTCAGTATCAGAGACATAAGTTATACGCAAATTTGAGTAATGAGGAAAAAAACTACCTGCAAACGAATCCCGTTGTGCGCGTCGCTGCGGAAATTGACAATTATCCGCTGTGTTTTTACAATACGCAGGAAAAACAACTGCAGGGAATCGCTTTTGAAGTGATGAAGGAAATAGAATCCCTTACAGGCATTTCCTTTGTTCCTGTAAATACCGATAACCGGCAGATAGAATGGCCTGATATGGTCAGGATGCTTGAAAACGGCGAAGTCAGTATGCTTACCGAGTTGATTCAAACTGAAGATCGCATGGATCGTTTTATATGGCCTCAAACCGCGATCATTACAGATAATTACGCCCTTCTGTCAAAATCAGAATTCCCTAATATCAGCACCAATGAAATATTAAATGTAAGGGTCGGTTTGCCGAAAGGAACCGCGTATACTGAATCGTTTAAAAAATGGTTTTCACATCACGAATATACAACAGAATACGAAAGTTCCAATGCGGCATTCAACGCATTGGACCGCGGGGAAGTGGATATGGTAATGTCCAGCCAATACAGATTTTTACTGTTAACAAATTACCGCGGGCTTCCGGATTATAAGGCCAATGTAGTTTTTGATTACACTTTTGAATCAACTTTCGGTTTTAACAAAAATGAAATTTTATTGTGTTCAATCACAAACAAAGCGCTTGAGTTAATTGATCCTTATGAAATTTCCAGCCGGTGGATGCATAAAACATATGACTACAGGGTAAAACTCATGCAGGCGCATCTGCCTCTTCAGATCGGCGTTCCCCTTTTGGCGCTTGTGCTTATTTTTATGTTTATTTTATTTAACAGGCACCGCAATGAGAGTAAACGCCTTGAAAGCATTGTAAATCAGCGGACTCAGGAATTAAACAAATCACAGATTGATTTGGAAGAAGCGCTGGATAACGCGAAAAACGCCAACAAGGTAAAATCGGCTTTTATAGCGAGTATGAGCCATGAAATACGAACCCCTATGAACAGTATCATCGGTTTTTCCGAGCTGGCGTCAGAAGGCGAATCTTCTCCGAAAACAAAAGATTATCTTGCAAAAATTCTGACTAACGCAGAATGGCTGTTACAGATCATAAATGACATCCTTGATATTTCCAAAATAGAATCAGGAAAAATGGAATTGGAAAATATTCCTTTTGACATGCATGAATTATTTGCAGGCTGCAGGACGCTTGTTATGCCGAAAGCCGTGGAAAAAGGGATAATGCTCCATTTTTACGCTGAACCTTCCGTAGGGAAAAGACCCGTGGGAGATCCCACAAGGCTCCGTCAGGTATTTGTAAATCTTTTGTCCAATGCAATCAAATTTACAAACAAGGGCATGGTTAAACTTCTTTCCGACATTACGGAAATAAACGAAAAAAAGATCACAATGCATTTTGAAATTAAAGACTCAGGCATCGGCATTACTCCTGAACAGATGGAAAAAATTTTTGAACCGTTTTCACAGGCGGAATCCGGCACCATGCGCAAGTACGGCGGAACGGGACTGGGTCTTGCCATAACAAAAAATATTATAGAGATGATGGGCGGAAAACTTTTGGTTGACAGCACTCCCGGAATCGGAAGCAAATTTTATTTTGATCTTGTCTTTGAAACAATTGACACGTCAAAGGATTACCAGATCGACAGTAAAGTAATTCTTGATGAAATAGAAAAGCCGTTGTTCGAAGGCGAAGTTCTGTTATGCGAAGATAACTCCATGAATCAACAGGTAATCCGCGAACATCTTGCAAGGGTGGGTTTGAAAACAGTTATTGCGGAAAACGGACAGATAGGCGTTGATTTGGTTAAAGAACGTATTTTAAAAAGAAAAAATATGTTTACATTGATATTTATGGATATCAATATGCCAGTAATAGACGGACTTGAAGCTTCTTCGCAGATTATAAGTCTTAATACGGGAGTTCCGATAATCGCCCTGACCGCAAATATTATGTCAGGCGATCTGGAGGTATATAAACAGAGCGGAATGGACAGCTATTTAGGCAAACCGTTCACTTCGCATGAATTGTGGCAGTGTTTGTTAAGATACTTAACGCCGGTAAATATACCGCAGAAAGATACGCAGCTTGAAACAGACCTTGAATTTATGAAATCCCTCAAATTGACATTTTTAAAGGAATATCATAATAAATATAATGAAATTATTGACACTCTGGAAATGGACGATATCAAAACAGCGCACAGAATGCTGCACACTTTAAAAAGCAATGCCGGTATTATCCAGGAATTTACCCTGCAGCAAATTGCCGCCGATATTGAACTCCTTTTGAAAGAAGGAAAAAATCTTACAACCGAAAGTGATCTTTTAAAACTGGAATCTGAATTAAACTCGGTTCTTTCGCAATTAATAAAATTATCCGTACAGGATGAAGGAATTTAAATGGGCAATAAAACCAAAACAAAATTTAAACTTACGCCGGTTCATATAAAAATTTTTACGGTAATTATCTGCATTGTGGTTATAATAAATGTCTGTTCAATTGCCGCAGGCGCTTTATTCCTTACGGGCGATACGAATGAAATTGAATCTTTAAAAAGCAGAATTCCTTACAGTATATTGATAATCGGCGTCATGGCGCTGGCTTTAAGCATAGCCGCCGCTTTTATCGCCGCTATTCTTTTAAAACGTCCGTATGATGAAGCTGAGAACATGCGCAGGGACGCTGAAGCCATGTCTTTGTCAAAGTCAGTGTTTCTTGCAAATGTAAGCCATGAAATACGCACGCCTATGAACAGCATTGTCGGTTTTTCCGAACTTGCGCTGGACGGCGAAACTTCCTTTAAAACAAAGGATTACCTGAATAAAATACAAACAAACGCTCAATGGCTTCTTCAGATAATAAACGACATTCTTGATATTTCAAAAGTAGAATCCGGGAAATTGGATATTGAGAACATTCCTTTTGACATGCACGAACTTTTTTCAAGCTGCCGCACTCTTATCATGCCAAAAGCCGTTGAAAAAGGCATATCGCTTTATTTTTATGTTGAACCAAGCATAGGGAAAAAACCTTTGGGTGATCCCACAAGGCTTCGCCAGGTTCTTGTAAACCTTCTTTCAAACGCGGTGAAATTTACAAATACAGGCATGGTTAAGCTTCAGGCTGTTTTGAAAAATATGCGTGATAAAACAATCACAATGTATTTTGAAGTAAAAGACTCAGGCATCGGCATGACACCGGAGCAAATTAAAAAAATATTCGATCCTTTTGTCCAGGCGGAAACCGATACGACCCGTAAATACGGCGGTACAGGGCTTGGGCTTACGATAACCAAAACCATTGTTGAGTTAATGGGGGGAACCCTTTCTGTAGAGAGCACTTATGGAGTCGGAAGCAAATTCAGCTTTGAACTGACTTTTGACACAATAAATATTAACGATGAAGAAATGTTCGAAAGAAAAATTGTGCTTAACGAATTAAAAAAACCCCGCTTTGAAGGCGAGGTGCTGTTATGCGAAGACAATGTAATGAACCAGCAGGTAATATGCGAACATTTATCAAGGGTAGGTCTCAAGACAGTAGTGGCGGAAAACGGAAAAATCGGACTTGATTTGGTAAAAAGCCGCCATGATAACAAAGAGAAAATGTTCGATTTAATATTCATGGATATGCATATGCCTGTAATGGACGGGCTTGAAGCGTCAACAAAAATCATGGAGATAAACAAGGATATCCCCGTTGTGGCAATGACAGCTAACATAATGGCTACCGACAGGGAAATTTATAAAATGAGCGGAATGTACGACTGCCTCGGCAAACCGTTCACGTCTCAGGAACTCTGGCGCTGCTTAATGAAATATTTTACTCCCATAACTACAGGCATCTCGCAGAAAAACTCAACGCTGGAAACGGACATTGAATTCCAGAAAAGCCTTCAATCCCTGTTTGTCAGAAACAACCACACAAAATACGCTGAAATAATCAACGCGATTGAAGAAGGCGATATTCAGCTTGCGCACAGAATGGCGCATTCATTGAAAAGCAATGCGGGTCAGATAGGCAAAACTATTCTGCAGCGCGCGGCTGCGGTTGTCGAAGCCAACCTGAAAGAAGGCAAAAACAAGGTAACTCATGAACATCTTAAACATCTTGAGACCGAACTGACAATGGTTTTAAATGAATTCTCTCCGATGCTCAGGGAAGCCGGCGATTTTTCGGATTTCGGCGGTTCCATTGCGCAGTTGGAATTATTTAATTTGTTTGAAAAACTGGGAATTTTACTTAAAAGCGGAAATCCTGAATGCAGGAGTTTAAAGAGCAATTTACGCCTACTGCCGGTAGACAATGAATTAAAGAACATTCTTATACAGCAAATGGATGATTTTGATTTTACCGCAGCATTCCTGACGCTTGAAAAAATTAAAGAGGGGATTAAGTAAATTCATGAACAACAGTGAAAAAAGCAAACTGCTTATCGTTGACGACGAAAAAATGAATCTTAAAGTTCTTACAAATATACTTATTTCTGAATATACCATTTTTACTGCGACAAACGGAAAAGAAGCGATTCAAAGAGCTGTAGAATATAAGCCTGATCTTATTCTTCTGGACATACTAATGCCTGAGATGGACGGTTATCAGACATTGTTGGAAATAAAGAAAAACGAACAAATAAAAAAAACCCCTGTTGTTTTTATTACAGGGCTTAACAGCGATGAAGATGAAGAGAAGGGGTTGTCTCTTGACGCCGCCGATTACATAACAAAGCCTTTCAGCGCAATGATAGTAAAAATAAGGGTACGCAACCAGATACAAATTGTAAATCAGCTGAAAATGATAGAACATTTAAACCTGACAGATCAGCTAACAGAGCTGCCGAACAAGCAATATTTTGATGAACGGATAAATATGGAATGGAAACAGGCGATAAGGGAAAAAACACAAATCAGTTTATTGCTTATCGACGTTGACAGATTTAAAAGTATAAATGATATTTACGGTCATCAGCACGGCGACACTGTCCTTAAGATTATTGCCGGAATATTAAAAGATTCATTAAAGCGGCCCGGTGATATTACCGCAAGATGGGGCGGCGGAGAATTTATTATTTTAATGCCCAATACTTCCGATGACGGCGCTCTTGAGGTTGCGGAGAAGATAAGATCGGATATTGAAAAAAAGGATATCCGTCTGGAAAACAAAAATAAAATAAATATTACCGTTAGCATAGGCGTTAATTCACATACTCCCGCCAGAACGTGTCTGGTTCAGGCATTTATAACAAATACTGACAAGGCGCTGTACGCCGCGAAAGAAGCAGGCAGAAACAAGGTTATCCCGTTTAAAGAAGCTTTGTAAGCAGAAATCCCTGCGGCGTTTTCTTTCCTAAAAAATCTTCGTCAATAATTTCTTTGTCAAGGTTTGTTACGCGCACATTGTTACAGTTAAAATTGCCGGGTGAAAAACCGCGCGTATTCAAGCTAAGAAACAGTTTGCCTCCTGGCGCAAGCGTCTTTATGCATTTTTCAAGAAAGCCGGCAAGATCGCGCTTTAAATCAAAATTACCTGCCATTTTTTTTGAGTTGGAGAAAGCCGGCGGATCCAGAATTATAATGTCCCAGCTCTTCCTTTTATTTATTGCATTCCTTATAAATTCAGCAGCGTCAGCCCTGATAAGCATATAAGAGCAAGACATCAAATCACAATTCCGCGCCTGTGCGCCTTTATGTGAAATTACCGGGAATTCCGCTGAAAACCCGTTAAGCGAAAAATTATCTTTCGCCCAATTTAAATAGGTATTGGAAAGATCGACAGAATCGACGGAAGCTGCGCCTCCGGCAGCGGCATAAACAGAAAAAGAACCTGTGTAGGAAAAGAGATTTAAAACTTTTTTGCCTTCAGTTTCGCGTAATACCATCCTGCGCAATAAACGCCTGTCAGGGAAAAGCCCCGTATCAAGATAATCAGAAAGGTTTACTTTAAAAATAAGATCGCCTTCACTGACAATTTTTACATACCGGGTTTCTCCTGTTTTTTCATATTGATTTAATCCTCTCTGCCTCTGACGATACTTCAAAAAAATACTGCAGGGTTTTATTCCAAGCGCAGAGGAGGCGCTTTGCGTCATTACTGAAAGCCAGGCTTCTTCTTCGCTTTTGTCTTTTTCATAAGGGCGTTTATATAACGCTCCCGCAAGAGCCGCTTCCCCTGTTCTGCTGCAGTCGCCGTAAAAATCCAGAACAAGGGGAATTTCGGGAATATCACGATCATACAGCCTGAATGCACCGATTTTTCTTCTGCGCGCCCACTTTTTTAAATGACGAAAACGTTTTTGCAGACGGTTGAAAAGCATTTGAGCCTGTACTTCTGTTTTGTCTTCCATAAAAATCAGAATAACATAAAGATTGTATTTTAATATATTATAAATTACATTATTACCATGCCCTTTAATGTCACTCCTGTTACAAATCATCGCGGAAGAGAAAAGGGGATGATTGTATATCCGGTCTACTCACGCAGGTCTGCAGGGCTCTCCATCGGAATTAATCTTTTTCCCGGTAAAAAATGCTGCCAGTTTGACTGCCCTTATTGTGAAGTATTTCCCTTCTACAGCAATGCAGATTTTTTTCCTGAGCAAATGGAGGAGGATTTACGCTGTACAATATCGTCCGCACAGGAGCAGAATATACCAATCAAGGACATATGTTTCTCAGGCAACGGAGAGCCCACCTTCTCTCCCGTTTTCGCCGGCGCTTTCAGACTGGCGGAGACTATCCGCGCGAAAACTGCGCCTTCTTCACAGCTTGTTGTCATTACAAACGGCGCGGGTCTTTTGCAGGCGCAAACTTTTTCGTTTTTAAGGGAATCTTCTGGAAATCCATCATTAAATATCTGGCTTAAACTGGACGCGGGAACCGAACAGTGGTATCAAAAAATGAACCGCTCACAGGTTTCCTATGAAAAACTCATAATGTCAATAAAGGAGTTTACCTCCATCGCTCCTGTAACAATACAGACAATGTTATGCGTTGTCGAAAATAAAAGTCCTCCCGCTGAAGAGGAAAAAGCATGGGAAGAACTTGTATGCACTTTGGCTGAAAAAGGAAAAATCCGAAAAGTGCAAATCTACGGCAAGGCAAGAGCCGCTCCTGAAGACCCGCTTGCAAGCGCACTGCCGGAAAATTATCTTGAAAAAAGAGCTTCTTCCCTGCGCAGTTTATTCATTGAAAAAGGTATTACAACGCCTGTTGAGGTTTATTTATAAACAAAATAAACCCCTTTCTAACTCCCTTTTATTTTGTTATAATTCCGCCAAGGAGCAAACATGGAAGCTTTAAAGAAAAACCCTGCATGGAAGGGACGGCGCGGACCTTTGGTGCTTGTCATTATGGACGGCGTCGGTTACGGAAAATACAGGGAGGGAGATGCGGTTGCCGATTCAAAAATGTATAATCTCAACGCTGTCGCCGCAAAAAGTCCCAAAACAAAATTAAAAGCTCATGGAACAGCTGTGGGATTGCCGTCGGATGAAGATATGGGAAACAGCGAAGTCGGTCACAACGCGATGGGCTGCGGACGGGTATTTAATCAGGGCGCTGCTCTTGTAACAAAATCAATTGAAACATCCGCTATGTTTGAAGGCGAAGCATGGAAAGAAATTGTTTCCAATGTCAAAAAAAACAATAACGCGCTTCACTTCATAGGACTTTTTTCTGACGGCAATGTACACAGCCATTTGGATCATTTAAAGGCGATGATTATTCGGGCGAAGAAAGAAGATGTCAGGCGCGTTTGTATTCATGTTTTATTTGACGGGCGCGATGTCGGAGAGACAAGCGCGCTTGAATATATCGATCCTTTTGAAAATTTCCTTAAGGAATTAAATAATGATAATTTTAACGCAAAGATTACATCAGGCGGCGGGCGTATGTGGATCACGATGGATCGTTACGGAGCCGATTGGTCAATGGTGGATCGGGGATGGAAAACCCATGTTCTCGGAAAAGGACGGCAGTTTTCTTCGGCGCGTGAAGCTGTGGAAACATACAGAAAGGAAATCCCCGGAATTATCGATCAGGATTTAAAGGAATTTGTTATAACCGAGAACGGAAAACCTGCAGGAACAATAGAGGACGGAGATTCCGTTGTGTATTTTAATTTCAGGGGCGATCGCGCGCTTGAGATAACCGCCGCTTTTGAGCAGGACAATTTTGACAAATTTGACCGCGTGAGACGTCCCAGGGTATGTTACGCGGGCATAATGGAATATGACGGCGACCTGCACGTCCCGTCCCGTTACCTTGTCAATCCTCCTTCCATCGATCACACAATGGGCGAGTATCTTGTCTCAAGCGGAATAAGAACGCTTGCGATTTCGGAAACCCAGAAATTCGGGCATGTCACATACTTTTTTAACGGTAACCGTACGGGAAAATTTGATGATAAGCTGGAGGAATATGTTGAAATAAAAAGCGATGTTATTCCTTTTGAACAGCGTCCCTGGATGAAATGCGCGGAAATTACAGATCATGTTATCGCGGCAATCAATTCCGGTAAATATGATTTTATCAGGCTGAATTATCCAAACGGCGATATGGTCGGACATACCGGTGTTTATCAGGCGGTTGTCTGTTCAATGGAAGCGATGGATATTCAGCTTGGAAGGCTTATAAAGGCAGCCGTTGAAGCGGGGGCTATAATGGTACTCACGGCGGATCACGGCAATAGCGATGATATGTTTGAACACGACAAAAAAACCGGTGCTGTTTCCCTAAAGGCAGACGGTTCGCCGAAATCCAAAACAAGCCACAGTCTTAATCCTGTTCCATGTATAATTTATGACCCGGAATATAAAAACGAATACCCAAGGGAATTAAACGAAGGGTTGGGCATAAGTTCCATCGCATCAACATGCATACAGATATTGGGTCTTATGCCGCCGCATGATTACGATAAGTCTGTTTTGAAAATGTAATTTATTTAACGCCTTTCATCGCGGCGTTAAGCATTTTTTTAAACGGGAATGTATTATTTCTCCTGTCAAGAAAGCCGAATACCTCGCCGTCAGCGCTGAAGTTACCGTTATCCCAGATAAAACACGGGATGCCCTTGCTTTTCGCGTAACTTACGTAATATTCAATCCACTGAGCTCTTGCATCTTCATTTTTTCTGTCAACAGCTCCAAACTCGCCGAAAATAACAGGTATGTTATTGCTGATAAAAATATCATGCGCCAAATCAAGCGGAGTGCGAACAGCCTGAGTGTCTGAATCATTTGTCCTGCCCCATGTATTGACTGCGCCGCCGCCCTGGTTTAAAGCAAAATTATACGGAGCATATGCATGAATGGAAACAATTATTTTATTGACTGTATTTGAAGGATCCTTTGGAATCTCAAGAGCTCTCATTGCGGCTGCTTCAGATGACGCTGCGTAAGTCGGAACCATTAATATTCGTCCTTTGTTATTCCCTCCGGTTACCCTTACAGTGTCAACAAAAAGCTGATTGTGAGTATTAAGATTTATTCTTTCAGCGTTTGTGCCTCCGTTCCATTCAGCCGGGCTTCCTTTTGTCCGGGGTTCATTTAATCCTTCGAATATCAATTTTTCATTATAATCCCTGAAATTGACCGCTATCTGCTCCCATATTTTTGCAAATGCCTTCAGCGATTCCGGCGTTTCAACATCGGTAAATTTAAAGGCGTCTTCGTCATGATGGGTATTAAGTATAATATACATATCGTTTACGACAGCGTAATCGACAATTTCTGTTACTCTTTTCATCCACTCATTTCTTATATTGTAATCTGAATCAGCGCTCTTAACCCAAGACACGGGAATTCTTATTGCGTTAAAACCCGCTTTCTTTAACGCTGTGATGTTTTCCATTGTGGTAACAGGATTACCCCAGCCTCTTTCAAGCTGCTGAACAGGAGCGTCTGCCGGCAGCCATGTCAGATTGGTAGCGTCTAACGTATTTCCCAAATTCCAGCCGATTTTAATCTTGCCTGTCAATTCAGAAGCAGAAATATCCTTAAAAACTTTCGCATTATCGGAACTGTTGTTATTATTTGCGCGTTCACAGGAAACACATGTTATTAAAGCGGTAAAAAACAAACAGTAAAAAATTTTTAAGGGGATTCTCATTTCTTTCTCCATGATAAATTATATCAGCACAAAATACCGCCGGCAATTCACCATTGACAAAAAAACGTTGTTTTGCTATTGTTTTTTCCTGTAACGGATTGTCCTGACGGGCAATAGCGCAGTTGGTTTAGCGTACAAGTCTGGGGGACTTGGGGTCGGCGGTTCAAATCCGCCTTGCCCGACAGGATAATTCGTTTTCTTAGGGCATTTCTACGATTGGTTCCATGCGCGGATTTCGAAGCTGCATACCGGCGCGGTTCTGCCATTCTCCGGCGCGTCTCTGGGAAGCGAGAAATTCCCATAGGTTGCGCGCAACGGCTGTTTTTCCGTTTCTGTAAAGGCTTGATCCAAGATAGTAAGCGGTTTTATAATATTCAACTTCATCAATATAAGACAGTAAAGGCTCGTTATTGTTAATTTCATCGAAGAGAGCCTGAAGATTTGTAAATGTAAAATCAAACCGCCGCCGAATTACTTCTTCGATAATGATGGAATTCTGAATAAGAAACGCGTACATTAAATGATGCTGGGCTGTAGGACGGCCTGTTGCTGCGTAGAAGAATCCTATTTGCCTGTGAGCCGGTTCGACAATTGCGTTATTATAACGGTAAAATTCCAGGAAGCGGCTGACGCCGTCGTTCTCAAGCGTCCTTGTCATGGCCTGGCTTGTGAATAACGCGTACGCTTGCGCGTACGGAAGCGTACTGCTGTTTGTTTCCGCTTTTCTTGTGTTCTGCCAGAGTGTATCTTCATTATTAATAATGGAAAAATAAACTCTTTCCATTTCATTGTATTCCTGCCTTGTTCTCAGCACTCCGGCTGTTTTATACAGCAGATCAACGGCAAAGCCCTTGTTTTCCAGAACCTCGCGCATTTCATATGCTTTTCGGTATTGCAAAAGCGCAAGAGACAGTTCTCCTTCGACACGATAAACTTCTCCAATCCAATACTCAGCTTCCGGGAAATTTTTTAATTTGTCAAAAGCGCCGAGAGCGGAAGTTGCTGAATTTTTAAAACTTTCCTTTGGAATACGGTAAAAAAGCTCTTCAAGCGCAGAGGAGGCAGCCGTGTAATGACGGTCATAGGAGAAGCTCTCTATTCTGTCAAGGGAATCTCCAATACGGCGCACTTCGTTAACAGAAAGATAATTGATTAAATCCCTTTCCATCTGTTCATACATCGCACGTCTGTTACGTTTGGCGTCTTCAAATAACATGAGAGCTTCTCCGTAATCGCCGCTTCTGAACAGTACCTTTCCCCGTTCGAGTGAAAGCCACCACGGCTGCGCAGACTGTGTGAAAGCCGCAGGCGTAAAGATAACGAAAATAAATATCAGTAAAAAGAATTTAAAATAAAAACAATTTTCAGGAAATTTACAAATCATAAATTCATCAGTTCCTCTTCAAAAATTTTATCCGCTTCTGCGGCGCAGATTGTTTTGATCACTTTACCCTGTTTAAAAACCAAAACCTTGTCTCCCGCTCCGGTAATGCCTAAACTTGCGTGTTTTGCCTCTGTTGGACCGTTCACCTCACAGCCCATGATCGCCACGGTAATATCTTTTTCCATGGCATACAACCTTGAAAGCCAGCGGTTTGTAAAACCCAGGGTATCAAAAGCATGCCTGCCGCAGCGCGGACAGGAAACAATCTTTACGCCCTTTAACTTAAGCCTTTCATTTTCCGCAGTCAGCTGCGCCGCCGCTCTTATTATCGCTCTTCCTGCGATCACCTCATTTTCCATGGAATCGGAGAGCGACACCCTTATTGTATCTCCGATGCCTTCCTTCAAAAGCATGCATAAAGCGGCGGTATTGGCTGCGATTCCGTCAGCAAGTGGACCGGCTTCTGTAACGCCAAGATGAAGCGGCGTATCCATGCGCCGGGAAAAAAGACGGTTCGCCTCTATAGTATCGGCAATTCCGCTGGCTTTCATTGACACAAGAACATTATTAAAACCGAATTCTTTAAAAACAGAAAGTTCCCTTTGCGCCGCCTGAACAAGAGCCTGCGCCGTTTTTAAACCAGACAAATCCTGCGGCAGGCTGCCGGCATTTACGCCTATACGCACAGGAACGTTCTTCGCGGCAGCTTTTTCCAGTACAACGCGTACTTTTTCCCTGCCGCCAATATTTCCCGGGTTTATACGGAGTTTGGCGATGGGATAATCCAGACAGCGAAGCGCAATCTTATAATCAAAGTGTATGTCGGCAACAAGCGGCATGGAAACCTTTTGCGCTAAAGAGCCGAGAATTTCAGCGGATTTAATATCAGGAACTGCAAAGCGAAGCAGTCCGCAGCCAATATTTTCAAGAGATTGTATTTTTTTGACAGTTGAGTCATCCTTTAAATCCGTGTCAGAGAGACTGTCTTTCCACATGGTTTGAACAACAACAGGAGAAGCGCCGCCTATCTGAACAGAACGGACATGGGAAAAACCCCCGATATTCACAATTTTGGATAACATGCTCCATTTTACATAAAAAATATGACTGCCGCCACTATTTATCCGCAAACTAACCTGCTTTGCGGACAGACATCATTTATATTATAATTAATGGATATGGAATTTTTGCTTTCTGCGGAAGAAAAAAAGATTTTATTGCATGACGCAAGGGAAACTATGTCCGCTGAACTTGAAAAACGTAAACCTGTTTATTCTGATTTGATAAAAAGCTCATCCAATTTAAATGAACCTTGCGGCGCTTTTGTAAGCCTGCATGATGAAAACCGGCAGTTACGCGGCTGCATCGGCAGCATGGCAGCAAGATTACCCCTTATACAGACTGTCCGCGCAATGGCTAAAGAAGCCGCCTTCGGCGATCCGCGTTTTCCGCCGTTAAAAAAAGAAGAACTTCCGCGCTGCCATATTGAAATCTCCGTTCTTTCTCCGATGATACCCTGCCCTGATCCGCGGCAGGTAAAGGTTGGCGTTCACGGTCTTTATTTAAAAAGAGGAGGAAGATCGGGAGTCCTTCTTCCCCAGGTCCCTGTTGAGCAGGGATGGGATTTAAAACAATATCTTGACTATATCTGCATAAAAGCCGGATTGCCGCCGCTTTCATATAAGGAGCCGGACGCCGAACTTCTAACTTTTACAGCTGTTGTCTTTTCGGAGGAATAATCCTTTTTTTATGGAACGCCGACTTTCGGAATTCTTCACTGATGAAACAGCCGATAAAGCCGGATTAGCGGCATCAAATGTAAAAACCGATCTGGTAAAAAAGGATCCGGTGGTAACAGACCTACAGTATGATTCGCGTAATGTAAAAAACGGAAGCCTCTTTTTTGCGCTGCCGGGGCTTCATACCGACGGCAGCATTTTTATAGACGATGCCATTTCAAAAGGCGCGTCTGTAATTGTTCATGAGAACGAAATCCATGAAAAAAAACCTGATGTAGTATATTTAAAAGTAAAAGACTCGCGTTTTGCGATGTCGCCTGTTTCAGCTTCATTTTATGATTTTCCTTCGCGGCGGCTCCTTGTAACAGGCGTTACCGGAACCGAAGGCAAAAGCACCACTGTATATTTGATATGGCAGCTTTTAACATTACTCGGAGAAAAAGCTGGTTTTTTTTCTACAGTACAGAGAAGTCTTGGGAAAGAAGTTATCTGGAACAGCGAACACCAGACTACTCCGGAAGCGCCTGTCGTCCAGCGGCTGCTTTATGAAATGGCGAATAACGGCTGCCGGTACGCGGTTATCGAAGCAAGTTCGCACGGGCTTTCAAAAAAGACAAACCGCCTCGGAGACGTTGAATTTTGCTCGGCTGTTCTTACAAATATTACCCACGAACATCTGGAATTTCACGGAACATGGGAGCAGTACAGGGAGGATAAGGCAAATTTATTCCGCGCGCTTGATAATTATATTCCCGGACCGGAATCCGATTTTTCAGGACCTTTCGGCGTAATAAATGCCGATGATAAAAGTCTCAGGTTTTTTGCGGACGCAACCAGACATAAAATTTTTAAATACAGCGCATCAGGCAGAGAAGCTGATATTGTCATTACCGCATTTGAGAACAGCGCATGGGGCAACTGGTACAATCTATATATACCGGCAGCCGGTGAATTCATTGACGTCAGGGACAGGCTTACAGGCTCATTTAATGCGCATAACATTCTCGCCGCTTTGCTTGCAGTGTCAGGTCTTTTAAAACTTCCGGTCAGAAAAATTACTCCGTATATAAACAAATTAAAACCGGTCAGGGGCAGGATGACGTCAATAAACAGGGGACAGCCCTTTGAAGTTGTTGTTGATTATGCGCACACTCCTTCTTCATTTCAGGCGGTTTTTCCGCCCCTGCGCAGCCGGCTTAACAAAACAGGCGGGAGAATTATCAGCGTTTTCGGTTCCGCAGGAGAACGGGATACGCAAAAAAGGGCGCAGCAGGGAGAAATCGCTTCCGGTTATTCGGATATAATTATTCTTACAGACGAAGACCCTCGGGGTGAAAATCCTATGGACATAATCGAAGATATTGCTAAGGGTATAGAAGAAAATAAAACCAAAGAATTCAGAAGGGGTGAAAATTTATTCTTAATTGCAGACAGACTTGCCGCCATCCGAAAAGCCTTAAACTGCGCAAACAGGGGGGATATGGTTCTGCTTCTCGGAAAAGGACACGAGAACTCAATTATATACGCCGATCATGTCATGCCCTTTGATGAAATTACCGAAGCTGAAAAAGCCCTGAGCGAAAACGGGTATCGATAAATAAATATTCAATGACGAAGCAGTTCTTTTTCAAATTCATCAATAAGATAATCAGGGGTTGAAGCGCCTGCGCTAATGCCTACTGTTCCATAAGAAAAAAAAGAATCCGGAATCTCAGAGACATCCTCTGCAAGAATGCAGGGTTTTCCGCTTCCGCCGGCGACAGCAAAAAGCCGGCGCGTATTCGCTGATTCGCTGCCGCCTATAATGATTACAGCTTCCGTCTGTTCAATCAGATCGCGCAGGGCGTTTTGCCTTATCGAAGTGGCGCTGCATATTGTCTGGAATATTTCCAGATTTGGGAAAAACAATTTTATGGCTTCGCCGATTGCGCCGTATTCATCTTCATCAATGGTAGTCTGTCCCAGAAGCGCAGTTTTCGAATCGTTTTTTATGCAATAAAGTTTTTTTGCGGCTCTCCCCGCTTCAAAGGCTCCAGACACAAGTATGCAGGAAGCCGAAGCGGTGTTATGCGCATAACCGGCAATGCCTTCAATCTCCGCATGTTTGGCTTCTCCGGCGAGGAAAATGCTGTATCCGGCGCGGGCAAGGTCTTCAGCGTGCATCTGGCTTGCCTTTACTATGGGACAGGTAGCGTCCACAACGTGCGCTCCCCTTGCGCGCAGATCCTTCTCTTCCAGGGGAGTGATTCCATGAGCGCGGATAATAACCGAACAATCTTCCAGATTACGGGGAAGCTCTTCCATATCTTTTATTCCGTTCTTTCTTAAATCACTCAGCACCCTGGAACTATGAACCAGGGAACCGAATGAATAGATATGTTTTCTGCGTTTAGATTCAGCATTTGCGAATTCAACAGCACGCTCCACACCCATGCAGAAACCCAGTACTTTTGAACGGATTATTTTCACACTTTTAATGCTTTCTTTTTTTCTCTCTTAATCTTCAGGTTCTCATAGAAGTTGACAAAACCGGATGTGATAAAAAGCGTCGTATAAAAACCGGAAACCATACCAATCATGAGAGCAAGGGCAAAATCACTCATTGAGCCCTTGGTAAAAATAAACAGGAACAACACTGCAAGCATGGTAGAGACCGTTGTAATAATCGTACGTCCCAGCACATTGGTCAGTGAAATATTCAATACGTCAATAAACGCGTTATCCGGGAATATACGGCGGTTTTCCCTTATTCTGTCAAAAAGAATGATGGTATTGTTAAGCGAATAACCAAGCAACGTCAGTATCGCCGCGATTGTGCTGGTGGTAAATTCCATTCTGCTCCAGACCACAAATGCTACAATTACAATGCCGTCGTTAATTATTCCGATAATGGAACCAAGAGCAAACTGCGGCTTAAACCGGAACGACATATAAATAAATATGATAAGCAAGGTCAGTCCCAAAAGCATTCCTGCCTGATCCGTGAGGTCCTTTGAAAAACGCGAGTCGACATAATCAGAACGCAGTACCGCTACATTTCCTTTTCCGAAATAAGATTCCAGAATTGAAATAATCTGGCTTGACTGAACATATCCGCCGCTCCTGTCTTCGACGCGGATCATAAACTGGCGCTGCTGGCGGGCTCCCATGTTTTGCACCGAAACACCCTGCGTATAACCTGCCATCGCGACCCTGATTTCCGAAATATCTACAGGCGGGCTGTAAGGATCAAGGTAATGCACCACATAGGGATTTTCATTATTCAGATTGGGATTACCCTGTGAGCTGAAAATGAGCCATTGCGCGTTAATCCCGTCTGTTCCCGATACTGTAACTTCCAGCTCATTAAGCTCCTGCTTCATGGCGCGCGTAAGTGAGCCGACATTACTGTAATCATTGAATAAAAACGAATATGTTCTGTTCTCAATCGCTACGCCGGAAATAACAATGTAAAGACCATTGCGATCAAATGACAAAATCGCATTTGACGTTCCTGACCAGCGAAGAGAAAAAGCAGTCGGAACAATCTGCACTTCCTGAATGAGACCTGCCTGGAAATCGACGCCGAGGGTAAAACCCCGCGTTAAAAAACCTGTCACTCCAAAGATAATTATTACAAGCGAAATAATGGCTGCCGGTATAAAAAATTTACTGAACTGTATGACCTTCTTCATTAGTTTGCCTCTTTCAGTGATTCAGATTGAATACGGGATGTCCAGCTGACAGAAAGGTCTTTATGCTTGAGAACATCGGTGCCAAAATCGAAAATAAGCCGCGATACAAAAAGGGCTGTAAAGACCGAAGAAAATACGCCGATTGAAAGACTTACCGCAAATCCCCTTATCGGACCTGAGCCAAGCTGCGAAAGGAACAAAGCCGCTATAAATGTGGTTATATTGGCGTCCATGATTGCCCAGAACGCTTTGTCAAAACCTGCTTCAATAACCGCCTTACGCGTTTTCCCGAGCCGCATTTCTTCCTTCATGCGTTCAAAAATAATAACGTTTGCGTCTGTCGCCATACCGATAGTCAGAATAAAACCTGCGATGGCGGGTAATGTCAGCGTAAAGTTCAGAGCGGAAAGTACGCTGAACATTATATAAAAATTCAATAGCTGCGCAATAACGGCGTTAATCCCGGCGGTTTTATAATACACAAGCATGAAAACAAGGACTGCAAACACGCCGCCCAATAACGCGTAAAGACCCTGCCTGATTGTATCTTCACCCATTGAGGCGCCGATACTTTGCTGGTTAACAACTTCAAGTTCGACGGGAAGAGCGGCTGTCCTTAAAACAAGCGCGATATTTTCCGCTTCTTCAGAACCAAAACCTGATATTGAGCCCCTCTCACTGATGCCTGTCTGTATTCTTGCATTCGATCTTACCTTGTCGTCAAGCACAATTGTCAGATTCTTTCCGACATTGGCTGAAGTAAGGTTGTAGAATATACTGCCTCCTTCGCTGCTTAGGGTAAAAACAACTTCCGGCTTGCCGTCCATATAGTTGCGATCAACGCTTGCGTCCACAATATAGTTGCCGTCAAGCCCGATCTCCTTTTTAACGGCGATATACTGCAATGTTCCGTCGGTATTCCTTGCCTGCTCGTCAAGTCCGTAGCGATCCTTTACATAGTAGCCAAGAATCATTACGTCAGAAGGAACGATGGAAGGATTGATAAGCCTGCCTGCCGCGTCAAAAGTATCAGCCTGATTGGCTCTGTAGTATCTGTAAAAAACTTCGGTAGCGTCTGGATCTTCAAGATGGAAGGCAAGACTTCCCTTCCCCATTATAATATCGTTAATCCTCTCAGGATCAGCTGTTCCCGGAATTTCAACATATATCTGATCCGCTCCCTGACGGCGGATAACGGGCTCTGTCAGTCCAAAGCGGTCAATACGGTTATTCAAAACTTCAAGAGCCCGGTTCATGGCGTCCAGCCGGTCGGCTTCTGTCAGTGAACGTCCAAGCCTTTCAGAAAGAGCTTCGAGATTCGCCTGAAGCACAATGCTTAAACCTCCGGAAAGATCAAGACCAAGTTTAACCGCATTCCCATGCAGATCCTTTAACGCAAAAACTTCATCACGGTATCTGCTTTCTATCGCTTCCAGAGCTTCCCTTCTGCTTGTAAAAGATTCAAGAACTGTCCTTGCCGTCCATTCACCCGGAGCGGTTTGTTTATTGTCTTTATATAATTTCCTTGCAATGTCCGTTAAAAATTCCAGATCGGAAGGAACTGCGGAATTAAAACGCGCGGCGTCAATAAGCCGCTGTAGATCCGCGCCCGCCGTCTGGGAAGCGTGAGTTTTTATCTCCTGTCTGGTTTGCAGAGCCAGCACCTGTTTTTCCCTGGGAACAATATAATACCATCGTATGGTCGGCAACAGAAAAAGAAAACATACTGCCAGTACGATAAGTATTATTGCAAATCTATACCGTTTACTCATGATTACTCTCCGGTTTGCGCATTATCAGATGATTTTTCATTTTCGGATTTTTCTTTTTCTTCGATTTTTTCTTCCTTGGAAGAGAGGATATTGGAAATTGCGCTGCGCAGGAATTCAATCTTTACATTATCGTCAACTTTAATGATAACAGTCGTATCCTTAACGTTTTGAACTGTTCCGTAAACGCCGCCTATGGTTACTATTTTGTCACCCTTTTTAATCGAAGCAAGCATTTTTTCGGTTTCTTTTCGTTTTTTACTCTGCGGTCTGATAATCAGGAAATAAAAAATACCAATAATCAGCGCAAACGGAACCAAACTGCCAAGAAGTCCGCCGGCCCCCGCTGATTCAGCGCCGCCTGCTGGAGGCGCCATAAGCAGAGGAAGAATAAATGTATTCATGGGTAACATCCTTAAAATTAATATTGCACAAACATTAACAGAAAAAAGGATTGTATTCAAGTGGCAAATATATACTCAAATATGGAGGTAAAAGCGGTTTATCTCAATTTCTGTCGAGCAAAGAGCCGTATTCGGCTTCAAATCGCTTTAAATAGAGGTTATCAGGGGCAATAGCAAGCGCCTGCCGCAGGTAATAAACCGCTCTGCGTTCCTCCCTGCGCCGGTGATATATGTCAAACATGGCGATAATGGCGTCAAGATTGCGGGGATCTTCAAAAATACTGGAACGCAGATCGCTTAGAGCTTCCTCTTCGTTGATCTGCAAACGGCTTCTGAGGTAGTACAGCCGCCCTCTGACAATACCGCTGCCGGGCGAATTTAAAGCGGAGCTTATCATTCTTGAAGCTTCATCCCTCCTTCCGTTGTCAATTAAAGCGGAAATATATATTGACGCATATTCGACATTTGCCTGATTAAGCTCATAAAGTTCGCGGGCGAAGGAAAGCGCCCTTGCATTGTTCCGCAGACCGCGCTCAACATAATAGGCGTTAATCAGATCGGCGGGAGTACGTCTGTTGCCAAGAATAAAACTCAAAAATCCCTGGGCTTCTTCCCAGTTTTCGCGCCGGATAGCGTCCTGCAGGCTTAAATTGACAACTTCAAACGATGAACCTGAAATTCGGCGAAGACGCGTTAATAATTCCCTTCCTTCCTGTTGATCAGATGAACGCGGGGACTCCATCAGTAGTCTGGCTGCATACATCATCGCTTCTGTATCATTTTCGTTAGTGCGCAGGATCGAACGCATGTAATTAATCGCAGAATCGCGGTTTCTGAACCCTTCAGCCTGTACTCTGGCGCGGTAAAACAGGTAATCCCTGTTATTTGTATTTATTGACGCATAAGTGTCCAATACAGTATTCGCCTGCGGAAATTGGCTTTGCTCGATATGAATTCTGGTTTTCATCAAAAGCAATTCTCCATCCCTGGGATCAGAGAGCAGAATATCGTCTACCATCTGCTGGGCTCTTGACCATTCATTATTATCAAAATATGTAAGGGCAAGCTGCCTTTTCAGATCAATGCTGTCAGGGTATCTGATAATTAGATCAGACAGAATGTTGACAGCTTCGGCAGTGTTACCCTGCAATTTGCTGATACGGGCGATTCCTGCCAAAGCGGGATAACATTCGTCAGATAGACTGTAAGCCTTTCTGTAATAAAAATCCGCCAGGGAAGCGTGTCCGGAATTTTCATGGATAACACCCTGAAAATACACAGGCAATACCGATGCCGGACGCAGCTCGCCGGCTTTGGCAAGATCCCTTAAAGCGTTAGTTTGAATGTTCGATCTGTCTTCGACTTTAATTGCAAGAAAGGGAAGAATATGTTCAAAAAAATCACTGGAGTTTGCGGAGGGATTTGCATAGTTACCCTTTTCAGCTTCCCTGATAATGCGGGTATAACTGTGGGTCTGCGGAAGATCAATTACAGGAAGTCTCGCAGGAGAATCAGGATAAATAAACCCTATCAACAATATATTAATGCCGGTCATCACTCTTCCGAATTCGCTGTTGTTAAGTTCCCTGCTGCGAATCAATTCAATAGCCGCAAGCATTGATGATAACTTGCCTGTTTCTGTCAGGCTTCGAATTTCATCAGAAAGAGAAAGCCTTGTCTGCGCGTGAAGATGCGGTTGGCATGAAAAAAAAATGGCTGTAACAAGAGAAAATTTGAGTAATTTTACTAAACAGTACTTGATTTTTATACCCATTCTTAATATCGACAAAGCCCGTTATAAAATCCAGTAAACGGCTGGATTTACAAACAATAAAGGTGATGATAATATGATAAACAATGGGAGTAAACAGGAATTACAAAGACCATTTAAGAAAAATATTTGCAATAATGTTATTGTTTGTTGTTTTAATTCCTGTCACGGCATGCAAACTGCTGCCGGAAAATTTATATTTTAACGGAGCAGATGTTGATCCGTATTACATAACCGGTTCCAAAGAAGAAAGAGAACACTTTCTGGATTTATTCAATATTTTAAAAACCGAAGAGCCCGGAAGCGAAGACGAATTTTCGGTCATAAGGGAAATAGCTGCAAGTTTCGCGCGGCTTAAAGATTTCGACAGGCTTATCCATTTTTTAAGCGCAAGGATTATTAATAATCCTGCCGATATTTATAACAGTTATTATCTTTTAATGATTGCATATGCCAATGTCCAGCAGGATTCCCTTCCCATCGCGGCTCTGTACTTTGATATGATTGTCATGAATTATCCTGATTTTATTATTAATGATGAATCCATTCACCTAATATGCCTGCGCCAGCTTATTAATCTAAACCGAAATCCTGAACGCCAGGTTCTTTATTATCAGGAATTAATATCGCGTTTCCCCGAAAAAATTGATTTGGGAATTTTTTATTTCATGCTTGGGCAGGCCTGCGAAAAAATCGGAGACTGGAATGGGGCGATTCAGGCTTATTCAAATTACCTGCCCTATACAGGGACGATAATTCAGGGTTTCCCCAATGCGGATCAATATGCAAGGCAAAAAGTGGACTTCAGCAAATCGCCGAAAGACTGGACATTTGAAAGCCTTCCTGTGCTTAGAGCGGCTATAGAGGATGCTCTGGATGAGGGCAGCGCAAGACAGTTAAGCCGGTATCAGGCAAAGGTGAATTTTTTCGGCCGCTCCTGGGGACAAACGGAAACAGACGACGCCCGAATGGTTGATTTTAACCTAGCGGAATTTATGTATAACAACCGTATCAGATACGCTTCTGATCTTGACGCTTCTTCCAACGCGACAGAGGCGTTTTTAAGAACAACGGGATGGTCAACCTATCTTCAAACATGGTATCTGTACTTTAGAAAAATACACTTCCCGCAGGATCCGGAGATACATGGCCGCTGGGAATGGGCGGGAATTTACTACGGAGAAAAAATATAGATGAATCCCCGATTTCTCGCACAGAAACGCAATAGCGCAATAGCCTCGGCAAAACAAACCGAATTTTGCAAGAAGCTCTGTATTGCAATATTTTTTCTATTGATAAGCGGAACAGGCAAGGTCTGGGCGGCTGATGAAGAGTATATTGCGGTACAGTCTGACGTTTCACATTCCTTTTCATTCATTCCCGATTCAGATTTGATCACAGCCGCCGCGCTTGAAAAACCTCTGACGCAGCGTTATATCGCACAGTATACAGCCGGAAGCGGCATTGAGTATCTTAACGCGGCGCTGGAACGCGGAAGTGTTTATCTTCCGTTCATAAAAGAGGAGATCGAAAAGCGCAGCCTTCCGCCTGAGTTTCTCTGGCTGCCTTTAATCGAGTCTAGTTTTCATATAACAGCCCGAAGCAGATCTGGCGCTGTTGGATTATGGCAGTTCATGTTAAACAGCATTTCCGGCTACGGAATAAGTGTAAACGATATTATTGACGAACGCCGCGATTTTATCAAATCGACAAAAGGCGCGCTGCAAAAACTTGAAGATAATTATAAAACTCTCGGTAATTGGGAACTCGCTCTTGCCGCTTATAATGCGGGGCTTGGCGCCGTAACAAGAACAATAAAGAGAACAAATATAAAAGATTACTGGCTCTTAAGCGAAAAAGGCGAATTCAAACAGGAAACCGAACATTATGTTCCCAAACTGATAGCGGCGGCTTACGTTTTATCGCAGCCGGAAAAATATAACATCAATATCCGGCAGGATTCTTTTGAGTGGACTATTGTATCTCTGCCCAGACAGGTTTCACTGGATATTGTCGCGGAAGAGGCGGGAATGGAAAGAGAGCTCCTGAGAAAATTAAACGCTCAGATGCTCCACGGAATCAGTCCTGCCGTAAATGAATATCCGCTGATTGTTCCATCGGAGCATCTTGAAAGTATAATATCAGTTTTACAGCGGGAAGATTTACAGCTCCTTAAATACCATTACCATACAGTTCATCAGGGCGACACGCTTTGGGCGATGTCAATGCATTACGGAACCTCACTTGAAATGATCGAACAGCACAATCAGGGCATCCTGAACCGTTACCTGAAAATAGGTGAAACGGTTGTAATCCCCGCATATAAAGAGGTCTCCCCTCCTCCTTCACGCGCTGTTTTAAACCAGCAATACAACGGGAATCATGTGGTTGAAAAAGGCGAAACCTTGTGGTCGCTTGGAAAAAAATACGGAGTTGACGCCGAAGCTCTTGCGACGGCAAATAACATGTCGATTGATCAGATTTTACGCGAAGGCAGAAGCTTAAAGGTGCCGATAATTGATCAATGAAAAACCTTTTATCAGCAGTATTGATATTTTTCGTTGCGGGAACTGCCTTTACTGAAGCCAGGATCGATATAACAAGTGCCATTGACTGGAATACGATGCAGATAAAAGCAGATGTCTCGCTGGATTTGGCATCAGCAGGTATCAGGCTTCCTTCGGGAAGGACGCAGGCGGAATTCCTTTTAAGCGCAGGTTATTCAGATCTGATACGAAGCAGTATTTTAAACATACAGGCGGATTCTTCCTCAACAATAGGAGAATTGATTGAAAGAGGGGAAATAACTCTCAGCGATGCGGGCGTTATCGCCGCAAACGCAGCTATAGTTCCGCCGGCTTATTCTTCTGATCTGCAAAGAATGTTCTCTTCATACACGATTACGCTTTCAGGCATCAGTTCAGTATTATCAGTCAACACAAGGGCGGTTCCTGTTCCAAGAACTCTGACGCCTGTTTCAACAGCTCAGTATACCGGGATAATCATTATCGCGGCAAATGAACTGCCGGTTTACGGTCATAAAACCGAAGCGCTGCCTGTCCCGTGCCTTTTCCCGAAAATCTGGGACAGCGGGATGAACCTTATTTATGAACGGAGGATGCTTGAAGCGCGCAATAAAGCGATGGTTCATTATTTCCCGTTAAAAAGCATATTCCAGAATAATCCGTCTGCCCTTTCACCTGAATTACGCGATATTGTCGGAGACAAACCCCTTCGCATTTTTGCAAAAGGCGTATTCGGGATAAATCCTTCGGATTTGATTATTGACAGCGATGACGCCATGCTCATTATCTCATCAGATGAAAACCGCCGCCTTTTATCTCAGGGAAAGGTCGCGTTTATTCTCAGCGACTCTGTCCTGCATCTGTCTTATTAGAAGCAAACATCCTTCCTGCAATGGCAGCTATACTCTGCTGAACAATAATGCTTACAAGAGTCGGCAGGACAGCGGCCTGGGGAAAAAACGCTACCGCTATTGTCATTACTGCGCTGTTGTTGCGAAGTCCTCCTGAAATAATTACAGCGATATCTTTCGGAAACCCGCATCGTCCCGTAACAGTGATTAATTTTATCAGCGCAAAACCGGCAAAGGTCAGAATAATCACCAGAACCGCCGCTTTCCAGATCAAGGGATCGCTGAATCTGATCACAGGAGCGATAATCGCAGCGTTAGCTGCAATTACAAGCATCAGGCATATTTTTGCAAGGGGATCAAGGCAGGGGCATATTGCCTTTGGGATTTTTGCCCCGCTCGCTTCGTTTACCGCAACTCCTGCGGCAGTGGGGATAACAATCATGAAAAGAAGAGAGACTGCAATGCCGCTCATGTCAAGTGCGACTTTTGCTCCCATCAAAAGAGAGATGCTTCCCGGAACAACCAGAGGGGCAAGAATGGTGTCAAGAAGAATCAATGTAAGGCACAGAGCCATATCCCCCCTGAATATTGATACCCAGATAAAACCTGAAACCGCTGTCGGACCGGAAAATAAAAGTACAAAACCGGTTATTACATCAGAATCATCAAAAAAAACCGACGATACAGCCAATGAAATGACAGGCATGATAACATGAGAAGCGGCAAAAAACAAAAAAATCGGATAGGGCGATCTTACAGCGTCTTTAAGCTCCGAGGCTTTCAGCTTTAACGCGCCTGAAAATGTCATTATGCCGAAAAGCCAGGGTATGAACGGACGCAGATTGATAAAAAAAGCGGGCAATAAAAAACCGAGCGCAATGCTGCACGGAGTTGTAACGGGGATCAGTCTGTCAAGACGGTGATTTATTTTTACCGCTATTGCCGCAATTTTTTGTGAAGACCGCATGTTATCTGCACAAATATCAATTTTCCAGAAGCGTTATTTCTACCCTGCGGTTTTTACGCATTCCTTCCGGAGTAGTGTTATCTGCAATAGGCTTTTCTCCGCCGTATCCGCGTATAACAATGCGATCGGAAGTGCGCACTTTTTTTGATAAAAGATAATCCGCTACGGCTGTCGCCCTTTCTACAGACAGCTGCATTCTGCCTGCGGCGGTGCCGGCAAGCGCAGTATGTCCGCTGACCATAATATCTCTCTGCGGATAACGGAGGAGAATTTCCGCTATCCTGTCAAGTTTTTCAAGCTCTCCAGGAAGCATATTTACAGAATCAGGATAAAATCCTATATCTTCAAGGCTTATCGAAATTCCTTCATCCACAACCCTGACGTTTACATCGGAAATATCAAGACGGTTTATTTCATCGTTTATCTCGGATGCAAGCTGTTCCTTGTTCATATCCTCCGCTTCGACAAACTCGGCATAAGCAGTTCCGCGGAATTCATACACATTCCTGTCTGACATTTCAAAAGTTATGCGAAATGTTTCTTCATAGGCGACAGGCTGCCCGTAGGAGTGATCCCAGTAGACAATCTGATCAAAATCCCCTGATATGCGCAGGGGATAAATCCGTCCGCGCACGCCTGACGGGCTTGACGCTATCTTATAACTGACCGAGAACGCAGGAAAAATTTTTTCCTTCCATTCGCGCTCTCCGACATAGGTGTAATCCGCGGTAAAAGGAATCTTATAGGGTTCTTCAATCCCAAAGGCATCGCGGAAATCATGCACTTCATGGCCTTCCGCTCTCCATGTTTCCTCAAGCGCAATATCCCTATCAGGAAAAACAGGCACATTGCGGACAACAGGCATATAATATTTCGGATCAATTGTCAAAATTCCAAGCTTGTCCCGTTCAAACTCAGACTCGTACTCTCTCGCCCACTGAAAAGCTGACTGTGAAGCCTGCTGCGAATCGTATACAAGACGTTCTGAAGTCTGAAAGACCGCCCTGTGAAACCCGCTGCCGTCTGTTACATCCTTGACTTCAACGGCGATTCTATTGAGAATTTCAGCGTGGTGGCTTAATGTGCCGTTAATAAATACCGTCTCGTCCACTACGGAGATAATTCTGTATTGAGCACCCTTAACATGTTTAAATTCGAACACCTCGCCTTCGGCATTGCTCGGAAGCAGGGAAAATATCAACGCTAAAAATACAAACGCAGATTTTATTTTATTCATAGTATTTTAATTATAGCACCTTTTTTAATATTTATGTAGTGATTATATACCGATAAAATTGGACGCAGGGCTTATGAAACAACCAACCGAATTGCCGTACAAGTCCAATGCAGAATTAATACGGCATTTTAAGCAGCCGTAAAGCGTTGCCGCCGAGTATTTTTTCAATTTCATCGTCAGTAAAGCCGCTTTCTTCATTAATCGCGTTAATGTAACGCGATGGCGGCAATATCGGGAAATCACTGCCGAAAAGGATTTTATCGCACAGATTAAGTGCCCTGGCGGCGCGGTAAACGCCTGCGTCATAAAGAAACGGAGTTATCGCTGTATCGTAGTATACATTACGAAAACTTTCCCTTACTTCCGTCATGGTTTCGTAAAAAAATAACCCGCCTCCCCAATGGGCGAGTACAATATTGACATCGGGATTATTGACGATAAACGTTTCAAGCTGCTTCAGGCTTACATCTGTTTTCCCCGAATAACTGTGTCCTACAGCTTCATTTGCGTGAAGTAGAAGCGGAATGTTCGCTTCTTTACAAACGCCGGCAAGAGCGGACATCTCTTTTTGATTGTCAATATTGATATTCTGACCCGCTGGAAAAAGTTCTCCTGTTCCTGCAAGACCGGCGCTCAGGCAGCGTTCAATTTCTTTTTTAACATCCGCGCTTGACGGCGGAACTACGGCGAAACCTGTGAGTCTTTCACTGTACTTCTTTGCATTTTCAATTACATAATCGTTCACATAACGGCATAAACCCATATCCGTAAACGCAAAACCAAAAACTACGGCTTTGTCAAAACCGCAGGCGTCAAGCATGTCAATTACATCTTCGGCTGCGGCGAATTTATTATACTTGTTGTTTGAAATAACGGAAAAATACGGCTCTTTTTCCGCGTATTTTTTCCAGTTTGCAGAAATATCAGGCGGCGTTACATGCACATGGAAGTCAATCTTTTTCATCTTCATCCTGCCGGGGACCTGCCGGAATGCCGAGTTTGTTAAGCCCTTCAAGAAGCGGCGCGCCTATAATCATTGCACCTAACGCAAAAAGTGCCCGCTCCACCGGAGCGGCGATTGTCAGGGCAGCCCAGATTTCACGCGGCTGTCTGTACAAAACAAGAGAGAAAAAATTCCCTATTGAAGCTCCGCCTACAAGACCGCCGAAAGCGCACAGCCAGAGCGCGGTTAATTTTAAAAGCTTTTTTTTGGAAACCAGCATTCGTCTTGCGAAAAAAATCCCGGCGATCACCGCGGCAAAACCAATCCCGTAATAAACGGCGGGAAATATAAAAATGCTGCGTCCTGTTTCCTGTGTAAACCAGAGCGCGGTTCCCGCAGCGTAAATGATTATGCCTCCGTTAATCACAAGACTGCCGCTGCCGCTTATGGCAAGGGGCGGCCACTTTCCCCATGCAATGCAGCCCGATGTAAAAGCGGTAACAGTTCCCATAATAAAAGTGAAAGGTCCCAGCCATGCTGTGTGGGGAGCGATCAAGCTTCCTGTAAAACCTCCGGCGGCGGAACACAAAGCTCCCGCAAGTGGACCGAAAAAAATACCCGACAGCGGAGAAAGCGCATGAGATAAAGAAAAAACCGCTCCTGTACCAATGATGGGAATCGTCGGCAGAAGATGCCCCGCCGCGACAAGAGCAGCCCATACTGCGACAGTTGCGGGGTGGATTTTTTTTATTGTCAATTTTTAATCCTTAAATCATTTCCTGTATAAATTAATTGTTCCATTATTTTCCATCATTATCAACCTGTGCGCATATCTGCCGATCAAAGACATGTTATGCGTAACAAAAATAATTGTACAGCCTTTTTGGTGCAAATCTTTTGCCAAATTCATAATATCAGTCCTCCCTTTGTAATCCTGTCCTGTATCAGCTTCGTCAAGAATTAAAATCCGGCAGCCCGCAGCAAGTATACACGCAACTACCGTCCTTGTGCGGTCAGCTCTGCTTAAAGCATGTGGAAATGAATCCGCCTTGCTGTAATCAATGCCTGCAAGCTGCAGCGCTTCATTAACGCGCTTCCCTGTTTCGTTTTTTGAAAGTTTCTGGTTTTTCAGAGAAAAAGAAACTTCATTGTAAACAGAATCTGTAAAAAGCTGATTATCTGGATTTTGCATAACAAAACCGATATTTTCAGAAATATCGCATACCGAAAGTTCCTTTGTGTTTTTTCCGCGGATAAAAATATCTCCTGTACCGGGACGCAGTAAACCTGCGATATTTTTTAAAAGGGTGGTTTTTCCGCAGCCGTTTTTTCCGGTAATGGCAAGAAAATCATTTTCATATACTGTAAAATTGATATTACTAATTGACGCGCCTTCAGGATAGGAAAAACCAAAATCTTTTATTTTAATCGCTTCTGTAACATTACGCGGTACAGCATCGGGATTGTCTTTTTTGCTGTCCTTTGCCATAAAATTCAGCGGATTGATGTCTTTTGTTACAGGCTCTATGCCATTTTTTTCAAGCAGGTCATTATCACAAAGTATTTTATCCGCCGTATCGCATACGGCGATGCGTCCGTTATTCAAAACGCACACCCTGTCCGCCGCTCCATGTATGAAGCCGGTATTATTAGCCGCCATGATAATCGTCAATCCGTATTTATTTTTTAATTCTGCCAACACAGATGTCACCCGCGCAGCCGCCAGGGGATCAAGGCGGCAAAGAGGTTCGTCAAGCGCAAGTATCTTCCCCTTCATCGCAATAGCTGAAGCTATAACAAGGCGTTGTTTTTCGCCGCCTGAAAGCGTCGAAGGCTGTCTCTCTTCAAAACCGGCAAGGGAAACGGCGTCAAGAGCCCATCTGATCCGCGTTTCAATTTCCTGCGGCGGTAAGTTGAGGTTCTCAGGTCCGAAAGCGGCTTCATGGCGTACAGTGGAAGTAAAAAGCTGGGCGTCAGGATCATCAAGAACCATTCCCGCTTTCAGCGCAAGGAGAGGTACGGAGGTTTTTTCGGTAATTTCTCCGTCTACAGTAACAGTTCCCGATAAAAGCCCGCCGTGGTGATGGGGAATTATGCCGTTTATAAGCTTACAAAAGGAAGTTTTCCCAGAGCCGTTCCCGCCCATAACCGCAAGAAATTCCCCTTCGTTTATTAAAAGCGAAATATCCCGGAGAGCAGGTTCTTTTTCACCGGGATATGTATAAGTGACATTGTTGATATTGATAATTTCCTGCATTATTTCTTTAGTATAAATAAAATTTAAAGAAAATAAAAATCGCGCAGAGAACAAGACAGATTATTATTGTTATTATATCCGGCGTTTTTATTTCCGTTCTGTCAAGCCATGTCCTTATCTTATACGCGCCGAAAGCCCTTGAATCCATTGCAACTGACGTACTTTGAGCCTTGCGCATTGCGCCTAACACAAGCGGGACAGCCAGAGAGCTGTAAGCCTTTATTTTTGCCGGAAATGATCCTTTTTTAAACGCACTTATGCCGCGTAATTCCTGCGCTTCCATGATTAGCGAAGCTTCATCCCTGAAAACGGGAATAAGGTTGAACGCTGTTGTTATAATAAAAGAGATTCGGTAATTAAAGCCAAGACCGTGAAGACCTGTCGCTATCTGGTATGCAGAAGAAGTCCCTGTAAAAACAGGAAAAATCAAAATAAGCGCTGTAAGACGGCAGACAATTACAAGACCAAGAAAAAAACCTTCGCGCTTAAAACCAAATAAGCCGTTAAAAAACGGAATAACATAAGTTTTTTCGCCCGGACCGAACAGGGATTGCATCAGGATAATAAATACCGCTAACAATGTAAGATATCCGGCATTACGCCAAATATTCATCTGTTTTATGCGCACCCCTGAGGCGAGGCGGATAAAAAAGTATAATAGCACCAAACAAATCGCAAGCGGCAATCTGTCAATAAAAAAAACAAGAACTGTAAATAATAAAATACAAAGCAATTTTATTCTGGAATCCAGTTTATATATCGTCATTAAAACCTGAAATAAAAAACATTTAAAAATAACTATATACAAAATACATATATTATGCTATACTTTTATGTATAAACTTATACAGCAAAAGGAGATTTTGAATGACTGATGCAAAGGCAAAAGCACGCCTGGCCAACAGAGAGCGACAGAGAAAGTACCGTGAAGCGCATAGGGATGAGATTAATGAGCAGAGAAAAGATCGGTATAAAAATCGCATAGCAAAAGGCAAATGTCCGCGCTGCGGAGGTAAAGTAAAAAAAGGCTACACCCTATGTACAGACTGCTGCGAATATCAGGCTAATTTAAACCGAAAGTATGCAAAACAAAAGAAGACGACAGTTAAGTCCGCTGCTGCAAAGAAAACCGCGGCAAAAAAACCGGTTGTGAAAAAAACAGCCGCCAAAAAACCGCCTGCAAAGAAAACAACTGCCAAGGCTGCTACAGCCAGGAAAAAAACCAAATAAAAATTTATACCGGATTTGTCTGACAACTGGGTTAATCATCTTTCAATTCTTTTAACAACAATCCCGCTTTGTTACGGGCTTGTTGTTAAAAGAATTTCAGGAAGTTTATAGACATCCTCTACGCCGTCAACAAGAATTCCGCCCATGCCAAGTTCCAGGGGAAGAGCGATGTCAATATCATACCGATCGCCGATTGCAATACACAGGTTTAGTGTCGCTCCGCACATTTGGGATGCTTTTAAAAAAATTTCCCTGTGCGGCTTTGAAAGAAAACATGTATCAAGCCCTGTAATATTTTTTATTAGATCATGAACGCCCAGTACTGAAAGGGTGCGGACTGCGACGGACACAGGGTTATTTGTGACAACGGCAAGTGAAAAATTACGGGAAAGTTCGCGCAAAACGCCGCAAAGAAGTTCGTCATACGCAAGATAATCTTCCGGACGGTACAACTCCTGTCTCCATTTTATATTCTCTTCGATCGAAACACCGAAGGATAAGAATGTATTTCCAAGACTGATATTCTTTCCGTTATGTAAATCAGCCCAGTTTTTTCTATAAAAGGTAATTTCTTCATTCATCTGTTCAAATGTTTTTCCCTTTATTTCCGCAAGACGCCTGACTGGCAGATCAATCTGGGTTTGCGCGTAATCATCATGGGAATAAAGGGTTTGATCCATGTCAAAAAAGAGAGCTTTTCTTTCATTTACGGCAGGCAGAGAAAATATTTTCATTGTTAATGGTTAAACGCCATTGTGAAAAGGCAGCTCGTTTTGCGATTCTGAAGTCATTGTCTGGGAAACAAGGCGGTTGATGATGACAGCGTTGTCAAGAAGGCTGGATACCGACTGATTTTGATGAAGGCGGGAAATTACATGAGCGAAAAGGCGGGAAATATTCACTGAAATATACCAGTCTTTTTTTATCACCTCTTCCTGATAAACTGCGTTCGTTCCTATTATGCGGTAAAAAAGACCTTCCCTGTAAGCTTCGTCGAAATGCTCAATCGCGTTTCCTGAAAAAAGCGGAAGGCTGACTGAACAGATAATCCTGCGCGCTCCGTTTTCCTTTAAATGCCTCATTCCTTTTATTAAAGTGCCGCCTGTTCCAAGCATATCGTCTGCCATAAAAACGGTTTTGTCCTGAACGTCTCCAAGAAGTCGTATTTGTGAGATATTGGACTGCGAGGCATCCCTGCTGACCTTTGAGTAATCCCTTTCCTTGTAAAGAAGTGCCAGAGGTTTTTTCAGTGCGGAAGCGAAGAATTTATTTCTGTCAACAGCTCCTGTATCGGGGGAAACAACGACAAAATCGTCATTGAGAATTCCGTCCATTTTGGAGAGTGTTTGAATAATCTGGAAACTTGCATGA
Source organism: Treponema sp. (assembly GCA_009786455.1). Lineage (GTDB taxonomy): Bacteria > Spirochaetota > Spirochaetia > Treponematales > Breznakiellaceae > WQXQ01. The sequence goes on from WQTD01000009.1 coordinate 61,847, forward strand.
AGATTTTCAAGGCGTATTTTGTCGAATGCATTGATGATATCCCTTGAATGAATATCCAGGGTGATAATACGGTCAACGCCGAGACTTTCAAAAATTTTCCCGATACGGCTTGCCGACAGCCCTTCTCTGCCCTTTGCCTTGTGCTGCCTTGCATACGGATAATTCGGTATAACAAGAGTGATCCTTTCTGCTCCTGCTTGCCTTGTAGCGTCAATTGTGACAAATAATGTCATCAGATGATCGTTAATTGAAAGATTAGTGACTGTCCCGCTTGCAAATTTGACAGGATAGCGGTTTTCAACATCCTGAAAAACATAAACATCCTTGCCGCGGATTGATTCTTCGATTTCAGATTTGACCTCTCCGTTCGGAAACTGGGTAAACTTCACAGGCACCCTGAATTTGTGGTCTGTAAGTCTGCTGGTTCCGCTCAGCGAAGACGAACTGCGGACAACTATCTTGTTAATCAGATCGATTTGAAGCGACGCATAATCGGGATCAACATTATAAAGTTTTGAAATTTCATTGACTGTCTGTTTTCTGTTATGCCTGTATTTCGATCTAAGATGAGAAATAACTTCTTCAGCGAAAATATCGCCGCCGGGACACGCAATTATAGCTAAATTCGCCGGGTTGAAATATTTCATGATTTATACGTTTATTAACAGAAATTTAAAAAAAAATCAAGTTGAAAAACTCTATTCCGCCCAGTTGCGGCTGCGACTGACCGCTTTATGCCAGCCGGAGACGAGTTTATCCCTTGTTGTTTCGTCCATTTCCGGTTCAAAGATCGTATCTTTGCGCCAGCGCGCTTTTATCTCGTTTTTGTCTTTCCAGAAACCGGTTGTAATCCCTGCAAGGCACGCTGCGCCCAAAGCGGTAGTTTCGCGTACGACAGGACGGATGATGCAGGCGCGGCAAACATCAGCTTGAAACTGCATTAAAAATTTATCCCTGCTCGCTCCTCCGTCCGCCTTAAGTTCTTTCATTGAAAAACACAAATCTTTTTCCATTGCCTGTAAAAGATCCATTACCTGATACGCGATTGCTTCCTGCGCAGCCCTTATTATATGGGATCTTCTGGTGCCTCTTGTTATTCCGATTATACAGCCGCGCGCGTACATGTCCCAATAGGGAGCGCCAAGCCCTGTAAAGGCAGGGACAAGGTATACTCCTCCTGTATCGTCAACTCTTGACGAATAGTACTCGCTGTCCGCGCTTTCTGTGATCATCCGCATTTCGTCGCGGAGCCATTGAATGACAGCGCCCCCTGTAAAAACAGAACCTTCAAGCGCGTACTGAACACTGGAGTCAAAACCTGCGGCGATTGTAGTTAAAAGCCCGTTGGCGCTTGATACAGCGTTTGTTCCGGTATTCATCAAAAGAAAACAGCCTGTTCCGTACGTACATTTTGCATCACCCTTTTCAAAACAGCATTGTCCGAAAAGCGCCGCCTGCTGATCTCCTGCGCTGCCTGCGATCGGGACATCAACTCCCTGAATATTCGCATGTGCGAAAACAGAACCCGAAGGTTTCACCTCCGGCAGCATTGCGCGCGGAATATCAAGCGCTTCCAAAAGCCTGTCGTCCCAGTCAAGTTTGTGAATGTCGAAGATCATTGTGCGGCTTGCGTTTGTATAATCTGTGACGTGCGCCCTTCCGCCTGAAAGTTTCCAGATAAGCCATGTATCCACAGTGCCGAAAAGAATCTCTCCCCTCCTGGCTTTTTCACGCGCGCCTTCCACATTATCAAGAATCCATTTTATTTTTGTTCCTGAAAAATACGCGTCGGGAATAAGCCCTGTTGTTTTTGTTATGTAATCGCCAAGCCCGTTTTTCACAAGCAGATCGACAATGCCGGATGTTCTTCTGCACTGCCAGACAATCGCGTTATAAACCGGGAGGCCTGAAGCTTTGTCCCAAAGAATTGTTGTTTCCCTCTGGTTGGTGATGCCGATGGCGGCGATATCACGCGCCGAAATATTCATGCGCGTCAAAAGTTCGATCATTACATTGTATTGGGTGGAATAAATTTCTACAGGATCATGTTCTACCCACGCCTGCGAGGGATAAATTTGAGCGAATTCTTTTTGCTCCGCGCCGATTATGTTCTGTTCATTATCAAACAAAATCGCGCGCGAACTTGTAGTTCCCTGATCCAAAGAGAGAATATATTTATCCATAATTAATTATGATAGCTTATGTTTTTTTATAAAACAAGAAGAATGAATTACTTCCTGCCGACGGCGATGAGTTTGGCGGCGTGCTGATTGTAGGGGCTTTCATCCCAGTCGCCGAAAATTTCAATATTTTGAAAACCCGCTTCCTGCATTATCGATCTTAACTCCGAAGCGGCATAGAGCCTTTGAACAAGGATTTTTTCCAGTCTTTTTTCATCCTTGATTAAAATCCAGCGGTTTTTCAGAAATGTCCATGAATCCAAAGCTTCGTATTCAGTAAGTACGGTATAGCCGCCGCGTTCAAACCACTCGGCTTCAACAAAATCGCGTACGGCGATCTCTTTTCCGAGAGTTTCAACAATAAAGCATCCGCCGTTTTTAAGGGATTCATAAACGTTACGTAAAACTTTTAAATCGTCTTTTTGATCGTAAAAATATCCAAAGGAAATATAGAGATTAAAGATCGCGTCGAAAAACTGAGGGCGTACAAAATCTCTTGCGTCGGATTTTACATATTCTATATCAAGTTTTTCATATTCAGCGTCGTCAATCGCGGTTTCTAAAAAACTTTCCGTTATGTCAACGCCTGTTACCGCATATCCCATGCGCGAAAGTTCTGAGCTTATCCTTCCGGGTCCGCAGCACAGATCCAAAACCCTGGGAGCTCCCTTTAAAGGTTCTCTCCATTTATCGCTTGATGTTTCGCCGTAAAGATTAAAACGTGAAAGACGCGTAACCGCGTCGGCAACCGCCGGTACTTCAGCCCAATGACTCTCATCAAACATAATGGGAGCAAAGCGCTCCCAAAAGTCCGCGTCCTTGAACCACTCTGTTTTTATCACCAGCCGGTCAGGCAACTGCGCTTTCGGTTGCCGGGTTTAAATATCCGGTCTGCACGCAGATATTAAACAAATGCCTTGTAATGGTTTCTTCGGTCGTTTTTACGCTTCCATTGTTGTTTCGCGTAAAACGAACGAGATACTCATTGTCCATTTCCTGCAGAATATCAATGTACTCTGTATTGCCCGGTAAACACTTTACATTATAACGTTTCATACTTTTTTATCGGATAAGTAATTTTAACGCTTGAGATAATTTTATGGTTATTTTACACTGACACAATGAAACAGCGTTTCATTTTCGGAAAAATGCACTGCGAAAATGCGGTGCGTTTTTTGAGGTTACAATGAAAATCCGGTATAAAATGTTCCTTGTTGTACTGCCTTTAATCATTGTCCCGCTCATACTCGCGCAAAGCGCTTCATATTTTCACGCGGTAAACGGCGTTACCCGCCTTGCCCGGCAGTTTCTGGGCTATAAACTTGGAGAGCTGGAAAAATACGCAACTATGCAATGGTCGCTTTTGGCGGAAAATAACTACGCCGGAAATCCTGTCATGACAGAAGCCGCGAAAAAAGCAGTCGAGGAATACAGCCGCAGCATTATCTTAAGCGGCACTGAGATCATTTTTGCTGTTGACCGCGGCGGAAACATTGTCATGGCAAGCTCGGATCTCAGCCCGTTCACAGAACCGGAAAAAAACTCATTAATGGCGCAGTTAAGTGAAGAAAAACACGGACTTCAAACTATCCTGATCGGCGGCGAAAAAAGAATTTTTGCGTCTTTTTATTTTACGCCGTTTGACTGGTATATTCTGATAAGCGAAAAGGAAAACGTTTTCTACAGCGACGCCGAAAGGATCACAAGGCAGACTTTCGTCATCCTTCTCGCCGCTTCAGTCGCCGCTGTCATTTTACTGATATTGATAACAAGAGGACTTACAAATCCGCTTGCGCGTGTCGTAAAAGCCATGAATCATATAATTGAAACAGCCGATCTGTCATCGAGGGTTGAAGCCGAATACCGCGATGAAACAGGAACTCTCGCACTTGCGTTTAACAGGATGACGGAGGAACTTGACAGCGCGTATTCCCAAATCAAGCGTTATGCGTTTAACGCTGTCCTTGCCGGTAAAAAAGAGGAGCGCATACGCCATATTTTCCAGAAATACGTCCCCAGCGATGTGATAGAACGTTTTTTCGCTTCCCCCGAAAAAATGCTTGTCGGAGACAACCGTAATTTATCGATATTGTTCTCGGATATCCGCTCCTTTACCACGATTTCTGAAGGGCTCGCTCCCGACGAACTTGTAAATTCGCTTAACCGCTATTTCTCAGGGCAGGTAGACATTATCTACAACAGGAAAGGCATCGTGGACAAATACATAGGGGACGCCATCATGGCGTTCTGGGGCGCTCCTGAAAAACACGAAGACGACGCGCTGCAATCGGTATTGTCGGGTCTAGAAATGACAGAAGCGGTTGATGTTTTTAATGAAAACCAGCGCAGACTCGGAAAGTGCGAATTCCGGATCGGCATCGGTTTAAATTACGGCGAAGTTACAGTGGGGAACATCGGAAGCGAGCGGAAGATGGATTACACGGTAATCGGAGACGCGGTAAATCTCGCGTCCCGCATGGAGGGACTGACCAAAACCTATCATTCGGACATTTTAATCACCGAATTTTTATTTGAGCAGTTGCGAAAGACATCCTCTTCGGCAGGACTTTATTTCAGATTGCTTGATACTGTCGCCGTGAAGGGAAAGACAAAGGGAGTGAGAATTTTCACGGTAAAAAAATCCCTTTCCGACACTGAAAAGAAAGCCTGGTCCCTTCATAACCAGGGAATGAAATTTTATTATAGCCGTTCATTTTCAGAAGCGGCGCAAAAATTCAGGGAAGCGCTTTCCCTGCTTCCCGGTGATTTCAACGCGGAAAATCTTTATCAAAGATGCGAAAGGTACGCTTCTTCTCCTCCGCCGGCAGGCTGGAACGGAGTGGAAGTTATGAAAACTAAATAACCAGTGTCTGTAACGCAGACACATTATGGACAGACTCTAGCTATTCCTGAAGAGCCTGGCGGATAATATCGAGTTGATTCCTTAAATTGGATATTTCCTGCGACTGGGAAGTATTTTGCGATTCGAGTTCCCGAATCCTGTTGTCGCGGGTTGTGACTGTCTGTGAGAGGGAATTTCTTTCCGATCGAAGCGTTCTAACCGATTCATCGAGCTCTGAAAAACGGCGGCTCTGGCTTTCATTTCCCTCACTTAACGCATCGATTTCTTTCTGCATATCCGCGATTGTATTTTCAAGCTGGATATTCCTTGTCTGCAGTCCGGCGCTCTGATCCGCACCGTTTATCTGAATATGGGCGATCAATGCTTCCAGAGAGTCGATTTTTTCCTGCAGACCGGAAAGGCGGGCAAGCTCCGCTCCTGCCGCATCCTGCTCTCCCGGAGTCTTCCTCTGCGGGGCGAATTCCCTGCTTCTCTCTTCGATCTGGGCGCGAAGATACGCTTCTTTTGCGCGGGATTCTTCCAGAATACCGGCTCTTTCATCCTGTAAAACGGCCAGTTCGCTGCGGATGGAAATCCGTAGAGCCAGAAGATTTTCCTGAACGGCAAGCTGCTCCGCGCTTAAGTTTCCGCCGCTTGAAATAAATTCCTTTATAAACGCGTCAAGCTGCGCGTCCGCTTCTTCAAGGCGGGAGGCAATCAGTTTTATTTCCCTTTCCTTTGCCGCAATTTTTTCTGAGGTGTCCCTTCTGATCTCTTCGATAAGCGCCCTTTCTGTCAGATTATAAACAGCGGTTCCCGTTCTGTTCTGCTCGTCCGTCTGTCTGTTAAACCAAATAATGAAAAAAACCCCGGCGCATAAAATCAAAACCGAGGCGATATTGACAGCTAACGGAAATAATATTCCCCTTTTTTTTGCCTTTAACCGTGGTTTTCCGTTATTGGAAAGGGAACTGCGGTTTTTTTCGGTTATTCCGTTTATCCTGGACAGAATTTCCTTTTGCTCTTCAATTGATATTCCAGTTTGCTCATCCAGTAAAATATCGTCAGTGTTCATTAATCAACCGTTACCTTCTCCGCCTCTTTGTTTGAAAGCCTGATGCCGCCCGCTTTAAGGCCGCGCACATTGAAATTCTGCGCCCTGAAATTTTCAGATAACGCTTTCAGGCGCGGCTTTGGCGCGTAATTTACAGTGAAGGTAAATTTTGGACGCGTGTCGATGTGCAGAACCGCGGCGCCGTCTGGAACAAGAAAATAATCCTTGCCGATAATCCAGCCTTCTATTACGCACCGTTTGATGCAGGGGAAGCCTGTATCCTTGTCTTTATAAATTACCGTGAATGTTGTTTTTGCCAATGCCTCTTTGTCAGCAACGCCCGTCCACCACGCGTCCGCGCCGACAAACGCTTTTTCAGGCAGATCCATTACGGTATACATTCCGTTTTTGCGGATTGCAAGTATTCTGTCAAAGGGAGAAACTTCGCAGACCTTTGAACCGGAGACATTTGTTCCGAGATAACCGGTTCTTGCGTCATATTTCAGATCGACATCGCGGTTTACTACTTCCTTTGCTATTACCTTGTCAAACGATTCTACAATTGTTTTGCGCGCGCCGCCTGCAATCTCTTCGTTGTCCTTGATTTTGACGACGATGCCTTTCAGGTACGAAACAGAATAGGCGGTTATGTTTTTAAGGTGCGCGTTTATTTCCTTTACGCGAGTCTTTATCTGTTCCATCTCATCATGCGCCCTGTTGATGTCGTATAACGATATGCGCCTGATCGGAATGCGCAGGAGATGATCAATGTCGTCTTCGGAAACATTGCGCGGAGCTATCTCTTTTAAAAAAGGCTTAAAACCGGCGGCTACAGCGTCCTGCACGCCTTTTGCGGTCTTCATTTTTTCGATGCCCTTGTAAATCCGCTCTTCGATAAAAATTCTTTCAAGCGTTCTCAGGTGCAGTTTGTCAAGAAGTTCCCTTTTTTCAAGTTCAAGCTCTTTTGTCAAAATTTTTACAAGCTGCTTTGCGTGATACTTTATTATATCGTTAGCTGTCATTACAGCCGGAAGTCCGTTTTTAATGACAAGCAGGTTTACGGATATCGACTGTTCGCACTCCGTAAAGGCGTAAAGCGCATCAATTGTCTCCTGCGCGTACACACCGCGGGCAAGTTTAATCTCGATCTCGACCTTATCGGTGGTAAAGTCATTAATTCCCAGAATTTTAATTCTGCCGTTTCTTGCAGCGGCATCAATGCTGTTTATGATGCTTTCGGTAGTCGAGCCGAAGGGAAGCTCGGTTATTAAAATGCGTTTTGGATCTGAAGTATCAAGCTTTGCGCGGACAAGCACCTTGCCGTTTCCACCCTGATAGTCGGAAATATCAACATAGCCGCCTGTCGGAAAATCGGGGTAAACATCAAATTTTTTCCCGGTAAGGCATGCGATCTCGGCTTCCAAAACCTCGATTACATTATGCGGCAGGATTTTTGTAGACATGCCGACTGCAATTCCCTCGACGCCCATGATCAATACAACCGGAATTTTTGCGGGGAATAAAACCGGCTCCTTGTTCCGCCCGTCGTATGAAGGCGCCCATTCCGTTAATTTGGGATTATAAAAAATATCTTTGGCAAGAGCGGTAGCGCGGCATTCAATGTAGCGCGGCGCGGAAGCTTCGTCTCCGGTATAAAGGTTGCCGAAATTCCCCTGCCTGTCGATGAAAAGTTCTTTATTTGCAATTCCGACAAGAGCGGGATTGATGGAAGCTTCCCCGTGAGGATGATATTTCATGCACTGACCGGAAACATTGGCGACTTTGTGGAATTTTCCGTCGTCCATTTCAAAAAGCGTATGCAGTATCCGCCTCTGTACAGGCTTAAGACCGTCTTCGAGATCCGGTATGGCGCGATCTTTTATAACATAGGAAGCGTATTCCAGAAAATTGCGGTCAAAAAGGTTTTTTACATAAGCCATTGTACAATCTTACAGCAGAGAGTAAAAGATTTCAATGCGATGAAAAATTGAATTTGACAAATTCTAACCATAGAATAAATAAATGCATATTAAAAATATAAATCGCTGTGCCGTCGTGTAAATAATCTCAGATTAATTCCTCTTTATGTAAAGCAAAACCGCAAGTCCGCACCCATATAGGGTATGAAAAACATTCAACATGTTAAAAAAACCCCAAGGAGACAGGCAGATGAGTAAATTTCCAATGGACGCGGATATCCTTCCGCCTTCTGATGATCGTATTTTCAAAACGCTTCTGACACATCCTGATGCGAAACAGGTTTTAATTGACGTGGTATCAACTGTGATTGATCAAATTGTTACAGACGCTCATGTACGAAACATTGAAATGCCTGTAATGGACACTGGTGAAAAATCCGAGCGTTTTGACGTTAACTGCGCTATTGATAACGGCGATCAGGTTGATGTTGAAATGCACTGCTCAAAAATAGAAGAGGCAGGAAGAGAATATTCAAATTTTATTAACAAGTATATTTATTACCTGACAGATTTACATTCGTCCCAGAAATCAAAGGGTGTTAAATATTCAAAATTGGTACGCACATACCAGGTCACTTTCTGTACGAATACAGTTTTCCCGGCTCAAGTTGATTATGTCAGCAGATTCTCGCTAAGGACAAGGGACGGCAGGCAGCTCAGCGATCAGATCAACATGGTAATAATCGAGCTAAGCAAGTTAGGTGACATATTGAGAAAACCAGCAAGGAAATTAACAGCGTTTGAAATGTGGGCTGTATTTTTCGGTTACGCATCTGATCCCGTGCACAGAAACCTGATTAATGGTATAATTGACGAAAAGGAGGAGATTAACATGGCAGCTCAATTATTACAGGAAGTAAGCCAGGACGAACGGGAAAGAGCTATCCTGAGAAGCCGCCGGATGGCAGAGACTGACAGAATCTCTGACCTGCTCACTGCCGAAGAAAGAGGTGAAATTCGAGGATTACAACAGGGCATACAGCAAGGTATACAACAAGGACGTGAAGAAGGACAAGAAAAAGTCCTCGCTCTCCTTAAACAAGGTCTCTCCCTTGAAGAAATTAAACAACGGCTTCAGTGACAGCTTGCTCGAAAATGTCTCACACAGCGGCACAGCGGCGTGGAGTTAGTCACGAATAAGAAAACATTATTAAAAATCGCCGCGCCGCCGTGTGAAAACCCTCCAACCCTCTCCGTGCCTCTGTACTGCCGCGCCGCGATGTGAAAAATTCCCAACCAATCCCTGTGCCGCCTGTGAATTCAATCTATAGTTTTCACTTTACGCTAAGAAGCTGTCATTATTTTAACTTGATTATGCATATAAAAATGTTATATTATATGCATTAAGAGGTATTTATATGCGAACTACATTGGATTTACCTGACACATTGGTAAATGAGGCTTTAATATTAACTAAAATTCCTACAAAAACAGAATTAATAAAATTTGCTCTGGAAAATGTTATCCAAAGAGAAAAAATAAAAGAACTATCGGGTTATTTTGGAAAAGTAACATTGGATATTGATCTGGGTAAGTTGAGGAAACGATGAATAACATTATAGATTCTTCTGCATGGATTGAGTTTTTTAAGGGAAATCAGAAATATTTTTTTATTAAAGACTTGATTTATAATAATGCCATTTGCACGAATGACATTATTTTAACGGAGTTATTTCCATCAATATTTACACAAGAAGGAAAATTATCTTGCTGAATTGCTAAACAGCGTAACAAAATATGCGCTGACAATAAACTGGCAAGAAGTACAGAATATGCAATTATTAAATCTAAAACATGGAAATAATAATATAGGAATATCTGATATAATAATTGTACAGAACTGCATACAGAATAATTTAAAGTTAATTTCTAATGATAAACATTTCATTTCAATGGCAAAATATATGCCATTAGAAATATATGATTAAAATAGCCGCTTTTCCCCAAGAAAAAATCATCGCTCTCCTTGAACAAGGTCTTTCTTTGGAAGAAATAAAACAACGGCTGCGGTAAAAGCTAATCCTTAACAGCTTTTTCGAAAATGTCTCACACAGCGGCACAGCGGCGCAGAGTTAGTCACGAATAAGAAAACATTATTAAAAACCGCCGCGTCGCCGTGTGAAAATCCTCAGTCCTCTCCGTGCCTCCGTACCGCCGCGCCGCCGCGTGGAAATCCTCAGTCCTCACCGTGCCTCTGTACTGCCGCGCCGCCGTGTGAAAATCCTCAGCCCTCAACGTGCCTCTGTACCGCCGCGCCGCCGTGTAAAAATCTTCTAACTATTTTATTGTTAAAACCGGAAATATGCCATAAACGGCGTGTTTTCGCGGAATTCCGCCTCTAAACGGTGTTTTGGCGTTTCTTACTTTACGGCGGATTTTTCCCGGAAATATCTTGAATTTTTTCGTATATGATTTAAAATAATTATAGTGAAAGGATTTACTCTTAAAGTTGCAAGGAATGCTCTCCTGGCTGCCATTGCCGTAACGGCTGTGATCAGCTGCGTGGATACAATCGACATTCAGGGCTTTGTTACAGAAAGCGAGCGCGTCCAGGAACTCATCCTAAAAGGCGCGGAAGCGGTTACTCTGGAAGGTTCGGATGAAGGACTTGAAGGCGGTGATAAAAAAGTTACCGGGCTTGTTGCAGGCAGATATTACAAGGTTGAACATAAAAACGCGGATGGCACTTTTAAACTTTTAGGTTTTGTCAAAAGCGACGGAAAAATTGATGAAGATATGACTAAGATCGGCAAAGCTTCAGAAGACGCAGAGATTATTGATCTTAGCAATGAATACGTTTACAGGATTAAATCGGCAGTAGCTGTTCCGAATACGGTATCGATAGGTTATTCACCGCCGACGGGGGGGGGGGGAAAATCTCCG
>WQTD01000010.1 GCA_009786455.1 Treponema sp.
CCCCTCCAAACGCTCCAGCAACAAACGGCTGGTTTCACCCGGTTTGACCTGCATATGTACCCCCTATACTTTCCGAATCAATTTGCCCATATCTACCAGCCTGGTACGAAGGGAGCAATCCCAGCTTAGTCCGTCACATTCGGCGATAAAACCGCCGAGTAAACTTTTATTAACTTTATAATTTAACCTAATATTTTTTTTATTTTGAGGATCATACAAGCCTTTAACGCCTGCGGCATTTATCAATATTTCTTTTAATTCAGATGATTCATCCGCGTATACATCCAGATGCAAATCTATCTTTCCCATTTCCTTGCAGGCAATCCTGTCAAACGCAGCCGCTATTTGTTCAATTTCACCTAACCTGCGCATGCTTGCTAAAAGGCAAAAAAAACGCTTGGTGATTGGATGAAAATTTTCGCCTAATGCGTAATTCACCGTTGCAAGCTGCTCCCTGACAGGGAACACAGGCGCGGAAAACACGGCATAACATTGCAAAAACTCAAAAGCGAGGGAACTTAAATCCTGCGCGACTTCTGCCAGTGCGTTTTCTTTTTTAGCCGCTGTCAGCAAAGCCTCGGCATATCGTATTGCAGCATCAGCCATGACTCATACCATTCTTTTTTAGCATTGAATCAATAAGCGCGCGGTTCTTTTCACCATCCATGGACGATTCGACAATGGCTGTTGCCGCGCCCAATGCCAATGCAATAACAGCTTCCCGCGACTCGGCCATCATTTGCTGATACTCACGCGCCGCTTTTTCTTCGCCCGCTTTTATAATGTTATGCGCTTTTTCTTCCGCCTCGGCTACTATGCGGTTGTATTCACGCGCGGCGCGTTCGCGCGCTTCGTTTGTTTTGTCCGCAATCAAACGCTCAAGCTCCGCGCTTTGATTTATGCGCTGCGTTTCTATATCAGCGGCAAATGCTTTGGCCTCCTGTGCGCTGTGCAGCATATCGTCAACTTCTTTTTGCCTGTTGTCGATAATATTTGTAAGAGGCTTCCATAAAATTTTTGTCAGCACAATCATCAGGACAATGAGAGAAAAAGCGACAAGTATTTGTTCCGGTATGTAAAAATCAAATATATTCATTGACGATCACCCGTTCCCTATAATGATGAACGCAATCAGCAGTCCGTAAATCGCGCAGGCTTCCGCAAGAACTATCCCAAGAAATGTAATCATTCGTATCGACTTTTCTTTTTCAGGCTGACGCGCAATTCCCTGACTGCCTCCGCTTGCCGCAAGCCCGATTCCGACAGCGGCGCCTGCACCTGCGAACGTCGCAGCTCCGGCAGCAATTAGCGCCGGGTTTGCTTGTGTGTTTCCTATTATAATGAATGCAATTAAAAGTCCGTAAATTGCGCAGGCTTCCGCAAGCACTATCCCAAGAAAGGTAATCATGCGTATCGATTTTTCTTTTTCAGGCTGACGCGCAATTCCCTGACAGCCGCCGTCAGCGGCAAGTCCGATTCCGATGGCAGCACCTGCTCCGGCAAGTGTCGCGATGCCTGCGCCAACCAGCGCCGGGTTCGCTTCATTAGTAGAAATTATTATAAATGCGACCAGCAGTCCGTAAATCGCGCAGGCTTCGGCGAGCACAATCCCCAAAAATGTAATCATGCGTATCGACTTTTCTTTTTCTTCCTGCTTGGCGGTTGCCATTGAGCCGCCGCTTGCCGCGATGCCGATTCCTACAGCGGCTCCTGCGCTGGCAATCGCCGCGATACCCGCGCCTATCAGACTTGTATTCGCTGCCTGACCGGGAATGACAATTAACGCGATCAATAAACCGTAAATTGAGCAGGCGCTTCCCATAATGATTCCAAGAAATGTAATCATGCGAATTGATTTTTCTTTTCCCGGATTTAAGGCAATGGCGCGGGAGCCGCCGCTTGCGGCGATACCGATTCCAATCGCGGAACCGAATCCCGCAAAAACGGCAATCCCCGCTCCAATCAATGCTGCGTTCATGTCATCCCTCCATTGCTATTTGTTGTATAGTACAACTTATGCTTCGATTTCTACAGCCTGACCTATATAAAGACAGGTTAAAAAAACAAATATATACGCCTGCAGGATGCCGTCAAAAAAATCAAAATACGCGGAAAAGGGAGCCGCTGCTATCCCCATGGTATGAAAAATCAATTCCATTATTACAAATGCCGCTACAACATTTCCAAAGAGACGAAGGCATAAAGACAGCGGCTTTGTGACGTACTCCATCAGGTTAAACGGAAGCATCATCGGAATCGGCGCAAAAAGACTTTTGGCGGTTCCGCCGGCGCCTCTGTAACGAAAAGATGAATAAATCACAATTAAAATCGTCATTATAGCAAGCGGCATAGTGACATTGATGTCTTTTGTAGGCGAATATATGTTAAGTCCTGGAATGAAATTAAGAACGGACAGTAAGTTAGACATGCAAAGGAACAGAAACAAGGTACCTATATAATTAACATAATTTTTATAATGAGCGTCGCCTATAAAATCATTGCACATACCCCTAATAAATGCCACAAGCATTTCCAGAATCACCTGCGCCTTACCGGGTCTTTGATTTAGCTTTCTTGCAAGTAAAAGGCTTGCTATAATCAGCAGCGCCATAGCTATCCAAACGCACAGGAGCGTATTGCTAAGTTCAAATTTGAAATTTCCAAATGAAATTTCGGCGATTAAGGAACGTTCTAGTTTTTGGAATACTTCATCCATCGTTTCATTCCTGTAGGTTCAGCATATATTAATAAATAGACCTGTTCGGTAACTAGCCGGGTTGTCGAACAAGTCCAGTATAACATAGTTTATTATTGAGAGTAAAGAAGACGTGTTGCCGCAAAAATAATCCAGCAAAAAGGGTGAATATTTTTTCAGATGTCGGAAGTAACTTTCTCCAGAGCTCTTTTTATCCGCTCAGCAGAGCATTGTGCGCCGAGTATGCGAAGAGAACCGAAAAGCGGCGGGCTGATTCTGCTGCCTGTAATTGCGACGCGCAGAGGCATCAGCAGGTCTCCGGGTTTAACGTTTCTTTTTTCGGCTTCAGTTTTTATTAGATTTTCCGCCTGCGTGTCGTCCAGCATTTCCGTCAACGGTTTGATTATTTCCTGCGCATAACTGAGAAGTTCAATCGTATTTGCGAGGTTGGATTTTTTCGGGATGAATTCTTCAACAGCCGGTATTTGAGGCTCTTTAAATAAATAGGCGATTTTTTCCGGTGCTTCATTTAAAAAGACAAGACGTTCTTTTACCAAAGCCATTGCGGCAATGAAAATCTCCCGCTGTCTTGCTGTCGGTTTTTCTTCTTTACTCTTTTCTTCCTCTGTGTCTATGTCCCTCTGTGCTTCCGTGAGATTATTAAAAAGTCCCGTTTTAACCGCGTAGGGAAGACAAAGATGTGCAAGTTCTTCATCTGTTTTCATTCTGATATACTGACCGTTATACCATTCAAGTTTTTTGTAATCAAAAACAGCGGGAGCCTTGTTCAATTTATCCAGGTTGAAACGCTTGGCAAGTTCTTCCATTGTGTAGATGTCAGGATGCTTTGCATCAGAACCTTCTTCATAAGAAGCGCCGAGAAGCGCGACATAATTTATAAGCGCATCGGGGAGATATCCCTGTCTGCGGAATTCGTCAATGCTTGTCGCGCCGTGGCGTTTGGAAAGTTTTTTTCCGTCCTGTCCCATCACCATCGGAAGGTGGCAGAATTCCGGAGGCGTCCATCCAAAACATTTGTACATAATCACATGGAGCGGGGTAGAGGACAGCCATTCCTGAGCGCGGAGAACGTGGCTTATTTCCATCAGATGATCGTCCACGACATTTGCCAGGTGATAAGTGGGGAAACCGTCGGATTTCAGCAGTACAGGATCGGGGTTCACATCATCATTCTTCCATTCAATTTTACCGAGCAGGTGATCGTGAAAGCATGTTGTTTCACCTAACGGTATTTTCAGCCTGACAGTGCATGCCTCTTTGGCTGCCGCTCTTTTTTTTGCTTCATTGGAATCGAGGCTGCGGCAATGGCGGTCGTAACCAGTTTCTGAAGAGTGAGCAGCTTCTCTTTCATGACGGACTTTTTCGATTCTCTCTGCCGAGCAAAAACAGTAATAAGCATGATCGTTGTCAAGAAGCTGCTGCGCGTATTTCTTGTACAAAGCGGAACGCTCTGACTGAATATACGGAGCGTACGATCCGCCGTCATCAGGACCTTCGTCCCACTTAAAACCGAGCCAGTTAAATGTGTCGTAAAGATTTTGCACATAACAATCTTCCGAGCGGGTTCTGTCGGTGTCTTCAAGGCGCAGGATAAACCTGCCATTTTTGCTACGGGCGAAAAGGCAGTTAAAAAGCGCGGTTCTTATTCCGCCTATATGCTGAAGCCCCGTCGGAGACGGCGCGTAGCGCACTCTTGTTTCCATGTGTTACAGTATCATAAAAACAGGAAATACATCAATAAAGATTTTTTCCGAACCATGTGGGAAGATACTGGTTTGCCGTACTTTCCGCTGTTTCTTCCGCTTCTTCAAATTCACTGTGTAATATATGCATTGAAATTTTCTCAAAAACAAAAATAAGATGATTCGGCCATGTTTTCTGTTTTAATTCATTTAATGCGGCTTTTACCGCGCTCTTGTCAAAAGCTCCGCACGCTGTTTTAATCTCAAGCATCTTGCGGCGCAGATAAATTGCATTCTCATCTGATATCTCAGTATTACCTGCGCCTGAATCTTCTTTTACCTGATTCAATTTTCTTATTAAAGACTGAAGTGCAGCAATATAGTCAGGAGTTTCTTTTTGTAAAAGCGCCGTATTTCCGTCTTTTCCGGCTTGTTCCAGCTTGAACGAAATACTGGAAAGCGCTTTTTCTCCGATATTTGCAAGGGCGCTCTTCATTCCGTGAACAGCGGTAATGTACTGCTTTACTGTATCTTCGCCGGGATTCCGCAAATCCTGTTTTTCCAGAACGTTAAGCGCTTTCCTTGCGTCTCTGACGAAAAGCAGTTCTTTTTCAAAAGTTTTCTTTTTTGTGTCAGCCGGATTCACGAGATTGTAAAGTTCTCTTTCGTGCTGTTCCTTTCTCGCGGCTTCTACAACTTCAGGCGGCTGCCTGTTTCTGATAAAATCATTAAGTACCGAGTTTAATTCCCGCGAATCTATCGGCTTTGAAATGAAACCGTCAAAACCGTTTCGCAGAAACATTTCTTCATGCCCGATAAGGGCGTTAGCTGTAAGCGCGATAATTGCGCTGTTATATCCCATATTACGGATAATTTTTGTCGCTTCAATGCCGTCCATTACAGGCATCATATGATCCATGAAAATAATATCGTATATTGTTCCGGTTTTGATTTTCTCCACCGCTTCAATTCCGCTGAAAGATGTATCGATCTTTAATCCGTAGGGTGCAAGCATTCCGCTGACGACATAAATATTTGATTCAACATCATCCACAACAAGGACGTTTCCGTACGGCATATACTCCCGCAGATACTGCGTTTTTTTAATGATAGACATGCTGTGAAAAGAAAAATCCCGCAGCTTTTCTGCAATTTCCGTTCCGCATACTTCATCGCTGATTCGTTTCTGCGGAATGCGCACTGTAAAAACCGATCCCTTGCATTGTTCGCTTTCTACAGAGATCGTACCGTCCATAAAATCAAGAAGACGTTTTGTAATGGTCATTCCCAGCCCGGCGCCGACTGTTGTGCGGTTGGTCAGCATGTTGAAGCGCGTATATTCCTGAAAGAGTCTGCCGATTTGTTCTTCGGACATGCCCTGACCTGTATCGCTTATTCTGAAAATAATTATCACATCATCTTTCTGTCCGATTTCTGCGGAAACTGAAAATTCCACTTTTCCTTCCAGAGTATACTTGAAGGCGTTGGAAAGAATATTATTCAATATTTGTTTTATGCGAAGTTCATCGCCATAAAGTTCAATCGGAGTGTTTTCATCAATATGGAGGGTAAACAGTATCGGCTTGCTTTCATAACGCAGACGGTTTAACTGCGCGGTATCGTTGATCAGGCTCGGAATATCGTATTTGACCTGAATCAGTTCCAGTTTGCCCGATTCTATTTTGGAAAGATCAAGAATGTCATTAATTATATTAAGTAAAAGTTCTCCCGATTCGAATATTTTTCCGAATGCTTCTTCAGTGTCAGGCGCAAGCGTCTTATCCTGGAGTTTAATTTCCGCGATGCCTAAAATCGCGTTCATAGGCGTGCGGATCTCATGGCTCATGTGCGCAAGAAAAACGCTTTTTGAACGGTTGCTTTGTTCCGCCTGCTCCCTTGCCGAGATCAATTCAGTCATGTCAAAAGAGTTCTGTATATGAACTGTTTTTCCGTCGGACCAGTCGATGTATCTGTCAACATTGCGGTAAATAAGATTTGTCAGGGTGTTATGCTCTTCCCAGACAACTATCTTGTCAGGTTCATTATCAAGCTGCAGACACGGGCAGAAGCTGCATCTTTTTTCATGATCTTTCTGCAGCACCTTGTAACATATCTTTCCTGTACAGTCATCCTCAATTTTATAATGCTCCTTCATTCTGTCATTAATAAAAAGTATTTCATCGGTTTCCGGGTCTGTAACATAGATCATTGAATCCAGTCCGTTCATTATGTCTGCGAATTTGGTGAGCGCTTTTTTTTCTTCCAGAGCGCGATCTTTCTCTGCGGAAATTGTTTTAATATTTGTTATCATTGCGTTAAATGTATCCGACAGGGTTTCCAGTTCATCGCCGGATTTAACTTCAATTGCGTGATCAAGATTGCCGCTGCCTATCAGTACCGCGTCTTCGGTTAGTTTTTGAATTGGCTCCGTAATGTCTTTTGCAAGCTTGTGGGTAAAATGGGAGACGCTGAGCGCAGTAAGCAGGATTAATTTGCCGAAAGCGATTGCGATTATCAGAATAATCCTGTTAATAAAATTAATTGTGGATTGAGTCAATTTAATAATATTTTCTTCCATTTCCAGTGCAGGCAGAATGACTTCATCGGTATCGATGACTACGGCTACGCTCCATGGTATGGATTTAATTCCGTGATAGGCGATGAATTTTTCCTTGCCGTTTAACAATATGCGTTCAATGCCGGAATCTATTTGTCTTGTTTCAATTTCATCATCCTGCGCTTCTTCGCCGGGATTCTCATCAATATCTTCATACTGCAAATTTGCCTGCAGAAAATTTTCCTGTATGAATTTTTTAATCTCTTCATTCTCTTTTGTTTCCGGGATGATAACCTGACCTTTATCGTCCATCGTGAATGAATGTCCTGTGTTTCCGATATGCGCAGAAGCCACGATATTTTCCAAAGATTTAACTAAAAAACCCGCTCCGCTTATTCCGGCTATCTGTCCGTTTGCTCCGTAAAACGGTTTTGCGCAGGTTATAGCCAATCCGCGTTCTTCAATGTCATCGTATATTTCCGTCCATATAAGTGAATTTTGGCTTTTTGCTTTGATGTACCACGGACGCGTACGCGGATCAAAATATCCGGAAACGCGGTTATTTTCCGGAACAATAAAATCACCCTGCTCGGTGCCGTAATAAAAAACAAGCGCCAAATTATTCCGGGAACTGTTTGTAATGGCATCAAGAATAATTGCGCTTAAATTATTCAGCGCGCTTCTGTAATCGGAGGCTGATGAGAGCGCTGTCGTCGCGGCGTATGACATCAATTCAACATAATTAATTATTATTGTAAGCTGCTCATCAATAAGCGCAGCCTGATTTTTCGCCAAAGGAGACAGTGATTCTTCTATCTGTCTTGTTAACGCCTGTTTTGCGTCATTCGCCGCTGATTCACCCAGAGCGTTGCCGGCTTTTTTTACACTTAGGTTAATGACGTATAACCCGATTCCCATGATCACTGCAATTACAGCCACTATAACAGTTACGATAATTAATGTATTCTTTCTTATCTTGTTAAAAATGGAATTGCTCGCCAAAGCCATTACCTCGCTGGAAAATTATACACCTGTATGATCTGTAATACAAGCTTTCATGAAAAATGTTTTGACTGCGCTTTAATAATATATTTATTTGATGTATTATATTTGTAATTTACTGCGGAGGATGTTATGGCGAAAGGAAAAGACAAAAAATTATCGGACAGGCTTTTTTTTAATCTCAAGAGCTGCTGGGAAGAAACAGATGAAAAAACAGAAAAAGAAGTTGAAGCTCTTGCGTTAGACTACAAACAATTTTTGGACAGGGGAAAAACCGAACGCGAATGCATTGACGCGGTCTGTGAGCTTCTGGAAAAAGAAGGTTTCAGGAATATTGACGCCATGAATAATCAGGCGTTTAAACCAGGAATGAAAGTATACCGCAATATAAGAGGCAAGTCCGCCCTGGCCGCCGTAATCGGGAAAAAACCTGCCGCCGAAGGCTGTAATATTCTCGGCGCTCATATTGATTCTCCGCGCCTCGATCTTAAGCAGCGCCCTCTTTATGAAGATTCAGACCTCGCGCTTTTTGATACGCATTACTACGGCGGCATAAAGAAATACCAGTGGACAACAATTCCGCTTTCCATGCACGGGGTTTTTATTAACGAAGACGGAAAAAAAACAGCGATAAGAATCGGCGAGGAGCCGGGCGATCCTGTTTTTACAGTTACCGATCTTTTGCCTCATCTTGCGAAGGAACAAATGGAAAAGAAAGCGTCTGTGGCGGTGGAGGGAGAAGACCTTGATATTCTGGCGGGATCACGTCCGTACAAAGACCCCGATAATGATGAAAAAGAAAAAGTAAAACTTGCAATTCTCGATCTTTTAAATAAAAAATACGGCGTTACGGAAAAAAGTTTCGCCAGCGCGGAGATTGAGTTTGTTCCCGCTTTTAAAGCGAGCGATGTCGGGCTTGACAGAAGCCTTATCGGCGCTTACGGACATGATGATCGCTGCTGCGCCTTCCCCGCTTTAAAAGCCATTACAGCTCTTTCGCGTAATAAAACTGCGCCGGAAAAAACCCTCGTTCTTTATCTTTCTGACAAAGAAGAAACCGGTTCGGCAGGGAACACAGGCGCGCGATCCCTTAATTTTGAAAATTTCCTTGCCATGTTATGTGAAAATGAAACGCAGCTGCGCCTATGTTTTTCCCGCTCCTCCATGCTGTCCGCCGATGTCAACGCCGCCTTTGATCCCACTTACGCTTCAGTTTTTGACAATAAAAACGCCGCGTTTATCGGGAAGGGAATTGTACTTGAAAAGTATACAGGCTCAGGCGGCAAGTACGGCGCAAGCGACGCCAACGCTGAATTCTGCGCCAAAGTGCAGGCGATTCTGGACCGCAATAAAATACAGTGGCAGTGCGGAGAATTGGGAAAAGTAGACAAGGGAGGCGGAGGAACAATCGCCCTTTATGCCGCCAATCTTGGAATGGATGTTCTTGACTGCGGAGTCCCTGTACTGTCCATGCATTCACCTTTTGAAGTAATCAGTAAAATCGATCTTTTCACCACATACAGGGGATATATGGCGTTTCTAACGGAAATTTAATTCCGTATTACAGCGCGAATTTATTTCATTATTGATTTTTATACTTTACGGCATTTCATTCGAATTTCATTGTCCCGTGTATGTAAAATTCATATATTCTATCATGTAATCTTTCAGTTTTTACTGCGAAATTAATTATTACATAAGGAGTGAATCTGTGAATGATGAAAAATCGGAATTAATTGCATTGTCAGGCGCATTTTCCTGCGGAGTTAAGGTCATTGATGATCAATATAAAGAACTTATAAACATGATAAATGAAATGTATTCGCATTTAGCCGGTCCGGAAGAAACTCAGCAGGAATACCTTTTAAATATAATTCATGATACTGTCAGGCATTTTAAGACGCATTTTGCGGCGGAAGAAAAAATCATGATTGCAACAAGGTTTCATAATTTTATCGCACATAAAAAAGTTCACGATAGTTTCATTTTAACAATTGTAAACATCATTTCTGATATATCCGGAGGAAAAAAATTATCGCTTTTTTCGTTTATCAAATTCCTGAAAGACTGGGTTTATTCCCATATAGTGATAATGGACAAAAGTTATTTTGATCATATAAGGAGAATTACAGCGCTTAAAACTGATGTAAATCATAATTTTTCCGGTACGGATTCAAAGACTGCAGCCAGCGCCTGAAAAGAGAATGGACATGTTCGGCAGCCTGGTTGGCTGCGCGGCTTTAACGGTAAATTTTGTACATTTTCAAAAGTTCCAGAAAATGCCTGCGTGACATTTCTTCACCGCCCAAACTTAATAGGTGAGGCGTCGGCACCTGACAGTCGATGAATGCGACTTTCTTTTCAAAGAGATACAGCGCAAGGCTTAAAAACGCAGCTTTAGACGCGTTACTCTTCCTGGAAAACATCGATTCCCCGAAAAAAGCCTTGCCCATTAGTACGCCATAGCATCCGCCTGCCAGTTCGCCGTTCTGCCATGCTTCCGCTGAATGCGCCCATCCAAGCCGGTGCAGTTCCGTATAAGCTTCGATAATGTCATTTGTGATCCATGTCCCGTTTTGTTTCGGACGCTTTGTTTCCGCGCAGCTTTTCATCACATCCTTGAAATTTTCATCAAATTTAATTTCGAATAAACGGTTTTTAAAAATTTTTTTCATGGATGACGATACATGCAGCCTGTCCGGAAATATCACGCAGCGCGGATCGGGGGACTGCCAGATTACCGGGTCTTCAGCGTTGTACCACGGAAAAATTCCCTGCTCGTAAGCGGACAGCAGCATTCCGGGCGAAAGATTTCCCCCGATTGCGATAATGTCGTTATCCCATTTTTCCGGACCTTTGAACGGAAAATAATCTTTTTCGGTTAGATAGGGGAAATCCGGATCAGGACCTGCTTTCATAAAAATTTCTTGAATATCTTTTATACAAACAGTTCCTCTGTTTCGGCGAAATCAACCTGATATTCTCCGTCGCGCCAGTCAACAACTGCGCTTCCGCCTTCGCAAAGCCTGCCGAACAGCACCTCGTCCACAAAGAAGTTTTTGATCTTTTCTTCGATAAGGCGTCCTGCGTTTCTTGCGCCGAATTCGCGGCTGTATCCTTCCTCCGCAAGGCGGTCAACGCAGTTTGACGTAACGGTGAGCGTTATGTGCTTTTCCGAAAGCTGCGAAGAAAAGGCGTTCAGCTCCTTGTTTACAATTGAAACCATTATTTCGCGGGAAAGATGCCCGAAGCGGACAACAGCGTCAAGCCGGTTGCGGAATTCAGGAGTAAAGATTTTTTCCACCGCGCTGTTTACCGCGCTGTCGTCCATTATCCGCTCTCCGAAACCGATTAATCCCCTGCCTATATCCCTCGCCCCTGCGTTACTCGTCATTATAAAAATTACATTGCGAAAATCCGCTTTGCGTCCCTGATTGTCGGTCAGGGTAGCGTAGTCCATTATCTGCAAAAGAATGTTGAAAATGTCCTGATGCGCTTTTTCAATTTCATCCAGAAGAACGACGGCATGCGGCTGTTTTCGCACCGCGTCCGTAAGCTGGCCTCCGTCATCATAACCGACATAACCGGGGGAAGAGCCGATAAGGCGGGATACTGTGTATTTTTCCTGATATTCGCTCATGTCAAAGCGCAGCATCGCAATGCCGAGGATTTCGGCGAGCTGACGCGCAAGCTCTGTTTTCCCAACGCCTGTGGGTCCTGCAAAGAGAAAGTTCGCCACAGGCTTTCCTTCCGCCCTGAAACCCGCTCTTGATCGTTTAACAGCCTTGACAACTGAAGCGACCGCTTCATCCTGACCAAAAATCCGCTCTTTTAATCGGTTCTCAAGTTCCTTTAATTTGTCTTTTTCGCTCTCGCCGACAGATCTCTGCGGGATGCGCGCTATTTTGGAAATGACAGTTTCAATGACAGGCAGTTTAATTTCCACTGTTTCAACGTCCTGCACTGTAGAAGATTCGTTTTTATATGCTTCGATTCGTGCGTACGCGCCGGCTTCGTCAATTACATCGATGGCTTTATCCGGCAGACGGCGCTCTGTGATAAACTGGGCTGACAGACGAACCGCTGTTTCAACAACTTCGTCGCTGTAACGGACATGGTGGTAATCCTCGTATCTTGATTTTAATCCATTTACAATATTAATTGCGGTTTCTTCGGAAGGTTCGTTGATGTCGATCTTCTGGAAGCGGCGGGAGAGCGCCCTGTCTTTCTCAAAATATTTTCCGTATTCTTCATGGGTTGTAGAACCGATGCATCTCAGTTTTCCCGAAGTAAGCGCGGGTTTTAAAAGATTCGAAGCGTCCAGCGCTCCGCCTGAAACAGAACCGGCTCCCACAAGAGTATGAATCTCGTCGATAAAAAGGATTGCTTTTTCTTTTTTGAGCATTTCCTCGACAACGCGTTTTATCCGCTCTTCAAAATCACCGCGGTACTTTGTTCCAGCTACAAGAGAACCCATGTCAAGCGAAAAAATACTGAAGTCTTTTATTGTCGGCGGAACATGTCCCGCGACAATTCTCTGCGCGAGTCCTTCCGTGATTGCGGTTTTCCCCACTCCCGAATCTCCGACATGGATTGGGTTGTTTTTCAGGCGGCGGCAAAGCACCTGCACTGTGCGGTCAAGCTCTTCTTCCCTGCCGATGACAGGTTCAAGTTTATTCTCGCGGGCAAGAGCGGTAAGTTCTATCGCATAACGGTCAAGCGCGCTTTTTTTATTTGCCTTTTTATGGCTGTCAGAATGATCCTCTTCATTGTTTCCGGCGAACTTTTCGTTTTTCCCGGAATCATAAATATTCTCTCCGCCGTAACTGTGGGACAGCACCTGTAAAAGTTCCAGGCGTTTTACTCCCGCTTTGCGCAGATAATACGCGCTGTAGCAGCGTTCCTCGTCATAAAGCGACACAAGAATATCCGCCACATCGATCATTTCCTTCTGCGATGATTTGCATTGAATAAGAGCGCGTTCAATAATGCTGTGAAAACCGACAGTCTTTGTCGGCTCTCCTGATTTGGCGAGCGGCAGTTTCTGTTCAAAATAACTTTCCATTCCGGTTTTCATTTGTTCAGGATCAGCGCCGCAGGAATACAGCACTCCCTGCACCTGATCGAAAGCCAGAGCCGCGTATAAAATATGTTCCGGCGTAAGGTACTCATGTTTTCGCATTTTGGCTTCGTTGTAAGCAGCGTCAATGATTGCCTGTACATGTCCTGAAACTCTCATTTATTACCCTCGATACCATTATACCGCAAAAATCTATTTCTTTCTATCTGCATAAGAATCACGCCGGCTCCACGATGCAGCGAAGCGGATACTCATGCGCTCTTGCAGCAAGATGAACCTGCTCCGTCTTTGTAGCGGCAATGTCCCATGTGTAAACGCCGACTATGCCCTTGCCTTTTCTGTGAACATCAAGCATTATCCGGTTTGCGTCAGCTGCGTTTTTATGAAAGATTTCCATCAAAACCGCGACTACAAATTCCATCGTTGTATAATGATCATTTAAAAGAATCACTTTATATTCATCAGGTTCTTTGAATTTTTCGTCGGTTTTTGACGCCGGTTTTTCCTTGATCTTCGGATCCATTATCCTTTAAATCCTTTCACCCACTCTTCAACCTTTTTTCTGATCTCATCAATATTATCTTTGATTGGATCTTTGAATTCAGTTTCGGAAATTATTTCGTTTTCGCCGAGTATTGCTTTTAATTTTTCCAGCGCCTTTCCCTTGCCGCCGCCGTGACAGACAAAGACAGCAGTCTTCTTTCCCTTAACACCGGTTTCCGATATTAAAGTATTTAAAGGCGGAGCGGGACTTCCTGCCCAAACCGGAGCTCCGAATATAACAAGATCATACGCGGCAGGATTAAAATTGTACGGTTTAAGCGGCGGTTTTTTTTTGAAAAACACCATACCGCCGCCCCAGAATAAATTACCGATCATGCTTCGTTTTTTTTCGTCTTTTGTATACAGCCTGATCAAATCCGCATTTAACTGCGACTTTATTTCATCTGCAACAAGAGCG
Organism: Treponema sp.; assembly: GCA_009786455.1. Lineage (GTDB taxonomy): Bacteria > Spirochaetota > Spirochaetia > Treponematales > Breznakiellaceae > WQXQ01. The sequence goes on from WQTD01000010.1 coordinate 13,999, forward strand.
CAGTTTCCGTCAAGTGAATAATAAACAACCGCTGTTTTCATATATACCCCTTTATTCATTTTATATGATGAAATACACAGGGGACAAGAGGCGTAATCGGCTACTGGAACTGTTTTGTTCAATATAGTAATATCATTCAAGTATTATGGAATCTGAATCGATTACCGAACTAATGGCAGTGCTGATACTGCAATTGGGGATTATCTTTTTTGCGGTACGCTTTTTCGGCTCTTTTGTTAAAAAACTGGGAATACCCCAGGTTTTGGGCGAGCTTGCCGCCGGCATCATTATAGGACCTTATGCTCTCGGCGCAGTAAAGTTACCTGGTTTTCCGCACGGCATTTTTCCCCTTGAAACCGCTTCCATCGCTGTAAGCACCGAACTGTATGCGTTCGCTACAGTCGCTTCCATCATACTCCTTTTTGTTTCGGGGCTTGAAACAAATATCAAGCTTTTTCTGCGTTATTCATTCGCCGGAAGCGTTATCAGCACAGGAGGCGTAGCCGCTTCTTTTGTCGCTGGAGCTTTGGCGGGAATGGTTGTATTTAACGCTTCATTCATGGATCCGCGCTGCCTTTTTCTGGGAACGCTAATAACTGCGAATTCGCTCGGGATTGTCGCGCGGCTTTTATCCGATCAGAAAAAGATGGATACGCCTGAAGGTGTAACAATTCTGGCAGCTTCGGTCTTTGATGATGTTCTGTCAATTATCGTTCTTGCCATTGTACTTGGCATTATTTCCGTTGTTACGGGAGCTGCCCAGTCGGCTGCAAACCTCGCGCCGCAGATTCTGCTTATCGCAGGAAAGGTTTTCGGTATTTGGCTTGGCTTTGTTTTTCTGGGACTTTTGCTTTCCAAAAAAATCGCCGCTTTTCTAAAAATGTTTAAAAATACGATTGTGTTTTCTGTTTTGGCGCTCGGAATTGCGATGATACTTGCCGGGATTTTCGAGAAACACGGACTTGCGATGATTATCGGTGCATATATTGCCGGGCTTTCCCTTTCAAAAACTGACATTGCCCCTGTAATCCATGAACGCATCAAGGGTATTTACGAATTTTTTGTACCGGTATTTTTCGCCGTTATGGGAATGATGGTTAATATCCGTCATATAGCCGATCCCGGGGTGCTCGCGTTCGGCGCGGTATTTACAGGAGCCGCCATTTTCGCAAAACTCATTGGATGCGGCAGCCCCGCGCTGCTTTTTGGCTTCAATTTGAAGGGAGCTTTGCGCATCGGTCTGGGAATGGCGCCGCGCGGAGAAATGACTTTAATAATAGCCGGTATCGGAATTATTATTGGCGTTCTTGATCAGCAGACTTTCGCGGTTCTTGTGCTTCTGATACTTCTCACGACTCTGGTTGTTCCTCCGTTTTTGAATTTAATGCTGAAGCTTTCAGGAAGCGGTACGCGCAAACCTGTTAAAAATGAAGACATAGAATCGATGACATGGGATTTTCAATCCAGCGTAGTCGCGGACCTTGTGGTAAATAAAATATTCGCCGACCTTCGCGACGAAGGTTTTTATGTGCAGGTTATGAATTTTGACAAGGGTTTTTGCCAGGCAAGAAAGGATGATATTTCCATCAATATCCGGGAGAATGAAGATGCCGTCACCATTGAAACCGGCAAAACCGATATGCCGTTTGTAAAAACCGTTGTTTATGAAGTCATTGTAGAGCTGTACGAAACGATTCAAAAATTAAAAGATTCATCTGATCCGCAAAAATTGAAAAAGGATTTGATTGATGCTGACGGCAGAACCAGCGTAAATCTTCTTTCGTGTATACACCCCGATTGCATCCTGATTAACATGAAAGGCGAAACAAAAGAGGAAATCATTACAGAGCTTGTGGATATGCTTGATGCTCAGGGAAAAATTATGTACCGCGACATGGTTCTCCTTGATGTGATTGAGAGAGAAAATACAATGAGTACCGGGATGTCGCACGGTATCGCCATGCCTCACGCGAAAACGGACGGCGTTGAAGAATTTGCGGTCGCTGTCGGCATTAAAAAAGAGGGAATGGAGTTCGGCGCCATTGACGGAGAGAAATCGCGCCTTTTTATTCTGGCTGTTTCGCCTAAAAAAATGACAGGTCCCCACATTCAGTTTCTCGCCGCGATCAGCGCGCTGTTAAGGGAAAGCGTCCTCCGCGAAGAGATAATAAACGCCGAAACTCCGCAAGCGGCAGCGGAACTTTTACACAGCAGGAACAAAAAGAGCGGTTAAAATTTCAGGTTTTCCCCCTTAATTATATTACTGTTTCTGTGGTAGTATAAGCTATGGAAATAATGGAGATTACGGAAAACAAAGAACAATACATGGATTTGTTGATGCTTGCCGAACCGCAGGGAACCGTGATTGAAAAATACCTGAACAGAGGCGCTTTATTTGCCCTATATGATGATTACGATCTGAAAACCGCGGCTGTCATTGCAAAAGAGGATAACGATACATACGAAATAAAAAACCTTGCCACTCTGGAGATATATCAGGGTAAAGGATACGGAGGCGGTATGGTAAAACATATAATCCAGTATTATAAAAATAAATGTAAATATTTATTAGTTAACACCGGAGATAATGAGGATTTATTGCTTTTTTATGAAAAACTCGGTTTTACCTACTCGCATGCTGTAGGGGAAATGGTTTATTTCAAATATTGTTACTAAAATATGCTATGAACTGACCACTGTACAGTTACGGCCGCTGTTTTTTGCGGCGTAAAGCGCTTTATCCGCCAAATTGTACAAATCATTTATTTCATGGGGAATATCGCATTTCGCTACATGTATTCCGATGCTTACTGTAATATACGGCGCCGCATTGGATTTTTCATGCGGTATTTTCAAGTCACTTATTATCTGGTTTACGCGCATACCGACATTTTCCGCATCTGATGATAATTCAGCATGCCACAACAAGGCAAATTCCTCTCCGCCGATCCTTGCAGTATATATACCGTCTTTATGTAAATTTTTAAGCGCCTTTCCAATCATTCGCAGACATTCATCTCCCTGAGGATGCCCGTAATGGTCATTATAATTTTTGAACCAGTCAATGTCCATAATGGCGACGCACAAGAAATTATCTGATTGGCGGTGATTTGTCAGAAATCTTTGGAATGTAGTCATGTAATCCCTGCGGTTTTTTAACTGCGTTAATTCATCAATTGTGTTTTCATCCTTTAATTTCTTTGTATTTGATATTGTCGTCATTCTGCTCATAATAATCTGCCAGCCGAAAATTAAACCCATAAAACCGGCAAAAAAAGCGTTTTGAATATCATAATTCCAGACAGAAGGTATTTTTACATTGATAATAGCTGTTATATAAACCGCCAGCGTTGCAAGCGTCAGGGAAAGATACAATGCAGGAGAGATATTAAAGAGGAATAATACGCATATAAAAATTCCTATAAATGAACCGGCAATTTTTTCAGGTTCCGCCCATACGGCTAAATACAATCCAAAAAACATTACATTTACGTAATAAAGGAGGATTAATATATATATGAATTTAGAGCTTATTTTTTTTCTGTTTTTATAACGGCTGTTTTCACGGTTTGCAATAAAATAAAAAAGCAGGGCGACAACAGCCGTTCCAAGATAAAAACCGGATTTTATGAAGTTTTTCTCTGTAATGACCGGAAATACGGAAAAGAGGATCGCCAAAATAAAGAATACCAAATTTGCCCATCGCAGGGCGCTGATATTATTTAAAAACGCCGCTTCCATACATACTTTATAATCATCCCGTCCAAGCCGATAATAACGCCAACCATTTAAAAACGCAGACATTTCGCCTTCTCCTTCTTCTGTAGGAAATACTGCAGAACCTTTAAAACAATGTTAATATATTAACATAATAATCCTGTTTATGTAATAACATCAGGTCGGTTATGGGAGAGAATAGGGCGCGCTATGGACATAAAAAAGCGGTTTTGCTATACTGAAAGGGCTTATGAAACAACAAATCAGCATTACTGCGTTTTTGCTTTTGATATGCTTTATTTCCGTTTCCTTTTTCCCGGTTTTTTCCCTTATAATCCACACTGATCACGATTGCATAAGCGCAATTGATATGGAATGTCATGTTTGTGTAATAATTCATAACGCTGTAAATTTATTAAAACATATAAGCAGAGTTGTTGCTTATGTATTTTTCACCTGCGCCGCTCTGTTAACTTATTCTGTTCTTTCAAGGCTTAATGAAGTCAAAATATTTCCCGCCGCTCTTTTGGATTACAAGATAAAATTGAATACCTGAGATTCCGAAACTTTCCGCACAGGGGAATGCCGTGCCGCTTGTTTGGAGCAGTCTTTCTGCTTCCGGTTTTATATTTCCCTGCATTTTTACATTCAAATTAAAAGGAGAGTTTATTTATGAAACGAATTATTTTTGTTTTTTTTATATCCATAACGCTGTTTCCCTGTTGTTTCAAGGATCAGCATGAACAGGGTGAAAAGATCAGCATCGTCGCTACGATTTTTCCTCATTATGACTGGGTTCGTCAAATTATCGGCGAAGAGAACATGGACAGATTCAGATTGACTCTGCTGCTTGACAGCGGCATTGACATGCATAGTTTTAATCCGTCGGTATCAGACATGGTAAAAATTAAAACATGCGACGTGTTTATTTATGTCGGCGGACACTCGGATGACTGGGTAAGTGATGCGCTGAGAGACGCGAATCCGGATATGGTAAAGATGAATCTTCTTGATATACTGGGAAACAGTTTATTGATATTCGATGAAGAGCATGTCTGCGATGAGGACTGCGAAGAAGATAATGACCCGCATCATCATGCGGATGAACATCATGACGGTGAACATGAGGCGGATGAACATATATGGGTTTCTCTGAAACGCGCAGAGATTATTTGCGCCGCGATTGCCGGCATGTTATCTGAAATAGACCCTGAAAGATCGCAGTCGTATAAAAATAATCTTGAAGCTTATGTTAAAAAATTATCAGCTTTGGAAGCCGGATACCAGGCGGCTGCGGACGCTTCCAATTTTACGACACTGGTATTTGCCGACAGATTTCCTTTCCGTTATCTGACAGAGGATTACGGATTGAAATATTACGCTGCGTTTCACAGCTGCTACGCAGAGACAGAAGCCAGTTTTGAAACAATTGTTTCCCTTGCAAACAATGTAAACCTGCTTGGCCTGAAGGCGGTTATGGTAACTGAAAGTTCCGATCAGTCAATCGCAAGAACAGTTATCAGCAATACTGCAAACAAAAACCAGCAAATACTCGTTCTTGATTCGATACAGTCAGTAACTTCAGTTGGCGTAAAAAACGGCGCGTCTTATCTTTCCATTATGGAAAGTAANCTGGCTGTTCTGAAAGAAGCATTGAGGTAGAGGAGGAAGCTATATGCCGCAGCTGGAATGTAAAAATTTATCTCTTGGGTATGACGGCAAAACAGTGGTTTCGGAGCTTTCCTTTACCGTTAATTCCGGGGATTATTTATGCATTGTCGGAGAAAACGGCTCCGGTAAAAGTACGTTAATGAAAACTTTATTGGGATTAAAAGCGCCGGTGTCAGGGCAAATTTTAACAGGAGAAGATTTAAAGTCCAATGAAATAGGCTATTTGCCGCAGCAAACCGCAGTTCAAAAAGATTTTCCTGCTTCTGTGAGAGAGGTTGTCCGTTCAGGCTGCCTGAACCGGCGCGGTCTTCGTCCGTTTTATAACAGGGCGGAAAAGGAAATGGCTGATGATAACATGGAAAAGCTCGGTATTTTTTCTATCGCAAAACACTGTTACCGCGAATTGTCAGGCGGTCAGCAGCAGAGAACGCTGTTGGCGCGGGCGTTATGCGCAGCGCATAAAATTCTACTCTTGGACGAACCTGCATCAGGGCTTGACCCAAGAGCGGCGGCGGACATGTATGAGTTAATATCGAAATTGAATAACAGCGGCACAACCATTATTATGATTTCGCATGATATAGCTTCATCTGTAAAATACGCTTCCCATATTCTGCATATTGGCGATCAAACTGCGCTGTTTTTCGGAATGAAAACAGATTACGTGGAAAGCAATGCAGGACGTATATATGCAAATTTTGGAGGTGAAAAAGCATGACAGAAATTATTAATACGCTTGCTTTATATTTTCAATTTTCATTTGTCCGGTACGCCGTAATCGTCGGCATACTTATCGCTCTTTGCTCTTCCCTTTTGGGTGTGACGCTGGTTTTAAAGCGGTTCTCTTTTATTGGTCAGGGGCTGTCAAATGTCGCGTTTGGAACCATCGCGGTCGCCGCGGCGGTAAATCTGACCAATAATTTTTTACTGGTTCTGCCGGTAACGGTAATAAGTTCTGTCCTTCTTTTACGGACGGGAAAGAGCGCAAAAATCAACGGCGACGCGGCAATCGCCATGATTTCTGTCGGCGCTTTGGGTTTGGGTTATCTGCTTCTGAACATCTTCCCGAATTCGTCAAATCTTTCCGGTGATATTTGCTCTACATTGTTCGGTTCAACGTCAATATTAACATTGACCATGACAGAAGTAAAACTTTGCATCGGTTTATCGGCGCTTGTGATTGCCGTATTTCTGCTGTTTTACCATAAAATATTTTCGGTTACGTTTGACGAGGACTTTGCGGCGGCAACCGGCGTTAAAGCAAAAACGTATAATCTTGTTCTTGCCTTAATAATCGCTGTTATAATTGTGCTGGCAATAAATTTGGCGGGTACGCTTCTTATTTCCGCGCTGATAATATTTCCCGCGTTATCTGCCATGAGGGTATTCAAGAGCTTCCTGTCTGTGACTGTATGCTCTGTGATTGTCTCCGTGGTTTGCGCTGCTCTTGGAATCATAATTTCAATTCTGGCAGGAACGCCGGTAGGCTCTACAATAGTTGCGGCGCAGATAGCAGGTTTTGTAATATTCTGGATAACTGGATTAATAATACGGAGGTAATTTTATGAAAAAATATTTGTTCGCGGTAATTCTCGCATGTATGTTTTTGTCAGGATGTACGAAAGAAGACAGAAACGGCATTCCCGGTAAACAGGCTTTAATCATCGACATAGAATTAACGGCATTCAGCGCTACAATGGCTCATTCCATGCTGGTTGATATGCTGACAAATCCTGAGAATTATTTGGGAAAAACAGTAAAAACCCGCGGGGAACATACAGTTTTATATTACACTCCTGAGCGGCCTTATAATTTTATAATTGTTGACGGTCCTCCCGATTGTTGTCCTCAGGCACTGATGTTCATGCTGAAAGGAGAACGTGTTTATCCCCAGGAAGGAAAAAGAATCGAAATTACCGGCGTGTTCAGCCGTTATGACGGGTTTGAGCTCCCCTATTATTACCTTGCGGTTAACGATATAATTATCCTTGATTGAATTAAACGCTTCAAAGCGGCTGATGAAAATAATATTGTATGGATAAAAGGGAATATATAAAAAAGCTTAAACAGCTTATTAAAAAATATCATCCGGATTTGTGCAGCAATGGCTATTTAGAATCAATGTATAATGAAATTACCAGAATATTGGTAAATAAATTGAATAAAATCAGGGAAGATAATGATTTTGAAATAAATAAAATTACTGAAAAAGATTACTTGTACTATAAATCAGGTATAAAATATTATAAAAACATCCACCCAAATAAATTTTATAAAAGAAATGAGGATTCAACATTTAAAACAAAGACATATAAAGAGTTAGTTTCTGCATTAAATAAAATATATCTGTCATTTAACATATCGGAATATTATTTTTATAAAATAATCAATGAATATCCAAAATCGCCTTATTTTCAGGATTCAAGCGAAAAAATAAAATTATTAAAAAAACTGTATAAAAGCTATGAAAATATAATACTGGAAGAAAATAAAACAATAAACAGCGAGAAATACATGATGGAGATGGGATTGAAAATGTTATGATAACTATAGGACGGTCTCATGATTTTTGACAGAAATTTGAACCGGCTTCTAATTGGGCTCTTCTTTTAAATTCCAGGCATAAGGGGACTGTTTAATCCGTAACCGGTTGTTTTTATACGTGCTTTCGGCTATCCTGAAATTTGGCTATGACAAATAATTCCGCCAGAGCGCTGATTGTTCAAAGCGACAGGACTTTGCTTCTTGATGTTCACTGCGAATCTGCGCAGGAGGCAAGACAGGCAATCATGCCGTTTGCGGAACTTGAAAAATCGCCGGAGCATATTCATACATACAGGATAACCCCGCTTTCCCTGTGGAACGCGGCGAGCGCGGGATTATCGCCGCAGGATGTCGTCAGTACTCTGGAAAAATTCAGCCGCTACGAAATACCTTCAGGGATTACAGAGGGTTTCGCTCTTCTCATGTCCCGCTTTGGAAAAATCCGCATGACAGAAGGCATGTCCTGGCAGACAGGCGATATTTTTTTAATAATAAACGATGAAGCAATCCGCCTGGAAATCGCCCAGATTAAAGCGCTGGAAAAATATCTTGAAAAAACCGAAGGCGGTTTTTCCCTTTCGCTGATTAACAGGGGTACTGTTAAAAGAGAGCTTATTCGCGCAGGCTGGCCTGTGCAGGATGAAGCGCCGCTGTCGAAAGGCGAATATTTGCAGATAACGCTGCGCGATCGCTGCCTTTCCGGGAGAACTTTTACGCCAAGGGATTATCAGATGACAGCGGCGCAGTCTGTGCTTGGATCGGGCGGTCCGGGTTCCGGTTACGGAGTTGTTGTTCTTCCGTGCGGATCAGGGAAAACCATTGTCGGCATGCTGATTATGTCGATGCTTAAAACCAACACCTTGATATTGACAACTAATGTTGTTGCCGTGCGCCAGTGGATTGAAGAGCTGCTTGATAAAACCGGGCTGACGGGAGAACAGATCGGCGAATACTCAGGAGACAGCAAAACGGTTTCTCCTGTAACTGTCGCCACATATCAGATAATAACATGGAGACCGGAAAAAAAAGGAGATTTTCCGCACTTCCGCCTTTTCCGGGAAAGGCAGTGGGGGCTTGTAATTTACGACGAAGTTCATCTGCTTCCCGCGCCGGTGTTTCGCGTAACGGCTGAGCTTCAGTCAGTAAGGCGGCTGGGGCTTACGGCAACTCTTGTGCGTGAAGACGGAGAGGAAGACGCGGTGTTCAGTCTTGTCGGTCCAAAACGTTATGATGTGCCGTGGAAAGATCTTGAAAGCAAGGGGTGGATCGCCGAAGCTTTCTGTACGGAAATACGCCTTGATCTTCCTGATAATCTCAAAATTAAATATGCAGTTTCCGCGCCGAGGGAAAAATACCGCATAGCCAGCGAAAATCCGCTGAAAGAAAATATTGTGCTTCAGTTAATGGAAAATCACCGTGAGGATTATATTCTGGTAATCGGACAGTATCTGACGCAGTTGAATTCGCTTGCAAAACTTTTAAACGCGCCGATCGTTACGGGAAAGACGCCGAATTCCGAAAGACAGAGCATCTACGGCGCTTTTAAAAAAGGGGAAGTGCGCGTAATTGTCGTTTCCAAGGTCGCCAACTTCGCGCTTGATCTTCCCGACGCGAGCATGGCGATCCAGGTATCAGGCTCATTTGGCTCACGGCAGGAGGAAGCGCAGAGGCTCGGTCGCATTTTAAGGCCGAAGGAAGGACGCAACGCCCTGTTTTTCTCCCTTGTCTCACAATATACAGTTGAGGAAACATTTGCGGCTAACAGGCAGAAATTTTTAATCGAACAGGGATATAAATATTCAATACAGCGGTGGTCGGATCAGCATGAATGACAGTATTTTCCGTTCCGTTGAATTCTGGAAATCCGCTCTTTTAACGATGCCGGACAATTCGTTTTTTGAATTACTGAGAAACGTTTTCGGTAAAATAAAAACGCCCTTTAATAAACAGCAGCTTTTAAAGGATTTGGAAATATTTTTGCTGCGTGAAGACATACAGAAAACAATCGCGGCGTATATTGATGAAAACGATTCCAAAATTATTGCCGCTGTTTCGCTTTTCGGCGAAGCTGCGCCGGGCGATCTTGAGGATTTTTTTTCCGGCGAATTCAGTTCAGGACAGCTTCAGGACATTATCGTAAATCTAGAAGAGCGCTTTATCCTGTACCGTTTCAGCGAAGAAAATGCCAGCCGCATCGCTCTTAATCCTGTTCTTGAAAAGGCGCTTTCTCCTGTTGCGGGGAATATCTCTGTGCTGCTCAAATCACCGCTGTTCGCAACTGCCGGCTGTGAAAACGCTTCTCCCGCGCTGAATGATCGCATATTGGCGGCTCTTTTGTCCTTTGTATTGAAGTGGGAATCGTTTTTCAGGGCTGAGGGCGTTATTCGCAAACAGGTTATTGAAGCGGGAAAAACCTGTTTCCCTGGTTTTGAATTGGAACGTGTTATCGGATGTCTTCAGATACTGGGTCTTTTTTACGCTGATGCTGACAGGCTTCTGCCTGATAAAAAACGCTTTGACGATTTTTGCCAAATTTCCGAGAGAGAGAGAATGGAGTACTGCGCCGCGGCGCTTCTTGCGTATGACGAAGTAAAAATCCAGACAGAAATTCTGCCGCCTCTTTTCCGTACAAGAATAAGGGATAGCGTTAATTTTATCCGCGGTTTTCTTGGTTCCCTTGATGTGAAATTTCTTTATACAGAAAAAATACTGAACCGGCTGAAAAATATTCACACAGCTAAAACGGGAATAAAACAGGGTGATAAATTTCTTGACGCTTTGGAAAAAACAGGGCTTATTACCGGAAAGCCGGACGGAGAACGGTTGTTTCAGCTTTATTCTGATACCGCCGCAGTTAAAAGCGAAAGTCCAGTTATCGCTGTTGATTCGGGATTTTCAATTCTTGTTTATCCTGAAATTAATTTTATTGACGCAATCGCAATTGCCGGTTTTCTTAACATCAGGGAGGCGGGAGCGGTTGTTTGTTTTGAATTGGATAAAAATTCCGCTGTCCGCGCTTTTGACAAAGGCATAAACGCTGATGAGATTACAAAGATTCTCCTTCGGCTTTCAGGCGGAAGAGCGGATGATGCTCTGCTCTGGAATTTAAAAGACTGGGAAAAACGCCACAGGGAGGTCTCACTTAAAAAAGGAATAGTCCTCTCCCTTTCGCAGGATAAGCTCTATCTTTCAGAAACTCAGCCTCTTGCCGCGATGATCAGCGAAACTCTCGCCCCAGGCGTTTTTCTGTTAGGTGAAAACATGATGGAAGAAGCGTCCGCCGCTCTTCATAACGCGGGAATTGACATTATCGCATGTCATGTAAATAAAAAGAACCAGACAGGAGCGCTTTCCTTAAATACCTGTTTTCCGCCGCCTTCAGCGGTATCATCAATACTGGAAATTTCTGAAACCGGAAAAGAAAACGAAAGTATTCGCGATAACCTTATATCGGAGTTTCAGGAATTCCTGAGCAGGTTGCCGCTGGGGAAACCGGAAAAAGACGAGCTTTCCGCGCGAATCGACAGGCGATTGGTTCTCTGCAAAGACCAGTTAAGGGAAGCCGACATTCGTTACGAGAAACTTGAAGCGCGGCACATGGATTATACCGGAAAACAGATCATCGCAAAACAAGCGATTGCCCAGCGATCTCCCGTTGAAATAATCAGACAGGGGAAAGAAAAAAAAATCTTCGGCGTTCCCGACGCTCTGGTAAAGGAAAACGGAGATTTAATTCTTGTAATTGACTGCGGCGATGATGTTACGCGGATACCGCTTGCAAAAATCAGCCTTTTGCGGCGTATTAAAAAATCAATTTTTGAAAAATGAGAATCTTCCGAATTTGTGAAGTTTCCCGTTTGAGGATTTGTCCGCTTCGTCGATTTTTTTAAGTATAAATGAAGCAAAAGCCGCTTCGTTTCCTGACCCGGAAAAACCCGTCGTTGTATACGGTTCGCTTGCGGCGGCGGCAAGCAAGTTTTTTGTCAGAGCGCGGAATGACGCCAGTGCGGAAGAGCCAAGTATATCAGAGGAGCCTTTTTTAATGCGCGCATTATTGCCGGGATAAACAAGGGCAAGCAATCCTTGTTTACGGTTCTTGAAAATCGCCGTAAGTTCTTTTATCAAAAAAAACCATCCCTTTATATGATCGTTAACCATTATTTCAACATCAGACAATGGAAGATCGGAAGCGCCGCAAATTATGACGGGAGGCGAGCAAATCAATATCGCTTCATCTATCGTTTCAAGTCTGTTTTCTGCGGCAAGCACCAAAGTGCGGGCGGAAATCGGACTTGATGGATTCCAGTCCAGAGGCAGCCGTTTCTCTTTTGCAGGCACAGGACTTGCCGTAATCCCCGAAAATCTATTGGGTATAAAGGCGGCTGTATATTGTTCTACGCGGCTGGTTACTTCCGCTTCAACTGCGCGGGTGAGTGAAGAGTCATTTCCGGCGATTAATATTCCCCTCGTCATCAGTACAGTTTACAGATACTACGCTCATATGGCAATATCAAAATTATACAATAAGCAAAATAAACTGAGGTAAGAGTGAATGTAGTCAGAATAGCCATGATTGGCGATATAGTGGGAACCCCCGGTCTGCAGGCGCTTGAGACCCAGTTACCCGCCCTAATAAGGGAAAACAAAATAAATTTTGTTACTGTAAACGGCGAAAACGCCGCCGAAGGGTTCGGCATGACGGAAACGGAATACAGGCTCATTACCGCCGCCGGCGCGGATGCCGTTACTTCAGGAAATCATATATGGGAAAAACGCGGTTTCTGGCCTATTCTTGAAAACGAAAAAAACATGCTGCGTCCCGAAAATTATCCTGTTAATGCCGGCAGCGTCTCTCCCGGCTCGGGTTTTTTCAGCATGGAAAAAAACGGAGTTTTTTGGTTTGTAATCAATCTTCAGGGGCGGGACCTTATGAGCAATATTGACTGTCCTTTTCACTGTTTCGACGTCTGCTTTGATCAGATTCAAAAACATTCCAAAACCCCGCATGTGATCATTGTCGATTTTCACGCAGAGTCAACCCGCGAAAAAGAAAGTTTTGCCTATTACGCGGACGGGCGCGCTTCAGTGATTGCCGGCACCCACACGCATGTGCAGACAGCCGATGAGCGGATAATGCCGAAAGGCAGCGCGTATATTACCGATCTTGGGATGACCGGAATAACAGACAGCGTTATCGGAATGGATCAGAAAATCTGCCATGAAAGATTTTTCAGGCAAATTCAATTTCAGATGAAACCCGCGTCCTCACCCGGCAGGCAGGGTGTCACGCACGGCATTATCGCCGAAATTGACGCTGATACAGGTAAAGCTGTTTCTGTCAGACGTATTTAAAAAGACTGGCGGTTTATCGGACTTCCAATCCAGATGCCTTCCCCAAGATAATCATATCTGTTGCCCTCGATCAAAATTTGAACATCTTCAACATTGGAAAATTCTGTTACGGTCCAGACAATCTGGCGAAGCTGAGCGACATAACCTTCAACTCCGAATGTATTAAAAAGGAAATCTTCGCTGAAACTGATGTAGGCGGTGCTGCCTCTTACAGCGGCGGAAAGGATGCGTGTATTTTTCGGGATTAGATTTATTATGCCTCGGTTTATTTCATCTCCCGAGGGACCGGCAAGCATGACATTCAGTACGTCTACCATTGGAGAATTTGAAACCTGAATTTTTCGAATAACCCTTGATTGCAGAATCTGCCCGTCTTTGTCAATTTGCGCGTAATAAACATTTCTGTCTCTTGTCTGGACAGGTGCGGCTGTATCCGTTTGTGAAGGCTGACGGGTCTCAGTTCCTGTCTGCGCAGGCTGCGATTCTGCCGCCGGTCTTGTTCCGGTTTCTGTCTGTGAAGGTTCAATAATCACAACTTCGGACTGCGGTTCGGGCGGCATTTCTTCTTCATGCGATTTTTCACTGCCGGCAGGATCTGTCAGGCGTGTTTTTAAAATATTGAAATTTCTTTTGATTGTTTCTGCATTCAGCATAAAAACACTTATGATGACAATTACAAATATCAGCCAGAATATTATTATCGCCTGAGACCCCTGGGAAATTGATCCGCTTGAATTTTTTTTGTTTGTTCTGTAATTCGCCACGGTTTAACTCATTTCTTTTGATTATCGGGTAATTTCAGCGTTTCATTAACGATTGAGTTTTTCCCGGTTTTAATATACTTTACCTGTATGCGAAACAGATTAACCGATGAACTGGCTGTCTGCGGCATGAACGCGGCTTTGGCAGCTGGGCAGTATCATCCGCAGAAAATTAACCGGCTCTTTTTGCGCGAAGACAGGTTCAAATCGTTTACCGGTATCTGCAAACAGCTTGCCGAGCGCAAACGTCCGTATAAAATTTGCGAAGACGCTGAACTGGAACGTATCTGTAAAAGCGTCCATCATCAGGGCGTTGTTGTCATGATCGAAGAGCCAGTGATCGAACCGATGAGCGCTGACGATCTCGATCTGTGGGCGAGCGGTGGAAAAAGGGGAGTTGTTCTTCACTCGGTGGGCAATGATCACAATCTCGGCGCGATAGCAAGAGCCGCTGCTTTTTTTGACATAAGTTTTATTATTTTAAATGAAAAAGACACCGCGCTTGCTGATGAAAAAGGCGGCGATGTTCGCCTGACAACAAGCGCTTACCGTGTTGCCGAAGGCGGACTCGAGCATTTAACGATCCGCAAAGTAGCCAACACAGCCGCTTTCCTGAAAGACGCGTCAAAGCGGCTTGTTGTAATAGGAACTGACACAAGGGCGAGGATGCGCATCGGTGATTTAAGCGGCATTATAAAAACACCCGGCTGCGGCATTGCGCTTGTTTTCGGCAACGAAGAGGCGGGGCTTCCAAAAAACGTGAAGGATCAATGCTCCTACATTCTGCGAATTCCGGGAACGGGAAACGTCGAAAGCCTTAATGTATCACAGGCAGCCGCTCTTTTTTTTCACGCGATCTTCGAGCTTTAAAACATCACATGCCAAATCTGTTTACCATCATCGCAGGCTGATTGATGGCATCTAACGTATCGCGCCACATGCTTCCTTCCGGATCAATCTTATTGCGGTGGGTAATTACAGTCTTGATCGGCAGATGAACGAACTCGTTGTTTACAAGACCGATGATCAATTTTGTTTTTCCCGCCATCGCGGCATGAACCGCAGCGTTCCCAAGCCTTTCGCAGTAAATTGAATCGTCGGGATCGGACGGCGCCGAGCGTATCGCGTAACTTGGATCGATATATTTAAGGTTGATCTCAATTTTTCTTTCTTCAAAGTACTTGATGATTCTGCTTCGGATGTAAACGCCGACATCCGCCATTTTTATGTTTCCGCCCGCGTCTGTTTTCTTTTCCTTTAAAAGTTGATCCTGCATCGCCCCTTCCGCTACGATAATTACCGCGTGATGCCTTCTTTCCAGTCTCTGTTCAAGATGGCGGAGGAAACCGTTCCCTCCTTCAAGATTGAAAGGCACTTCCGGAATCAATACAAAGTTTACCTCATGGCTCGCAAGGGCGGTGTGCGCTGCGATGAACCCCGAATCTCTTCCCATAAGCTTTACAAGCCCGATGCCGTTAATCGCCGAATCAGCTTCCACATGCGCCGCCTTGACTACTTCAACGGCTTTTGCTACCGCTGTGTTAAAACCGAAAGAACGGTCGATTATCGCAAAATCATTGTCAACAGTTTTAGGAATTCCGCATAATGCGATTTTCAGCTTTCTTTTATCAACTTCTTCGGCTATATCCATTGTTCCGCGCTGGGTGCCGTCTCCGCCGATTACAAACAGCATATTTAAATTGAGCCTTTCAAGAGTATCAACAATTTCGACAACCTGCCTGCCGCCGCCGCGTGCGCTTCCCAGGAATGTTCCGCCCAGTTTATGAATGTCATCAACGACAGTCGGATCGAGCTGCCTTACGCTGTATCCGTGTTCCGGCAGAAAACCAAGATAACCGTAACGAATACCGGAGATTCTCTTTACCCCGTAACGGTACCAAAGACAGCGTACAATTGAGCGGATTACATCATTAAGTCCCGGGCATAACCCGCCGCAGCTTACAATGCCGGCATGAACATGAGCCGGAGTAAAATAAATATGTTCCCTCGGTCCCGCGCACTCCAGCATCTGGGTTTTTTTTACAGGATGCTGAGGTCCTGGTATGATATTTTTGTCCAGACGGATAAACTGTTCATCAGTGACATAATTCGCCATTCCGTCCCCGTGCGATTTCGACATTTCTATCGGTGATTTGACAGCGGCTTTTCCAAGTTCTTCTATTGTAAAATTAAGTTGATCTTCCACGGCGGTCTCCTTATTTACTAATTATAAACCATTTTTCAGGCATAAAACAATATTTATTGCAGATAAAGATTGTTCCGGCTGTAAAGTTTCGGAAAAAAGCTATGTTTACCTAATTTCCACTATCTGATATACTTATGTTTGGAGGTTAAAATGAAATTTACTCCGCCTAAAATCGGGAGGTTCTCTTCCTCTTCTGTCGGCATGGTTATTGCGGGAATATTAGTCCTGATTCTGTTGGGTACCAGTGTTTTTATAGTTGATCAGACCGAAGAAGCGGTTATTACGCGTTTTGGCAGGTATATAGGTACAAAGGGTCCCGGTCTTCAGTTTAAGCTGCCTTTTGGTATTGACCGTAACTATACGGTAAATGTAAGGACAGTGCAAACCCAGGAGTTTGGTTTCCGTACGATGAGGGGCGGCAACGCGCCGCCTTATTCCAGCCAGACAATGGAATCGGTAATGCTTACAGGAGACCTCAATATTGTTGATGTTGAATGGATTATCCAGTACAGGGTTGTTGATCCAAAGGCATGGACTTTTAACGTAAACGAAAGAACGCCGACAATCCGCGATGTTTCGCGTTCAGCAATCAATATGCTTGTCGGGGACCGCGCGATTATGGACATCATGGGCGTTGAACGCAGCGCCATCGAAGACGCGGGTCTTGTTTACATGAATGAAATATTTCGCAGTTATGGTCTTGGGATTGATGTAATAGCGGTTAAACTTCAGAATGTTACGCCTCCGTCCGGCGTTCAGGAAGCTTTTGAAGATGTAAACAAGGCAATGCAGGATCTTGAGCGTCTTATTAATGAAGGTCAGCAGGCGTATAACGAAGAGATTCCCAAAGCAAGAGGTGAAGCTGAACGGACAATCCAGATCGCCCAGGGGTATGCGACAGAACGCGTTAACAAGGCTAACGGCGATGTCGCGCGCTTTAACTCGGTTTACGATGAATACCGCCTCGCTCCCGATGTAACAAGGCAGCGTTTGTACTATGAAATGATCGAAGATGTGTTCAAGGATGAAAAAGACATGGTGATCATCGACCGCAACCTTGACAGTTTCCTGCCTATAATGAACCTGGGGAGCAGATAATGAAAAAGTTTTTAACCACCATTATTGTAATAGTGATAATTTTTATCGGTATAGTAGTTGCGGGTCCTCTGTTTGTGATAAATGAAGGCGAGCAGGCGGTTATTGTGCAGCTTGGGCGCATTACCAGCGTTATTACCGATGCCGGTTTGAAAGTTAAAATCCCCTTTATTGACGAAGTGGTTCGTTATCCGAAAAAAATCATGGCATGGGACGGCGAAGCCCGCATTGTTCCAACCGCAGAAAGACAGTTTATCTTTGTGGACGTGGTGGCTCGCTGGCGCATTTCCGATCCAAAGAAATTTTACGAGTCCATTAATACGGTAGACGCCGCTTATTCAAAGTTAGCTGAAATTATTGACTCCGAAGTTCGTACCGTAGTTGCGGAAAACCCTCTGCGCGAATCAGTGAGGAATTCCAATATTATCATGGATCGCGCCTCGACAAGCGACACATTCGGTCTCGGCGAAAACATTGATGTGGAAATCATCAGCACTACAAATCAGTCAGCTTCGAGTCACGAACCTATTTCCCGCGGACGCCGTCAGCTTGCGGAAGAAATTCTTGCGCGTTCGCGCAGAATGGTTCCCGAATACGGCATTGAACTTATTGATATTGTAACGCGGCAGATCAGTTATTCGGCTGAACTTACGCCGAGCGTTTATGCGCGCATGATTAGAGAGCGTAATCAGATAGCCCAGGCTTTCCGTTCAGAAGGAGAAGGCCGTAAAGCCGAATGGCTGGGCAGGATGGATAACGACAGAAGATCGATTCTTTCCGCCGCTTATACTCAGGCGCAGACAATCATGGGGAACGCCGACGCTCAGGCGGCGGGCATTTACGCTTCCGCGTATTCAGGCGGAGACAGATCGAATTTTTACAGTTTCTGGAGAGCGATAGAATCATACCGGCAAACCATGCCTAAGTTCAATAAAACCCTTACTACCGACATGGAATATTTCCGGTATCTTTATAATACCAGGTAATATATGATCAATATTTTCTGCGTTCGAGGTTAACAATGCAGCAGCGAATTTTAATGTCTGATATGGATGGGAAACGGGCGTCCTGTTTTGATACTGGTCTTGATCCGCGTTCATTTGCAAGAACAAAAATGTCCCAAAGTTTAATTGAAATCGGGTATATTGTTCAGCCTGACGGAACGCACGAAGTGTGGAGAGCTTTAGGAGTAAATGAAGTAAACGGCGGAATGAGGGTTTGGGGGACTCCGTTTCCAGGCGAAAGGCTTGATCTTTTAATTGATAAACTGGATGAGTTTACGCTTCAAACGGGAGGTCTCGTTTCAGCGCAGCAGACAGCGTTACAGGCAGTCGCGTTCTGGATCAGGGCGAAAATGCTCATCGGAGACACGCCTTCCGCCATTAATCCCGGAGCTGCATTTGTTGTTTGCGAAGAGGGAAAGGAAAAGCCCAGGAGCAGCGTGTTTTTTACCCCGCCGAACCTGACTAACCGCTGTCTTCTTGTTGAAGGCAAGGGGATAGATCGTTTCAGCTGCCCTGATTTAACAGGCATGGATGCGGCGGCTTTCAGCGCCGGCGTTATGATTTATAGGATACTTGCAAATGATCATCCATATTCGTCTGATAAAACTATTTTTCAGGATATGAGAGACGGCGTTTTTCTGCCTCTCAGCCTTGCGGCTCCCTCCCTTGACAAAAGAATCGCTGATCTTGTTCAGGCGGCGCTTCTTTTACCCGTCGAAAAAAAGAGAAGCGCAATGAGCGCATCTGATATTATAAACAACTTATTAAAATTATTGATGACAGAAGACGGCATTGTTCCTGTTTCTTCGCTTTTTGTTGATTTGCCCGCCGGAAAAAATGAACAGATGGCAAAGGAAAAGAGCCGTTATTTATTCAGGCTGAGCAGCTCAATTAAAATTAAACGTTTTACAGCCCGCAATAAACATGCTATTATCGGCGTTACAAGCGGTCTTTTGTTCCTTATCTTTATACTTGTAAGCACAACGAATTCCATTAACCGCCGTGCGACTACTTTTGGAATGGATGCCGACACCGTAGTTATGGCTTATTATAACGCGTTCAGTTCTCTGGATCATATGTTTATGGAAGCCTGTATTCAGGGCGCTGATAAAAGCGACATTAATGTAGCGGTAAATTATTACGCGCTTTTAAAAACAAGGCAGGTTTACGATTCACGGGCTACACTTGTTCCGGCTGCGGTTTGGAAATCAACAGGAGGAGAACTTCCTTCTCCTAACGTTTTCGGCGTAACGGATCTTGAAATTGAACATCTTTCCGGCAGAGAAGAAGATAGAATGCTTATTTACAGAGCGGATTATTTGTTATGGTCTCCGGAGGAATACTCAATTACCCGAAGCGATGTGCTGACACTAAAGCGCGACAGGAGTAAAAACTGGCGAATAGTTGAAATAATCCGTACAGAAAGGTGACGGTCGCAAAATTGTCCGTAAAGTAACCGACTTTATAGACAGACGCTAGTTAAGGAGGATTTTTATGGCTTTTTGTGGAAATTGCGGAAGTAAGATGAGTCAGAATGATAAATTTTGTCCAAATTGCGGCAGCGTCGCCGGATCGGCAGGCGCACCGCAGAGCGAAAAAGGCACCGGAGGCGATCAGGGAAGCGCAGTAATCAGCCCGCACAAATCATCGCTTGGTTTGGACGCGAATATCGCTTCAGCTATAATCTTTGCGGCGGTAGGCATTTTATCGTGGATACCGTATCTTGGCTATGCGGCATGGATTGTACCGCTTGTATTTTTCTTCATGGAAAAGGAAAGCAAGTTTGTAAAATTTTCAAGCGTCACAGCTCTTGTTATCGGGATTATATCGGTTGCAATCTCCATTGTATTTGCGATTATCGCGCTTGCGCTGACTCCAAGAAGCCTTGAAAGCATTATTAACTTTGCCATGAGCGGACGCAGCGGCATATTGATATTTTTTAGTACGCTCGCAATTATTATCGCCATTGCGTTTACAGCGCTTTTTATATTTCTCGCTTTTATGGCTTACTCTTATAAACAGGTAAAACTGCCTATTGTCGGTCCCATTGCGGCGAAAGCGGCTGAAAAGCTGGACAATATTAAAAGCGGTTCCTGAAAAGGCGCCATGGACAGAACAGAAAACCATCTTAATTATAACCCCTGGCTGCGCGGGATTTACGATGAAGCGAAGAGTATTGCGGCGGTTAATCCTGGGATGGTTCTGGAAAGCGGATTGGGCGAACGTGATCTGAATTGTATAGCCAATACCATGCGATATGGCGACTACAAATATGGCAGTCCGATTGATCCGCCGGAGCCGATAAATCATGAGGCTGCCGCTGTCCCGGAAGCTTACTTTACCTTTTTGTTTCTTGTCGGAGGCTTTAATTGCCGCAGTGTGCAACTTTTTCGCCTGGGAAAGGAATACCTGTATAATGAATATGGCAGAAGCAGAGCTGTTGCCAATGTATCAGGACCGGGTGTCCGCGAAAAGGTAATAACAGGTCAAAGCCAGCAGTATCATGTAACATTTGAATTGTCTTATCCCATTCAGATTAATCTGGGCAGATGCGATCATGGGGAATATGTCTATGACCGCCGTTACGACAGCTATTCACTTGTCAGCAATGGTCAGGTCACGCAATTTAAAAACTGCGAAGAAATGTTAAACCACGCAATGTACCGTGCTCGGAAAAATACTGAAGAAAACTGGGCGCCTGCAAGCAGCGCAGCAGCATTACCAGTGTCTGGATAAAAAAGTAATTGAGCGGGGTTCTGCCTGTCCTGCGGGCATTTGCTGCCTTAAGAACAGTGATCAATGGAAAGAGAGGAATGAGAAATGAAGAACCTGATTAAATTGTTTGGTATTACAACATTTGCGGCGGTAATTGTTTTTTCACTGACATCTGCTGTCTGCGGAAGCAGGAGCAGCAATGACGGCAGCGACAGTACAAGCAGCGAAAGCGGCGGCGGCGCGGTAAACATGGGAAGCGTAAACACGGGCAATGGCGCTTTGGTCGGTAAATGGTATGGTACTCAGGAAGAAGCGAATAGAGTTGCTGAAGCAGTCGCAAAAGGTACGCCAATCTATGCACCTCTAGAGTCCTTAAGGTTAGGAATGGCTGGTCAATTGCCCGATGATGCGGTAATCGACACAGTTGCTTATGAGTTTACTTCTGACGGTAAGCTCCATGCAGGTAACTCATTATCAATTGCTACTTATACCGCAACTGCAGATACTGTCACGCTGGATGTATCCGGCAATACGGCTACAGCGGATTACCGCATTTCCGGAAACACATTGACGATTAATCAGCACCCGAACCAGGGTCCGGGCGGTTGGTCATCGGGAACTTTCTACAAGGCGAAATGAAAAAGGTGAATGTCACCTAAAGGAGATTTAATATGGCATTCTGTACCGAGTGCGGTTCAAACATCGCAGATGGAATACAGTTCTGTACCAACTGCGGTAAACCCATTAAAGCTGCCAAAACACGCGTACAAAAATCAATGCCTCCTGTTGAAGAAAAACAAACAACTGAGGCGCAGCCAAAACCTGCGCCTGTGCAAGCCGCACCTGTTGGTACGCCTGCGCAGATTACGCCCGTTAATGCAGCGGATCAGGGACCGCCGTCCGGAAGCCCTTATGCTGTTATGAGCATGGGTGATTTTATAATCGCATTCATTGTAATGAGCATTCCGGTTATTGGTTTAATAATCGGTCTTCTTTGGGCTTTCGGCGGCTGCAAAAACTTCAACAGACGCAATTACGCCCGCGCATTCCTGGTTTTTTTAATAATCGGAGTGGTTTTAGGTGGAATAATTTTCTTCAGTTCTGCGACGATGCTTAGCGGGCTCGGGCTCAGTTTATGAAGAAATTCGCTTTATTCACAGCAATAATTTTCACGCTTTTCTCTGCATCCTGCAGCGGTAAAAATAGCACGCCCAATGATAGCATGAGCGGCGGCGAAAGCGGAGAAATAACACTCAGCGAAAGCATAAGCGGCGGTAACAGCAAAAACCAGACAACTACGGAAAGTAACACGCCTGCATCTTCAGCGGCGCTTATCGGCTGGATGATGGACGGGACATACTATATCACTTACACCGCTGACATGACTTACGACGGACATGCAGTAACGTCAAAGGGCAGTATAGCCGCTGACAGTGATAAAATCGCCACAACCACCGAAATGAAGGTTGCCGGCCAACAGGTAAAATCCCGCGTTATAACGATTAACGGCATTACCCACATTATAGACGACACTTTCCAAGTAATTATGAAATCTCCCGTCAACCTCTCACCGGATAATAATGGAACGACGGATTTTTCAAAGATTAAATATGTCGGCAAGGGCACTGGAAAGGTTAAGGGAAAGACACTGCCTTATGAGGAATATGTTTCTGAAGGCGTTACTGTGAAATATTATTTGGACGGCGGCGAGGTATACGCGGTTGAAACCGGCGCAGAAGGCGCGAAAATATTTATGGTGATTGAGAGCTATTCCAAAACCATACCGCCGGGCAGCTTTGACTTGCCAAAGAATTATACCAATCTAAGTTTTTAATTCCGCAGGAGGAATTTTTTATGGCAATTTTGGATAAAATTAACGATTTCGCAAAAAATGTGGGAGGGATGACGGGGAATGTAATTGAAACATCAAAGTTGAACTCAAAAATCAGCGCCGAGCAAAACGAGATTAACTCGCTCCTGAAAAAGATTGGCGAATTCTATTACAACAAGTACGTTGAAAAAGGAAACGCCGATAAAGGCATAACCGAATTTTGCGAAAAGATAGACGGGCATAATAAGGCGATAGCCGGAGCAAAAGCGGAAATTGCGCGTGTAACCAAGGCTGCAGGCGGTTTGGTTTGTTCCGCTTGCGGCAGGCCAGGCGCGGCTGATAAAAAGTTTTGCGGTGAGTGCGGCGGAAAATTGGTTACAGCGGCGGCGCCTGCGGCGGCAGGCAGTCTGGTTTGTCCCGCTTGCGGCAAACCCAACGCGAATGACAGAAAATTTTGCGCCGAGTGCGGCGGTAAATTAAAAGGTGACTGACACCTGAAGGAGTAAATTATGTCAGATCAAAAAAACAAGGGATTGACAGCGAATCAGGTATTTTCAAAAACAATGCCTTTTTGCTGGGCAAAGCTGCTGCTGGGGCTCGCGACTGTGGTAATTTCTATCGTAATTTTAGCGCTGTTAATGGGTATAGCCTGGCTGTTTAAAAGCGAAGGCGTGGGCTTTGTCATGATTCTTATATGGCTCGGCATAACGGGAGCTGTAAATTTTTTTCTCAATCACTACATAGGTTATTTAATTAAAGCGGGGCATGTCGCGGTTATTACCGAAGCGGTAGTGACCGGAAGAGTACCGGACAATCAGGTAGAATACGGCAAACAAGTGGTGAAGGAGCGCTTCCTTACATCTAACATATTTTTTGTACTGGACAAACTGGTAGCCGGCGCGGTAAGGCAGCTTCAGAGAGGGTTTGAAAAAGTGGGAGGCGCGTTGGGCAGCATTGTCCCGGGCATGAACTATGTAGTGAACATCGGTAAAATGTTTATAAATATCGCGCTTGGGTACATAGACGAATGTTGTTTGGGATATACCTTCCTGAAGAAAGACCAGAGCGCGTTTAAAAGTGCTGCGGACGGCGTTGTGATTTACGCGGAGAACTGGAAGAAAATTTTAAAAGACGCGGCGAAAACTACGGCGGTGGTTGTTGGTCTTGTAGTGGCGGCTGCGCTTGTTTTATTCCTGTTTTTCGGGCTTATATTCCGTTTGTTCAGGCTGGACGGAGTTATGGGGAGTATTGCAGGGTTTGTGGCGTTCCTGTTTGCGTGTTTTATCGCATGGGTTGTTAAAAAAGCTTTTATAGACAGTTATATGATGATCAGAATGATGTTTTCCTATATGGAGGAAGCGCCTACCTATAAAATTTCCTTTGATTTATACGGTAAGCTGTGCGGACTGTCCGCGAAGTTTAAGGAACTGTTTGACAAAGGTCAAAGCGAAAGCGGCGCGGCAGAATCGGCGGGAACAGTACAGTCGAACGCAGCCGCGGGTAAAAGTAAAACAGTCTTTTGCGGCGAGTGCGGCGCGAAAAACGATAAAGGCACAAAATTCTGCGGCAGCTGCGGAAAACCTATCGGGTAAAAACACAAACCAGTTTTATCAGGGTGAAGCCGGTTTTTTACCCTGAATTAAACCAGCAATTGATCAAGAAACGGGACAGAGAACCTTCCGCCGGCAGGTCGGGAAGGTTCTCTTTTGTAAACCATGCCGCATCTTCTATTTCAACGCCGTCAGGTTTCAGCGTCCCCGACGAATAACGCACTTTAAAACCGATCATCAGTGAATTCGGGAAAGGCCATGGCTGCGATCCGGCATACCCGATATTTATAACATCAATATTTATTTCTTCCTTAATTTCGCGGATCACGGTTTCTTCCAGTGTTTCGCCTGCTTCGTTAAATCCGGAAATAAGGCTGTAAAGTCCTGCCTTGAATTTTATGTTATGCGCTAAAAGAATTCTGTTGTTATCATCTGTAATGAGAACGATAACAGCAGGGCATATTCTGGGGAATTCTTCTTTTCCGCATTTCGGACAGAGCCTCTGCACTCCGCCGCACACATCGGTATTTTTCGCGCCGCATCTTCCGCAGAAAACCGAATCCTGCCGCCATTGCGCGATATGACAGGCGCGTATTATCCCGTTTGTGCAATACCCTGAAGCCAAAACCTGCCGGACTGCGGCGCTTCTCCAGCCCTGCGGCAAAGCGGAAACAGACACTGCCTGCGCTGGAAGCGCCGCGTCAAGCTGCGGAATTTCAAAAAAATCAGGATTTTCAAAGTCTTTGGCAAGTTCAAACGGGACACCGCGGCATATTTCAGAATCAGGGAACCCTGCCGGGAGAAGCAGTTTATCGCCATGAAAGAAAAACACCCTTTTGCTCAACTTTATTTCCCTTTAAAATAATGTTATTATTAGTCTGATTTGGAGATTATCATGAATAATACCATTTACCTTGAGATGCTTCCAGTAAGCAGCATCGCGAAATACGCAAAAGGGCAATCTGCGGACGGGGTTCCCTTTTCCGGTTATCCGAGAGCCCATCCGTCGGAAAAAGATAAACTCATCCTTGTAAACGATCCGCTTGGACCTGATCCTGCCGTTCTTGAATTCAAACTCGATGATATTCTTTTTGTAGAAGAAATTCCTTCCGCTGTAACCGAAGCGGGAGAAGGCATCCCTATGGTTAAACTTTGGGTGAAACGCGGAGCCGCCGGCATGATTATCGAACCTTTTGAAGTGACCGATCCAGTACAATTTGCCGCCAGGGTCAGGTCGGTAAAAGAACGTGTTTCGCCGGACAGGTCTGCATCCGGCTGGCGCTCTTGAGTATCAGGCGCGCTCCGCTTTTTATTTCCGAAAAGAACGGAGAAGTTATCTGCAATTTATGTCCCGGCGGTTGCAATATTAAAAGCGGCTGTTTCGGCGCGTGCGGAGTCAGGGGAAACAAAAACGGCGCCGGGATAATTCCGTTTTACGGATTTATAACTGCGTTAGCTGACGATCCGGTCGAAAAAAAACCGCTTTATCATTTTAAACCGGGCTCTCGCATTTTATCGCTTGGTTTTGCCGGCTGTAATATGCGCTGTCCCTTCTGCCAAAACTGGCACATTTCCCAGAACACCGATATAAGCGGCAGATGGATGAAACCCGGCGAAATAATTTCCGCTGCGCTGAAATATAATACCCCGTCAATTGCTTACACGTACTCAGAACCGCTTGTTCACATTGAATATCTTCTTGACTGTATGGTGCTTGCGCGGCAGAACGGAATCGCAAATGTGCTTGTCACAAACGGCTGTATCAACAAAGACGCCGCGGCGAAAATACTCGCCCTTGCCGACGCGGCGAATGTTGATTTAAAATCATTCTCGCAGGAAACCTACAAAAAAATTCTCTGCGGCGATTTGAATACCGTTCAGGAATTTATCAAACTCGGACATGAAATGGGTGTTCGTCTTGAGATTACCACTCTGGTTGTACCCGGTTTAAATGATTCTTCCGATGAGATAAACGCCGCCTGCGGATTTATCGCTTCCGTGAACAGCGGTATTCCATGGCATTTAACAGCATACCATCCTGATTACCGCTGGAACGCGCCGCCGACGAACAGGAATTTTCTTTTAGACGCAGCCAAAGAAGCGCGCAAAGCGCTGAAGAACGTTCACACCGGAAATATTTGAACGGACATGATACTGAGAAAAATACTGTGTTTTATTTATTTTTTGCTTCCCGCTTTTTTATTGATTTCTTGCAAATCAATTTCATTAAAAACATACAACCTGAAAACATCTTCGCTTGCGGAAAAAAGCGGCATTACAGTTGTTTTAATTTCTGATCTGCACAGTACTGTTCACGGAAAAGATCAAAGCGTGTTAATTGGCATGATAAGGGAGCTTAAACCCGATATTATCGCGCTGACAGGCGATATTTATGATGATGTTTTTCCGGACGCCGGAACGCTGATGCTTCTCTCCGGTATTTCAAATTCCGCGCAGATTTTTTATGTTACGGGAAATCATGAATACATGAGAAAAAACATGGAAACCGCGCTAAATGAGCTTTTATCATTCGGCGTAACAATATTATCCGATGATTATGTGATAACGAAAATAAACGGGAATAAAATAATTCTGGCAGGCGTCGAGGATCCCTATATCGCAAAGAAAAAAAAAGGTTATGATCAAAATGAAATAATGAAAACCGCATTCAGGCAGCTTGATGATATTCCGTTATATAAAATTCTTTTGGCTCACAGGCCGGAAAATATTGAGGAATATAAAAAATATTCTTTTGATTTGGTTTTATCAGGACATACTCATGGAGGACAGGTCAGAATCCCCGGTATTCTGGACGGATTATACGCGCCTCATCAGGGGCTTTTCCCAAAATATTCAGGCGGTATTTATTCCCACGGTTCCCTGACGCATGTTATAAGCAGAGGGCTTTCGATTTATCCCTTTATCCCAAGGATTTTTAATCCGCCGGAACTGGTGGCAGTTAGAATTGAGGCTGATGATAAAAATTGATATTACACCACGCTCGTTATAAGCTTCCGTTCTTTTTCAAAACGCGCGGCGGCAAGTTCGATTAACCGGGTGATAAGGTCAGTGTAAGAGATACCGCTTGATTCCCACATTTTCGGGTACATGCTTATCTTTGTAAAACCAGGCATTGTGTTGATTTCGTTCACTATTATTTCTCCGTTTTCTTTCAGAAAAAAATCAACCCGCGAAAGCCCTTCGCAGCAGAGCGTTTGAAAAACCTTTACAGCCAGTGTCTGTATCCGCCTCGTTGTTTCGGCGTCAATTTTTGCCGGTATTTCCAGAGCCGCGCCCTGCGCATCAAGGTATTTCGCGTCATAGGAATAAAATTCATGAGAGGGGATGATCTCTCCGGGTACAGAGGCGGAGGGCTCTTCATTTCCAAGAACCGCGCATTCAATTTCCCGTCCGGAAATATTTTCTTCGATGATGATTTTTGTGTCGTATTGAAAAGCGTCTTTTACCGCGATGTCGTACCCGTTTTCATCGCGGACTTTGCCAATCCCCACAGATGAACCCATGTTTGCCGGCTTTATGAAAAACGGAGAGCCAAGTGCGGTCTGTACTTCTGCAAAGAGAGGGATTTTTTCATGGCTCCTTACAGTGATAAATTTCCCGATTGGAATTTGCGCGTCACGCAGCAGCCGTTTCATCACATCTTTGTCCATTCCCGCTGCGGAGCCGAGCACTCCCGGTCCCACAAAGGGAATGTCCGCCAGTTTTAAAAAACCCTGTATCGTGCCGTCCTCGCCGAAAGGGCCGTGTAGGATGGGGAATACTATGTCAACATTTAAAGATGAAAAAGAGTTTTCCCTGTCAGCAGAGAGCAGGCTGCGGGTTTCCGCCGGCTGAAGAGCGACAGGTTTGCCGTCAGGGTTAAGACATACAAGGGAAGGATTATCAGGATTTAAAAGGAATTTTTGCCTGTCTTCCAGAAACCATCGCCCTGTTTTATCAATTCCGATTAAAACCGGCTCAAAACGCGTCCTGTCAATTGCTTCGTATACATTTTTAGCCGATAAAAGGGAAATTTCATGTTCTGCTGACTTGCCTCCGAAGAGTATTCCAACGACTGTTTTTTTCATCATTTTAAATCATTATCGCCTCATAAGTCTCTTTAAAGGACTTATCCTGAAACGGAGCATAAAATAGATCCAGCCAAAAGCGAAACCCGCAAGATGCGTAAGGTGGGCGACGTTTCCCCTGCCTCCGCCGCTTAAAGCGAAAAATAATTCAAGCGCGGTAAAACCAAGCACCATAACTGGAGCGCGCAGGGGAAGTATACCCCAGATGTAGACAATTGAATCGGGAAAAAATACGGCATAAGCAAGCTCAACGGCAAAGAGAGCGCCGGAAGCGCCCATAAGCGCGATTAAATAATTACCTGTGAGGTAATAAACGCAGAATGAAAAAGCTCCTGCGAGCGTTCCTGTCACAAAATAGTAAAGCAGAAATTCGCGGCTGCCCATCTGTCTTTCAACATGAATTCCAAAAATAAAAAGACCGAGCATGTTAAATAAAATATGCGTAATGCTGCCGTGCAGGAACATGTATGTAACGAAAGTCCAGATCATTTTGTAATGCACTATTCCCAATGGTATCATAGCCATCCGGGTTATCATGTTATTGCTGAACTGACTGCCCAAAAAACGCATGGCGATAAAAACAAGAAGATTTATTCCAATCAGCCAATAAACAGCGCCGATATTGCTGTATTTCAAGGGGCGCCTGATAAAATTCATTCTGTTTTCAGAATAAAGAAACTATTTAAAGAGGTCAACCTGCCGTTTATCAGCCTGCGGTTTTATTGTAATTTACATATTTTTTTCTTACTTCGATCTGTTTGCTTTGGGCAATCGGCAGTCGTTTGCCTGTTTCTACCAGAAAATTATTTCTGTCAAAGTCGCGCACAAAATCCATGTTGACAATGAATGATTTATGACACCTTACAAAACGGTTGTCTTCATTAAAAGGCGCGATTGCCTTGTCAAAGGATTCCTGAAGCGAGACGCTTGTGTACTCCTCTCCGTCTTCTGTTACAAGACACAGGCGGCGGTCTACAAGTTCGCAGTAAATTATTTTGCGGAAAGGTATTGCATTAACACCTTTTTTGCTTTTGAGCGGGAATGATTTCTCGTTCCATAACTGGGTTTCATGGTTATTATAAATTTGTATATTCATGCTTTAATAATTATTGATCGAATTTACCAATTAAATACCTAATATATAAAAATAATTATCGCAAAACATACCCGGTTTTGGTTAAAACTTTTACTTTTAAAATACCTTTAAAAGCAAAAGTTTTAAATTAATTCCTGATATTCGAAAGTAATTTTCCTGTATTCTTCAATTGTTCCAGCGTGAACCGCCTTTTCCCGCAGCGCCGCGCCGCCTTTCATGCCTTTTGTGTAGGCGCAGAATTGTTTCCGCATTTCAAGACAGGCTGTGCGCTCTCCGATGTCCGCTGACAGCATTTCCAGATGACGCAGAGCTGTCTCTATCCGCGCGGAAAAAGACGCTTCTTCGCATGAGCCTGTCTGCAGTAAAGAGCGTGTCTGCGAAAAAATAAAGGGGTTGCCTATCGCGCCCCTTGCGAACATCACAGCAGCGCAGCCTGTCTCTGTAAGCATATGCTGCGCGTCTTCAGGAGAATAAAGATCTCCTGAACCTGTTACAGGTACCGGCAGGCGGGTAACCAGATTTGCTATATATGACCAGTCGCTTTTGCCGCCGTAACCCTGCGTCCGGGTGCGGGGATGCAGACTAATCATTGACGCCCCCGCTTCGACAGCGATGCGCGCGCATTCATCGTAGTTGAGGGATTTGCTGTCCCAGCCGCTTCGTATTTTTATTGTTACGGGGATTCCGCCCAAACACTCGTCTGATGCGCGAACGGCCTCTTCAACGACTTTGCCCAGTTTTGAAGGGTTTTTCATCAGAGCGGAGCCGGCGCCGTTTTTAACGACTTTTTGTACGGGGCATCCGGCGTTTATGTCAATCGCGTCCGGGCGCATTGAGGAGAGAAGACAGACCGCTTTGTAAATAGATTCGCTTTCTCCCGCGAAAAGCTGTATCGCATAACGCTTCTCCTTTTCTCCGCGCCGGATCAGACTGACAGCGGAAGAATGAATTTCCCTTTTCTTTTTATTTTCTGCGTCTGGGCATTCCGAAGGAACGCCGCGGCTCCGCGTGAAGTCTTCAGGATATATCCCGTATCTGCCAAAGTTTCTGCACAGCGCTTCAGCGGAGACAAGTTCTGTAAATGAAAAGCACGCTCCCTGTTCAGCGCAAAGCGAACGGAAAGAGCGGTCAGTGTATCCCGCCACAGGCGCGAGAAAGAGATTTCCGTCAAGTTTGAGTGTACCTATACTAACCGGGCGGAATAATTCCATGGAGCCGCTTCAATATCAATATGTCTGTATCAGTTTAATTATTCGACCGGCAGACCAAAGAATTTACAGGCATTTTCCCAGAGCTGAGCGGCAAGTGCTTCTTCTTCCATGTCGAGCATATCCGCCATAAATCGTCCTGTTGTCGGCAGGTATTTGGGCAAATTTCTTTTGCCGCGGTAATCCGCCGGAACCATGAAAGGGCTTTCCGATTCGATAAGGAGGCGGTCAACAGGCAGAACGCCTACAGTCTCGTGGAGGTTTTTTGCGTTTTTATAGGTGAGATTTCCGGCGAATGAAAAGTACAAATTTAAATCGAGCGCTTTTTCGGCGTAAGCCGCGTCTTCGGAATAACAGTGAAGCACTCCGCCTCGCGAAGGCAGGCGGTCGCGGAGGATGTCCAGCACATCGTGACCGGCGTCGCGGTTATGGATTATTACCGGCAGATTGAGTTTATTCGCAAGGTCAAGCTGTGTGATAAAGAGTTCGATTTGTGATTTTTTGTCTCCGAATTTACGGTAATAATCAAGACCGATTTCCCCAATGGCTACTACGCGCGGATATTGAACACTCTGTTCAATATTGGAAAACCAGTCCTTTCCCGGATTCTGCACTTCAGAGGGGCTTACGCCTATCGCGTGGTATACATTGGAAGCGGATTTCATGTTTTCATAAACCTGACCAAAGTCATGAAGATTGTTGCAAATCGAGACGATCCTTGTAACAGAAGCCTGTCTGGCTTCCTGTATCACAATGAGCTGTTCGATTGGGTCATCTACTATAAGCCCCAAATGGGCGTGAGTATCAAAATACTGCATAGCTTTATCCAAAAGGTATGAAATTAGAGTTTTACCAAACTGGTAATGAGTATTCTACCATACCGGTCTGCAATCGTCAATAAAAAAAGGCGGGGAGACTATTCCAAAACTTCAGTCCCTGAAACAAGCCGGAACGCCTTATCTTAAACCTCCAAAAGGAGCCAGTTCTTCCCATTTGGAAGGATCAAGTACGTCTTTATCGATTCTGACAAAGATTTGAGGAACATAATTCGGAGTAGGGCGAATAGCGTTATTTGCGTTCAGGAAGCCCAAATTTATGCCGGGAGCGCCCGGAAGGTCTGTCAGGCGCATTCTGACCATTGTTTCAGGATTGCGGGTTATGGAATCCCATGCTCTGGCTGATTCAGCGTATAATCCAAGCGCACTGGAGCGGTAATCACGCCTTCCTGTTTGTTCTGCGAGAGCTTCATAAATAACTCCCGCATTGTTATAAGCCATCATCAGCCGTTCGCCGAGTTCCAGGAATTGAGGATTGTCGTTTGGCAGCAGGACGGGCATCCTGACGCGCTGGCTGTCCAGAATGTCGAGCAGGCGGCTGTAATAGCCTTCCGCCGCAAAATAGTCGCCGCGCTGATAAGCCGCGTTTCCAAGAGCGTAAAGCAGTTTTCTGTTGAGCGGAAGACCGGCGGAAGCCTTGAACAGGTAATCCAGCGAATTCCTCCAATCCTGAAGATGGTAAAACGCGGCTCCCATCCTGTACTGAATTTCGGGAGGCATATAACCGTATCTTTCCGCCTGACGGTAATTGCTCAGGGCGGCGTTCATGTCTCCTGATTTAACAAAGTACTCAAGGTCGCCTTTTGCCGCGTATAATTGTCCTAACTGGGGAGAGGCTGAGGCTGTAATCAGGTTTCTGGCAAGGAAATCCTCATAAAGTTGTATTCCCTTTATCACCTGCTCTTCAGCAGGGAAGAATTCCCGATTATTAACCAGTAAATTTGAATATCTGAAATGAGTATCAACCCGGTTTAAACGGCGGCGCACAGACTCTGTTTGTGCAAGATCAAACGCTCTTATGGCGTTTTCAAGGGTCAGCCTCTCTTCATAGGTATTGCCGAGGCTGTTGTGGTATCTTGCAAGATGATAATGCGGTTCGGGGAGGGTAGGCTCTTCCCTGACTGCCTGAAGAAGCATGTTCCGCACGCTTTCGATGCTTTCAAGGTATGGATCGGGCACTCCTTTTACAGGGGTGAGTTGCTTGTCCAGCAGATAGCCGCCCAGTTCTGCAAGCGATGGAGCGGAAAGTTTCCTTTTAACGTCGTTTTCAAACCATACTCTGATTGTAAGCACTTCTTTCAGGTTGTCAGTGCGTATAAAGTACTTCATCATTCTTTCGATAATCGGAGCCAGCCATCCGTTTAATTCGATCAATCTTGCGTAGGAAAAGCGCGCGTCTTCATATCTGTCGTAAAACCTTGAAGGATCGGAATCCGCCCACAACAGGAAGTTGTCTCCCGCAGCCAAAAGNCCATCGTAATCATTGGGCGCATAATCAAGAAGCTGCTGCTGCAGAAGCCTGTTCGCTTTTTCGTAGTTTAAAAGATAATATGTCTGCAGATTCGCGTAATCCAGAACTCCTTTTTTATCCCTTGGATAATTGAATAAAAGTTCGTCATATTTTTCTTCAGCAAGGGAATAACGGCGCTGATCCCTGAAAGCTTCTGCATATGAATAAAACCATTTTTTCTTTTTATGAGTCAGGAACGCTTCGTTGAAAAGTTGGTTTGCACGCTGATATTCGCCTTCCGGAATGCGTTCATATCCGCGTTTATAAAGACCTTCCGCTTTGACAGGGATATATATAAATCTGTAACCGAGGTATATGACTGACGCTGCCAATAACGCGATAACCGCGAACAGTCGCAGTACAGGAAGAAAATTGTGAACAAATATGTAGGCGAAACTTGCCTGTTCGGCTTCAAACGCCGCGCCTGTCATTTTTTCAAAGCTTTTTGGAATTACTATGTGCTTGCCTGTTATTTCTTCAGCAAAAGCCGCCGTATCCCTGACATTTGCGCCGTTTATCAGCATGCGGATTAATTTTGATAACTGCTGGGGCAGCAGCACCATTTCGGCGATCATCTCTTCGCAGACAACCCTCAGGTTCAGCGGATAAGAGGCAAGAGTTTTCAGCAGTCTACTGACATCATTCTCTGATAACCGGATTTCTTCCACATCAGATTCAGCTTCAGGTACATCATCCTTTTTATCTTTTCTTTTTTTGAAAAATCCTTTTTTTTCAGCAGGCGGCGGCGCCGCGCCTGATTTTGTTTTGTCAAATATTTCTTCAAGTCCCGGAATTTGGAAATCGTCGTTATCAAACCCTCCGCTGTCAAAACCCGCGCTGCTGGAACTGTCGTTTCCCTGGCTTTGCGTTTCAGGTTCGTTATCCAGTTCAATGGAGTCAGAGCTGAAGTCGCTTCCAAAATCGCCGTCGAAGTTCTGCGAAAAATCATCAGGGAGACTTTGCTCTCCCGCGCCTAAATCCGGAGCGCCAGGATCATCAGCAGCGCCGGCGCTGAAGTCATCAGGAAGGCTAAAATCATCGCTTCCGGCGCTGTCTGTTCCTGATTCAAAGCCGGCAAAGTCATCATTCGGAAGCGGCGTTTCAAAATCAGGCAGACTGTCATCGCTGCCGGTCTCAAAATCCAGCGTTTCACCGCCCATGTCGATTCCGGCATCGTCAGCAAATTCATTTGTTTCGTCAGCCTCCGTATCTGAAGAGCCGCTGCCAAAATCATCGTTTTTTGCGGGGTTTTCTTCAAAATGAGGGCTTTCGCCGCCCATATCGATTCCTTCAAGATGGGGGCTCTCGCCGCCCATATCAATTCCTTCAAAATCATCAGAGGTTGTTTTTTCGGGACTTGATGTATCTCCCGGATCAAAATCGTCTAACGCAAATTCATCTAAATCTACCGGAGTTTCAGCCTGCACGCTCCCGGGCAGCTCTTCCGCAGAAAAATCATCAGCGGGCGCGGAGAAAGGGTCTGGAGTATCTTCAACAAATGTATTCTCGTTGGAGGGTTCTGTTTGTATGTTCAGATCTTTTAAAAAATCATCCAATGCCTGTTCACCGGCACCTGCAGATTCAGTCTGGTACAAGTCGTTCATCATAAGGTCGTCAATTGACGGAGGTTCATCAAGGGAAGGCGCTGGATTTGTGTTTATAAATGCGTTAAAATCAAAGCCGTCGGAGCCGGGTTCTGTATCAGCGGAGATTTCATCGCTCTGGGTTCCGGGAGCAGCCATTCTGGTCAGATCCATTGGAGGCGCTTCCGTATCAGGAAGGGCGAGATCGTCATAATTCAATTTTTTGGATATGAGATCGGCTCTTTCGTTTCCTATATTGCTAAAAGAGGATTTGAATTCTCCAAGCGCATCTAATGACGGCATAGAACTCCGTTTTATATTCGGGCTAACCGCACGGCTGCACAGCCGCGCTGAGTTACTGTTGACATATTAAGATAATTATATATCGACCGATAATTGTAAAGAATGTATGAAAACGATAAAGTTATGCGTCCTTTTCATTATAATTACCTCATTTTCGCCGTATAAAGCTGCAGCTTACGATTGGGAAACTTATGAAATGGTCAATAAACTTTTGACTATCCGGGTTCCCGGCGTGCCTGTTATTCATGAGGATCATGTGATATTTACCGCCGCTTCTGATTTGAGAAGAGTCGGAGTGGCGTTTGCCCATGAAGGTTTTTTTCCTGTTTACTGGTTTACGCAGCTTATTGTTCCCAAAAATATTACGGAAATGATTCTACTGCCGGGTCAGAAAGTGCCGGATCCTTACAAGGACTCAGGGCTTCAGTTCCATGTTTACAAACTCCCCGATCATTTAAGAGAGCTTGAGTACAGGCTTGTTATTAACGGACTTTGGACAATCGATCCTGTGAACCCTGTTTTTAAAAGAGACCCTGTTTCCGGTCTTTCCCTGTCTGTACTTTCCTTACCGCAGAGACCTGCCAATTATAACCCTTTAAACGGACTGCCTGAGGGACTTAAGTTTTCATTCAGGGGTTCGCCCGGAGAAACCGTAACCGTTGCGGGAAATTTTAATAACTGGGATCCGTTTATGTATGAATTGAAAGAATACCCTGCCGGTATTTACAGTATAACAATTCCGCTTCCGCCTGGCACATACCAGTATGTGTTCTTTCACAGAGGCGAACGATTTACAGACCCTTTTAACTCCCGGCGCGCGTTTTCACGCGACGGCAAGGCAGTAAGCGAGATAATCATTCCGAAATAATTTTTTCTTTCCGCTTTACCTTTAACGAGATAATATACAAAATCACCGCAGTCCAGATAAAACCAAAAACGATAAAATTGTATGCGGGAAATGATTCGCGGAAAACAAATAAGCCTGTCAGAAATGTCAATGTAGGGGCGATAAACTGTAAAAACCCTGTTGTAGAAAGAGGAAGTATTCTTACCCCTTTGGCAAAGAGGAACAACGGAAGCGTTGTTATTATGCCGCAGACAGGAATTAAAATGAGCGTAATAACCGGTAAATTCGCGAGGTAAGAGATACCTTCTGTTCTGGGGAAATCGCCTCCCAATCCAAACGATCCTGTCAGCAATATTATGCTGATTGGAACCGCAATTAAAGTTTCGCTTCCAAGCGATTCCAGGGCGGAGAGTTTAACAGTTTTCTTTATAAGTCCGTAAATGCCGAAACTTAACGCAAGAGAGACAGAAAACCAGGGCAGCGCTCCTGTGATTACCGTGAGTATCACCACTCCGGCTACCGCAAGTAAAAAAGCAGTTATTTGCAAATAATTGATCTTTTCCCTGAAAAAAATTAATCCGAATATAACCGATATCAATGGATTGATGTAGTAACCCAGCGCCGCTTCAATGGCATGTCCGAAGTTGACAGCCCAGATATAGATACCCCAGTTAACGGTGACAGTCAAGGCTGCCAGAATTAATAAAAGTCCGTCTTTTTTGTCTTTAAAAAAATTGATCCATGAAAAATTCTTCATGATAAAAAGGATGCTGCTCACAAGAATCAATGAAAAAAGAATCCTGAAAGCAAGGATATGAAGAGGATGTACCGCAGTGAGCAGTTTCCAGAATAATGGAGATATTCCCCATATAAAGTAGGCAAAAACAATGTAAATAACTCCGCTGCTAAAAGATGATTTGCTCATTTCAGAAAAATACCCTAAATACAAAATATATACAATTCGTGGTGTTGCAGAATTTGCCGGTTTTTTATATCATTGTCACTTGAGGTTTCGGTGTCAGTTTTAAAGGAAGGTTATCCCTTTATTTTTCCGTCTTATACAGCAGGATTGACGCTGGCGGCGGCAGCCGTTTTCATAACTCTGCCTCCTGTTGTTAGAATTATCTTTATCATCACTGGCGTGTTGCTGATTATTTTTGCCTTTTTCTGTGTATTTTTTTTCAGGGATCCCAAAATCGTTGTTACGCAAAGCGAAGGAGCGGTTCTTTCTCCCTGTAACGGAACTGTGATGGAAGTAACAGAAGAGGGAAATGAAAAGGTCATCAGGGTATTTCTTTCCATTTTCAGCGTTCACCTTCAGCGTTCACCGGTAAGCGGGACTGTTGTCAGCGTAACGCATAAAAACGGAAAGTTTCTTGCCGCATGGGATAAAAGGGCGCATGTCGAAAATGAACAGAATGTTTTTGTAATTAAAAGCGCAGATAGCATTTTTACAGTGCGGCAAATTGCCGGTTTGGTGGCGCGCCGGTGCGTTTCGTGGGCAGGAAACGGCGATGTTCTGGAAGCGGGAGATAAAATCGGGATGATAAAATTCAGTTCCCAGGTTGATCTTCATATGCCCGGAAAAACGGAAATAACCGTGAAACCAGGCGATAAAACTAAAGCGGGCATTACAATTGTAGCCCGATTATCAGGTTAACCTTAAAATGAAAATAAAAAAAATTAATTTCAGGAAACCAAGAAATTTCAATGCACCCCTGAAACAAAAAAGAGTCCGCGTTGTAAAAGTTCCCAGAAATTTCAAAATTAAAAAGGAAGGATTAAAAAAGGGAATTTTCATTATTCCTTCGCTTTTTACGTGCGGGAATTTAAGTTTGGGAATCATTTCCATTACTTGTTCAATCAACGGTGATTTTATAAAAGCTGCGTGGTTTTTAATCGGCGCGCTTGCCTGTGACATTATTGACGGACGAATCGCCAGAATGACAAAAACAACCAGCGATTTCGGAATGCAGCTTGATTCTTTAAGCGATCTTGTTTCATTCGGGGTTGCGCCTGCCATAATGATGTATATGCTTGTTCTGGAGAATATGGAACTTATCGGCATTGCCATCGCTGTTCTTTTTGTTATCTGCACTGCTCTCCGCCTTGCGCGCTTTAATGTTCTCTCTCAAAGCGGAGAAATGCACAAGCACTTTGTGGGGCTTCCGACGCCTGCGTCGGCAGGTTTGATTATTTCATTTGTGTTAAGTTATCAGTTGTTAATACGGGAAGAATACTCGTCCAGATACAAGGCGATTCCCGCCTTAATGGATTTAATGCCAGAATTTCTTGATATAATGCCCGTTGTGATGGTTGTTCTTTCATTCCTGATGGTTTCAAATATTCCCTATATGTCGTTTAAAAAAATGAAATTAACGCGGGTAAGGACAATCGAACTTCTGGTTATCGTAATTGTTTTAATCATTCTGATTGTTGTTTATCCTCAAAATTCAATTTTTATAATTTTTTCGGTGTACGCCGTTTCAGGTCTTTTATTTTATATTCCGAGGATGATCATGGAAAGAAAGAACAGGCATGGAACAGTTGCACCGGAAAAGGCGGAAACAAATGATGTGTAACCCCGCAAATCCGAAAGAAGGCGGACTTGTTAATGTCTGGCAGGAAACTTTTCCGGTGCGGTTCGGCGCGATCGACAGATCGGACAGGATGACGCTTGATGCGGTATTCAGATTTTTTCAGGAGGCGGCAATCAGTCATGCGGAAAACCTCAATGTCGGACGCGATGAAATGATTCAAACCGGTCAGGGTTGGGTTCTTTCGCGGATGTCTGTAAGGGTAGACAGGCGGCCTGATTATTACGAAACAGTCACTGTAAGAACATGGCCCCAAGGATGGGAAAAACTTTTTGTCATCCGAAATTATGAAATCTTAGATAAAAACAATACGGCG
Source organism: Treponema sp. (assembly GCA_009786455.1). Lineage (GTDB taxonomy): Bacteria > Spirochaetota > Spirochaetia > Treponematales > Breznakiellaceae > WQXQ01. The sequence goes on from WQTD01000010.1 coordinate 52,829, forward strand.
ATAATAAGGGCAAGCAGCGCATGGCTTGTTGTGGATATTGAAAAACGGCGCCCCCTGCGGCCGCAGGCGGTTTTAACCAATATGCCCGGGAATGAAGAGCTTGAAGCCCTGTCTTACGAAAACGGAGACGCTCCATTGAGCAGCCTTGCGGAAAGAGACAGCTTACAAAAAATAATTGAGAGAAAAGCGCTCTACACTGATGTTGATTACAACGGCCATGTAAATAATGCGCGTTACATCCAGTGGATAGAAGACACTCTTGATCCGAAACTTTTGGAAACCGCCGGTAAAATGCGTTTTGACATAAACTATCTTAATGAGATTCTCGGCAATGAAACGGTAGGGATTCACTGCGCGCAGATTGAGGATAACATATTTGCTTTCGAAGGGCGGAAAATTGAAAAAGAACTTGCGGCATTCAGGGCGGAATTAAGATTATATTAAAATAATCGCATTTCACAGATTCGCCAATTCAATAAAAATATGGTAGTATTTAGCTGAATGTACACTAGGGATATTCTGCCTCCAAGAACCTCGCCTATAGAAGACGGAGTTCCTGTTTTTGGAACATGGGACAGACCTTTTGATATTGTAGATTTACTTGAGATACGGCGGCCTTATAAATTTCCGCTGCCGCGCTGGGCAAGGGACTTCCGTATTAAGGAAAGACAGTGTTTTTATATTCAGGATAATCATATTCTGATGGAAGCCAATTTTTGTAACTTTAAATTATTCAGAATTGCCCAGATTCTTGTTTATGATAAAAAGAGCGGCGAGAAACATTTTTTCAGGATGATTAAACCGGGTTCAGGCTGGAATCTTCCGTATAGTCTGGAAAATTCTTCGGTAAGCAGTAATTCCAGAAGTTTTTATTTCCGTATTCATGATTGGCTTAATATCAATACCATCAAACTTGATCTTTACATTGAAGCTGCACGCCGCAGACCGTCGCTGACTGTTCACCTCGCGTTTAATACAAGTCAGGAAACAACTCCCGTGGCGGTATCAATGAGCGTTACACCGAGCCGCAATATTTATGCCTTAAAGACACTTTCTCCCGTACGCGGAGATATTGTCTTCGGAGGAAAACATTTTAACCTGAAATGGGAGAATTGTTCGGGTTTTTTCTGCGATTACAAGGGGTTTTATCCGTACCGGACTCAGACCGTAATCTGCGCCGCAATGGGTTTTTGCGAGAAAAACAGGAGATTTGGCTTCCATATTGCCGAAAATCAAACAAGAGATACCAGGAAAAGCAACGAAAACGCTCTGTGGGTAGAAGGTAAATTGACATTGCTGCCGCCAGTGCTTGTAACAATGCCTAACGGTCCGGAAGGCGACTGGGTTATTCAGGATATTGAAGGAATGGTTGATTTGACTTTTACTCCCGTTGATCAAAATAAAAGCGTATTGGAGTTTATTGTTACTTATTTTGAATTTAACGCTCCGCTGGGATATTACAACGGCGTGCTGGTTAGTTCAGAAGGAGAAAAAATACAAATCAAGAACCTGTTTGGTGTTGGAGAAAAAATAAATGTACGGGTATAACCATGGATAAAAAAAATAACAAAGCCGGAATTTACGCGCCGGGCGAATTAAGCCGTGTTCGTGAAAAACTGGGCGTAACCGACGTTGAAGAAGCCAAACGCATGGCCGGAGTTTTGGGCGGAGAAGTAGGTACAGAACGCGAAATTCAGCTTGATCCTGCTAAAATCAGAAGACCTTTCAGGCGCGGAGAAACCGTAAAGGAAAAGAAAAGCAGGAAAGCTGCGCGCAAGGTTGATATTGCAGGAAGCGGTGACGAAGCGGCAAGCGGCAGACTCAAGGCGAAATCTTCCGGACCGTTTCCGGGAGACGATCCTGCGGCAACTGTCAGGCTCAGTTACATGGAGAGGGTTAAAATTGATCAATATGCCGGTCAGATGATTTTCGAAATAAAAAGTTCGATGCAGGTTCTCTCTTCAATATTTTCTTTTTTTAGGGAACCTGTTGATTTGGTAAATCCGCGGTTTGTCACAGTGCGCATGAACGAATATTACGCCAAGGTTGAAAAGCTGGTAACAGCGACAAGGAATCTTCTTCCCAAAGCCAACTCCAAACGCAACAACCAGCTTAAGAGAACTTCCATTTTCGTTTATAAAATTGTTGAAACGCTTCGCAGCTGGAATATCGAAAAACTCGCGTCCGGCATCGCGGAGTTACAGTCTAATCCGCGCAACGTCAAGGTAACGGATTTTACGGATGTTCTCAGGGAAATACTGGTTCCGCTGTTTGTTCTGGATGATTTAAATACCGAGAATATAAAATCGGCTTTTAAGCTGGTTTATAAAATACTTTATATTGAAAGCCCGATGGAAGCAAAAGAAAAATATCAGGACGTTATACGAAATATAATAACTTCATTGGCAGACGTCAGGCGCAATGTTGTGTTTGGAATTTATCCGATTTTGATGAAGCTGATCTCCGACCGCTTTATTCCGTATGAGCGTTTCTTTACCGAAAGACGCAGGCGGTATATGGCTTTTTTAAACGTTACCGATACCGCTCAATTGTACTCCGCGGATTTAAGCCCGCAGCAGATTGAAAGCATGGACGTTGAAACTCTGCAGAAAAATCTTAAAGAGGAAGTTCCGGAAGAAAGCGAAGAAGCGGACGACGGAGTTCCCGAAGAAGGAAAGGAAGAAGAGGATCCGAATGATCCGAAAATAATCGAACGCAGGGCAAGAGAAGAAGCCGAGAAAATGGAGAAAAAAGCCCTGGAACAAGGGAAAACTGCGCTTGAAACCCTTTTCCCGAAGGCAAACTGGGATAAACTTGATGAATTTCCCGATTTATATCCGTACTTTGCGAATGTTTACAGCCTGAAGGGCGGATACGAATTAATCGCTCCGACAGATCCCGTTCAGCAGGTTGCGATGATGATGAATATACTTGATGATCTTTTTATCGGACTGCGCTATATAAATTTCGGCACTGTTATAGGTCCTGACGGTCATATGGTGATGGTATCCGATGAGTTAGGTGATATTATCAACAACTGGCGGAGTTACATAGAAGACAGCTTCTCCAAGGATTATCTTCCGCGCCTGATGGAATATTGCCGCATGCTTGAAAATTCCGAAGACGCAAGATCGTCGCAGTACGCAAAAAAAACAATGAATGAACTGCACTGGATCAAAAGGCTTTACTTTCTGCCGTATTATAAATTTGAATCTTTGGGACCTCCGCCGTTTCCGAAAAGCGATGTTATACCCATTTACAGTTTGATAAGAAAGATGCGTAAAATACTTACGGCGGTTGCGGTCGGCATTGAGCAGGGAGTCAGGGCGGGAGGAGCCGCCTCCAAGGCGACCTGCAACGGAATTAACAATCCGTGGGAGAGGTATAATTATCAAATTCCAAATCCCGTTTCAAAACGGCTGGATATTCTGCTTGCTCCGGAAAAGAGAATTAACGCGACCGTTGTTTTTTTTACATTGTCAGCGGTTACGGTTCTTGACAACATAATCAATAATGAACACAGCTGGGCTTACGGAAACCGTCCGGGGCCTCTTTTCAGAAGCATTAAAAACGAAGGAATTATTCCGCAGTTCGGCGTTGATGATAAACTGGACGCAGACAAGATATTCAAGGATTCATTAAAAAAATCCGCGGAGAAATAAGACAGCGGTTAAATCTTTAAATATTGAACTTCCGTTCTCAGGGTTTTCGCCGCCTGTTCCGCTGTTTTTTCGCCTGCGATGACAACTCTTCCTGTCGCGGTTCTCGCTCCCAGAGATTCATAAACCGACGCAATATCGGAGACAGAGACAGAAACAAGGCGTTCGATTTTTCTTTTACGGTAACTGTCTTCTATGCCGTAGAGAAATCTGTAAAAATCTACAAGCCCGTTTTCCGCGCCGGTACGGGGTCTTGTTTCTCTCGCATAACAGCCGATTATTGATTTTACAAGATAATCTTCCGTACATTTTCCGTACGATTTCTTTTTTAGTATTTCAAGAATGATGTTTAATGACTGCATGGGATTGGGATCACGGTATGTCGCGAATGACATGCAGTTTTCCAGACTGTCGCTGTTTGAAAAGGCGCCGTATGCTCCTCCCTTCATGCGTATGTTTTCCCATAACGCGCCTGTTGAAAGCTGATGCGCCAGAACAGTTTCGGCAAGCTGCTCTTTTGTATCAAACTTAGCCGCGTTCAAAGACAAGGCGGCGAATCCGACCTGCAAAGAACGGGAAGCGAAGACTTCGATTATTTCCGTTTGCTGCGGACGGGGAGAGACAGTCAATCTTTTTACAGGCGGTCCGAACCTTTTGAATCTCTGCGCGATTTCCGCGCCTGCCAATTTTAAAGCGCCGCCTGTTACATTTACAATGAGCCCCGAGCCGGTGATATTTCTGCGCAGGCTTTCAAGCTTGCCGGCAATTTCGGCGGTTTCCATTTTTGCGAGTCTGTGAACAAATTCAATCTGGGAAAGACCTGCCCACAGTTCTTCTGTTCTTCTGGAGCCTGAATTCATCCGTCCCGCTCTGCCTGATGCGTAGATATGCCCCATCGGAGCGAGATTCGAATCAATTTCTGTTTTCATTTCCAAAACAAGATCGTTAATGCGCCTGTGATCCGTAAAATCAGCTTCGGTAATAAGACGCAGAGCCAGATCAAGCGAAGGCGCGATTTTTTCATCAAGACATTTCAGGCGGAAAATGATCCAGTCTCTGCCGGATAAATCGAATTTTCCCGAGGCTGTTTCAAGGATTTTATCTGCGCTGCCGGCGGCGGAACCTGTATGTAAAATCGCGATAAATCCGCCTGCGGTGCGCGCAAGAAGACTTGAAACCTCTCCGTAATCCATTCCGGGAAGACCTGCCGAAACGATTACCCTGGAAAAAAACGGCAGCCATGAATAATCTTCCGCGCAGAGGGTGTCAACAGGGAATGCCATATCAGCGTAGGTAATTCCGTTTGTATAAAGGTCGTGGTAAAGAGCTGGAATTCCCATTAAATCTTCATGGCGGCGGTGAATGATATCGTTATCTGCAACAAGATCGCCGCGTGAAAGATGCGGAATCGAAGAGAGCGTCTGAGGACTGTCAGCTTCGTTTTGTTTTTTTTCTAGGTCTTTTGATTTTTTGATGATTGTCTTTCGCTCATCCTTGTTCATTTTTTTTTCGATATTTTCAAGGGAAACCGCAAGCTGCCGCTCCTGTTCAGAAAGAAAATTTTCCTTTGGTTCAAGAATGACAAGCGCCTGATGGGGATTATCAATTAAATATTTTTTAATGAGCGATTCAAAGTATCTTTTATCCCTGGAAAGATTTTCCTTTATCTTCGCTATTGACGGCAGAATAAGAAGGCTTTCCCACGGTTTGCAGCCGTGCAGCCATGCACGCAGACTGCGGCGCATCCAGACAAGCGAAAAAGGTCCGCCTGATCTCCGTATTTCCCTCTGGGAAAACTCCATCGACAAAAGAGCGGCTTCAATTTCTTCCGCGGGAATTCCCTCATCGAAGAGTCTGCGAAGCTCGCCTTTTATCAGCGCTTCAATTTCTTTTGCCTTTTGCTGCGCGTCTCCTTCCGCTCCCTTGAGACCGGCGACAAATAATGTTTCGCGTATTTCTCCTTCAAGCCCCGAAACAGGAGTGATATCTTCTCCGAGACCTGATTCAATCAGTTTGCGCGTAAGCGGAGAGCCGTCATGACCTAAAAGAATTTCTGTAAGTGCGGCGAGAGCGATATTCTCGTCTATTTCGGCAATATCGCAGCAGAGCCATGATAAAAAAATTGTCGATTTTTGCCCGCTGCCTGACGGGCATGGAATATGAAATTTTTTTGGCTCATTCCAGCGCGCGCATTTTTTTACAGGCTCGCTTTTCTTCCCGCCGTTATCAAGTCCGGCGAAAAATTGTTCGTTTAAAAAAGAAAGCTGTTTTTCTGTCGGGATGTTTCCCGCAAGAAAAATTCTGCAGTTTGCCGGCGAATAGCGGCTGCGGTGAAATTCTTTTAATCCTTCCCATGTTAATTCAGGAATATAGCGCGGATCGCCGCCTGATTCAAAATCATAGGGAGTGTCCGGCATGATTGCTTTCACTGACCAGTGGCTTGCGTATGTATCCAGCGATGAATAAGCGCCTTTCATTTCATTGTAGACAACCCCGGTGATGGAAAGTTTTCCTTCCTTGTCAAATTCCAGTCTGTGTCCTTCCTGCATGAAAGTCCACTCTGGAAGCAGCGGTTTGAATACTGCGCTTCCGTAAACTGACATTAAATTAAAGTAATCGTGTTCGTTTGTTGAACTTGCCGGGTACACCGTCTTGTCGGGAAAAGTCATCGCGTTTAAAAAAGTCTGTAAACTTCCCTGTGCCAAAACGATAAACGCGTCTTTTAGCGGGTAACGCTCTGACCCGCAAAGGACAGAGTGTTCCAGAATGTGCGCGGCTCCTGTATCATCCTGCGGGCTTGTCGCGAATGTAAATGAAAAGAGATTCTCGCTGTCGCCGTTTAATATATGAAACACTTCCGCACCGCACTTTTCATGTTTCGCCCAAATCCCTTCGGCTTCAAGTTCATCAAGTTTTACAATTTCAAGAACGGTAAAACCGCTTTCCAGCTTTTGTCCTTTTTTCAAATCATTGCTCATATAAAAACATCCTCGTCGCTGTTAAGTATAATCTCTCCCCTTTCACGGGCTTGTCTGAACCATGATAAAAAATCACCGGCGGCGGCGTCGCAATCGCACTTGGGAACAGCTCCGAGAATTTCAAATTCTTCGCGGATTAATTTCCGCCTTCCAGCGGAAACGCATGACAGTATTTTTTCACGGAATTCCAAATCACGCCCCTTTAATAGAATCGCAATTTCCTGTTCCGACATAAGCGAGAGTTTGTCCTGTATTGGTTTGTCGGTTGAGTTAATCACATCATCAAGGGTATAGAGTTTTTCCTTTAAATCATTGCCAATACCGGGATTTTCTGCTCTCAGTTCGCTGATTATTCTGTCGCCGAACGCATAGTCGCTCTGTTTAAGAATTGCAGTTAATGCTCCCATGCCGTCAATTGTTATTTCATCGGATTTACCCGCGAAGTGTCTGGCTTTTTCCTTTAGCGCCGCTGTAATCTGTTCAAGCACATAGGGAGCGACTTCCCTCTGCTTTGCCATGCGTTTCAGGATTTCAGCCTTGTTTTCAGGCGGAAGTTTTACCAAAGCCCCGGCGGAAAGTTTTGCAGGCAGCCTTGACATGATAAGCGCTGTTGTCTGCGGAGATTCTGTTTTTAAAAGCGTTACAATTTGTTCAGCCGAAAATTCTTCCAGAAACCCAAACAGGTTTTCCCTTGATTCGGGAACGGCTTTGTTGAGAAGCTCTTCGCCTTTTCCCGGACCTTTAGCCGCATAAAGCAGGCGGCGAGCTGTTTCAACTCCTCCGCGTGATGATCCTGCAAAATGGTAAGGTTTGGAAAAAAGCGAATGAAATTCGGCAAAAATTTCTCCGCGTTCTTCAGGCTTAATAAATTTAATTAACGCAATTTCTTTTGATATTTGATCGACCTGTTCGGGATCAAGTTCCGCGAGGATTTCAGACGCCTGTTCGCTTCCGATTAAAATCAGGAATTTAGCCACGCGCCTGTATTTTGATTCAGGCTGCGGCGCGGGGGTTTCTTTTTGGGTTGTTTTTATAAATGAAACTGAATTATTCTGAACCTTGGGTTTAGGAACAGTACGCTGGTAATATAATTTTTCAAGGATAACTCCCTGATCGTCATCTCCGGCAGTAAGCGGCTCATTTTTCAGATTGATTGTTTGCTTGTACATTTCAGAGCCGTGCCGAAACAGGTTTCCCATATTCAGATATTGTATTACAATAACAGTGTAATTAAAAGACATATAAATTTAAGATAGCTGTTCCAGAAAATTGAAGTTTTGGAACGGTCTCGTACGCGGAAAAATAAATGTATAAAATATTTAGTATTGCTTTTGTTTTTTCTTTTCTGTCCGCAGGTAATGTTTTTTCTCTGGGAAATCAGGAGAATGTCCCCGCGGATGAAATTGTTTTACAGGAAAACCAGTCTCAAACAGTAAATCAGGCGCAGACAAGAACAGAACCTGACAGAGCCGAACTTGTGATGAACGCTCTCGCGCAGGCTTATCCACAGCAGATTGAGAAAGCTGAATACCGCAATAATGACTGGGCTGTTCTGCTGAGGGGCAAATGGTATTTTTTTGCGGGCGGAAGAATTTTACCGCAGGAATTAACCGCCAATGCGGCAAGTTACAGTCCTCAGCCGTTTTATAATTATCAGGCGGAACTGCCCGCATGGAGAAAACCGACTCCCGAAGAAGCGGAACGTTACGGCAATATGTCGCGCAGCAGGAATCAAAATCCGCTGCGCCGTTCGCCTCATTTTTTTGACGATCTCTGGAGAGCGCATAACAACGCCGAATCCTATGAGAGGGTGAAAACGCTCAGGTTTCTGGGACATTCCGTCACCGTTCACAATATGATACTGGAAAATCTTTCGCTTGTTGAAGAAGAAATTCTCGCCGCTTCCAGAAGGGATTCGCAGGTTCAGGCATGGATAAATAATATTTCTTCCCTTGAAGGGTGGGCGTGGAGAAATATTGCGGAAACGCAATCACGCTCCTATCATTCATACGGACTGGCTTTGGATTTTATTCCCAAATCATTGGGCGGAAAACAAACTTACTGGCTTTGGACATCGCAATACAGAAATGACTGGTGGAATGTTTCGTATAACGAAAGACATCATCCTCCTTCCGCTGTAATAAAAGCGTTTGAAAAATACGGTTTCATCTGGGGCGGAAAGTGGTTATATTTTGATACAATGCATTTTGAATACCGTCCTGAAATATTAATATTAAGCGGGATGCCTCCTGAAACGCGCCGTTAATTTTTTTGAATTGTCGTATTGTCTTTTGATAAAAACCAACAGAGACATTATATCCGCCTGTAGTTATTTGCATATAACGGTAATTAATTCAAGAATATATCAATGAATATAAAAATTAATGAACAGTGTATTCACAGATTACTCAGCAGAAACATTAAACGCCTGAGAACCCTGCAAAATATTTCGCAATTAAATCTCGCTTTAAAGACCGGTCTTACCCATAATTTTATCAACGACATTGAAAATTGTAAAAAGGGAGTCTCCGCAAAAACGCTTGCCAAACTTTCAAACGCGCTTGATGCAGAACCTTATCAATTTTTTATTCCGGAAGATTTGCTTGACAATGACGCAATGATCTATGTAAAGGATTTTAACGACGCTTTACAGAAGGTAGTTGACGAACTTACGCACCAGTATCTTTCCAGGGAAAAAAAATAAAGATAAGGCATCTTTTGTGTATACGCAAAAAAAGTTAATTTTCTCCAAACAGGAACCTTTACATTTTTTTTCCGTCTGATTATACTGTGTAAGAGGTTTTTAATGGTAAAGAGCGAATTAATACAGAGAAGCCCAATACGTCTTTTCGAGCAATCAATACACGGCGGGCTTAAGGCGGGTGAAACAGGAATAATTGCTTCTCCTAACGGAGTGGGGAAAACGTCGGTTCTTGTTCAGCTTGCGCTTGATAAACTTCTTCAGGGAAAGAAAGTTATTCATGTGTCTTTTACCCTGCATACACATTATGTGCCTGTCTGGTATGAAGATATTTTTGAAGAAATAATAAATAAAAAAAATCTGGAAAGCGCCGCGGAAATTAAAAACGAAGCGGTAAAAAACCGCGTATTGATGAACTTTAATCAGGACGGCGTAACCATTGAACAGATAATCAAAAGCCTGAGAGCGATGATAATGGAAGGCGGATTTAAAGCCGACTCTGTAATCATTGATGGTTTTGATTTTTCCCGCATGGACAATGATTGTCTTGTCAGAATAAAAAATTTCGCTACAGAACTCGGCGTCAGTATCTGGTTAAGCTGCTCTGTCATGGATGGCGGACAGCAGTACGACAGCGAAAACATCCCTCTTGTTATAGGCAAATCTGTCAGTAATGTTGATGTTGTAATCGTGCTAAATCCAAAGAATGATCATGTTGAGCTTTCTGTGTCAAAAGACAGGGATTCTGTTATTTCCAAATCGATCGCAATGAAGCTTGATCCAAAGACACTGCTGATACTGGAAGCGTAAATTTTTTAATTAAAAAATATTTTCCTTAATGCGCGTGATTTCATCCCTGATCGCCGCCGCCTGTTCAAACTCAAGATTTTTGGCATGTTCGAGCATTTCATTTTCAAGAGCTTTTAAAAGCTGTTTACGCTGGGCAGGAACAAGCACATTGTAGGATTTTTTCAGCACCTCAATGGTGCCTGCCGCGGTGTTGTCCGCTTCTTCGATATGGCGCGTCAGTATGTCGGCGATTGCCTTTTTCACGGTCGCAGGGGTGATGCCGTGCTTTTTATTATACGCGATCTGTATCTCACGCCGGCGGTTGGTTTCGGCAATCGCCTTTTCCATCGCATCGCTCATGCGGTCTGCGTACATGATGACTTTTCCGGCGGCATTGCGCGCCGCCCGTCCGATGATCTGCACAAGACTTGTTAAAGACCGCAAAAACCCGATTTTATCAGCGTCCAATATCGCTATGAATGAAACCTCCGGAAGATCGATGCCTTCACGCAAAAGGTTGATGCCTACCAGAATATCGAAATCCCCCTGTCGCAGTTGTGTGAGAATTTCCACTCTCTCAATGGTTTCAACTTCGCTGTGAATGTAGCGGACTTTAAGCCCAAGACCGCCGAGGTAATCCGTAAGGTCTTCCGCCATTTTTTTTGTCAGAGTGAGAATGAGAGAGCGCTCTTTAGCTTTTATACGTTTTTGCACTTCCCCGTAAATGTCTTCCATCTGGCCTTCGCTGGGGCGTACTTCGATTTCGGGGTCAAGAAGACCGGTTGGGCGTATTACCTGCTGCACCACCCGCGCCGACTGCTCAATTTCCGTTTTACCCGGAGTAGCCGAGACAAAGATTGTCCTGTCCAGCCTGTCAACAAACTCATCGTAACGCAGGGGACGATTATCCAATGCACTTGGCAGGCGGAAACCGTAATCGACAAGGCTCTGTTTGCGGCTGCGATCCCCTGCGTACATCGCCCCAATCTGCGGCAGGGTAACATGACTTTCGTCGATAAAAGTCAGGTGCCTCTTTGGAAGATAATCAACAAGCGTATCCGGGGATTCGCCTGTTTTACGCCCCGCAAGGATGGCGGTGTAATTTTCAATTCCGGGGCAGTAGCCCATTTCATTGAGCATTTCTATATCGTACTCTACGCGCGTTTTGAGCCGCTCAGCTTCAATTATTTTCCCGTTTGCCTTAAAATGCTCAAGACGTTCCGTCAGCTCGCTCCTGATGGCTCCCAGTGAGTTCTGCACCATGTTTCCGGGCATGACAAACTGTTTTGCCGGGTAAATCAGGGCGCCGTCCAGTTCCTCCAGCATTTCGCCGGAAACGGGGTTAAAGCGTCTGATGCGCTCAACTTTGTCCCAATCCAAATCGATACGATACGCCTCTTCCATATAAGCGGGAAATATTTCCAGCGTGTCGCCGCGGCGGCGGAAACGCCCGCGTTCAAGAACAGCGTCATTGCGCTCGTATTGGAGTTCCACAAAGCGGCGGATTATCGAGTCAACGTCGATTGTTTCGCCCTTTGATATAGTAGCGTTCATTTTTTTATAAACTTCCGGTGTTACCATTCCGTAAATGCAGGAAACAGTCGCCACGATGATGACATCCTCGCGTTCCATCATGCTGCGTGCCGCGGAGAGCCTCATTCGTTCAATCTCGGCGTTAATGGAAGAATCTTTTTCGATGTACAGATCGCGGCTTGCCACATACGCTTCCGGCTGGTAGTAATCGTAGTAGGAGACAAAGTACTCAACCGCGTTATTCGGGAAAAAACCCTTGAACTCGCGGTAAAGCTGAGCGGCAAGCGTCTTGTTGTGGCTTACTATCAGCGTAGGCATCTGCACTGCCTCGATAATTTTCGCCATGGTGAAAGTCTTCCCCGATCCTGTTACGCCCTGCAACGTCTGATACTTGTCAGCGATACCGTCTGCGAGAGCGGCAATCGCTTCCTCCTGATCACCAGCAGGATTAAAAGGGGATACTACTTCAAATTTACGCATACGCGATTATACATTTATTTGAAAAGCAAAACCATATCTGAAGGTGAACTGTTAACTTGATTAACCACGGTTTTTTCAATAAAATGTTTTAATGAAAAAAAATGATCCCCTGATTTATCTGGCTATAATAGTACTTTATTATTCGATAATCGCTTTTTATAACCTTGGAAGCACATCTTCTCCGAAAACATACGCTGATATTAAACCATTGGATCGCATAGTCATGGACTTTGGCGAAGTAGTTGATTTTACCCGCGTAAACAGCTTTAAAGGGAAAGGTGAAATTTTATTTGTATATGAAGCCTCTGACGACGGAGAAACATGGAATGTAATATCTTTAATTGCCACCAATTACGGAACATTTGTAAATGATGTAAACGGCAACAGAAGATTCCAAACGCCTTTTACATGGTGTATGGCTGGTTTGAACAGTTCCGGAAGATATCTGCGGATAACCTCAAGGTATGATCTTCAGCTTTATGAAGTCGCGGTATATAACGGCAATAAATTGATATCTATAAAAAACAGTTCTCATCCTGCGGTTGCCGACGAACAGACAGCGGTACAGCGTTTTAACACAAATGTCAGCAGTCTGTACTATGATGAAATGTTTTATCCGCTGACTGCGTACGAAATAAGCAAAAAAATACCGGTATCTTTTTTAACCCACCCGCCCCTTGCCATGGTTTTTATGGCTGCAAGCATTAAAGTGTTCGGAATGAATCCTTTTGCAGTACGTCTTCCGGGTGTTATAGCAGGCATATTAATGATTCCTGTGTTGTATCTGCTTGCGGATAAATTGTTCAGGAATAAAAAGATTGCATTGATCGCCGCCGCTCTGCTTGCGTTTGACTTTATGCATTTTTCAATGACAAGAATTGCAATGCTCGATCCATTCCCCGTTCTTTTCGGCATTGTTATTTTCTATTTTTTGGCTGATTATATCCGGCGCATGCAGTCGCTTGAAATAAACGGTCATTCCCGTTCATTTTTACCTCTCATTTGGGCGGGAATTTCCTTTGGAATGGCTTTTTCGTCAAAATGGAGCGGATTGTACAATGCTCCCGGCATACTGCTGTTGCTGCTTTTCACCTGGTATCATATATACAAAACAGCCAGGAAGCGTAAATTAATCCGCAATGTGATTTTACAGCACTTTTTTATCTGTATTGCCGCATTTATTTTAATTCCATCCGTAATATATTTTCTCTCCTATATTCCCCAGATGCAGGGCAGTCTGGGCGGCAAGACACCAATGCAGTATTTCATTGATTACCAGAAATTCATGTTTGGTTTTCATTTTAAATTCGATCTTAATCATGCGTATGCGTCGACCGCAATTGAATGGCCGATTAATTTAAAATCAATCCCGGCATTTGTTTATGCCGAGTATATTATGTTCTACAACAGAATGTATGTAATATTTATTATGGGCAATCCTTTTATCTGGTGGACAGGGCTTATTGCGATAATTGCGCTGTCAGGCTGGGCGCTATACAGCCGCCGTCTGGCGCCGGTATTTATTACAGCCGCGTTCCTGACGAGCTACATTGTTTGGGTTTTTGTTACGCGAACCAGTTTCATTATTTATTATTTTACATGTGTTCCTTTTATTATTCTTGCCATTTGTTATTGGGTAAGTTTCTCGTGGAATAAGTTGGAACCTGCGGCGGCGGGAAATAAAATTGTACCGTTACACTGGACGAATAAAATACCTGCGCCGGTGTGGAGCATTTTATTCGGACTGATAACCGCGGCGTCTGTATATGTTTTCAGCGAAAGAGCCAAAATTGCAGGCGAATCCATTGCCGCACAGCGCGTTTTATCAACGCTCCTTGCGGCGATACTGGCTGTAATGCTGCTGGTTGCGCGCATTATCTGGAACAATAAAAAAGAAACCAGCGGTGTTAATATTGAGAAGGTCATAACAGTTCCGTCAGGGATTTGGATAGCAATAGTTGTTATTTCTTTTATCTTTTTTGTTTGTTTCTATCCGTTTATAGCCGGAATGCCGGTTACTACAAAATACAGCGATATTATGTTTTCAATTTTTAAGGACTATTTAAGAATTATCGGCAGTTGATGATTGTGGGTTTTTAAATGACTTGGAAACATATCTTACCGCAGCCAGAATATCTTCCTCAGCTAAATTGTAATTTTTACGGAATAGTGTCTGTCCACAAAGTCGGTTACTTTGCGGATAGACCGCGGACTTTACCGATGCAGTTTCTCGCCCTACGGGCTGCGAAACATGCAATTTTTATTGGTTGCTCTTGCAAAACTGAAGTTTTGCAAGAGCCTTTAAAAACAAATACGTTCTATTTCCAATGAGTCTTCCCCACCACCAAATAAAAAAAAGCGGGCTTTTCAGCCCGCTTTGAATTAACAATGAATGTAAATTACATGAATGTAAATTACATCTGACCTTTGATATTATAGGTACCAACCGGAGGTTTTGTAAGAATGTTGTCGTACTTGTACCACCACTGATCACCTGACGGAGGAGTAAATTTCAAAACATGAAGCGCTGTTGCTGAAGCACCGGCAACCATCAATGTTTTGAATTTTCCTAAGTCAATGTTGCTTTCCCATGTGTACACCTGTAAATCACCGATTATTACTTCTGATGCGTCAACTGGAATTAAAGCATTAATTCCACTAGCAGCAGCCGTTAAATCATTTAGTGATACTGTCGCAGCACCACTACCAGCCGGGAAAAGAGAAGCTGCAATCGAACTTTCAAAGAAACCTTTAAATATTGCATCAACTTCGTCAAGAGTTTTAAACGTAGCACCTGCTGCTGCTCCTGGTCCTCCTACTACTATGGACGTCATACCAAGTGCCTCAAATAATGCTGTTATGTTTGTACCACCGTCAGTAACATTAAAAACCTGACCAGAAGCAGAAGCAGTACCAGCAGCCCAATTAGAACCGCCAGCAGCGAGAGCCGCTACGTCTACCCTGTTTTTATGGGGTGCAACACCGGTGTAGGTATATTCAATTCTAAATGGGTTTGATACGCCAACGATGTTTTTAACTGTCATCTGGTTTGCTGAAACATACAAGGTAATATCATCATCATTAGCACCAATTGCAGGCATTGGCGCTATAGCAGTCTGCTTACTTCCCCATGCTCCCTGAATATAAGCATCTACTTCAGTCTCGGTAACACCTTGAGCACACCCAATAATTCCCAATACCAAAACCGGTACCAGCATAACTAATAAAAGTTTTTTCAT
>WQTD01000011.1 GCA_009786455.1 Treponema sp.
TACCTTGAGGGACCTGTCCGCAAACATTGCGCTCAGGTTGTGATTGATGATCATATCATCCTCCTTGATTTGTAGAACGGGAACATCCTTGCTCCCGCTTGGTACGTACTTTCTGCCCGAATACCGCGGAATTTCCGTTTAGACAGTACTCACCGTTTTGATTATCGGCAGAAAAAGAAAAGACTTTAGCTTTATTTTTAAAATTTTTTAATGCTTAAGATTTTCTTAAAAATAACCGAGTTATTAGGTTGGCTTTATTTCGGGAAAACAATTAACGGGCGGCGCTGGCCTGTTACCTGAATCTCGCTGCCTTCAGGAAGACTGTGATTTAAGTTTTGGACAGGGGAAGATTTTGGTAAAATAACAGGTTTTTCTGTATTTTTTTTTATTGATTCCTCTTTTTTTTCAGGAAATTTTTGCTTAACTGCCGGTTTTATAGTTTTTTTAACAGGTGTTTTCTTAATATTTATTTTAACAGCAGTATTTTTCTTTGCTTCAGTTCTTTTAACAGGCGCAGTTTTTTTCTTTTGTGGCGCAGTTTTTGATGTTTGCGTAATTTTTTTTACGGTTTTTTTTGTATTTTTTTTACTGGAATCGACTTTTTTCACAAGTTTACTCCCTTTCTGTATCAATTATTTCATAATATTACTACAATTTGTTAAATAAGTGAATAAAAATATTATTTTTTTACCGTAAAGCAGATGCTTTTCCAAAACCAAAAAACAGGACCTTTTGCGATTCGCTGACTGAGAGCATCTTCTATTGTTAAAAAGTCGCTTTTCTCAAGATTTTGACTCATATAAGAACCCCAACGCGATTGTTTTGTGTCAAACCATGATGAAATATCCTTTTTGGTGATGAGTCTTTCTTCTTTCTGGTCAATGATCCGGATATTAACAGAGAAACCTTCATTTTTAAAAACACTTTCAACTACGTCATAGTCCCATAAACCGGCGCCTGCAGTGTTAAGGAAAAAAGCCTCTTCTGCCCGTTGAAGAACAGTAGCCAATTCAGATTTACCGCATACATCCGCAATTATTCGGGAAAGACGCATCCCGAAACGCACCGGAGAGAAGAAGAGTATGAAAGAGCCGTTTTCCGCCAGTAAGGGTTTTACCCTTTCTGCAAGCAGTGAAGGATCGGCTGTCAGCCTTGAACATCTAAAAAGGATATGATCAAATTGACAGCAGGAAAAAAACTCTTCGCTTTCTTCTGCGGATGGAAGGATTTCTTCTGTTACGGCGATTAATGGCTTGTCCGTTTCATCCAAAACAGCGGCGTAATGAAGCAATGCATCCTTTGCCACCCTTGTGTTTACAAGAGCGGCTGTAAGTCCTTCAGGGCAGCGCCGCAGGCTCTCCCATAACAGGAGTCCGTCATTTGCCATCGGAACAAGAATGCGATCCTGACGCGACGGAGACGCAGTTTCAAAAATGATATTACGGTCGCTTAATAATAGCGAACTTCGCCCTGATTCAAGGCGTTTAAACCATCCCTCCCTTCCTTTTGCCGCCGCTGACCATGATAAAAGTTCGTTTCCCGTTTCCCCTAAAATGATAGCCGCCTGCAACTCTCTCTTGTGCAATACTTCATCGCGTATTTTACTTTCGTACCCGACTGATGAGGGAATGTAAAAAGTCCTGCCACGTAATGTTAAAGGCAGATACTGCTGAGCAACCCAATGATCGCGATAAGCATGCGGATAAATATATCCTTCTCCGTGACCGAAACTTTCTCCGTCGCGGCTTGCGTCACGCAGGNGATTGGGAACTTCTGCGTCTTCTTTTTCAACTTCTTTAAGAGCGTCAAAGTAGGACATTGCGGTATTCGACTTGGGAGCTGTTGCAAGGTAAAGACAGGCATGAGAGAGCGGAAAATTACCTTCAGGAAAACCGATACGTTCAAATGCCTGCGCGCAGGAAATGACAACAGAAAGCGCCAAAGGGTCCGCTAGTCCTACATCTTCGCTTGCAAGGATTATCATTCGCCTGAAAATAAATTTTGGATCTTCTCCGGCTCTTACCATTTTCGCAAGCCAGTAAAGAGAGGCATCTGGATCGCTTCCCCTTATACTTTTAATAAAAGCGCTTATGGTGTCAAAATGATAATCGCCATCTCGGTCATATAAAAGAGCGCGGCGTTGAATGCTTTCTTCCGCGGCATCCATAGAAATGCGGATATTTTCACCTAACGACGGAGGCCACGGAGTGACGCTTGTTTCCACGGCAAGCTCCACGGCGTTTAAAAGGCTTCGCGCATCGCCTCCTGCAACTTCCACAAGATGCTCCAAAGCTCCCTTTTCAAATTCAACTTTCCAATTGCCGTACCCGCGCTCTTTGTCGGCAAGAGTACGCTGCGCCGTTTCCATTAATTCAAGTCCGCCAAGCGGTTTTAACTGAAAAATACGGCTGCGGCTTACAAGGGCGCGGTTTACTTCAAAAAATGGATTTTCCGTTGTCGCTCCTACAAGGATGACTGTTCCGTTTTCAACCCAGGGAAGAAGAGCGTCCTGCTGCGCCTTGTTCCAGCGGTGAACTTCGTCTACAAAGAGGATTGTTCTCTGGCTGTAAAGGCGTGATCTTTCATCTGCGCGATCAATTACTTCGCGGATATCCTTAACACCGGAAAGAACGGCGTTGAGGTTTTCAAATGCGGCTCTTGTAGTATTGGCGATAACAGCGGCAAGGGAAGTTTTGCCTGTTCCCGGCGGACCGTAGAGAATTATTGAGGAAAGCCTGTCAGCCTGAATTGCGCGGCGAAGGAGTCTCCCTTGTCCAACAATGTGATCCTGCCCGATGATATCTTCCAGAGTTTGAGGGCGCATTCTGTCTGCAAGCGGGTTTTTATTATTTTTATCTTTTTCGGAAAATAATTCGTCCATTAAAGAAATTACTGTTCGGCGTTCCAGTGCCAGGAGTTTTTGCCATCGCTTCCTTTTCGCTCCCGGTATGACCAGATGCCGTTTTTCTGGGTTGATACAAATAATATTTTTTCTCTATCATCGTTTCCATTATACTGGAAAATATGATTTAAAGAAATTTTTCCTACCGAAGACTTATACTTGCCGTTTTCACCTGAGCTGTTATTGGACGGCATTGAAGAATTGGTATTGTTGCCTGGTTCTCTGAATGCGCTGCCGCTTATTCCATTACTGTCAAGTTCCAGTTCCAGATAGCCGTATGTATACCCTGAGCTGGCGGATGTCTTAATTTCATTTTGTCTTCCGGCAAGAAGCAGTTTATTGCCGTTTTTCTCAAAAATTGCAAGAGCGCCTGTCGCCAGATGATCACCGAAGTTTCTATTTGTATCAGTTTTATTTAAAACATTGTAAAGAACACCTTTATTGCTTATTGCGACAATTGTATTGTTATTGTCTCCAAGATTTATAATTCCCGCAAAAGGAATATCATTAAAATAAACTTCAGTATTTACGAGCGTTAAATCACTTTTATAAATACAACCGGATTCCTCTTTTAAATTTCTGGCGCTAAAATAATATTCCCCGTTACTGTATTCAGCGCCGTTAAGCAGTTTGTCATTAGTATTGATAAGCCGAATGGGATCCTCTCCGTCCTGACCGGCGGTTAATATATAAAGCGACCCATATTTACCATTAATAGTAACTCCGCTTTCATCAGTATCTGTATCTGTATTTCTTACCAGTAATGCTCCCATAAAAAGCTGGTTATTTACATTGTGGATCGAAAGAATTATAAACGGCGTTATTACAGAATTAAAATTTCCTGACTCCGGACTGGAGGATTTTTTTAAAAAAAGTTCTGAAACTCTTTTTCCGTCTTTTGTTTCCGCTTCCGCTTCGCAAAGCGCGAATAAATAACTGTCTGTTGCGGCAAGCATGAGGATTCTGATTTTTTTGCCGGATTCTTTAATTTTTACGCCGTCATTCCAATTTCCTTTGTCTGTACGGATAGCGCCGTTATTTTCCCTGAAATGACCGCTATATCTGAATAAAGTTTCACCTGAAGCGACGTACATTTGTTCTTTAAAAACAGCAAAATTGGTCGGAGTACCGTTTATCATGGGTTCAAGAAGTTCTTCCTCAAGAGAAATATTGTAAAAAATGGGGTCGTTGCAGGAAAATAAAATAAATAAAAAAAACAGTAAAAAATTAAAATATAATTTCTTCATAATAAATCTCACTTAAAAATGATAACGGGCGGAAATAGTCAAATCCAAAAAATTTCCGTATGCGTTTTTGGTTTTATCCTCAACCCATTGCGGAAACCAATACCAGTTTGAATTAATTCCAAATGACCATGTTGTTGTAGCTCTGTAAAAAGCCGACACCCCGCCTTTCAGATACATACCGTAATAACCTTGATCAATAAAGCGATGCCAAACCATGCCTACGCCGATAGATATCGGGATTTCCATCTTCCATATGTTAAATTGATACCCCCCCCTTATGCCGACCGGAAGCATAAAGAGGGTATTGCTTCCAAGAGTTCCTATAAACATCGCGGAAACTTCCGCCCCGGCAAAAATATTGGCATTAAGGTAATAATTATAACAAAGGGATCCAGCTCCTCCCACAGGAGGAGTATATTTATTCGGAGCTGTTTCACCGTTAATCTGCATAAACATTGGAAGAATCGTACCAAGTGTAATTATAAATGTCTGATCTCCGATAGCATATAAATCATCATAATAATCCCATTCATAATCATCATCATCCTGGGCAGCAAGCAGTATGGGGAAACCCATTAGCAGAATAAGCAAGAAAACCCCTGCTTTATGCATATCAACTCCTCAAACATTATTGATAAAAGATACCTTTTTTATATTGAAGATTCAAGAATTGAAATTCTTAAAACTATTTCATGTTAACCAAAAACAAACTGAGAGCCTGAGTGGTTACTGTTCATCCTTTTTCATCTCTAATGCCAGATAGTCCAGAAGGATGGGGTATTTTGACAGTAATTCTCCGTATCCTTCAAGTTCCATAAGACGAAGCTGGATTTCTATGTGACCTTCCGCTCTTCTCCCGAAAGCGGTTGAGACATATTCCCGCTGTTTGGAAAGAAATTCCTCGTACAATAACCTGACCTGCCTGTACAAAGTAAAATCCGGAAAAGCCGCTGATGTTACCGTAAATGTAAAATCACGAATCTCCGGGAATCTGTTTTTTATTTCCTGTTCCATTACCGTATCCTGCGCTCCTGAAAGAATTCTTTCAATGCGTGATGCGTCTGTCTCTGCGGAAGAAAGATTCCGCAGGATGATAATTTTTATATTACTCGCTATATCCTGCATATAAGCGTCCAATGATTCCTGATCTGTAAGATTATATTTGGAAACAATGGGAACAAGCATATCGGGAGATATTGAAAATGATATTTCCGCGTCCAGTTTCCATGAAAAATCCGACGTTCCCATCCCCGCAAATGATGCGTAACTGTTTCCGGAAGGAAGCGAACTGTTGAATTCTATTGGGAATTTCATTGTTTCAGGACGGAAAACAGAAATTTGCACATTTGTCGGGATAAGCTTTAACCATAGCCAGCGGAATTCACCTGACCTGACAGGTATGGGATCTACTCCATGGGTTTTTGAATTAATTATGCCAAATGAACCAGGGGGAACTTTTAACTGAACCCATCCAAAGAAAAAACCCACACCCCCAAGAGCCAGCAATATAAAAAGGGTAAATAAAAACTTCTTCATACTGTATTATAATATACATATGCCGCGATTTTGACAAGGTTTTGAGGATTGCCCGGTGAAACTGCTAAACAAAATATTCATAAAGACTCAGCAATTTGAATTAACAATACTTTACATCAGCCTTTGCGTCTCATTACTGGCGCTTGTCATTTATCTTTTGGATTTTAATTTAAACGACAGGTCATTATTTATTCTTCTTGCGATTATAAGATATTCATCATTCATTTTGTGCATCTGTTCATTTTACAAAATGCTTGTTAACATCTATCATATAATCAGGCGTCCTTCATTTTTACGTGTCATGAAAGGCTTGCTTTACGTAGTTTTTATTTTTTATGGGGTTATCGTTATTCTTCTGGAAACAGTCATATCAGTAATTGCGGGAGGAAACGCATGAAGAAACTGTATGCACTCAGAGGAGCATCTCAATGCGAGAATACCGTTAAGGATATAACCGATCAAATCGCTGCTATGTACGATGAGCTTTTAACAGTAAATAAACTGGATGAAACTGAAATAGTTTCAGTGATTTTTTCTGTAACAAGTGAATTAACTGCGGCTAATCCCTGTACTGCCCTCAGAAAGAGCGGACGGGCAGGAGAACTCTCCCTTTTTTCTGTTCAGGAACCTGAATGCGACGGTTCTGTGGAGAGGATCGTAAGGGTCATAGTTCACTGTTATCTTGATGAAAACAGGATGCCCCGCCATGTATACCGCAACGGAGCGGAAGTTTTAAGACCGGACAGAGCAGGCGCAAAAGGTTTATATCAAAGAATGGCGCAGCTAAAAAATAATTCACTGTGATAATTTTAGATACCTCCAGATTTCTGTAGTTTCCTGACCAAGCCGCCAGAAGCCTATCGCTCTGATATTCATCGATCTGTACATTTCCATGCGTCTTGAAAGCGAAAATTCATCTTCAAAATAAACTCTGATTGATACGTTTTTATTGTATGTAAACGCCGGAATTCCGTTTTCATAACGGACATTCTGAACATTCTCGTCTTTGATAATTCCTGCTATGGTAGAATGTACAAGCGCGCGGGAAGGGCTGTAGTCTCCCCATGCACGCCCATAAAAAGGCATTCCCATAACAAGTTTTTCAGGTCCTATTACGCGTAACGAGTATTCCGCAACGCGGCGGCACCAGTCAATTGAAGCGACAGAGCCTGGATCGGAGCCTGACCAGTGTTCGTCGTAAGCCATCACAAGTATTCTGTCTACAACAGGTAAAATTTTTTCATAATCGTAAACATCATCTGCAATTTTTCTTGTACGGGCGGCGAGAGCGACTGTAAGCATTTTTCCCTGAAGACCTGCCCGCAATTCACGCAGAAATGAGAGATACGCCTCTCCGTCACGAGCGGGTACATATTCAAAATCTATCTGTAAACCGTCGTAAGGTCTTGTTGCGGCAATCAGATCTTCGATCAGGGCTTTTCGTTCAGGTCTTCCTTCTAGAAGCACAAAATGCGTAAGAGAACGGCTGGAGCAGGCGGCAACAAGATGGACGCGTCCCTGAAAATTTATATTCTGCCGCCGCGGAACGTCAATTAATTTTCCGTACGCGTCAACTTCCGATCCAAAGTAGCCGACGTCGGTAATTGGAAGTCCCCTTGCAAGAGCGGATTCCCTGCCTGTAACTACATACGCCCAAATCTCCGGAAACTGCGTAACAGGCAGGTTTTTCATATCCTGGGAATATGTGATTACCAGTTCCGGATGGCTGTCGTCGCTTTCAGTTTCAGATGACTGCAATGTTGAACCAGTCAATGAAGGTTTAAAATTTGAACATTGAACAAATGTAAAGAGAACAAAAAAAATCGAATATGTTTTTATTATTTTGTGTTTCATTAATACATTATCGAATAAAAATCATAAATACATAAAAAATCTTTTGTTCTCTGCCCATAGACAGAGGGCAGGATTTTGCGCATAGTAGACATTTTCTCCGCCGGAAAGATTATTCCAGCCTGAATGAAGGCTGTTTATATCATAATGCCTGTACGCTTCGCCTAAATCTCCCCATTCAAATCCGGCTCTTTCAATTTCTTTTCTGGAAATTTTTTCACCGGGACAATAACGAATCGTAAAGCGGCCTTCGCTGCTTCCATGAATGAGATGGGCTGCCGCGCATAAATTATCAGCAAGACCGGGATTATTTTTCATTAATGATATTATTTCATCCTTGCCGCGGTAGCCGTATTTTCTGATAATTTTATCAATCTTTTTATCTTCTGCGAATTTTTCAAGAGCGGGAGCGAGAATAATGAGTTCTCCTCCGTCTGCAATACACATTCTGGTTCTGTAGATCGCTTTATTGCACAGCCATGTTGATTTGTACTCGCTGGAATCAAGATTAACCAGAACTTTGTCAGCAGGTTCATTTAGCAGTTTAATGTTAATTTTTCCGGCAAGGGAGCAGGCATATTCAAAACATTCCCTTCCAAAACCGGCAAAAAATCCGCGGACAACCAGGCAGCCTTCCTTATTTGTGTCAGCTACTGTCAGCACCCAAAGTATCTGGGGAAGTTGTGAGCTGAAACGTTTGATTCCTTCATCAAAAAGAGCGCGGACAGGTGTGTTAATGCGTCCCATGATCTTTTCCATGCCGTAAACGGCGCCTGCGAAATGACTTTTATCAATGGCTTCTTTTCCGCCTGTTCCTATAAACAAATTTTTTGCGTGATTTGCCATGCCGGCAACTTCATGGGGAACCACCTGCCCGATGGAAATGGCAAGTGAAAAATTTCCGCTTTGCGGATTGTTTCTTACAAGGATTTTATTAACCTGAACAGGCCAGCTGTAATTGACAGCGCCTTCTGTAATTCTTTCCACTGTATCAGTATTTATCCGTCCAAGTTCGGTAACGTTCTTCCGCCAATTATGAACAATGAATTTCTCCTTCGGAGTACTGCCGAACATCGCGGTGATTTCCGGACCGCTCATCGGCATATGAGTTCCAAGAGCGGGAAGGACAGCGCCGAGGCGGTTTGAAATTCTTTTTGACGCGATTTCTGTCAAAAAACCGGCGCGGGAATGAATGCGCGAAGAGTCAGGAGGAATTATAATAATATTTCCTGAAATGTTGTTATCAGACAGGGCGTTTGAAAGCGCATGGGAGAATAGTTCTTCAAGTTCATCGTTTCCTATCTCCATGTCAGCGCCGCCGTATGCGACATAGGTTTTTTCAATCATAAAAATGCTATTTATTCTTTTCCCTTATAAATCTTTGCATGCAGGGCTTGAAATTTTCAAGAAGAAGAGAGCGCGAAAAAAAATCTGTTTGCGTCGGGACATCTATGGTTACGTCAAGTTTTTTTTCATCGGCTTTTTCCAGAAATTTTGAAAGCAAAGTCTTGCCAAGACCCAAACCCCTGTACTCAGGTTTAACTTCCAGACTACGTACAAATAGAACGCCGTTATCTAAAACAGAGTTAATTTTCCCTGCCGCTTCTCCGTTTGCAGTCTCCGCTGAAAAACTGAAGCTGTCTTCCTGATGAAAAACAAAATCTTCAAGAACAAGAGATATTATATCTTCAGGTTCGCCGCCGATGGGCTTTAATCCCCATTCTTCTCGCAGGCAGTTGTGCCAGGAGATAACTTCATCTTTCATTTTTTGTTCTTTAAATCTGAACCATGTTTTTTCAATTTCTGGATACTGTTCAAGGATATTCTTAAACGCACGGAAAACGCTCTTATTTCCGTTTAAAGCGGTTGTTAATTCCGCACGTACAACTGGATTTTTCAGATTAAAAGTAAATTTTTCCATCAGACGATAACCGTCATTCGTTGACCATCCGGGCAGGGAAATGAAGCGATCGTCATCGGCAATATCATTGTTAACGGCATTGATTATCTGACATTCTTCAGTATCAAATAAAAATTCACCGTTTTTATTTTCCATGTAAAAGAGAATCTCATTTGTCAGCGTATTATCAAGTTCAAAGCGCACAAACCCATTATAGATTAAATAATTTTGAAAGTATATAATACTTTTTATTATGGAAGCAATGAAAAGAACGTCTGACTGCGGATCGCTTGGGAAAAAAGACGAGGGCAGGATTGTAATTTTAAACGGGTGGGTTCACCGAAAGAGAAATCACGGAAAGATTTTTTTTATTAATCTGCGGGATCGGTACGGAATTACACAGGTAACGGTTGATACTGAAAAAGAACCGCTTCTGGGAGATATTTGCGGCGAGCTTCGCAATGAATATGTTCTCGCCGCTGAAGGAAAAATAACTCTCCGCCCCGGAGACATGGTTAATCCCTCCATGGAAACAGGCGAGATAGAACTTACAGCTTCCAAAATAGTAATTTTAAACAAGAGCGAAGTTTTGCCGTTTCAGGTAGAAGAAGAAAGCAAGGCAAATGAAGAGCTGCGTCTTAAGTACCGTTATCTGGATCTTCGTTCCGCCGCCATGCAAAAGACAATTAAAAGGCGGAGCGAGGTTACATTCGCAGTGCGCGAATGGATGACGTCTAACGGTTTTTACGAGATAGAAACTCCTACGTTTATAAAGTCAACTCCAGAAGGAGCGCGCGATTATCTTGTGCCTTCAAGGCTTTACCCCGGAAAATTTTACGCGCTTCCGCAGTCGCCCCAGCTTTACAAACAAATTTTAATGGTCGGCGGTTTTGACAAATATTTTCAGATAGCCCGTTGTTACCGCGACGAGGATTCAAGGGGCGACAGGCAGCCTGAGTTTACCCAAATCGATATTGAGATGTCCTTTGTTTCAAGGGATGACGTTTTATCCGTGACAGAAGGGATGATGTCTCATGTGTTTAAAAAAATCCTGAATATTGAACTTCCCGCCAAATTTAACCGTCTCTCCTGGGAAGAAGCCATGGATAATTACGGCAGCGATAAACCTGACCTTCGCTTTGGCATGAAACTGCAAAAAATTGAAAATTACATAAACGAAAGTGCATTTCAGGCATTTAAAGACGCTATTGCGCAGGGCGGAACTGTAAAAGCGCTTGTTGTAGAAGGAAAAGCGGACTATTCGCGCAAACAGATTGAGGAACTTGAGGCGCATGCCAAAATTTACAAAGCCAAAGGCATGGCATGGATGAAGGTTACCAAAGACGGGATAGAAGGCGGAGCCTCAAAATTCTTTGCAGATAACGCCGGTGAAATTTTAGGCGGTGTTGGCGCAAAATCAGGCGATCTTGTTCTCATGATTGCCGATGCAAATAAAAATATTGCAAATACAGCGCTTGGAGCCGTCAGATCAAAACTTGGAAAAGACCTCGGGTTATGCGATCCGCGTAAATTCGAATTTGTATGGATAGTTGATTTTCCGATGTTTGAATACAACGAGGAAGAAAAAAGATGGGAAGCGGCTCACCACCTTTTTACATGGCCGCAGGAAAAATATCATGATACGATGGAAAGCGATCCAGGCTCAGTTAAAGGAGACCTTTACGACCTTGTGCTTAACGGCTATGAACTGGCATCAGGTTCCATCCGTATCCACGATCCGCAGATGCAAAAAAGGGTTTTTAAAATCGCCGGGATTGATCCACAGCAGGCTGAAAAAAAATTCGGTTTTCTTACGGAAGCATTTAAATACGGAGCTCCTCCGCACGGAGGTATCGCTCCGGGGCTTGACCGGCTTGTAATGATTATGGCGGGATTAACTTCACTAAAGGATGTTATCGCTTTCCCGAAAAACTCCTTTGCCGTCAGCCCCATGGACGACTGTCCGTCGGAAGTTGATCAAAAACAACTCGACGAATTGGGGATTAAAATATTACCGAGGTTAAGCTAAAAAATGATCTTCCAGGAGTTTTTTCTTATCCTCAGGGATAGGCGTTGATTTTTCAATGTTAAAATCATAATGAACAATTACCGCGCTTCCCTTGACGCAAAGGCGTCCCTGCTGCCAGGCTTCGTGATAAACTGTAAAGGATTTTGTGCCCACCTTTGAAATCCATGTTCTGATTTCAATTTCGTCTTTTATGTAGAGCTGATCGGTAAAATCATAATCGGTGTGAGCCATAATAAGACAGAAATCTTTTTTATCAATCGACATGTGAGGATCAAAAATTTTTAAAATCGGAGTTCTTGCAAGCTCAAACCATGTCGCCGGGACAATATTGTTTATATGCCCAAGAGCGTCAAGATCCCCAAAACGCGCTGTTACTGTAATTTTAAACATAACCCATTATATGAAATTATTCAGTCAAGTTTCAATAGATTTATTCGGCAACTCGGTTAGTTGCCGAATAAAAATTCATTACAGGTTTAAGCCGCTGAGGTAATTTGAATAATTTTCCTGGGTTGTTTTCAGATACGCGTTGGCTCTTTCCAGATTGGCTGACGCTGCGTCAATTTCATTGTCAAGAGCGACCAGCCGTCTTAAATATTCCTGTCCCTGCTGCGTCTGGTTTCCGGCAGCCTCAAGATTACGGCGTATTCTGTCCTGATCAGAAATGAGGCTTGTACGCTGTGCCTGGATTTCCTTTACAGCCTGATCCGCCGCATCGCTTGCGCGTTTAAGCTCAACGGCGCGTTCAAGAGCGCGGCGGACATTGGCGGGAATTTCCTGATTTGTCGTATAACTCAGTAAAGTTTCAATCCTCATCGGAAGGAGCGTAATTCGCTCAGAGATCGGGCGCTGTTCATTTACAGTCAGCGTTGTTTCCCTGCCGGCAGGAAGGGTTACATTAAAGCGGTACGCTGAAGCTGTCTGCTCGTCGGCTTTCGGAGATACAAGTTCAGTTGACGAGGTTTTATTGTGTTCAACAACAAGCTGTTTGGAAACAGAAGCCGAGTTTACAAAAGTATATGTCTTTGAGTACGTTAAGCGTCTTGTAATATTCATAACTCCGCCTGAGATATTTACTGTATTGACGGCGGTTGCGCTTGTAGTCCCCGAAGTTGCGGTTACTGACAGGTCATCTCCGAATGAAATAAGTCTTTTCTCTCCTTCATTCCAGAATTCAATAAGGGCGTCTCCTGCGTATACGCCTCCGTCATAAACAGTGATCGGACCTGCGGGAAGTTTCATATTACTTGAGTTTGTAAGTTCCGCACCAAGACGGGGATAGCGTCCTGAACCGCTGTAAATAAGGAGCTTGCGCGCTTCCATTGAAGATTCTACAAGCGGGAACATAGCGCTCATTCTGCGGTCAAGGCTGACAGGGTTTTTTATTGTAAACTCAAACTGGCCTCCCGCATCGCTTCCGGATGCTGTCTGCATGGTTCCGCCTGTAAGATTACCGGCCGCTGAAGGAGCTGCGTATAGATAAGAAGAATCCGAATCCATCATTACCTGAGGAGCTGCCATTCTCATCATGACAGACTGCTCAGCTTCAGCTTTCTCTGTT
The DNA here is from genome assembly GCA_009786455.1 of Treponema sp. Taxonomy (GTDB): domain Bacteria; phylum Spirochaetota; class Spirochaetia; order Treponematales; family Breznakiellaceae; genus WQXQ01. The sequence goes on from WQTD01000011.1 coordinate 13,027, forward strand.
ACAACATATCCCCTGTCATATACTGCGGCTTCGGCAACTCCCGCAATGGCAAGGGGAAGCACAGGGCGCGATACATAATACGGCGGATAAAGGTTCTGAATAAACGAAGTGGGGCGGCCGGCCACAAGGGAAAGAGATACATTGTTCCAGTCTGTATCGCTGTCGTTATCTACGATTGCCCATCCCTGAAAAACCGGCTTTGACGCGCCCAGATCAAGGCGGTAGGAAGCTTTCCATACCGGAGAGGGAATTACATAACTTATTGTTACGTCTCTTCTGGCGGTTCCTGGAAGGTTCACGGAAAGCTGCCGCGAAAAGGAATTTCTTGACGCGGCTATTAAATCAAGGGCGCGGTTCAAATCCTGCTCAATCGCCTGATTTGTAAATTTAATCGAGCCGATTTCTTTTAAATTAAAAGGTCTCATTCCTTCCTGAGTGGAAAGTAGCAGCCAGGGTTCATTTTCCATCATGTTGATAATAAAAGACGGGCGGTATTCAATACCTACAATTCTGCCTTTATAAACCGATGGAGAGGAAATTTCAACTTCGACGCCCTTAAGTCTTGCAAGAATGACAGCCATTCCCGGATCATCTGACAAATCGATCATCAGACTGCGCAATGTTTGAAAGAGAGTGTTTTCAGACTGATACGTAACAGAAGGATTTACAGTGGCAGGATCGTTTAAAACAAGAGTTTTTAACGCGTCATTAACAGCATCAAGTCTGAAGGGAAGATTGATGTTTACAGCGCCGTTAATTGAACCTGAATGTTCATAATACGCAAGTCCCGACGTAAGAATTACAACTTTTTTAAGCGGAATATTTTCATTTTGCTGCGCCCAAAGTAAGGATACAGTTATACAAAAAATCAAAACAGCGGTTATTTTTTTCATAAAGCTCTCCTGGTTAAAATCTGATATATAAGCTTGTTCCAAAATAACAGTTTTTGGAATAATTGCATCGTAATTAATGAAAAATTAACTTTAAATTATGACCTGTTCTTGATTATAAACAATGCTCAAGCTTCAGTGTTACGGTTGTGGTTTCGCAGACTTCCGGAGGACCGAAGTATTGAATCGCGCCGGGGACAAGGAAGCAGGTTTGTACCGCCCAGGCGGTGCGTTTTTTCTCAAATTCCTTAAAAGGTTTATCGTATAAATCGACAAGCGCTTTTTTTATGACGGGTTTTTTTGAGCCGTGCCTCTGCTCAAGATTCATCATCATGGTAAGCGGCACTCCTCCTGCGATCCATTTTTCCGCGGGAGAGACAAGGTTTTTTACATTGGATAAATAGCCGGTCAATCCGCAGGCGATCAGAACAAACGCCCCAAAACCAAGCGAGTAGCAATAATCGGCGTCAAAGTTGGAAGGAAAAGCGCACCTGCCTTCATAACCGAAGAAATGGGTAAGAGCGGAAAATTTCCCGTTGTAATGTTTCTTCTCTTTCATTTCAGCCAATTTTTTTTCCACCATGCCGACAAGAAGTTTTTCCGTATCTATTCTTGAAACCTGAACGTTTCCGTGTGGATCGCGATCCATTAAAAACTGATGTGAAATTTCAGGCGGAAGCATTTGCATTGCTCTGTATGAACTTTCCGGAAGTCTTGTAGACAGCCAATAAAGCTGATCAATAAAATTTGAATTTTGAGCGAATGATTTTTCTTCCGCAGCTATGGCGTCGTTAAGTTCATTTATCAATTTTTTTATTTCAGGAACAAATTCAACAAGCCCTTCGGGAATTAGTACAACGCCGAAATTGTCGCCGTTTTCAGAACGTTTAACAATCGAGTCGCAGATTTGATCGATGATCTGATCAAGAGATAATTTTTTTTCCTCGATTTCTTCGGATATAAGGCAGATATTGGGCTGGGTCTGGAACGCGCATTCCAAAGCGATGTGGCTTGCTGCGCGTCCCATCAATTTAATGAAGTGCCAGTATTTTTTCGCGCTGTTTGTATCACGGCAAATGTTGCCGATTAGTTCAGAATATGTCTTGCAGGCGGTATCAAAACCAAAAGACGTTTCGATATGTTCGTTTTTTAAATCTCCATCTATTGTTTTGGGGCAGCCGATTACCTGAATGGTCGAGCCGTTTGCGGTAAAATATTCGGCAAGAAGCGCGGCGTTTGTGTTTGAATCATCTCCGCCTATTACCACAATCGCGTCAAGATTCAAATTTTTGGCTGTTTTAAGAGAGAGCGCAAACTGCTGCGGCGTTTCAATTTTTGTCCGTCCCGAACCTATTATGTCAAAGCCGCCGGTATTGCGGTATTCATCAATAATTTCATGAGTAAGTATTATAGTTTTATTGTCGATTAAGCCGCCAGGACCGCCCAAAAAACCGTAAAGGGTAGACTCAGAATTTCCTTTTTTAAGACCGTCAAATAAACCGGCGATCACATTGTGTCCACCGGGAGCCTGACCGCCGGAGAGGATAACGCCTACTTTTAACTCGCGTTTTATTTTTTTATTTTTCCCTTTTGTAAAGGTTGCCAGGGGTTTGCCGTAGGTATTTTTAAAAATACCGCGAATCTCTTCCTTATCCGAGATTGCCTCTGTCGGTGAGCCGAACTCAACCGCAATGTCGTCAACTGAGCCGGACAGGTTCTCAGGCAACTTCGGTTTATAGGCGTATCTGACCTTTTGCAATGAGGAAATATTCATGATTACTCCATGGATCTATTTGTTCTTGTGTCTGTTTTTTCGCAGTTTTTTCTTGCGTTTATGCGTGGCGATTTTTCTAAGCTTGCGCTTTCTTCCGCAGGGCACTTAATTCTCCTTTAAAGTGACACGGATAGCCACCGTATCAGTTTGATAATGCTGAAATTATGAAGGAGTAAAAAAAAAAGGTCAAGTAGAGACAGGTGCGCTTCCTCATCTCCACGGGGAATCGAACCCCGGTTGCCGGGATGAAAACCCGGTGTCCTAACCGCTAGACGATGGAGACATGAACAAATCGAATATATAAATTTTAAATAGAATTGTCAAGCGAGCGTTTTATAAAACTGAAGTTTTGAAAAAACATCAAATGTAATTAACTGTTACTTAAAAACGCCATGATGTCTGCGCCGGAGGGAGGGCAGCCGGGACAGAATAATTTGAAACCGGAGCAGCATTGTCCTGTTCCAAAGCCGCCGCTTTTTCCCTTAAAACCCTGACCAATGCAGATTTTTTCGTTCAGACGGTTAAGTATGTTTTTATCAAGACGCGAAAGAGCATGGATCAATGATGCGTAACACGCACTGCACGCATTATTTTCTGAAATAAAAGGCGCAAGCTGCTTTACCTTGTGCGAAGGCTGATACGCAGTATCGCAGCTGCTTTTGTTCAATTCCTTTATTTTAGCGTAACGGAGATCGGCGCTTCCTATTCCAAGTTTTTCAGCAAGACCGATGTAGGGAATTTCATCGATACTGTAACCCATAAGCTTTGCAGTCCATGCGTCGCAAAGAACAGGATCGCATGCGGCATACATGCGGTAAGCGTATAACGGATTGCCGCCTTCTTCGTAATCAAGATCGCCGCAGATACCGTCAACAATTATAAAATCATTACGTATGACAGTATTTAAGTGGGCAATCGGTTTTGTAAGCCCGATTGTGTGAAAGCGTCTTTTTTCGCTGTCGGGGATAAGCCCTTTGCCGTTCTTCAGAGCGCAGGTTAGTTTTGTTTGGCAATGACCTTTCATTACAGGAAGGTTGATCATAAAATCCAGTTTTAAGGCGCTTTCGCAAATATCAATTTTTATGCCTTTACAGTCGCATGATTTTGCCTTGTCCTGTTTGGTGTCAATGAGAGAAACTCCTGTTTCCGCGGCAAGTTTCCTGTACCCGCATACATTGAAGGCTTCCTGGGTTGAACCTCCTACCCAAGCGCCTTCAATAATCGCTATATCCTTAAAACCTTCGCTTTTCAGGTAATTTATCAGCCCTGCGGCTATTTGCGGATGGGTTGTAGCACCGCTTGAAGCAGGTTTTGCTGAAACAAGATTTGGTTTTAAGCCGATTTTTTTAACACGTTTCCCAATCATTGCGGCAAGATCGGCTTCCTGCGCAAGCCTGTGCGCCATCGCCTCAATATCATTCCCGTAGATGACCAGTATTTCATTTTTTTTCATTGTAAATAATATACATTATATGTTAATGTTATTCTTTTTTAATTGAAAACCACAGCGAAATTGATTATAATTAATGTATGAAGCGATGTTTTCCGATATTTAATAAGGAAAAGCGGGAAAAGTAATGAAGATCAATAAAAAAATTGTTGCTCCTACAGCTATTGGCTTTCTTTTAATATTATTGATTCTCTTCTTTTTCCTGTTTTTCAGGCAAAAATCAGGATTGTCGCAGAATCCTGCTGATTTAGACGCAATCAATTCCGGAGGTTTCAGCGGATTGCAGCAGTCAGGTTTGGCCGTTCTTTCAGATGCTGATCTGCAAAATCGTTTTGGGACCGAATTACAGAATGCTTTAGAAGCTGAATTACAAAATTTGTCTCAGGCAGGACTTCAGAATTTATCTCAAGCTGAACTGCAGAATTTGTCTCAAGCTGGATTACAAAATCTTTCACAAGCAGGACTACAGAATCTTTCTCAAACTGAACTGTTAAATCTCTTACGGGGAGAACAGTCAGAGACAGGAGTGTTAAATTTGTCTCAGGCGGAAATTGAATTACAGTACTCCATGCAAACAGGGCAGTCTGAATCCACTCTTTTATATTCCCAGTCCGGGTCAATTGAAATTAACCCCAATATGCCGCTTCTCAGTATTGCCAGTTTAACCGATGATGTTTTTTTAAAACTTAACCCTGATGAAGATAATATTTCACAGGCAAATCGTGAAGGGGAAATTACTGTCCCGGAACCTGTTATCATTCCTGTTCCGGATTATATGGTGCTGGTCAGGCGAGGCGCATTTGAAATGGGGAGTCCCGAAACAGAGATAGAGCATGAGGAAGACGAACAGCTTCACAAAGTGATTATCAGATCGTTTTATATATCGAAATTTGAGGTGACGCAAAGGCAGTATCATGAGGTTATGGGAAATAATCCCAGCTATTTTAAAGGAGCGAATCTCCCTGTTGAGAATGTCAGCTGGTTTGATGCTGTTGAGTACTGTAACGCTTTAAGCATACGTGACGGACTTCCTCCCGCATATACGATACTGGAGTATAATGAAAACAGGGTAGTTGTCTGGAATCGTGATTCAAAAGGTTACCGCCTGCCGACTGAAGCTGAGTGGGAATTTTCCTGCAGAGCGGGAACAACTACAGCTTTTAGTATGGGGAATAATATAAACAGAAGATACGCGAATTACCTTGGAAGAGGGACAAGAAATGTCGGCAGTTACCCGCCGAACGGCTGGGGTATTTATGATATGCACGGTAATGTTTCTGAATGGTGTTGGGACTGGTATTATGATTATTCCACAACAACGTTACTTGATACAAGTTTTGCCAATACGGACGGTCACAGGATTTTCCGCGGAGGCAACTGGTTTAGTTCGAGCATACGTCTTCGTTCCGCATTCAGGGAGCATTATTATCCCGCCTACCGCAATATGAGTATAGGTTTCCGGATTGCCCGTAACTTAGAGTAGGACATGTCCAGGAAATTTTTACTTGTAATTATTTTTTTTTTATTATCAGCGGTAATTTATGCCCAGGGTGAGAATCTTGTTTTTAAAATTGCGGTAATCGGTCCCGGAGATGAACTTTATTTCTGGTGGGGTCATATTGCGCTTATCATCGAAGATACGGGAACAGGACAGAGCCGTTTTTATGATTATGGGCTTTTTTCTTTTGATAATGAAAATTTCTTTACCAATTTCGCCATTGGCAGATTGTTATACAGCTGCGGCAGTTCTCCCACAGAAAGAAATGTAAGGGTTTACGAATCAACAAACCGCAGCATTAAAATTTACACTCTTGATATTCTGCCTGAAAAAAAAATGGAAATAAAGAATTTTGCCGAGCGTAATGTTCTTCCGGAAAACCGTGACTATTTTTATCATCACTTTAAGGATAATTGTTCGACAAGAATTCGGGATATTATTGATTTAATTACAGACGGGCAGTTTAGGCGGCAAACAGCCGATACGGTGAGCCGTTTTACACTGCGGGATCATGTACGCCGCCATACTTGGTTTTCACCGATGGTGGACTGGGTTTTAAATTTCTGGATGGGACAGGTAATCGATACTCCGATTACTGTATGGGACGATATGTTTCTTCCGTCGGAAGTGGGAAAATGCATCGAAGATTATTATTATATTGACGCTGAGGGGAACAGGCGTAAACTTGTAGCATCGGTGGAAATAATTTTAGAATCGCACGGACGCCCTGGGGTTCTTGATACTCCGCGCCTGCAATGGCCAAGGCAGCTGATATTCAGCTTTTTATTATCATCCGTTTTTTTATCATTCTTTATTTTACAGGCTAAAAATTATTATATAGGAAGGGTATTGGCAGGCATCAGCATGGGTATTTCAGGTTTGATCTTTGGCTTTGCAGCTTTATTGCTTTATTTTTTAAATATTTTTACCAATCATGACTATACTTATCAAAACTTCAATATGATCTTTGCCACTCCTTTGCTTCTTGCGGCAATTCCTCTTGGTATTTATTATGCTTTTACCAAAAATCAGGATAAATTTATTCTTTATAATTTTATTTTGAGGATTATTTGGTTCTTAACCGTTTTGGGAGTGTTGATTTCCATGATATTAAACATGCTTCCTGATATTTACCAGAAAAATTTGACTGATCAAATGCTGTTTCTTCCCATTTCTTTTGTTTTTGCTTTCCATCCTGCCGGGTTAAAGGAAATATTTAATAAATATTTAAGGAAAAATAAAGAATGAGTAACAGTGTTGACTGGCAGGCAGTAAAATATCAGCAGGTTTTTGATGATGAAACGAGGGGAATTGTCCGCCGTATGGAATCCGATCCTGACTGCACCGCAGATGATCTTGAAGGAACATTAAGAAATCTCTATATCATGGACGGCGCCAATTATGACGGCAGAGGACCCCTGCAGGATATCATTTTAGCGGCCACCATTGCCGCTTATGAACGTTTTATTTCTCAAATAAAGACAGAAAACGTCAGTATAGAAAAACGCTAATTTTAGTAACCTTTTTACCGGTATATGGTTGTATAGTCAGCAGACTAATGTGGTTTCAGTTCCTCCTATTTCTCCTTTTCCCGGAGTTACTCCTTTCTCCGGGTTTTTTTTGATCTGAGTCTTGACAATTTTTATATAATTTAATACTGTGTTGAAAGTATCCCCTGTAGCTCAGCTGGCAGAGCAAGTGGCTGTTAACCACTGGGTCCGTGGTTCAAATCCGCGCGGGGGAGTTTTTGCCGCCTTTCGGGGCGGCTTTTTATTTTAAAGTTATTCGGAAAAACTTCTGTTTTTGAATAACATCTGTAATTGAAATTAATTAATCAACTTTGGAATTGAAGAATCAGGCGCGCCGCAAAGAAAGGACGCTGAACTTCTGATTTTCAAACGAATTTTCTTGCCTCCTCATTGATAATTTTCTAGTTTTTATTGTTGTATACCAAACATTTTTACCAAAACGGAAAGATAAGGAGGAGAACTCATGAAACTGAAATTTAAACTGAGCATTATGGTAATTGCTATTCTGGCGGTTGTTGTAGCGGGGGTTTCAATACTTTTATTGAACCGGGCATCCGGCATCAGCATAGATCTGAACAGGCAGGTAATGAAATTTCTGTCCGGGGAGCAGGCCGAATACTGGAAGGGAAGGCGCGACGGTCATTTACGGATGATTAGCACTCTGGCTGATATAATGGCGGATTATTCAGGAATACCTGAAAGGGAGAGACGTGATACATTTGATCGAATGCTGCTGGGTACATTGACTTCTCAGCCCAATATTCAACAAATTTATACCGTTTGGCTGCCTGACGCTGTTGACGGCATGGATTCGCAAATGATAGGGCGTCTCGGTTCTACTCCTACGGGGCAGTACGCGATATCTTATTCAAGAGAAAATGGTTCGATAGAAGCTATCGTTTGTCCTCTTTTAGATTCAACAATGGAATGGCTAGACGGCCCCGACTCAAGGCAGCAGTCTGTTCCGGATCCGTTCTTTCGAAATATTCAGGGTAAAAATACTTTAATGGTCAGCATGGTTACTCCAATTGTAGGCTCTGATACCAACAAGGTGGTAGGAGCTGTCGGTATGCTGATGGATGTCGAAATGATGCAGCCGACTGTCACAGAAACCATTAAAGCCAACGATGTAATCGCCGCAATGGCGATTTACTCCAATGACGGAACTATTTTGGCTCACGCGTATCCCGATCGTATTGGAAAAAATATGCGGGAAGCGGATACTGTTTACGGCGAGCATATGGAAGAAGCGTTAAAAGCTGTCGCGAAAGGAGAGGTGTTCAATTGTTCTTCATATTCAGAAGTAATGGATATAACATTAGAAATATTTATGTCGCCTTTTAAACTGGGTAACTCAGATACAACGTGGTCTGTAATGGTTGCGACAACAGACGCTTATATTTTATCGGAAGTGCGCGATATTACCCGGTTTACAGTCATTCTTGCCGCCATAATTATCGCCGGGGTTGCCGTATTAATATATTTTGTTTTAAATTTTACAATGAAACCGGTTGTAAATGTATCCCGGACATTAAAGGATATCGCGCAGGGCGAAGGCGATTTAACCTGCCGCATCCCAGAAAAAGGCAATGATGAAATTACGGATCTATCCCATTATTTCAATCAAACTTTAACGAAGATAAAAAGTTTGATTGTAAAAATTAAACAGGAAGCGCAAACACTGTCAGATATCGGAAATGATCTTGCGAGTAACATGAATGAAACAGCCTCCGCTGTAAACCAGATAACCGCAAACATTCAGAGCATAAAAACACGCATTGTTAATCAGAGCGCCAGCGTCACCCAAACCAATGCCACTATGGAGCAGGTTACGGTTAACATTAACAGGCTGAACGGTCACATTGAAGATCAAAATATTTATGTTTCCCAGGCTTCCGCTGCAATTGAACAAATGGTTGCCAATGTTCAGACCGTAACAGGCACATTGGTCAGGAATACCGGCAATGTAAAGCAGTTAAGGGAATCTTCGGATGTAGGACGCGGCGGATTGCAGGAAGTAGCGCAGGAAATTCATGATATCGCCTGCGAATCAGAAGGTCTTTTGGAAATTAATTCTGTAATGGCGAATATCGCAAGCCAGACAAATCTTCTTTCAATGAATGCCGCGATAGAAGCGGCTCATGCCGGAGAGGCGGGGAAGGGCTTTGCCGTTGTCGCAGACGAAATCCGAAAGCTTGCAGAATCGTCAAGCGAGCAGTCCAAAACAATCGGAACGGTACTGAAGAAAATAAAAAATTCAATTGACGCAATAACAACATCGACTTCCAATGTATTGACAAAATTTGAAGCCATAGGAACAAGCGTTGAAACTGTCGCGGAGCAGGAAGAAAATATCCGAAACGCAATGGAAGAACAGGGGCATGGCAGCAAGCAGATCCTTGACGGTATCGGGCAGGTAAATGAGATAACGCGGCAGGTAAAAAGCGGCTCCAATGAAATGCTTGACGGCGCCATGGAAGTAATACAGGAAAGCGCCAATCTTGGAAAGGCAACGCAGGAAATTACATCCGGCATGAATGAAATGGCTTCCGGCGCAGAACAAATAAATGTTGCGGTGAATCGTATCAATGAAATAACGATTAAAAACCGTGAAGGAATCGCGTCCCTTTTAAGAGAGGTAGCGCGCTTTAAGGTAGATTGATATTTCCTTAAGAAAGGTTAATGGGAGCTGTTTGCGGTACAGGCATGTTGACTTGCCTGCGAACAGCCCTTTTTTTAAATTTCTCCCAAACTGAAGTCACCCTGGATTTTATATTGATCTCTGTCACGCAAGACTGTCAGTTCCCGTTCCGGAAAGTGAACGGGTAAAAGTTCTTTTACTTTTTGAGCGGCGGTTTCGTAAATTTCCCGGCGTATATCTTCATCAATCTTTTCCAAAGTAGACATTGAAACATCAATAACATAGCCTCTTCCCAGCTCCGATCCGAAACCGGGCGTAAAATTCGCGCCTATATTAAAAAGACCGTCCATTTCAGGGTTGGAAGTCTCTCCCCTGGGCAGACGCACCGGATGAAGCGGATATCTTGCGCCGTAAAGACTTTCAATATAATCGTCAACTTCATCGAAAAGTTTTTTTATGCGATCGTCAAATTCAACTGTTTTTGGATGCCACATTAATACATTATATTACAGGAAAGTGCGCCGGACAATGACCAGTTATTAAAAGTTTTTTAAATAAGCAAACAGGGTACTCTTTGCGATTTTATTTATCTATACCGGGGTGTTTTATTTACAAAATAAAACAACCAGTATATAAGCGGGGAAAGAGGAGCTTGATAAAGTGAAATTAAAGGCCGCACTGATAATCATTGCAATTGCTTTTATTATCACTGCCGCCAATTATAGTTCCAGCTTGATTATAACCCGCAGCGTCCTGAACATATCATTGAATGAGAATTTCTCTCTGCCTGGGGATATAGAAGTTATTATTGATAAACTGAAAAACAGGCTTTTGGTTTTGGACAGCATCTTTTTTTCCGCCGCTGTCGCTGTCGCTGTACTTAGTTCAGTATATATCGCCAAACCGTATAATAAAATCACCGAGCAGAACCGCCGCCTGGAAGAATTATATAAAATAAATTATTCGCAGACGGAAAAAATCCTGGAAGATTTTCAGGAACGTAATCTGATGCTGGCCGAAACATACAGGCTTCAGGGCGAACTTAAAACCGCGCTGGAGGAAGCCCAGGAAGCCAACCGCGCGAAAAGCAGTTTCCTTGCGAATATGAGCCATGAAATGCGAACGCCTCTTAACGCAGTGATTGGCTTGTCTGAACTTGTCCTTGATACAGGAAAAACAGAAGGAGAAGTCAGGGACAGATTAACAAAAATTTACAGTTCAGGCATGACGCTGCTTAGTATAGTTAATGATATTCTTGATATATCAAAAATAGAATCGGGCAGGTTTGAACTGTATCCCGTTAAATACGATACAGCCAGCCTTATAAACGATATTATATCACTTAACATTGTTCTGATTGGAGAAAAACCCATACAGTTTAAACTTACTGTAGATGAGAATCTGCCGGAGCAGCTTTTTGGAGATGATCTTCGGATAAAACAAATTTTCAATAATCTTCTTTCCAACGCGTTCAAGTTCACAAATAAAGGAACTGTCGAATGGAAAGTAAATTTCGAACGTGAATGTAATAATATTTGGCTTGTCTGTGAAGTAAAAGATACCGGGATGGGAATCAGGAATGAGGATTTACCAAAGCTGTTTAGGGATTACAGTCAGGTGAACGCCAAAAAAAACCGTAAAACCGAAAGTACAGGTCTTGGACTTTCCATTACCAAACGTCTTGTTGAAATGATGGAAGGGACTATAACTGCGGAAAGCGAATACGGTAATGGGATGACTTTTTCTGTACGGCTTTGTCAGCAATTTGTAACAAACATTCCAATAGGCGGGGAAACGGCTGAAAACCTCATGAGCGCGCGATTTATGGACAACAGGCGTTTAAAAAGTGCGAAGTTAAAAAGGGAAAATCTTTCCAATACCAGAGTTCTCGTTGTTGATGACATGCAGACAAACCTTGACGTTGCCCGCGGCATGCTGGTTCTTTACGGGTTAACCGTAGATTGCGCAAAAAGCGGAATGGAAGCAATAGAAATAATCCGAAAAGGAAACCCCCGTTATGACGTTGTATTCATGGATCATATGATGCCTGAAATGGACGGAATAGAAGCTGTGCGTATCATCCGCGAAGAGACAGGAAGCGATTATGCCAAAAATGTACCGATAATCGCTCTTACAGCCAACGCCATCACCGGTAATGAACAAATGTTTTTGGATAATGGATTCCATGCGTTTATTTCGAAACCCATTGATATGATACGTCTGGATTCGATATTGTGCCGCTGGGTCGGTAAAAAAGAAGATGAAGCTCATGACGAATTTTCCGGTTTAACGGGAAACAACATAATTCATTCAAAACAATTTTTAAACGGTATAAAGATTGAAGGCATTGATACTGACAAGGCTCTTGAGTATTTTTCAGGGAGTAATGAGGTATATATAAAAGTGCTGCGTTCATATGCTGTTAACACGCGTCCTTTACTCGGCAAATTGCGGGGATATCTGGAACTGGGAAATTTTGCAGACTATGCCGTTACGGTACACGGAATAAAAAGCGCAAGTTTTGGGATTGGAGCCACGAGTACGGGAACAAATGCGCAGCGACTGGAACATCTGGCAAAATCTTTTGAACACGAGCAGGTATTGGCTGAAAACGATGCTTTTATTGAATCAATTGAAAAACTTATTAATTCGATCGAAAGCGCGTTTGCGGCGATAAATATCAAAAATAAAAAACCTGTTGCTGTAACGCCTGACGAAACTATTTTACAGGAATTACGCGAAGCATGTTCGCAGTTTGACGCGGGCAGAGTTGACAGGATCATGGAAAAACTTGATGCCTTTGAATATGAAAAAGGAGAGGTTCTTATTGCGTGGCTGCATGAGCAGGTAGAAGAAATGAGCTTCTCGCGGATTTCTGACGGTAACTGGCCTGAAGATTTTTAGGCATTCATATAATTTTACTGTCTGCGGCAGTGCGGATTGCTTCACCCAGACTGAATACGCCCAATTTATCATAAATTTTGTTAACAGACATTTTAATAGTGTTAACAGAAAGATTTCTGCTGGATGCTATTTGCGAACGAGAAAACCCGCTGGAGAGATCCTTTAATATGGAGATTTCCCGCTCTGTTAGCATGGTTGTATTTTCAAGATTATTGGCAAGCCGGTATTTCGATATCATTTTTGTTTTCTTTTTGGCAAGAGAAGATGATTTATGATTGATGTTTTCCAGCCAATCCTTTGGGATCAGGCAGGTTTCACCCTGTTTAAGGGCTGCCGTGCTGAGCGTACGCATTTCTTTTGCAAATTGAACAAACAATGCATTGAATCTGTTAGACCTGGCAAGATTATAGCTTTCAGTAAATACAGTGATTGCTTCGTTGTAACGCTTGAAATGGTATAAAGATAGCGCATGAAATATCTTCAACTCTATTTTATCAAGCAGAATCGTCATATGATCCATCGAGTTTTCTATAAACGCCAAAAGCGAATTATAATGTTTTGTCTGGTAATGATACCTTATTCTGATCCTGTTTGCGTAATTTTCCAGAAATGACGGATGTTTATAGAGTGTGAAATCACTTTTAAGCCATTCAGGTATTTTTTCAGGCTGTCCAAGCGCAAGCTGATAGAAACTATACGCAATATCGTACATTGTATAACGGATGCTGTAATCTTTTTCGCTGAGCAGCGCTTCCATTTCCCTGAGCCTTGCACCCGCGCTTTCGATATCCATGCGGGAGAGATCAATGTGCATAAGGTAAACCATTGCCCTGTTTTGCGTAACATATTGATCGTTTTTTTGCGCCTTTTCAATTGATTGATTTAAATATTTCTGCGCTTCATCAAATTCCATGCGGTAAAAACACAGTTCCCCGTTTACAAGTTCCTCAAAACCCTCATGAAATCCGTTAAACACATGAGAAAAATACGGAACCATTCGGGATACGGCTGCGATATATTCTTCCATCGCTCCGGGACGGTTTGTTCCGACCAGAGAAGCCCTGGAAGTCATCAATATTGATTTATATGTACCTATGAGTTTAAAAGGGTTTTTATCAAAGTATTCAGCCATTTTTTTGCCATAGATGTCAAAATCATATATGTCGGTATACGTGCACATTGTCATTCGCAGCACGCTCCAAGAAAAATATATGGCGCTGAGCGCGCGGTTTCGCTGCGGAGTTTCAAACTGTTTTTCGCAGTCTGCCGCATATTGCCGCGCCAAAGCGTCAGCCTCGTCAAACTGTCCAAGGTTAAGTTTCAGTTTAATATACATCGACGGAAACATTGGATTTTGATGTTTTACATTTTCCGGCATACGATTAAATATTTCCAGCGCGTACCTTGCCAGATTATATGGTATTTGTATGTTAAGCGAAATAATTATTTCGATAATCGCGTTATAATTTCCCGCTTTTTCATAATAGGAAAGCGCATCAGAGTGATAACCTTTTATGTTGCACCAAACGGCTGCAGCTTCGCAGGTTTCCCTTCTTTCTTCGTCCGTCAATATTTGCTCCTGTTTTTGAAGCAGATAACTGCGGAAAAGATGCTGGATAATGTACATATCCTGGTAAAAATCGTAACGTATATAGGCGCTTAGCATTTCAAGTTCTTTTAAAAACGCGTCGTCTTTTACCAGTGTTTTTAAAAAGTCTGCGGCAAGACGGTCAATCATCGAAATACGCAGCAGGAAACGCCAAAAAGGCTCTGAAAGAAAGAGCAGTATTTCAGCTTCAATAAAGCGAAAAATATTTTTTTTCATGGCTCCAAGCGCATAACGTTCATATTTCCGGTTTTTGGCAAGCGAGCGCGCGATCAGATTGATTGCAAATGCCCAACCCTGCGTGTCATTATAAATATTATGTATGTCTTCGCTTGTTACAGGCAGTTTTTTCCGAAAAAAATATCTGGCAATCTCGTCTTCAGTGAAACGCAGAGTTTCTTCCTGTATTGTAAACACGTGCTCGTGCATCATCATGCCGATATTAATCTCCGGCATTTTACGGGTAATCATTATTATTGTCATGTTTGGAGGAGATGAAATAATCATTCGTTCAAAGAAGCGAAGTATTGTTTGATTATGGATGAAGTGAAAATCATCGAGAACCCTTATGTGTTTTCCGGGCTGTTCGGAAAGTTTCTGCCTTAATATATTGAAAGCGGTAAATTCTTCCTCTGTTCCCGGAAATTCGATTTCCTTAATTCGCAAACCGGCTTCATGTGATTTAATGGGCGACATACCCGAAAGACTTTCCCAAAAACGCGCAGTGATATTATCCCGTTCGGAAATTTGAAGCCACGCAGTGTGGGTAAGGTTATTTTCATCAGGTGAATCCTGCGTTTCGTATTTATCCAGAAAAGAATGCACGGCATGCGTTTTTCCGTAACCGGAACCCGCGCACACAATAACCAGCGGATAATTCATGGCTTTTTTCAGCAAAGCATGCAAACGGGGACGTTCCAGATAATATCCGTGAATACTGTCTGTTTTATTTCTGCCTGTTTTTTCTTTAGCCATAAGATTATATTATTTTTAAATCCGCCGCGGAGCGGATGGCTTCGCCCAGACTGAATACGCCCATTTTTTTATTTATTCCGTCGATAATCGCTTTTACCTCTTTTACAGAAGTGTTTATGTTAACTGCAATAACAGTGCGGGTAAGTCCGCTGGAAAGATACTTTAAAACTGCGATTTCTAATTCTGTCAGTATTATTATTTTTTCATGATTACTTGACTGGGTGTATTCGGATATCATTCTGGCTTTTCGTTTCGCATAGATCGCCGATATACTTCTGATATCTTCAAGCCACTTTTTCGGTATTTGGCAGGTTTTGTCCTTTAGAGCGGCCTGAGCGAGAGTGCGCATGTCATTTGCGTGCTCTGTGAAAGAGGCTTTTATGTTGTTTGAAACAGACAGATTATAACTTTCAGTAAACGCGGCGATTGCCTCGCTTCTTTTTTTAAGCCGGTACAAAGACAAAGCCTGGAACACCTTTAGTTCCATTTTACAGAACAAAACGCAGGGAAAATCTTTTGAATTTTCTATAAACGTCAATAGAGCCCTGTATTGACGAGTTTTATAATGATAACGCATTCTTATTCTGTTTGCGTAATTTTCCATGAAGGATGAATGAGAAAAAGGAAAAAATTCACTTTTAAGCCATTCGGGAACCTGTTCGGTTTGATCGAGAGTCAAATGGTAAAAACCGCAGGCGATATCGTATATCGTATAACGGACTGTGTAATCTTTCTCATCCAGCAGCGCTTCCAGTTCCCTTAAAAGCTCTTTTGCGCTTTTAATGTCTCCACATGAAAAATAAATATGCATCAGGTAAACATACGCTTTATTCTGGGTAACATATTGATCGTATTCGCGCGCCTTTGCGATCGATTGTTTCATGTACTTTTCGGCGTCATTAAAGCGTCTTTGGTAAAAACACAATTCACCGCGTAAAATTTCTTCCAGACCGCAGTAAAATCCCAAAAATTCATCGGATAGATACGAAGACATGCGCGATACTGCGGCGATATATTCCTCCATTGCACCTGAGCGGTTTGTTCCAACATTCGAAACCCAGTCTCCTGCTGTTATTGCCTTGTATGAGCCGATAAAATTAAATGAATTTTTACTGTAATATGCGTTTAGCTTTTTATAATATTCATCAAAATCATATACGTCGGTGTAAGCGCACATTTTCATCCGTATAAGTCCCCAGAAAGTGTATATGGCGGCAAGAGCCTGGTTTCGTTCGGGAGTCTCCTTTCTGGCCTCATAATCGGCGGCATATCGCTGCGCGAAAACATGCGCTTCATCGAATTTGACAAGGATTAATTTTAATTTTATATACATTGCCGGAAATAAAGGGTCCTGCGATTTAATATCGGAAGGAATTCTTTCAAGCATTTCCAGCGCGTAATGAGCCATATCCTGAGGTATCTGTAAATTAAGGGAAGCGATCTTGTGCGTAACCATGTTAAATTCAAAGGACTTTTCGTAATAATAAAGCGCATCAGTGTGATAACCGTTTGCGTCACACCACAAACCCGCTTCCCTATAGGTTTCTTTTCTCTCCACATCTGTCAGTATTTCTCCTTGATTCTGCCGCAGAAAATCCAGAAAAGGATGATGAATAAGGTATATATCCAGACCGAAATCATAACGAATATAGGCATTGAGCAGTTCCATTTCCTTAATAAGCGCATCGTCCTTTGCAAGTATTTTTACAAGGTCCGCCGCAAGGTTTTCAATAAGCGAAATGCGCAGAAGAAAACGCCAAAGATGATCCGTTATGGTTCCGGAGATTTCAGCCTTTAAAAAACGAAAAATGTTCTTTTTCATGGCTTCAAGAGCGTATCTTTCGTACTTTTTTTCTGTACCCAATGAACGTACGATAAGATTTAATGCCAATGCCCAGCCCTGCGTATCGTCATTAATGTTTTTTATATTTTCCCTTGTTACAGGAAGTTTAAGCTGGCTGAAATACTGCGCGATCTCATCTTCCGTAAAGCGCAGCATATCTTCCTGTACCGTAAACACGCGCTCACGCATTATCATGTTAATAATGTTCAGTTCAGGCATGGTGCGTGAAATAATTATTATCGTCATGTTTGAAGAAGATGAGCTGACCATCCGTTCAAAGAAACGCAGTATTTCGGGATTTTGAAGAAGATGGAAATCATCAAAGACCTTTATATACTTTCCCGGCTGCAGAATTACTTCATTGTTTGCCGCCAGGAAATTCGCAAACGCTCCGTCTGTTTTGGGGAAACCGATTTCCTTAAGAAGTTCGCCGGTTTTCGGCAGAAGAATCGATACCTGATTTGAGTAACTCTCCCAAAAACGCGCCGGTATATTATCCCGCTGTGAAATCTGAAGCCAGCTTGCGCTGATATTATTCTCTTTCAAAAAGGAATGCACTGCGAGTGTTTTGCCGTAACCGGAACCGGCGCATATTATGACAAGCGGATATTCAACTGCGTTTTTAAGTAAATCGTGCAGGCGTTTGCGGTTCAAATAATCTGTTTCATCATAATAAAAATTTTTAAATGACATGATACGTTTTTCATTCTAAAACATATTTATATAACCGGCAATCCAAATTAAAAGAAAATATGTTAATGTTAAATCAGCCTGCAATTTTATGTTGATTTATGCGCTTTAAAAGGACAAATCAGGGTGTATTATGCGATTTTAAAAAACGGCTGTAAAAATAAGGTGTGGATATTATGCTGATTTCCCGGTAAAATTAAAACAAAAAGTGTTAGGAAAAAAATTGAGGGAATAATGCTTGAAAAGAAAAAGCATATAATAATGCTGGTTGACGACAATAAAGCGAATTTAACCATAGGTAAAAGTATTTTAAGTGAATACTATGATGTCTTCGCTCTGCCTTCGGCAGACAAATTATTTGAATTTTTAAAACATGTGATACCTGATTTAATTCTTCTTGATATTGACATGCCGGGCATGAATGGTTATGAAACTATAACCCTTCTTAAGGCGGATAAGATGTATCAGGAAATTCCTGTTATATTTATTTCTGCGAAAAATTCGGAATCAGACCAATACGAAGGCTTAAATCTTGGTGCAATTGACTATATTACAAAGCCTTTCGCTCCTCCGATACTGCTGAAGCGGATTGAAAACCATTTATTGCTCCAGAGGCAGAAAGCGAATTTACAGGATTTCAACAATAATCTTATAAAAATGGTAAAAGGGAAAACGCATCAGCTGTTCTCGCTTCAAAACGCCATTATTAGCAATATGGCTGAGCTAGTGGAATTCCGCGACATTGTCACAGGCAGGCACATTAGCCGTACGCAGAAATATCTGAAAAAATTGATGGATCAGCTTATGGAAGACGGTGTTTATGCGCAGGAAATGCTTTTATGGGATATGGATGTTATATTGCTGTCTTCCCAGCTTCACGACATTGGAAAAATTACCATAAGCGATACTATTTTAAATAAACCCGGAAAACTTACGGTGGAAGAGACTGTAATTATGAGAACCCATTCGCAAAAAGGAGTAGAAGTAATTGAGAAAATCGAACATTCCACTAAGTTTTCCGATTGTCTTGAATACGCTAAGTTATTCGCAGGAACGCATCATGAAAAATGGAACGGCAGCGGTTATCCCAACAGGCTTGCCGGGGAAAATATACCGCTGGAAGGACGGATAATGGCAGTTGCGGATGTATATGACGCGCTGATTTCCATACGCCCCTATAAAAAATCCTACAGCGCCGAAGAATCCGCCCGGATTATTTTGGACGGCTCAGGCACTCATTTTGATCCTACGCTGATTGAGACTTTTAAAAAGTTAAAAGATGAATTTGCGGCCATAGCTGTTAAATACGCAGATTAGGTTTCCTCTTTCCATTTTTTTATTTATTTCAAATAATCATCCGCAAGACCTGCGGCTTTTTTAAATGCGCTGTGTAAAATATGAGTTCCTATTTCATCAAGAACAATTTTTACTTTGTCCGGCCATTCTTTTTGGTTTAATTCCTGTAGCTGCGCTTTTGCCGCTTTATTGTCAAACGCTTCGCATGCTGTTTTAATAATTTGAAGTTTTTCACGTAAATAATTAAGATCAATATCGGGTTTGTTTAAGGGTTCTTTTACTTCCGGTTTATATTTCGCAATTACGGATCGGAGAGAATTTATAAACGAGGGAGTTGTGTTTGCGATTTCAGCAAAGTTGCGCTCTTCTCCGGCATTTTCCAGTTTGTATGCGATACCTGATAATTCCTTCTCGCCCATATTGGCAAGAGTGCTTTTCATTCCATGGACGGTGATAATGTATAAGTCCAGCTCTTCTTTTTCCGGTTCGCCTGTGTTTTTAATAAACTTTTCCAGTGTATTTATCGCGTTTTCAGCGTCAAGAATAAATAATCTTGACATTTCGGATGATTTGGAAATCTCCTGCGTGTCAAACTTCTGGTCGGCAGTATCAATATTGTTATTTTGTTCGCGGCGCGCCGCTTCTACAACTTCAGGCGGTTTTCTGTTTCGTATAAAATCATTTAAGAAAAGATTTAATTCGCGGGAATCAATCGGTTTTGAAATAAAACCGTCAAATCCGTTTTTCATGAACATCTCAGCTCTTCCGATAAGAGCATTCGCCGTCAGCGCGATAATCGGATGTTTATATCCCATTTCCCGCAAAATTTTAACAGCTTCGATTCCGTCCATTTTCGGCATCATATGATCCATAAACACAATGTCGTATACATTCCCTTCTTTTATTTTTTTAATTGCATCAAACCCACTGTTAACAGTCTCGATTTTTAAGCCGTAGGGAAGAAGCATTCCCCTGGCGACATAATTATTTGATTCAACATCGTCCACTACAAGAACGCTGCCGTACGGCATATATTCGCGTATAAAACGTGTTTTTTTCAGGATGGTAGTGTTTTGAAAATGGAAATTCTGAAGTTTTCCGGATAGTTCGTTTCCGCAAACGCTCTTGCTCATTCGTATTTGCGGAATTCGGACTGTAAATACAGATCCCTTTTCCGGTTCGCTTGTAACTTCTATGGTGCCGTCCATTAAATCCACAAGGCGTTTTGTAATACTCATGCCAAGACCGGCTCCGACAGTAGTCCGGTTTACCCTGAGATTAAAACGTGTATATTCAATGAAAAGCCTTTCCAGCTGATCTTCGCTCATCCCCTGTCCGGTATCGCTGATGCGGAATACAAGAATCACATCATCGTCGGAGGTATCATTCAGATATTCAGCGGATACATTAAAATCTATCCTGCCTTTATCAGTATATTTATAAGCGTTTGAAAGTATATTGTTTAAAATCTGTTTGATGCGAAGCTCGTCTCCGTATAAATCAACAGGAGTGTTTTCATCAACAAAAAGAAAAAATTCGATAGGTTTGGAGTCATAGCGAAGGCGGTTTAACTGCACAGTATCGTTAATTAGGCTTGGAATATCATATTTATTGGGAGTGATATCCAGTTTACCGGATTCTATTTTTGACAAATCAAGTATGTCATTAATAATGTTCAGCAGAAGATCGCCTGATTCATAAATTTTCCCGAAAGCTTCCATCGTGCCGGGTGAATGGTTTTCATCATCCCTCATCTGGATTTCGGTGATGCCCAAAATCGCGTTCATCGGAGTGCGTATCTCGTGGCTCATGTGCGAGAGGAATATGCTCTTTGAGCGGTTGCTTTGCTCGGCTTGTTCTTTCGCGGAAACCAGTTCGTCCGCCATTTCATTGCGGATAACGGCGTTTGCAATCATCCGGCTTGCCGAGCGCAGGATTAGTATCTCGCTGTCTTTGAACAGCCGTTCTATTTTACAATGATCAAAGCAGACAAAACCCCAGAAATGATCCTGCAAAAATACAGGCGCTATAAGGGTGGACAATATATTTCTCGGCGCAAGTTCCTTCTGCTCAGCAGGAGGCAAATTGCGTATCAAAGTGTTGACGCAATTTCCCTGCGTTAATTGTTCGTTCCATGCGGGATGATCATTAAAGAAAAGATCGGGAGCCAGATTTCCGTCTATGGACTGTGATTTAAAACTGTCCCTTTCCCACTGGTATAGAAGAGAGAAACGCTGTCCCAGAGCGGAGCCTGTGTTTCTCCATATGCAGATGCGATCAACGCCTGTAACCTCCGCCATTATGCCCATTGATTTTTGCAATGTGTCGTCAAAGTGGCCTATATCAGGTTCGAGCAGGGTTGAAGATATGTTATTCGCTGTTTTTAAAAGCTCATTCTGTCTGTTTATCGCGCTTGTCATCTCCACATGCTCGCGCATATCGCGGATATACGCCATGAGGAGATTTTCACCGCCGTAGGTAACGCTTTCAAGGGTGACAATAGCCGGAATCGGCGTTCCGTCCAGCAGCTGATGCGTCCAGTTAAAAACGCATTTTCCTTTTTCCGCCGTTTGTATCCCGTATTTAAACAGCAGTTCATACGAAAGCTGTCCGTCAGGCTGATATTTCGGCGAAAGATCTTTTTCAAAGTGTTTTATGAAATCATGCCTGCTTTCCAGTTCAAAGAGACGCACCGCTTCGGTATTACAATCGTATATCCTGCCTTCGATGCTTCCTGTAAAACAGGCGATGGGGAGAGTGTCCAGCATGATCCTTGTACGCTCGTGTTCCTTTTGTAACATGGTTAATTTTTTTTTGTTCCTGAAAATTATGCTTAATGTCAGGGCAAGAACAATCAGGGAAAGAACAATTATACCTATTAGTAAGGGCATCTGCATTCTGAGCATTTTTATCCGGTAATCGTATGATCTTGTAAGCCATTGTTCTATGATGATTTTTGTATCAATAGTTGACATCGCCTTATCCATAACGGAGCGCAAAACAGCCTGCTCCCTGTTAAAAGCAAAAGCAGACTCATAAAAATAGTTGAACAGATAATTTGCCTTATAACCTGAAAATTCGTAATAATTTGAATAAAAAAGCAGCTTGCTTTTTGCTGCCATAACCATGTCAACATCGTCCTTTTCCAAAGCATGAAACGCATCGTCAACAACATCGTACTCCACTGTATTTTCAGCGTTTGGAAACCACCTTTTAAACATTTCCATATGGGCGGTGTTTTTTACAAGCGCAATCCGCACCTGCGGTATTTCATTCAGGTTAATATTTGGGAAATTTATCTTTGACAGAAGCGCGTATTGATCGGGCATGAGTTTATGATCCGCCCATAAATAGTGAGGTTCCCGCTCCGCCGAAAAAATAAGATCGGAAAACATATGCGCCCTGCCGTCGCCGAGCATTTGTATCAATTCGTACATTTCGGTATTTTTGTTATTTACAACTTCGAAAGATATACCGGTAATCTCTTCTACTTCGCGCAGTATATCAAAAGTAATGCCGTCCCATCTCTTTTTATATTCATCATAAAAAACCATCGGGTAATTAAAATATTGCGCCGCAACCGGTACAATGGCGGTATTCCTTAAATAAGCTTTTTCTTCATCGTTCAGCTTTATAAGGAATTTATGCCGTTTGTATTCGTTATAACCTGCATTGTACAGGCTGTTCAGATAAGGTACAGCGCCGCTTTCCAAAGCCTTGTTCACAACAGATATAATTGTTTCAAGTGATGGATTTATTGTTATCATTGAAACAGGACTGTAAATCAGCGGAAAAAAATCTTCATGTATTAAATTATCGTATAAAATGAAATTCGCTTCAGCGGCTTTTGATGTTATAAGCGCGTCGGCGTCTCCTCTTTCAAGGATACTGTACGCTTCGCTGTAATTGCCTGCCCAAACACATTCATACGAATCCCTTCCTATAACAGAAGCAATGGCGGCTTCAGTGGGAGCGCCTGATGTAAAAGCATACCGGGGTTTACGTTCTCGTCTTATGAGGCTGATACTGCGGCTTTCGGCAAGCCTTGTAATAATAAATTGCCGTTCGGCAATGGGGTCGCTTATATAATAATTTTCAATATTTTCATCGCCGGTTAAAAAATGTACCGAGAAATCAATTTCACCTGTATTTAATTTTTCTGTTAATTCAGTCCATTCAAGTATCCTGAGGTTAAATTGAATGCCGAAAAGTCCAGAGAGCCATTGGCAGTAAAGCGCGGCGTATCCGTTGAGATCTCCGTCTCCGTCCACAAACGCTTCAGATGACGGAGCCATTCCGTAAATAAAAGATTCATTTTGTTTTTGAAGTGATTCTATAGCAGTGATTTCCTGCGTCGTTACCCCAGGAATATCGCGGAATGACCGGATCGCGGAAAAGTCAACAGATGTATCATCCGGTTTTTGAAAACATCCTGATATTACCAGACAAACAAATGAAAAGGAAATCACCGGAATAATTTTTAGCATATATAAAGTATATTTTATTTTTGTATGTTTTTGCATTATATTTTCATAAAAGTACCGCTGATTCTTTCCACATTGAGGCTTCGGGCTGCCGCGTCAAATATTTCCTTGTATGCGCCTTCCTTTTTATAAACTTCTTCGTGGGTGCCGCTTTCCAGTACATGCCCCTGTTTAAGTACATAGATCATGTCAGAATCGATAAACTGCGAGACGCTGTGCGAAATAATGATGACAGTCCGGTCCTTTTTTATTGCATCAAGGCTGTTTTTGATCTGCTCTGTGGCAATCGCATCCAGGCTTGCCGTCGGCTCGTCAAGGAAGATAATGGGCGGTTTCTTCAAAAACAGCCTTGCGATGGCGATTCGCTGCTGCTGACCGCCTGACAGTAACAGCGCAGAGGATTCGTAGCCGTCTGGGAGATTTACGATCTGTTCATGAATGTAAGCCTGCTTCGCGGCGTCCACCATTTCTTCGTAGGATGCGCCGGGTTTTCCGTAAAAAATATTATCCGCTATGCTCCCGCTGAAAATATGGTTTTTCTGCAGCACCAACCCAATGTTTTCGCGCAGGAATTTTGTGTCGTATTCGCGTAACGGCACTCCGTCAAGTAAAATCTCACCCTCTGAGGGCTCATAAAATTTATCAAGAAGATTTATAACAGTGCTTTTGCCCGCTCCGGAAAGCCCGACAAGCGCTGTGATTTTATTCGGAAGAACTGTCATGTTCACGGCGAACAGGGCTTTTGTTCCGTTGGGATAGGAAAAGTTTACATTCTTAAGTTCAAATTTTCCGCTGATCTTTTCCGGCTTGTAAGCGCCTGACTGCTCAATCTGGTGATTTGAATTCATGATGTCAAAAAAACCTTCAGCATAAATAAGCGCGTCGTTCACTTCATCGTAAATACGGTGAAGCTGTCTTATTGGAGCTGTAACATTATTGAACAGCATTATGTGAAGCATGATAGCGCCGATCAGCATTTGGCCTGTTAAAACCAGATAAGCGGTTAGTATAATTATTATTACAACGCCGAACTGCTCGGTAAATGTTTTAAGAGCGTCAAATTTAAAATTGGTTGAACGGGTTTTCATCTGCGTGTCGGCAAGAGCTGTCTGCAGGGCAAGCTGTTTTTTACCTTCAATGTCTTCGCGGTTAAACGATTTTATTACGCTTATGGATTCCAGAATATTAATAATTCCGCCTGATTTATTTTCGCGGAAACTGCGGATATTGCGCCGCCAGCCTTTGAGTTTGGTCGCTTGTCTTTTGCTGATTAAAAAATATACAGGTACAATGCACAGAGCGACAAAGCCGACGGAAAAGTTCGCGTTAAACATTCCAATAAGAGCGACAATGGCGGATGTAAAAAGCGGAAAAATATCAATGAAAAAAACCTGTACCATGCGGGTTAAACTTGATACTCCCTGATCAATACGGGTCTGCAGTTTGCCTGAACCGCTTTCATCAGCGGTGAAAAACGCCATGCGGAAAGTTAAAACCTTTTCTATTATCCTTTGCGCGAAATCCTTGGAAATCATAATGCGGATTTTTTCGCCGAAAAATTTCTGCCCGAAAGAGACGGCGATATTTAAGAGTTCTTTGCTTAATAAAATTATTGAAATAATGGCGACAATATGTAAACCTTCGCTTAACGCTTTTTGCTGCTCGACAAGGGAGGCGATGCTGTTAACGGTATACTGCAGTACGTAAGCGTTAACCTGCGCTGTCAGGGCTCCGATAAAAGTCAGCGACAACGCAAGGAAAATGAGCCATCTGTAAGGACGGACATAGGGAAGGATGTTTTTTATAAGTGTAAATAATGACATTATTTAATAATATATTAAAATCAAAATCAAAATAGTATCTTATTTTTCCCTTCTTTTTTCCAGCATGAGATAAACAACCGGAATGAAGAAAAGCGTTATAAATGTGGAGCTGAAAAGACCGCCGAATATGCTCTGCCCAAGCGGAGCGTAAATTTCCGATCCTTCTCCTGTTGCAAGGGACAGGGGGATGATGCCGAAAAGCGTTGTTATTGTCGTCATCAAAATCGGTTTTAAACGTGAAATGGAACCTGTAATGACCGCTTCTTCCAGAGGAAGTCCGTATTTATCCCTTAACAGGTTGATATAACTTATCAGGATAATGGCGTTATTCACAACAAGCCCCGCCAGGGTGATAATGCCCATGATTGAAACAAGATTTAATGATGAGCGGAATAACAAAAGACCGCCTGTTATTCCTATCAATGTAAAAGGTATTGAAGACATAACAAGAAGAGGCTGGGTGAAACGCTCAAACTGAATTACCATAACCGAGTAAATTAAAAATATTGCAAGGACAAGCACAACAATTAAAGACCGAAAAGAAGAAAGCATTTCGGCGGCGGTTCCTCCAAGCTCCCAGCTTGCTCCGGGAACAATGCCGTGTGTATTAATGAGGTTTTCAAGGCGGCGGGTGCTTTCGCGCACGTTCGGATCCTTTAAATTAGCTGAAACTGTGATTGAACGGGATTTATTTCTGTGGTTGATCCTGGAGATGGTTTCTTCAATTTCAAGTTCTGCGAAATTCGCGTAAGAAACCTGATTTCCCTGTCTTGTATTTATTCCAAGAGAGTATAAAACATCATCGGAGACAGAACCGCTTCCAAGAGAGGTTCGCAGTTCTATGGGATAATTTTTATCCTTACCGTAAAAAGTGCCGAGGGAAATGCCGTTAAACGCAATTCTGCCTGCAAGAGCGGCTTCGTAGGAGGTAAGCCCTAGAAGACCCAGATATTGATGTAAAAGGCGCGTGTTCATTTCACGCTGGTTAAAACGAATGTCAATATCTGTATTAACTACGTTTGAATCCTGAAGCATATACTGCCTTATCTGGGAAGATGCGGCGACAACCGCATCAAGGTTTGCGCCGTATACATTGACAACAAGTCCTTCGCCGCCTGTAGCCATTGACATCAGATTGGAAAGACCGCCGTTTCTGAAATCAGCCAGTACGTCGGGGATCATCCGCTTTATTTTTTCGTTCAGTTCGTTAACAATTTCCGTTACGTGACGTTTTCTGCCCTGTGGGCGTTTCAGCCTGATTGTCCCGTAACAGCGGTTCGGCTCGTTTCCCATGTCAAAAGCGCCTGCCTGACCTGCGATATAAAAGGATGTTTCCATCTCGTTCCCGATTATTTCCCTGACGGTTTTTTCCAGAATAATTATTTTATCGCGAGTCATTTCAAGAGTATATCCGCCGGGCGTTTCCACGCTGACTACTATTTCAGCCATATCAGTCTGAGCAAGGAACTCAAAACCAAGAAAACGAATTGACAAAAGACTTAAAATAAAAAGTATTAAAGTTCCGGCAATAAAGGAAAATTTGTTTTTTATCGCGTTTAATAAAAGATTTTTGTATTTGTTGTTCAGATTTTCCATAAATCTGTCCATGCGCGCGCTAAAATCAAGGTTAATCTTTTTCCTGAAAATATGAATGATCTTTAACATTTCTTTTTCAGGTTTCAGAAAAATGGAGCATAAAAACGGAATAACAACGATAGCCGCCAGTATAGAGAAAAATATCGCGAAAATTATTGTCCATGCGACGTCTTTCAGGATAATGCCGGCAAGCCCTGTTAAAAAAAGCACCGGGAAAAAAGCGGCCAATGTTGTTGTCATCGAAGCGATCAGTGCCTGTCCTGTTTCGCGGACTCCCAATGAAGCGGCATCTGATGCGTTTAACTGCCCCTTGTTAAAATGCCTCTGTATCATTTCAAGAACGACAATTGAAGCGTCAATAATCATACCTATTGCTGCTGTCATGCCTCCAAGGGTTACAAGATCAAGACTCGATCCTTTAACCCAGAGGGCGAGCATCGTAAAAAGAATTGAAAGCGGAATGGAAAAACTGATCATGAAGGTTGCGCTTGTGTTATGCAAAAATATAAACAGGACCAAAACGGCAAGCGCTGCGCCGAAAACCGCAGAACGCAGAACTGAATTTACAGACATCGATATGTTTACTGCGTCATCCTTGATGTATGAAAAAGAAAGTTTCCCGCTCTTTTCTTTTTCAAAAGAATCAAGAATGGTTCGTATTTCGCGGCTTATTAAAATACTGTCTCCGTCCTGCTGTTTATTTACAGAAAGGGCAAGAGAATCCTCTCCGTTGGAAATGACATAATTGCTTCTGCGATCTTCCCTTATTTCTACGTCAGCGATATCTTTAAGCCGGATAAAATGTCCGTCTTTAAACGCAAGGACCTGATCCTTAAAATCGTCAAGAGAGGCATAACGGCCGTCCGTTCGTATATTTAAGTTATATCCCTGATAAATGCCCGCTCCTCCGGGAAGGGAAAAATTCGCGGCTCCAAGAATCTGGGTTATATCCAAAAGCGGAATCTGAAGCGCGTTGAGTCTGTTAATATCGATATTAATTTCCGCTATATCCCTGCTGCCGCCGTTAATGCTTACATTTGCAACGCCTGTCACTCTGGACAGCGCGGGGATTATTTCGTCATTGCAAAGCGAAGACAATTCGCTGCGGCTGATTTCACCTTTTGCGATAATTGTCATGATTGGAAGTTCAGCGGTACTGTATTGGAGTATCCTCGGAGGAGAGGGAAGATCATCTGGGAGATTCGGCATTGCGCTGTTTATTTTTTCCCTTATTTCATAAAGCCTGTCTTCAGCCTTTTCGTTATAACCCAGCTGAAGTTCAATAACGGAAACAGAGTTTCTTGAAACTGAAGACATCAGCTTAAGCCCGGAAAGAGTGCCCAGCGATTCTTCAAGCGGATTTGTAATTTCAACTTCAATATCCGAAGGACCTACGCCAGGCCATGTTGTAATAACAACCAGAGTAGGCATGTTCATGTCAGCAATCAGGCTCCGCCTGAGGCTGAAAACCGACATCAGTCCAAAAACAAAAAGTATAATGAGCAGCATCATTATCACTTTGGGATGTTTTATCGCGAAATCCGATATTTTCATTGAGGCGTATCACCGGAAAGAATATTGACGCGCTGACCCTGATTGATAAAATGCTGACCTTCCAGAATAAAAATCATGTTTTCATACAGCGAAGGAATTTGAAAAAATTCATTATTAAAAAATTCCGGATTTAATTCCATGTACTGCGCTTTTCCTTCTTCAGCGACATACCACAGCCTGTTTCCCGATGCCAGAGTTTTAAACGGCAGGAAAAAAATTCTTTCTCTTTTTTCCAGCGTGAAAATTACGTTGACAAACATACCCGGACGAAGACCATATTGCACTCCGTCAGGAATTTCATATTCGACAATAAAACTTCGATTTTCAGGTGAAACATAGGGCGCAAGGCTTAAAGGCTGAAGATCATAGGATGCCTCTCCAAGGGCGGGAGCGTTAATGCGTACAGGCATTCTTTCCCAGTTGTCCGCGAAAAACCTGTAATGAATTTCAGGAATCGCCGCGTTAATCCGCAAGTCGCCGAGGTCTCCAAGAGTGACAAGAGGCGTTCCCGCTCCTACAAGAGCGCCCTGTGTTCCATGACGCATTAGAACGGTCGCATTCATTGGAGAGCGGATATTCGTATAATCAAGGTTTAACTGCGCCATTTCAAACTGCGCCCTTGCAACTTCGGAAGCCATTCTCGCTTCATCGTAATTCTGGCGCGATACTCCCTGACTGCTGTAAAGCTGACCAATTCTGTCGTAAGTGGAGCGGGCGGTCATATACTGCGATCTTGCCTGCAGGAAGGTGAGATCATACGGAGCGGAATCCACCTGTGCGATTATCTGATCCACTTCTACTTCGTCACCCGCTTTTACATCAAGCATGACAAGAGTGCCGGCAACGCGAGGAACAAGCGTTATAAGGCGGCCTGTTTCAACCTGGCTTGTGATGCGCAGGGTTTTTTCAAGATTTCCGTAAACCGGTTTTATTGTAATGACGGGAGCAAGGAATTCATCATCGCCTGAATTATTCCTGAGTATCACTGATACTAGAACCAGCAAAAAAAGAAGCGTTAAACCTGCGAATATTCCCAGTTTTAATGGAGGTATTTTTTTTATTTTATTAAGAATCATACTAACGACCGCTTTTAAACCAATTATAATTGATTTAGCGTATAAACGTAAATACATGAGCTTTTCACAAAACCCGGTTTGTTTTGAAAAAGCTCCTGAAAAAGCGGTCTAAAGCCCATTTTTTCATTTAAAACCAAGGCAGCTTTCCCCAAAGCTGAAGTTTTGGGAAGACCTTACACAATTGAAACATTATTATAAAAAGGTTTATTATAAAATATGCGTTGGATTTTTTTTTCACCTGTAGTTTTTTTATTTTATGCAGGAATTTGTTTTTATATAGGTATAAGACTTTTAGGGCTGCTTCGTTTTTTCTGTCCTGATACTAAATTAATTATTTTTTGGATTATTTTTGTTTTTTTCTGTACCGCCCCGTTTTTAACCAGCTTCATAAATCACAATATAAATTTTTTACGGATACTGGGATCGCTGTGGATGGCTTTTTTTCTTTACATGCTCATGTTTCTTGTTTTATCGGAAGCGGCAAGGTTCATTTTCATTTTAAAAGGAAATAAAGCGGCTAACATTAATTTATATACAACAGGAACCGCTCTTTGTCTGTGCGTTCTTTTCATTTTTTTCGGAATATTTCATGCGCGTTCAATAAAAACGGTTGATTACAATATCTCCATGCAGGGAAGCGGAGGCGGTATCCGTATAGTTCTGTTATCGGATTTGCATATCGGCTCTTTGGTTAATGAAGCATGGACAGGAAGAGTGGTGGAAAAAATAAACAAGCAGAAACCTGACATTGTGCTGATCGCCGGGGATATATTCGACGGAAATATCGATGTGATAAGGGATCTTCAGGGAGTGATAACAAATCTGGGTTCCATTAACGCACCGTTAGGTGCATACGCATGCCTCGGAAATCACGATGTTGACAGGCAGGCTCTGCGCGGCGGTACAACAAAAAGGATTGAAGGTATTTTAAAGGAAGCGGGAATTACACTTCTCCAGGATGAAGTTGTAATTATAAGGGATAATCTTTATCTTGGCGGAAGAAGGGACGCGCGTCCTATCGGACTTAGCAATGAAAGAAAAACCTCCGCGGAAATGACAGAGGGAATTAATGGAACCATTTTAATGATGGATCATCAGCCGGTTCAGTTTCCGCAGCTGGAAAAAGCGGGAGTCAGCCTTGTTGTAAGCGGTCACACGCATAAAGGTCAGCTTTTTCCCGCTTCACTGTTCACATATTTAATATTTAAAAGAGCGGGAGCGAGCCATTACGGCTACTGGAAAGGAGAAACCATGCAGGCAGTTGTAACTTCCGGAGCGGGATTATGGGGACCGCCCCTTCGAATCGGAACAAACAGCGAAATAGCTGTTATCAATATAGAATTTATGCAATAATGAAAATGTAAGGAGATAATATGCAGTATAAAAATTTTGACGAGACTAATATTTTTAATAAACTGAAAAGCCATGCTTCAGGCAGTTTTAACTTCAGGGAAAAACTTGACGCCAAAAGAGTGGAGAAGTGCGTTGTTCCGATGGGAGCGGGGTTTAAATATTCATGGGCGGCAAAGGCTGTTGATGATACCTGCGTCTCCCTTTTACAGGAACTTTCAGATGAACAGCAGCTCATCTTAAAATACAAGGCTCTTCTTGACGGAGAGATGATGAACACGGGAGAAAAGCGCAAAGTGCTTCACCATCTTTTAAGGGGAGAGCAGGGGAATCCTGTTGTTAAAGACGGAAAAAACATCGGCGATTTTTACAGGAAAGAGCTTGATCGCTTCTGTGAATTTGCATCCTGCGTTCATGCGGGTAAATACAGGGGAAGCACCGGAAAAGAATTTAACACTGTCGTTCAAATAGGAATCGGAGGCTCAGACCTTGGTCCCCGCGCTCTTTACATCGCTCTTGACAACTGGGCGGTCAAGGAAGGCAAAAAGCGCATGGAGGCGAAATTCATTTCCAATGTTGACCCTGACGACGCTTCCGCCGTGACAGCTTCATGCAAGCTGGAAAGCAGCCTTTTTATTCTTGTTTCAAAAAGCGGCACGACTCAGGAAACACTTGCCAATGAGCTTTTTGCCAAGGATAAGCTTGTAAAAGCGGGTTTGGATCCAAGTAAACACATGATAGCCGTTACAAGCCAGACAAGCCCTCTTGCGCGTAACAGCGCGTACCTCGATTCTTTTTATATTGACGATTATATCGGAGGGCGTTATTCGTCATCCTCGGCGGTCGGAGGATGCGTTCTTTCTCTCGCATTCGGTCCTGATGTATTCAGGGAATTCCTTAGTGGCGCCTGCGAAGCGGATAAACTCGCTCTTGAAAAAGACATATTAAAAAACGCTGCTCTTTTGGACGCTCTTGTCGGAGTGTGGGAAAGAAACTTTCAGGGTTATCCCTATACTGCCATTCTACCCTACAGTCAGGCGCTCTCGCGTTTTCCGGCTCATCTTCAGCAGATGGACATGGAGTCAAACGGAAAGAGGGTCAGCCGCAGCGGAGAAATTTTAAATTACCAAACAGGTCCTGTTATTTTCGGAGAACCGGGAACCAACGGGCAGCATTCGTTTTATCAGTTACTGCATCAGGGGACAGGCGTTATTCCGCTTCAGTTTATCGGTTTTACCGAAAGTCAAAAGAACGATGATGTCAGCGTTGACGGATCTGTATCACAAAAAAAACTTTGCGCGAATCTTGCCGCGCAAATCGCCGCTTTTGCAAAAGGACAGGATGATTCCGATAAAAACAAGGATTTTCCGGGCGGACGTCCGTCAAGCTTAATATTCGGGAAAAAACTAACCCCCGCGGCTCTTGGCAGCCTTCTTGCGCATTATGAGAATAAAGTTATGTTCCAGGGATTTATCTGGAATGTTAACAGCTTTGATCAGGAAGGAGTGCAGCTTGGAAAAAAACTTACAAAAAAGGTGCTTTCCGGTGATTACGGGGACGGCGCTCTTAAAGCTTTCAGCAGGATGCTTGGTCTTTGTCCGTAAAGTAACCGGCTTTATGGACAAACACTAGTTACTGCAGAGCTCGACAACAAAATTTACAATAGTGTTAAAGTTTTGCGGAGTAAGGCGGTCTGGAGTATCGGCGACAGTGTTTAAATTTTTCCATGTTGACGGAAGATTGCGCCTTTCATTGGATTTTTTTATTTCACCGGAGATGAGAAGCTTTGTAAATTCAGGATATTTTCGCAAAATTTCTTCAAAAGCGGACGCTTCTTCCGACGGCAGCATTGTTACAGTCTGCACTGCAAATCCGGCGCGCAGAAAACCCATGTCGTCACAGAAGGGAGCGGGGGCGATCAGGAATTTTTCAAGATGCATGAGGGAAGCGGTATTAAGAGCGTGATTTCGAAGCTGTTGAACATCGCTTTTTATTTTTTGAATGTTCGGTCTGTCGTTGTTGTTTAAAACAGAATCTGTTAAATTCGAAAAAATTAAAGTATCTCCTGTTCCGCATGCGTCAAAATTAAAGATTTTTGCCTTTTCAAGACCCCATACTCTTAATTTTTGCGCAAGGGTAAAAGACCCCTGCGATTCAAAATTTTCGCCGGATGTAAGTTCTTCCTTGTCCGTGAAGACAATCATCCAGTTGCTTAAGCCCCTTTGTGTAAGAATATTCGCCGCTTTTAAAAGATGAAAAACCGCAATGCTGTTGTCATTGGCGCCAGGGCTTCCGTCTACACGATCGTAATGAGCCACAAGCATAAAGGGGCTTTGTCCTGCAAAAGGAAGAGCGCTTCCCAGAGGACGCGGCAATTTTCTTGAAGGCGGGAAAATTAAAAAATGACGGTTTCCGGAAATTGAAACAGCAAGGGAGTTTAACCTCAGTTTTTCAACTGTTGCCAGAAGCGTCTTATAACGATCTACTTTTATCGCAATAAAATAATTAAAACGATCATACGGACTCTGTTTTATCCAGTCATTGCCTGATGCTTCTGTTTTCATTATTAAATATTACCCTTTAATTTTTACAGATTTTATTATTTCAGAAGGAGAACAAAATTCCTGCTGCGCCTCAATAAGCCTAAGTTCAACAGGAGTTTTATCTCCCTTGCGTACAAATTCATTATAGCTCATTTTCAATATACCGTAAACAGATGATGTGCATAATTCCAGTGTTTCCTTAATATTTTTGTTTTTTAAATAATGAGATAAAAAAACAGCGGAAGTCATATCGCCGGTTCCAGCAACGCCGGTTCCAAGAGGTATCTCGGCTGTAGTAATTTTATAAATCTCGTTTTTACAGGAGGCAAGCATGGAAAGTTCTCCTTCTTTTTCACGGAAACTTGTAACAAGCACAACGGAAGGTCCCATTTCATGCAGGGTTTTTATTGCTGTTAAAACTGCTTCTATATCAGGCGTTTTAATGCCTGTAAGCTCTTCAAGCTCAAATTGGTTTGGACAGGTAATATCGGCAAGACATATAAGATCATTTTTAAATATTAACGGAATATCAGGTTTTACATATAAGCCCCTGCCAGCGTCTCCCATTACAGGATCAC
Source organism: Treponema sp. (assembly GCA_009786455.1). Taxonomy (GTDB): domain Bacteria; phylum Spirochaetota; class Spirochaetia; order Treponematales; family Breznakiellaceae; genus WQXQ01. The sequence goes on from WQTD01000011.1 coordinate 47,127, forward strand.
AGCAGTAAAGCGCATTTTCATTTATACTTTTTATTTTTTTTACAGTTTCCGCTATTACCCTGCCTGAAGCTGCATCCCCAAGATAACCTGATAATACAGCTTCGCAATCAATAAAGGCATTTCTCTCTTCCAGCCCCGTTATGAGCTCTTTTATATACTCGGCGCTGTGAATTTTTCCTCTCCATGAACCATAACCTGTGTGGTTTGAAAATTCAACAGTGTTGACAGACCATACCTGCCTACCAAGACGCTGCATGGGAAAAACTGCCGCTGTATTACCTGCGTATCCGTAAACAACATGGGATTGAATTGATAAGATTGCCACTATTTTCCCCTGACTTTATTTATTATTCTTTCCGCAGATATTGCCAACTGTCTGAAAAAGCTCCCTTTCTCCTGTCCGTATCTTTTTGTAAAATCCCCTGCGGCCTTTGCAAGAGGATATGTTCCATATTTTTTTTTCAGGAAATCCCAGTGTTTAATTATCCAGACATAAAGATCGGCTTCGGTTCTGCCGGGAAAATTCGCCAAAAAAAGCTGTTCCCTTATAATCGTAATTACAGGAGTGTATACATTTTTAAACCAGGAAATAAGCGCTTCTTCGAACGGTATTTCATCTTCCCTGTTTTCATTCAGGTAATATTTGTGCACAAGTATGTGATTGTAAATAACATCGTACCTTCCAGGAGAACTGAAATACAACTCATTATAACCGGTTAATTTTTTAAAATCTGTTTTCTCGTAAAAAATGTTTTTTTCATAATCAACAAGAGCAACGCGCAGTTCATCGATTGTATGTGAAGGTTTAATATTCACTTCTGTCGTAAGGCTTGTAACAACAGCGTCAATGAATTCAACAGCCTGCGCCTTGGCGACAGATACGCGGTGATTGCCGTCACGGACAAAATACATCCCTCCGATTTCATAAAGCTGAATGGGAGGAAGAATAATGTCTTTAATATGGGCTTCGTCCACTCTTTGCCAGCGGTGGCGCAGATGTTCCTTTTTGGGAAGAAAAAATTTGTTAAAATCATGGTACCGCCCTTCGCTTCCGACAATCATTTTTATCGGTACTATCTGGCTTCCCCTGTAAACTTCATTTTTTGGCTTTAAGATATCCTTCACGTCGTTAAAGGAAAGAAGCCTGTTGCGATCAGTATTTAAAAAATGCTGCATCTGTGAAAGAAACGCTTTGCCTCTTGCGCGTGAGAAATCGTAAGAGGCTTGCTGCGCTATGCTGTCAATATCCATTTCCTTCTCCCAAATCTATTACATAATGGCTGTACGCGTTTATAACAGTCGTGTTTTCACATTTTGTACAGCGCACATCTGATAAATCATATAAATGAATGTGACCGTGGACAAGGTACCTCGGTTTAAAATATTTCATAAACCACAAATACGTTTTAAAACCTGTGTGGCATAAATCTTTTTTATCATGAATTCCCCTTGGAGGCGCATGAGTGAGAAGAATATCAAGAAACCTTCCGCGAAACAACCTGTTCCAGACAAGTTTTGGAATAAGTTTAACCGCTTCCATAAACATTTGAAAATCCGTGTACTGGTTGGAACCATCGTTGTAACGCATACAGCCTCCAAGACCTGCAATAATAAAGTCTCTTTCAACTTTAATTTTTGTTCCAAGATGCACGGCTCCGCAGCAGTAATATTCTTCGTTGAATTCCGTTATCGCGGTATTCCACGTTTTTTTGAAATGATTCATTTTATCGGTAAAATGGTTTCCAAATACAAAAAAAAGCGGTTTATTCAGGCTGGATATGATAAAATCGAGGTAATCAAAGGGCAGATCCCCCGCAGATAACACAAAATCAATGTCGGCGAAACGTTCTTTTATGGAAGAGGTGTAGACAAGGGGGTCAATTTGGTCTGAAATACACAGTATTTTCAAGTACACGCCTTTTAATTTTAATCGTATATTTGTAATAGCCATAAATAAATTTTATTTATAGCTCGATGAACATGTTTTAATCTGTCGATATAGTATATGGACATAAAAGGCATGTTTATCAGGTTTTATGGAAAAAACGGTATATGCAAAACACCGGTAATCTTTATTTTAACAGATTGTTTTGATATTAGGAAGGAAAAAATATGAAAAAGAACACAAGACGTATGAGACAACTAACCGAGTTGCCGAATAAGTCTGTTATTGTATTTATTTTTCTTGTATTGACAGTTACTTGCCACGGACAGACAAGTTTTTCCAGGGGAGAAGAACTTCTGATGCTGAATCAGCCCTCCCTTGCCGCTCCCTTTCTGGAAAGCGCAGTTTCTGAAAACCCGTCAAATATAACTACATACCTGTATCTTGGAATCGTTTATGAACAACTCGGCAGGTTTGAAGAAGCTATTGCTCTCTACAGAAGGATTCTTCCCCTGGCAGGCAGCCATTCTGCAAATATTGCCAATAATCTAGGAAATGTGTATTTTTTAAGAGGGAACAATGATGAAGCCGAAAGGTTTTATTCACAGGCGATTAGTTTTGATGCGGTATTTTCCAAGGCTTATCTGGGAAGGGCAAACACAAGGGTGAAAGCCGGAAACATACATAATGCAGTTTCCGATTACGAACAGTACCTTACTTTAGAGCCTCTTTCTTCCCAGCGCAGCAATATAGAAAGTCTGATTCGTTTAATCCGAGCCGAAGCGGCTGCCGAAGAAATGAGAAGGATTTTGGCTGCTGAAGAAGAGAGAAGGATTGCCGAAGAGAGGCAGAGGCTTCTTGATTCGGTGTCGGCGTCGCTTCAGTCTGCCGCTGATTTCAGTCAGGGAATATCATCAGGCGCAGAAAGCGTTAAAAATTATGACGGCGAATTTGAGCTTGATTGACAGAGGAGGTAATTAATTGATAGACAGACGAAAACTAATCATTATTATTTCCTGCAGTGCGGCGGCTATCCTTCTGATTGTCGGGGGAATTATCCTTTTCTCAAAAAAAGGGAAAACCGAAGGCGGTGATTTTACCGGAGGGAATGTCGCTTATGGGGATGATAACAGCAGTAACTCAAGAAGGGATAATATTATCCGTCTTGCGACAAGTTATGCTGAAGCCGGCGAGTATAACAGAGCGCTTGATCTTCTTGACAGCCTGCTAATTGAAAATCACAACGATGAAGACGCTAAAGCGCTTCAGGACGCCATTTTAAGATTGAACCGTTCAAGCGGCACAGATGCCTTAATCGAAGCGCAAAGGCAGTTTCTTGAAGAGCAGCGAAGACAAAACGCTGCGTTATCTGCAAATCAATTCGCCGCCAACAGATCGGCGACGGATTCGCTTGCAAGCGTCCAGGAAGAAGCCGCCGCGATGCGGAGGGCCGCCGCAGAAGCCGAAGAAGCGAGAAAGAAAGAGCAGGAAGAAGAACTTGCAAAAGCGTCGCGTGAAATGCAGGAAATAATGAGGAAGGTGAATAACCTTGTCAGCGACGGAAAGGCAAGATTAAACGCCGGAGATCTTCCAGGAGCGAGCCAGCTTTTTTCCGAAGCAAGAAGGGAAATGCCGTCCGGTCAGCCTGTTTTTGAAGCGCAGAAACTCGCCGATATGGCTGATGCCTATTACAATTACAGGGCAAATAATCCAAACGCAGCCGGCGCTCAGGAAGCTTTATCAAGAGCCTCGGAGCTTGCAAACGAAGCTGTAAACAAGGATCCGAATGCCGCGCTCCCTCATCATGTGCTTGGAAGGATTGCGCGCGACGCAGGACAAAACGATAAAGCGATCAGTGAATTCAGGGAAGCTGCCCGTCTTGACAGCCATAATTATCTTTACGCGCATGATTTGGGACGCGCTTTATTTCTTGCAAGGCGTTATCAGGAAGCGCGCGATGCCTTCCAGAATGTCGTCAGGTTAAATCCCAATTTTGAACCGGGATGGTATAACCTCGGCGGAACTCTGCGCATGTTAAACCGTAATGACGAAGCTCTCTCCGCTTACAGGCAGGCTGTCGCCATAAAAGCCGATTATGCCGCTGCACACCGCGAGATTGGAAGGCTTCTTCTCGTTTCAGGCGACGCAAGAGGAGCGGTTACATCTTTCTCAAGAGCGCTTCAGTACAGCCCGAATGATTACGCGACATTATGCGAACTTGGCGCGGCTCACGGTCAGGCGGGACATCTTGCCGAAGCCGAGAATATATTTACAAGAGCGCTTTCAATCAATGCAAACGATCCCCATACCAATTACAATATGGCAATTGTAAAAATTGAACTGAAAAAATCCGCGGAAGCCCTTAACCATGCAAGAGTTGCCGTTGACGGCGATCCGGGGAATGCGGTTTATATTTATACATTGGGTCTTGCCTGCGAGCAAGCGGGAGCTGCTGATCATGCCGTTTCGGCATATAAAAGAGCTTCATCCATTGATCCAAAGTATATGAGACCGAAGATTAACCTTGGAAGCATTTATCTTTCAAACGGGAATTATAACGAGGCGATTGAAGTTTTAAGCGAAGCGTACAGAACAGAACCAGCGAATTTTGAAATAAACAACAATTTGGGCGCTGTTTACGCAAAGATAGAGAACTGGACATACAGTATCGTTCATTATGAAAGAGCTTTAACATCAAGACCCAATGATCCAACAGTGAGATTTAACCTCGCGCGCGCCTATGCCGGAGCGGGGGACCTTGAAAAAGCGCTGACTTCATATCAGTCTTTGCTGCGTCTTGCGCCTGATAATTGGGATGCGATGTTTGAGCTTGGAATGACATGCGTCACACTTGGCCAGACAAATGAAGCGAAAAGATACTTGCAGGATCTGATAAGCCGCAACCCAGGTTATTCGGGGAAAGCGGAAGCAGAAAGGATACTCCTGAATTTATGAACGCCATTATAACAGTAGTAGGCAGCGACAAGGTTGGAATAATTGCCAAAGTTTCCGCTTTTTTGGCTGATCGTGATATAAATATCGAAGACATATCACAGACAGTTTTAAGCGGGAACTTTGTAATGATGATGATGGTAAATCTTTCTTCCAGTTCAAAAGCGCTTGAAGAGATCAAGCGGGAACTTACAGTTCTCGGCGATACGCTGAATGTATCAATTAGTTTGATGCATGAAAAGGTTTTCTCCGCGATGCATCGTATTTAAAATTACTTTGTAATTTAAATACGCAGGAGAAAAGCTCTGCTTTTCTCCACGATTTTATTCTATTGGTGAACTATGCTTTTTACCCCGTTTGAAATAAAAGAAACTGTTGATATGTTCATGCGTTATAAGCTTGACATACGCGCGATAACTCTGGGAGTTTCACTTCTTGACTGCATTTGTTCAACAGGAGAAGCGACGCGAAAAAAAATAAAAGAAAAACTTCTGCATGTTGCGCAAAAATTGGTTAAAACAGGATGCGAAATAGAGACTGAATACGGGATTCCGATTATCAATAAACGCATCTCTGTTACTCCGATTTCAATTCTGGCTTCATCATGTGATGAAGACGATATTTCTCCCTATGCGCAAACGTTAGACGAAACCGCCCGCCAGCTTGGAATAGATTTTATCGGAGGATTTTCAGCGCTTGTTCACAAGGGATTTACGAAAGGCGATGAAAAACTAATAAACTCAATCCCGAAAGCGCTCTCTGTAACGGAAAAAGTGTGCTCAAGCGTTAATGTAGCCTCGACAAAGAGCGGGATAAACATGGACGCTGTCAGAATAATGGGAAAAATAATTAAGGAGACGGCGCAGGCAACTTCTGACAAAGACGGAATAGGCTGCGCAAAGCTGGTGGTTTTTTGCAACGCGCCTGAAGATAACCCCTTTATGGCAGGAGCTTTTCACGGAGCGGGAGAAGCTGAAAGCGCTCTTAATGTGGGAGTTTCAGGTCCCGGCGTAATCAAAGCGGCTCTGGAAAATTACGCAAGCCAGACCTTTGATGAACTTGCTGATACCATAAAAAAAACCGCTTTTAAAATTACGCGGATGGGTCAGCTGGTCGGAATGGAAGCAGCGAAACGCATAGGCGTTCCGTTTGGTATTCTCGATTTATCCCTCGCTCCGACGCCTGCTGTCGGAGATTCAGTTGCGCGTATTCTGGAAGAAATGGGACTGGAAGCCGCCGGGACTCACGGCACTACGGCGGCTCTTGCAATGCTTACAGACATGGTAAAAAAAGGCGGGATAATGGCGTCAACTCATGTAGGCGGTTTTTCCGGTGCGTTTATTCCAATATCTGAAGATGAGGGCATGGCTGCTTCCGTTAAAAACGGAAACATAACTTTGGATAAACTCGAAGCTCTTACAAGCGTATGTTCGGTAGGTTTGGATATGATTCCCATTCCGGGAGATACATCCGCACAGACAATTTCAGCCATCATCGCTGATGAAATGGCGATAGGAATGGTAAACAACAAAACAACTGCTGTGCGCGTTATCCCTGTTCCGGGCAAAAAAGCAGGGGATTGGGCGCAATTTGGAGGTCTTTTGGGAGGCTCACCCATAATGGCGGTTAACAGCGCAAAGAGCGATGTTTTTATAAATAGAGGCGGAAGAATACCCGCTCCCATACACAGTTTCAGAAATTGAGTTTATACTGTAAAAAAAATAAGGAGAATAACATGCCGGCGTTACTTGGAAACAGCACTATTATCCAGGTTGGGATAATTGTGAAAAACATTGAAGAAACAAAAAAGAAATGGGCTTCTTTTTTCGGGATTCCCGTTCCTGTCACAGTTCAGGCAGGAGAGTATGAAACAACCCAGACGAAATACAAAGGGAATGACGCGCCAAAGGCAAAATGCCAGATGGCTTTTTTTGAAGCAGGACCGAACATGCAGCTTGAATTGATACAGCCAAACGGAGAGAAAAGCACATGGCAGGATTTTCTTGATGAAAAGGGAGAGGGGATTCACCATATCGCCTTTTCGGTAAAAGACACCAAAAAAGTTATTGAAACCTGCGAAAAAGAGGGATTTAAATGCGTTCAGCAGGGTAAATACGGAGATGCTAGCGGAGAGTACGCATACCTTGATACAGAAAAAACCCTAAAATGCGTTATTGAAACCCTTGAAAGTTATTCCAGATAACTTTCAATACTGCCATTTTCCATAACAGCGATTCTATTGCACAAATACTCCAGGGCGCTTAAGTTATGTGAAATGAAAATGATTCCAAGGTCTGCGCTTTTATTCAGCTTGTTAAAAAGATTTAATATTTGAGCCGCGGCGGATACGTCAAGCGAGCTTATTGCCTCATCTGCGATTAAAAGTCTTGGCTGCATAATCAAAGCGCGCGCTATACAGACACGCTGTTTTTGTCCTCCTGACAGTTCACCCGTCCTTCGCGTTTTGAAGGAAGGATCGAGTCCTACGCGGATTAACATTCTGTCAACAGCCTGCCTGCGTTCAGCGGCATTGCCTTTTTTGTTTATTATTAGGGGCTCTTCTACAAGAAATCCTATTTTTTTAACAGGATTAAGTGAACCCCCCGGATCCTGAAAAACGATCTGAACATGTCCTCTCCTGCATTTTTTGCCGTTCAGAAGAATCTCTCCTTCAAAACCGGTTAATCCCAGGATACAATTGGCAAGCGTTGTCTTTCCGCATCCTGATTTTCCCGTAAGACCGAAAATTTCTCCTGCCTTCATTTCCAAACTGACGTTATTCAAAACTTTTTTTCTTTCCGCTTTTCCAAAAGGTGAATTTTTTATGCTGATATAAGAATTGGAAAGATTTCTGACAGAAAGCAGCGGTTCGCTCATTTCTGCACCTCGGGAAAAAAGCAAAAAACACGCCTGTTTTCTGAAATAATGGGAGAGGGAAACTCCCTGCGGCAGATATCTTTTGCTTTTTTGCACCGCGGCGCAAAGGGACAGCCGTCTGCGGGATTAAAAATTGTGTTGACTTTTCCCGGTATATTTTCCAATTTTTTGCCGCGTTTTTGTTTATCTGGGATTGAGTTAATCAATGCTTTAGTATACGGATGAAGCGGAGAAAAAAAAGCTGAAGCCGGACCTTCTTCCACAATTATGCCGGAATACATAACAAGAAAACGGCTGCAAATATTTTGTATAACGGAAAGATCATGCGAAATAACGAGCAGAGACATTTTTTCGCTGCGGTTCATTTCCGTCAATAACGAAAGACAGAGGTTCTGGCTTTCTTCATCAAGCGAGCTTGACGGCTCGTCAGCCAGAAGAAGTTTCGGTCTGCGTATAACAGCCATTGCAGTTAACACCCTCTGGCACATTCCGCCTGAAAGCTGATGAGGATAAGCGTCAAAAATATTTTCCGCTTTTTTAAAGCCAAGCGATGAAAGCATTTCAAGAGCAGATTTCCTGTTCTGCGTATCGTATGTATTTTTCAAATTTGCACTTTTTAAATTCTGGGAAAGTTCAAGGGTTTCAATAATTTGTTTTCCCACTTTCATAAGCGGATTGAGGGATTGCCTTACATCCTGAAAAACAATCGAAATATCACCGCCTCTTATGCTGTTCATTTCTTTATCGCTCAAAGATGATAATTTTAAATCGTTAAAAATTAATTCGCCGCCCGATATTTTTATGCCGTCAGGCAGGAGGTTTAAAATTGACATTGCAGTCATGCTCTTGCCGCTGCCCGATTCTCCTGCAAGTCCTACTATTTCGCCTTTGTCAATATTAAAACTTACATTATTAATAATTTTATATTCATTGCCGTTTTTCATTAAAGACGTGCAGAGTCCGCGCACTTCAAGCAATGGAGTCACTCTGTCCTCCAAAAGCGCGGCGCAGTCCTTCTCCCAAAAGATGAAAGGCAACTACCGTAAATATTATAAAAATTCCCGGAGACAGAGCGTACCACGGAGCGCTGAAAAAATAAGCCTGCGATTCGTAAAGCATTCTTCCCCACGAAGGATGCGGCGGCTGTATTCCCATTCCAAGGTAACTCATCGCAGCTTCAGCCAGAATTGCGTTTGAAAGCCCCAGGACAGCAGCTGAAAGAAGGGAAGGAGCAAGATTGGGAAGGATATGAATAAACGTTATACGAAATAATCCCGCTCCCATAATATATTCAGCCTGTATGAAAGATGAGTTTTTATGCTGTATCGCGCCGGTTCGCATAACGCGCGTAAAACCTGGAATAAAAAGTATGAAAAGGGCTATGAACATGGAAAATTGCCCGCCTTCAAGAAGTGCAATCATTAAAAGAGCCATAACAATTCCCGGAAAAGAGCTTATTGTATCAATTATGCGCAAAATAACGGTTTCGGTTATTCCTCCAAGAAATCCTGCAAAAAGCCCTAGAACGCATCCTGCCGCCGCTGAGCAGATAACAGTGCAAACTGCGACAACCAGGGAATTTCTTCCGCCTGCCATTATCCTTGAAAATATATCCCTTCCGAAATTATCAGTTCCAAGAAAATGCTGCGCTCCAGGAGGAGAAAGACGATCCTCATGGTTCATTGAATTGTAATCATACGGAACCCAAAAAAAACTTACAAGCGACATCAAAATAATTATAACGCCGATTACAGCTCCTGTTTTTAATTCAAAGTTATGTCTCATTGCACTTCCCTTGAAGTTTTGATTCTGGGGTCCAGAAACATAATTACAATGTCGGCTGCCGTGTTTGCAAGCACTACAATAAAGGCAATGTAGACCATTAAAGCCTGAATAAGGGGATAATCCCTGGAATTTATAGCGGCTACAAGAAGTCTGCCAATTCCCGGGATAGTGAAAACCTGTTCTATTATAATGCTGCCCGAAAATATTTCTGCTATGATCATACCGAAAATTGTAATAGCGGGGATGAGCGCGTTTTTTAAAACATGCCGGCGCAAAATATAAAGACGGCCCGCTCCCTTGCTCTTTGCCGTCCGTACATAATCCTTTTGCAATTCCTGAAAGAGAGAGCCTCTTAAAAATTTTATCAATATTGCGCTGTTGGGAATTGCAATCGCAAGAGCGGGGAAAAAAAGGCATTGCAGGAATCCGGGAAAATTCTCTCTGTAATCAATATATAGACCAGGTGTAAATAAATGAAAAATAAAACCGAAAGTCCAAATGAAGAGAAGACCCAAAAAAAAACCCGGAATGCTGATAGCGCCTGCGGTAAAAAAATTTGTTATGCGATCAGGGATATTGCCTTCCCGCTTGACTGTTAAAAGAGATACAGGCACCGAGATAACAAGTATAAAAAAAAGCGAGAGCAAAGCGAGAGTAAAACTTACAGGCAGGCGGTCGTTGATCATCGCGGAAATTGACTCTCCGCGAAAACGAAAAGATTCCCCCAGATTTCCCGAAAGAAAACCGCCAAGCCAGTCAAGGTAACGAATAAATATATTGCGGTCAAGTCCAATTTCCCTGCGAAGGTTTTCAAGGTATTCTGGTGTTGCGTTAATGCCTGCAAGAAAAGTCGCCGGATCTCCGCGGATTACTCCAAATGACAAAAAACAAAAAACCGAAACCAGAAACATTGTAATAAGAGCTATTACAATTTTTCCGAATATGTATTTCAATTTTGATTTATCCTGTGTATCGATGCAAAATCAATGACATATAACGGGTAATTCAAAACACCGCTGTATTGACCTGCTTTTAAAGTCATAAAATAAAAAATATCCTGAATATAAACGCTTGCCGCGCTTTCCGCAATGATACGCTGGGCGTTCTTGTAATAATTTATGCGTCTTTTTTCGTCGGGTTCAACAAGAGCAAGACTGTAAACCCTGTCAAATTCATCATTTTTAAAGTTAATAAAATTATTACTTCTCTGTGAATTATAACGCGAAAGATAACTTCGCGGGGATACATTGGGACTGTCAAGTGAAATTATTGTAGACTGATAATTTCTTCCCTGATAAGTATCAGAGAGCCATGTGTTCCAATCAACAAGTCTGATATTTACTGAAACGCCGATTTTTTCAAGCTGATTTGCGATTACCTGTGCCGTATCAACATGCATGGCATAATTGGACGGAACTGTAATTTCAAGCGAAAAATCATTAATTTCACCGTCAAAACCCGCCTGCTTAAGAAGGGAGCGTGCCAGATCAGGGTTGTAATCATAAACCAGGGAATTATCGTAATAAAGAGATAACCCCGGTATAATGGGACTTCCGGAAGGAACGCCTGCGCCGAAAAATGCGGTATCTATAATGTTTTTTATATCAATACCGTAGTTGATTGCCCGTCTTACACGTACATCGTCAAGAGGCGGAAATGCGTTATTAAGCGCAAGAAGCTGCACAGACGCCGAATAACTGCTTACAAAATCAAAACGTTTTTGATCAAGCAAAGCCGCCATTGAACCTGTAACTCTGGAGCCGCTTATGCTTTCACTTTGAAGAGCAGTCATCAGTGCGTCATAATTTTCAAAAAAAACAATTATAACTTTTTCAAGGGATGCTTTTTTTTCATGCCAGTAATTGTCAAACCTTTTAAGAACAAGCCTTCGCTGTGTCGTATAACTTTCAAATGAAAAAGGACCGGTGCCGCAAATATTTTTTTCCCGGTCATTATTTCCGTTTTTAACAATCCCCAATGTGATGTAAGGAAGAAACTCAGGATCAGGGTTTTTTAAAACAAGCCTTACCCGGTTATTGCCTTCTGTTAAAACCTCTTTTATATTATCCAAACCGCTGAAACCTGACGCGACAGCAGTATCAAAACTGAATTTGACATCAGCAGAAACAAGCGGGGAGCCGTCGTGAAAAAGAACACCTTCCCTGAGAGTAAAATTGTATGCAAGCAAGTCTTCATCAATCGTCCACGATTGCGCAAGACACGGTTTGAGATCGCCTGTTGTATCAGGCTTTACAAGACCTTCAAATATATTAAAAAGAATGCTTCTGCCGTCCGCAGTGCTAGCGGGACTTATTGGATCAAATGTCGAAGGTTCTGAAACAAAACCAAAGAGGAATTCATTGTTTTTTATGTCTTTGCCTGAACAGGAAGCAAAAAAAATAATGAAAAACGAGCAGACAGCCGCTATTATTCTTTTCATGTTAGCGAATTGTACTATAAAAGCAAAATATGAAGCAATAACTTAATTATTAAAATTCAGTTAATTGCGAACATTGGATTATTTTAAGGAAGTTGTAAAAACTGAATTTTCCAAACTACTTAGAGTCTGTTAATAATGTGAACACATTATTAACAGACTACTATAAAATCTGCATTTTCGTAGCTGTTAGGCGAGAATAATGCATCGGACTAAAGTCCGCGGTCTGTCCGTAAAATAACCAACTTTATGGGCAGACACTACTTAATTATTTTAAAGCTTCGGCGTTATCACGTTTGTTCCATCTTAGCGCGATATCATAAGGTATTTCCGAAGAAATATTCCTGAACGTTTTGTTGGCTCCAAACCCGAGTAAAAGGCTGATGCTTTCAGGATTTCCATAGCGTGCGGCAAGATGTAAAATGGTGTTTTCCATACTGTCTCTTGAATTAATGGCTCTGCCGGAAAAGATTGCCTTTATACATTCTTCGCCTTTTTCAAAAGAAATATCCGCAGGCGTTCTATTGTCGGCGGCAACCAGGAACGGATCGGCTCCCGCTTCAGATAATGAACTGATGTTTTCAAATTGATTCAAATCAACAGCAAGCCTTAACGGAGTTTTGCCGTTGCTGTCAACAGAATTTATTCTGGCTCCTTTTGAAATAATTGTTTTCATTATTTGCGGTGAAGCTTTTTCCCGTAAGGCAATATGGAGCGGCGAGTTTCCAGAATCATCAGGCACATTTACCCTGTCGTTTGTAAGAAGAGCCGAAACAAGCTGCTGTGAAATGCTTATGGATAATTGATATGGAGTTATATTTCTGTTGTTACGCGCATGAATTGACACGTTCATTTTTAAAAGCATTTCCGCAATATCAGCCCTGTCCATGCCTACGGCAAGATGCAGGGGAGTGTCGCCTCTGGTATTGCGCGTTAGCGGGTCTGCTTTAGCCGCCGCAAGCCTTTGCATGGATGAAGTAAAACCACCCCTTACCGCTTCCATAAAAGGAGTATTGCCGTCTATATTGCGGATTTCAAGATTAGCTCTGTTTTTAATCAATATAGTTTCAATTTCTGTCATTTCAAGGGTGACAGAATCATGCAAAGGTGTATTTCCGCTTAATGTATGAACATTGATGTCAATTCCGTTTGATAAAAGAACAGGTACAGAATTAATTGCATTCCAGCGTACGGACGCGTGAAGAACAGAGTTCCCCTGTGTATCGCGCGCGTTAATGTCAGCTTTATTGTTAATTAAAACCTTTATTGTGGAGGGACTGTCAGTCTTTACCGCCATAAAAAGTGGAGTTTCTCCTGTTGCATTCGGTTCATTAACTGAAATACCGTTCCTGATTATCAGGGGAACGGCGTCGTTAAGTTTCCACTGCGCCGCATAATGAAGCATGCTGTTGCCCATTCCATCTCTTGCAAGCACAGTGATTTTATTAATAATCCAGTTTCTTAAAGGCGATGAAGTAAGCGCGAAGTAAAGAGGGTTTTCACCGGCTGCGTTAGCTGAAAAAATATCAGCTCCGCGGGAGATTAAAAATTCGCCCGTTTCACTTTGATTTGTTCTTACCGCAATATGAAGGGCGGTATCGCCGGTTCTGTTTCTTGCGTTTATAGCCGCTCTATTGTCAAATATTTTTTCTATTTGTTTTATATTGGCATGGTTTCTTACAGCAATATGAAGCAGAGTGTTGCCTGCGCTGTCTCTCTGCGTTACGGTTTCTGACGTTATCAGAAGATCCAGAATGGCATCGCCTGCCGTTAAAGCCAGTGAAAACGGAGTAACGCCGGAATTATCAGATGCGAATATATCAGAATTATGGGAGAGAAGAAGGGGAATAGTTGATTCGCGTTTTTCCTGAACTGCGATATATAAGGGAGTTTTACCTTCGATATTCCTGATCTGAACGTCCGCTTCTCCGTTTAGTATCGCCTGAATTACAGATGCGGAACGGTTTAAAATTACGGCGATATGCAGGGGAGTTTCTCCGTGCTCATCACGGAGATTTGGATCGGCTCCGTTTCCGATAAGGAGAGTTACAGCTTCCAGGTGAACATTAGAGGGGGTTCCGATATGAAGTGCGGTATTTCCCTTTGCGTCCCTTGCATTCACATCCGCTCCGTTGGCGATAAGCAGTTGAATTAATTCAAGATTACCCGTACGCACAGCTTCATGAAGAGCCGTAGCTCCTGAACTGCTTTTCAGGTTAACATCAATTTTTTTATCGAATAAAAATGATATAAGCCCTGAAAGATTATTGATCACAGCATAATGGATTAAAGCTATGCCTTCGTTCCTGCGTATATCGTAATTGGCGCTTCTTGCTGCCGGTGAAAAAAAATGATAAAGCGGGTTGTCTGAACTCCCTCCTGCCAGAAGGAGCTGTTCTGATATAATCATATGTTTTTTTGAATCAGCTCTGCGAAGCGTATAATCAAGCGCACTCATACCGTTATTATCTCTTCTGTTAATCAAAACAGTAGCGGGACGCAGTGTTGAAAGAATTTCATTAACGCACTGGACATTACCAGCAATGCTTGCAAGCTGTAGAATTGTTCTTCCGTCTTTGTCGGCGGATTCAATGGAAACAGGGGTAAGAATGGCTTTGTATATGTCATTGCCCGAAGATAATGAAATTTTTGCGGGAGTGGTATTTATAAGATCCTGATGAATATCCGCCTTTGCATTAACGAGAATACTTGCTGTCTTTGAATCGTTTTTTCCGACGCTGATTCCCAGCGGACTCATTTTTGAATTATCAAGCGCATTAACATCGGCTCCCAGCGCAATAAAAAAGGCGGCAAGCTGAGCGTCCATATTTTCAGCTGCATAATGAAGGGGAGTTCTTCCCTGCGAATCAATTGCGTTAACATCAATCTCGCCCATAAAATAACCTCTTGCCCGTTCATCCCCGCGCTGAAGAAGAGACCAAATATCAACGCCTCTTGGTGCTGTAACTGGCGCGAATTCCTGCGGTTTGGGAGAGCTTTTACAGCTTATAAGACAAAAAATTGTTAAAATAATTGATAAAACAAGGCAAATTGATACTTTTTTCATGCTTATATCATCGGCATATTAAGAATGGGGAATAAGGAAAGCAATTCACAGAGGGTTTATGACTGGTACCAAAAAGAGGAGTCTAGTAAGTACCATTGGTAAAAAACGATATATTAATCCAAATATTATAGGTCTTTTCCAAAACTCGGTTAGTTTCGGAAAAGGCTTTAGAAAAACCGTCTTATAAAGACAGTTTTTCATTTATATCTAAGGAGGCTTTTCCAAAAACTGAAGATTTGGAAAAATCTCAAATGATAAAAACCCAAAATTGACGCTCTTTTTACTCCTATTTGATACTTTTTACAATGCTTGACACTTTTTTGTTGAAATGCCATAGTATCTTATGATACGTTATGGCATTTTCTGATGCTTTAGACGGTTTTTTCATTAAAAACCACCATTAAATCTTATGATATGCCATGATATGTATATACAAGGTATGCGGCCTTGGTGGAACTGGTAGACACGCTAGCTTGAGGTGCTAGTGCCGAGAGGTATGGAAGTTCGAGTCTTCTAGGCCGCAGTTTTTTGTAATTCCTTATGTAGTAAGGATTTACAGCAGGTAAAAGAGTTAAAGTATCAACGGTATAACATACTGTTTTGTCAAAGTATCCTGAATAGTACCTGAAATAGTACCTTAAAAAGGAAAAATGACAGTCAGGAGCATGTATGCCGAAAAAAAATCCAGAATCTTACTGTTTATTCAAAAAACAAACGCCTTCAGGGAAAATATGGTATGTAAAAATTTGGGATAACGTTAGTTGTAAGTATTGTGTAATAAAATCTACCGGTATTCCTGTAGAAGGCAAGCGTGAACGCCGCCGGGAAGCTGAAGATGCAGCACATGAGTTAATTATTAATCTAAACGAAAAAAGAAAATTATCTGACGTAGTAAATAAACCGCTTATTCAATTTTTACTTGATTTTTGGACACCTGACAGCGAGTATATCCGTGAAAAACGAATGGTAGAAAAAAAACCATTATCCATGTTTTACATTACGAGTAACCAAAGAAATATTAAACTGCATGTTGAGTCTTTTCCTGATTTTAAAGGACTTAATGTCGGCGAACTTACAAGAGCAAAAGTAAGAGCATGGAAGCTTTGGGCTGCTGAACTGGGATTGTCAGGACGTAAAATCAATATTGTTCTTCAATCGATGCGGGTGCCTGTCCGTAATGCTTACCGGGACGAAAAAATACCTGTTGACCCGTTTTTAAATATTGGAGAAGCTGCACATATTAAAAGGGAAAAAGGTGTATTAACCCCTTTGGAAGTGTCTTCTCTTATTCAAAATGATGTTATTAATCCCCGTTGGAGGCTTGCAGTCTTATTAGGCTGTCTTTGCGGGATGCGCAGAGGCGAGATTCGCGGTCTTTTATGGGGTGATATTGGAAATGGTATTGTCAATGTCAAGCATAATTTCATTAATGGAGATGGTTTAAAATCACCAAAATGCGCAAGTACCAGAACGGTATTTTACCCGGAATCGGTAAAAATTATGTTGGATGCTGTTCGTAATATTTCAAAAAATACATCACTTGAAAATTTCATCTTTGAACAATTGGATAATTCTGAAATCCCGGTAGGTGAACAATTTTTCCGCCATGCTTTAGAAAGAGAATTGTCAGCAATCGGTATTCCGGGTGAATGGCCGCGCTGGAATAAAAATAAAGCGCCGGAAGGATATGTGAATGAGCAAAAACGGCGCAATTTGACATTCCATTCATTACGACATACTTATATTACTTTAGGGCGTATTGCAGGTATTACAGATATTGAAATACAGGCACTTGCAGGTCATAAAGACGCTCGAATGATGGATAACTATACACATGCAGGACAGATATTGGACTTTACTACAGCTCGGGAAAAATTTGAGAAAGTTCTTGAAAATGCTGGTTAAAATTTATTTTTTTAGAATGATAAAAAACACTTGACAGCAATATTTAGTGTTTTAAAACATTTGATGAGGTTTTAATTTACTTTGAAATCCAAAGATAAAGCAACTATACACTTGCAAAAGACAGGTTGGCATTCTGAACAGCTCGCTGAAATTTTTGGGATCAGCCCTCGTATTGCTCGCATGTATTTAAGTGGAGATAGAAAGATACCTGAGAGATTTCATAAATTAATTCCTATTGACATTTTTCAAGGTGATACCCATACTAAGGGTAGAACAAAAAGAGAAGAACGAGTTAAAGAGTTAAAAAAATATAGTATACCTGTTCCTTTTAAAAACTAGCTTTTTTCTGTCTAACAGACAGATCATTAATATTTTACTGCATGGGGTGGCTTGCATCCTCCCAGCAGCAGCGCTTATTGGTTAAAATGACCAGCCTTTTTTTAAAGGAAAGCGTAAATATGGTAATGTCCCACATTACCAAATAACTCTTTGCTCTACAGGTTGTACGGCAAAGAGAGGGCAGCGTGAGATCAGTAGGCTGAATCCATGCGTTGTCCTCCGCAAGACGTTGGAAATTTATTTCCAGCAAAATTGACGGAGGACACGATATGTCCGATCTTCTCAATCCCGTTGAAGCAGCGGAAAACCAATTATTTAAAACCAACTTCCCAAATTTTCTGACTATAGCTGAGTTGGTAACTGCTACAAAAGTCAGCCGACAGACAATAAGTCGAAAAATTAAGTTAGGTGAAATCCCTAACGTAAAAGTTGGTTCAAGAATTCTTATTCCTATTTCATATTTAGTTGGATTAGAGAAAAGTGCATGGTCTAATGTAGTAAAGGTAGGTTAAAATGGCCTACCAATTTGGACGCATCGAACCATATTCGCAAAGCGGCTCAACAAGAAATCCAAATCCTAAAACATCTTTAAATATTCTTGGAGAGGCTTTCAGAGATGAAGGAATGGCATCCCATGTAAAAGAACCAAAAGAACCTGAAATTTTATTGGGTTCAAGGGAAGAAATCAATAATGCAATAAAAAATTACAGAGAAAATTTTAAAGACAGTCGAGGTCATAAATTACGAAAAGATGGTAAAGAAATTTTAGCGGGAGTCATTTCAAGTCCTCCGGGAACAACAAAAAAACAATTCTTAGAAACATTTCCTGTGATTTTATTTTTTCTAATGAAAAAATACGGAAAATCATTACGCTGCATTATATTGCACGAAGATGAGCCTTTTATGGACGAAACAGGAAAATATCATGGAAAAACTCATTTCCATATTCATTTCTTTGTAGTACCAGAACCACATGAAAATTTTAGAGACTATCATCCAGGAATTTATGCAAAATGGCAGGCAAAAAAAGAAGGATTAAATCATTGGGACGCAGATATTCGTTATAAATGGCGAATGGGAGACTGGCAGGAAGAACTCTATCAAGCAGTAGGTTTTCCACTTGGATGGGAAAAAGATCGTCCGAAAGAGTTACAGGAAAAACGCTTAAGTCACAAGGAATATAAAATTATTAATGCAGCAAAAGAAAAATCAATATTGATTCAGGATGAAGCAAAAAGAGAAATAGCGAATTTAATTATTAGAGCTGAGAAACAAGCAAATTTAATTTTACAAAATACTAATGAAGAAGCTCAATTAATTATTAAGAAAGCAAATCATGCAGCAGAAAATATTAACACTATGCAAATACAAAAATTAAACGAACAAAAAATTGAGCATAATAAAATATCAGAATCATTATCAAAGAGAGAAAGTGATGTGAAAAGAAAAGAAAATTTTCTGAAAGGTATGGAAAAAGCTATAAATAATATGAATGAAAATTTATCTGGAGATGAGCGAATTGCAGTATCTGTTAAGGGAATATTAAATTCAGAAAATGTTACTGGCAATGAACGTGGAAAATTTTACAAAATTTTTTTTTCTGAAATAACCAATTTTGTGAAAGGTATTATTAGAAGAATTCGTGAAGTACCCGAACAGGATAATAAAAATAAAAATGAAATTAATAGAAAAAGTGATCGTAAAGATCAACGATAGACGCGTTATGGATTAAAGGTCGTGAAGATGGAAAAAGCTACGTGAAAAGCGTTTATGTGGCTTTAGAGGTTTATTTGAAGGTCAGAAAGAGGTTTTAAGGCTGTGGATAGCGCAGAATGAAGACGTAAAATTCTGAATGCGCGTGTTAACCGAAATAAAAAACCGAGAGGTTCAGGACATCATTATCGCTTGTATTATGGACAATCATTCGGGTTTTCTCGAGGCGGTGCGCTTTGTATTTACCAACACCAGAGTTCAGCTGTGTATTGTCCACATGGTTCGCAATTCTACAAAGTATATCTCGTATAAAGAGCTGAAAAAAGTCTGCGCCGATTTGAAAACTGTCTATTCAGCTAACACTGAAGCCGCCACCAGAGACGCGTTTGAAAATTTCGGCAAGAAATGGGATGACAAATATCTTATGATTTACAAATCCTGTAAATTGGGGAGAGGCGTTAAACCAGTTTTCGCTCATTTACGGGGACAGAGTTCCCTTATGAGATTTGCGGACTTGAATAAAGTAGCGCGTTACATTAATAATAGACATATGAAGTGTGAGGTTCACAGACATTGTTTCAATTTTCTAAGTTGTAAATCTTCATAATAATTTTGCAGTTGGAACCGTTCTGTTTCAGGATGATAATTTAATTCAATTTCATCCCAGAACGGTGTTATGGAACTTAACTCAAAACGACGGTCATCAGGACTCTTTCCGCCAAGCG
>WQTD01000012.1 GCA_009786455.1 Treponema sp.
CCGCGGGCAAGAGGGGCGATTTCAAGCACGACCTTTCCGTACTGACCGTGTCCGCCTGTCTGTTTCTTGTGCGTATACTCAGCGCCCGATTTTTTTGTTATAGTTTCGCGGTATGCGATTTTCGGAACGCGGGTTTCTACCTCAATCTTTTGATTGTTTTTAATTTTATCAAGAATGATATTTATCTGAAGCTCACCCATGCCGGAAATGACGGATTCTTTTGTCTCGCCGTTAAAATGAAAACGGAAAGTCTTGTCTTCTTCTGTGGCGCGGACAAGAAATTCACCGAGTTTGTCTTCGTCTTTTTTGGCAAGAGCTGTAACAGCGACAGAATGAACAGGTTCAGGCAGCTGCAGCGGAACAAATATTTTTCCCGTATCGACGGCAGCCAGCGTATCATTTGTTTTAAGAGTAGCGGACTTTGTAATAATCCCGACATCGCCTGCGTTAAGTTCCCTGACTTCTTCAAGTTTCTTGCCCTGGCAGGTATAAATTTTTCCAATTCTCTCTTTCTTGTTATCATTAACATTTAACGCTTCAGAGTCAGCGGTTAACTTGCCTGTTATGACCTTGAGCCACGAAAGTTTGCCTGAAAACTGATCGTAGTTTGTTTTGATAACAAGCGCCGCCATCGATTTGTCAGGATCAATGGAAACATGAGTTTCCTTTCCTTCGCTGTCAATCATAATGTCGCTGACAGTCCGGGGATTCGGAGCGGCGTCAACAATAAAGTCAATTAACGGAAAAATACCGCAGTTATTAAGCGGAGAACCCGCAAAGGCTGGAACATATTTATTCTGCGCCAGAGCCTGAACAAGACCTTTCTTCATTTCTTCCGGAGAGAGAGAGCCTTTCTCGATATACTGTTCCATGAGGCTGTCATCGCCTTCGGCTGCCGCTTCAACAAGTTTTTCACGCGCTGCGGCGACAGCGTCCTTAAACTCAGCAGGGATCGCTTCTTCTTTTTCAGGAGCGTCACCCTGCGTCACATACGCTTTTTCGTGAAGCACATCGATAACGCCCTTTAAACCTCCGCCGCTTCCCATCGGCAGCGAAACTGGAACAGGCTCAACTTTAAATTTTTCTTTTATGTCAGCCAGTGTGCGGTTAAAATCAGCCTGATCATTATCAAGCTTGGTAATAAAAACGCCTCTTGATTTGCCGCTTATATCCAGATTCCGCCATAATTTAACAGTTTCGATTTGAACGCCGGATTTTCCGTCAATCATTAGCAATGCCATTCCCGAAGCCCGGAAACTGGAAATCACTCCGCCGGAAAAATCTGATGACCCCGGAGTATCAAAAACATTTATCTTTGTTCCGTTTCTTTCAACATGACCCATTGCCGCGTAAATGGAAATTTTCCGCTCAACTTCTTCAGGAGTTGAATCGCTTGTGGTTTTGCCGGATTCAAGGGTTTCCGCCCTCGGAATAACGCCTCCTGCAAATAAAATATGTTCAAAAAGCGTGGTTTTACCGGTTTGTCCATGACCGGCAATGGCAATATTCCTGATTTTATCTGTTGAATGGCTCACAAAAGGCTCCTTTTGGGAAAGTTACCTTTATATTGACCTGATATGGGTTGATTGTCAAGGAAAAATGGAATCCGACGGATTGAAGCATTTTCAATTCATCAATTCATTCGCCGATTATTTTTATTAAAAGACGTTTTCTGCGCTGTCCGTCAAACTCGCCGTAAAAAATTTGTTCCCATGGACCGAAGTGAAGTTTTCCGCCTGTGACCGCGACAACTACTTCGCGCCCCATTATTTGTCTTTTAAGATGCGCGTCTGCGTTTATCTCGCCTGTGTTGTGGCGGTAGGATGAAACCGGTTCATGGGGCGCAAGCCTTTCCAGCCATACATCAAAATCGTGATGCAGCCCGGACTCATCATCATTGATGAAAACGCTGGCCGTTATGTGCATGGCATTTACAAGACAAAGCCCTTCCTGAATGCCGGATTCGCTTAACAGAGCGTCAACTTCACCCGTTATATTGATAAATTCCCTGGGTTTTTTGGTGTTAATCCAAAGTTCTTTTGTTATTGACTTCATGACTTATTATGCATTTCCTTCTGTATACTTTGCAATAGGCAGTACACAAAAGATGACCAAAAATTATTACTTCAGCGCTACAGGCAACAGCTTAATTTTTACCGTGTAAGTGAAAAATGCGATGGATGCGTAAATCTCTGTCCATTACGCGCCATTCAATTTAGATTGATGAAATCAGGTTCTCCATGTTACTGTCAGCCGGGCATCCCACTCGATGATTTAATGCTGTAGAAAAACGTTAAATAAGGCGGTTGCCATAAAGCAAAGTATTAAGGTATTATTATGCGAACAGGCTTTTATGATGCGAACGCGTTAGAGTTTTTTCATCTACACGCCCTACGGCGTGCATGAGCCGGACGCGCCTCCGGTCAGCTAAAGCTGACCAGCCCGTTACTGGTTGTGTCAGCGTTTATTGGGCGCGAACGCGTTAGAGTTTTTTCATCCGCACGCCCTACGGCGTGCATGAGCCGGCGTGGCGGAATGGCAGACGCAGTAGACTCAAAATCTACCGTACGCAAGTATGTATGAGTTCAAGTCTCATCGCCGGTAATACCATGAAGCAGTATGATGTATAGAATTACATGATGAGCTGCCTAAGCAGTCTCTATTTTCAAAAGAGCAGACCGTACTTTCTGCTCGTTGTCTTTCTATTGATCAAATTTGATAAAAGTCCTCGTTAGGTTTGCAATATGGAAACGATTCTATCAGCTTGAAATCAAAGAGTTTATATATCGAGGCTCTATCCTAAAGAATTCACATAAACCCCATAAGGTTTTATAGCCGAAAACAGGCAAAAACCGCTTGACCTATAAGGTCTTATAGGTTGGAAACAAGTTTTTAAGGTCTTATATTTTTCATAAATGCACATTGAGCCAATGAAATGACTTTCAATGTGTAAATCAATTTTTGGAGGTGTACTTATGAAAAAGTATACGATGTTGTTAATTTTATGTTTTGTTTTATTCCTTTCAGCGGGAAGCGTTTTTGCGCAGATGGGAACTCCTGGGCAGTTTGGGTATGGTTTTTCCGGACCTCAGGCAACTATGGGACAATTCGGATACGGTCAATTACAAACGGTCACTGTAAATCAGGCAAGAACGCTTGGTCATAAAATACCGGTAGTAATGACCGGAAATCTTGTTCAGTTTTACGGAGGTAAAGACCTGTATGTTTTTCGCGACGCTTCAGGAGAAATTCTTGTCAAAATCGGTCCTAAAGAATGGCAGAACTTGTGGTATCAGGGAATAAGTATCGATCCATCAAATACTATCGAAATTTTTGGCGAGGTTCATTGGCCAAAGCATAACTGGGGAACTCCTGAGGTACATGTAAGATTCATCAAAAAAGTATAATAGCCGTGTTAACAGACGGGTGGCGCTTGTATTTGATTACCCGTCTGAATAATCAGTACTTTTGGTATTATAATTAAGAGGTATTTGTATGAAAAGGCGTTCAATTTTTTATATTCTGGTTGTATTGCTTTTGCTCTGTGCAGCCATTGTTCATGGGCAGGGATTTATAGGGCCAAGCTCTTATAACAGCGCGCAGCCTGTAATGATCAGCCGGCACATTACCATAACGGAAGCAAGAAATCTTCCGCATGATTCTTTTGTAATACTAAACGGAAATATTACCGGTACGCTTCCCGGAGGGAAAAATTACACTTTCCGGGACAATACCGGGGAAATCGCTGTTGAAATTGACGCCAAACACTGGCGCGGATTATCCGTTGTTCCCGGCGACAGCGTTGTAATCTACGGCGAAGTAAAAATACAAAGAGGACATGTTTTAATTAAGGTCCACGCGATAACCGGCACAGGCAGAATTAATGTCAGACAGGGACAGCCTGTAATGATCAGCCAGCCTGTTATTGTCATGGAAGCCAGAAATCTTCCGCATGATTCCTTTGTGATATTAAACGGAAATATTGTTAATGCTCTTCCCGGGGGGAAAAATTACACTTTCCGCGACTCCAGCGGGGAAATTTCCATTGATATTAGTCCCAAAAATTGGCGCGGATTGACTGTCGGCGTATCTGACAGAGTTGAAATATACTGCGAAGTAAAAATACAAAAAGGGCAGGTAATTTTAAAAGTACATGCCATAAATATTTTTTAGATGGGGCTTTCCCAAAACTTCAAGGAGCGCAAGAATTTGACCGGTACATTAAGTGCAAATATAAAAAAATTCCTGCAGACACGGGATGAACTGTCTTTTCGAAATATCAGGGGCGGAATATGGCCTTTGATACTTGTTTTTCCCTTCTCCGTTATTGCAGGTAACCTGCGTTATTACGATCACAGCATTGCATTGGCGGGAATTAGCTCGTCTGAGCTGATGTTTTCCTTATTGGGTCTTGGCTGGCTCGTTTTAATCTTTATACCGGAGAGATTTATAATTCTTTCCCTGCGCATTGCGGTAATCATTTCCGCTTTACTTTTGCTTTTTTTATTTTTCATGCCGATGGGTTTCAGGCAGTCAGCGATTTTTATGGCTTTAAAATTTTTTAACGGGTTAAGCGCAGCCTGCGCTTTTTACCTGTTTTGTTTTATGTTAAATAATATTGAACGTCTGGCAGGCATGACTATTATCCAGTTATACTACGGTTTTTATTACGCCGCATGGGAAATATTTCCGGGCTTTCATGCGGAAAGCAATATCTGGATCAGAATTATCGTGATGATAATTTTTATTATCATTGTTTTTTGCACCGCCAGACTTTATGGGAACGGAACTTACGGCACCAACAGCAGCGGTAAAGGTTCAGGCGTTCCTTTTGTTATTGGATTGGGCGTTGTTCATTATATGATAATGTGCATGAGCAATTACATTGAGTGGGCGGAAAACAGCGTTTCAAGTTTCGCCTTTGGGCTGGGAACTGTTGTTTCAATTGGTCTAATTGTTATTGTTCAGCTATTGAAAGGACGCAGCGCATTATATATATGGATTATGTTTCTGGCCTTTACTTTATTCGGATTGGGAGCTCTTTTATACAACTCATCCGCGGCAATCATTTCCGGTTCCTTTGCGTACGGTCTTGGAGACAGCCTCGGCTACATTATCATCTGTTATATGTGCGCAGGCGCCATTAAACGCAGTAAATCACTGCGAATGTTTAAACTTTACTGTATTGTATTTTTTATCCAGTATTTTATTATTTCCGGAATCTTTTCTGCTTACTTCAATTACTTTGATGAAGCCAACAGGTTTCTGGCTTTCGGAGTTGTTCTGGTTCTTGTTACTTTGTGTTTCCTGTTTATGCCGTTCATACAAAAAAGGCTGTTCGATGCTGACTGGACAGACGGTTTATACTTGCGGGATATGGAAGAATACTCCCGGCCCCTTGCGGAAACGGAAGCGATAAATGATAAAGATCATCTGGATTTAACACCCAGAGAGCAGGAAATCTTTACGATGCTGTTAAAAGGCACTTCCCCCAAAGAAATCGCCTATGTTCTTAAAATCAGTTACGGTACAGTACTGTATCACCAGCAAAACCTGTACAGAAAACTGAGTATACACAGCATAGCCGAGCTCTTTGCAAAGTATAAAACCGGTGTAAAAAGCGAATCTGCCTGAAAATAAATATCAATGGAGTCCTGATGAAAAGCTGTATTTTTAAAATATCGATATTTGCAATATCTATTCTGATTATCAGCTTTTTCTGTATGTGCTCCGGAGGAAAAACAAGATCAGTTACTTATGAGTACACCGTTATACGGCTAAGCACTCTGGAACGTACGGTTACATCCAGCGGTACCATCAACCCTGTTGCAATAGTCAAGGTGCTGCCCCGCATGAGCGGCAGAGTTGAAAAAGTCTTTGTCAATAATAATGATACAGTTAAAGCAGGCGATATACTTGCGGAATTAAACACTGATGTAATCAGGTTAAAACGCGATCAACAGCTTTCCACTGTCAGGAAAGCCCGCGCCAATTATGAGCTGCAATTAATGAATTTCCGCAGTCAGGAATCTTTATTGGAAAGAAATTTAATTTCAGAATTCGAGTTCAGATCCGGCAGGACAGCATTGGAAAATATGACAGCCGACCTTGAAGCCGCCGAAGCGAATTTACGCGTTATTGAAACCGAGATAAATCAATACGCCTATATCACGTCGCCGATTGACGGAATTGTGCTTGGCCGCCATATAAACGCAGGCGATACGGTGGTTGATTCCTCCAGTAATAACTCAGCGGCCATTTTTACCCTTGCGGAAAATCTAAGGGAAATGCAAATTCAGGCGGCGGTAGGTGAACTTGATGTTGTTTCCATACAAAGGGGACAAGCTGTGCGTTTTACTTTGGAAAGCCTTCCCGGCCGCAGATTCACAGGAACGGTTGAAAATATCAACATGATGCCGGTAGTGTCAAACAATGTAGTTACCTACACTGTGATTATCGCTGTTGAAAATCACGACGGAATATTATTTCCCGGAATGACATGCGCGGTAAATTTCGTCGTGCAGCAAAGTGAAAATACTCTTGTAGTCGCAAACGCCGCACTGCGCTATCAGCCTTCAGTCCTGAGCGCGGAAAAAATTGAAGAAATGGAATTCATGGCGAGCCTTGCCAACATGGACATAGACCAGCAAAATGCCGCAATAGAAGAGCGTGAACAAACATTATCGGCTCAGAACTCAGGGAAAAAAGCAAGCACAGGTCTTGTCGGGTTGTTGACAGGCGCACAGTCAAGACCGGCTCCAAGACCTGCTTCCGGCGGAGGTACCCGCGCGGCTGTTGTTTTTCGCAATATCTGGTATATGAACAATGACGGTTCGCTTGAAGTAATACAGGTACAAACCGGCATAAGCACCAGCACATTAACCGAGATCATTTCACCGGAAGACCTTGAAGGCAAACAGGTGATTCTGCGGGAGAAATTATTAAACTAAAATGAGTTTTTTCCTGCTTTTATACAGTTGCTTCCGTTCAATCTTTCGCAACCGCATGCGGAGCCTTCTGACTTCATTGGGTATTATAATCGGAGTTGGTTCAGTAATCGTCATGGTCGCGATGGGAGAAGGTTCACAACGCGCCATCGAGGAGCGTATCAGCGCCATGGGAACCAATCTGCTGCAGATCAACCACAGACCGCCTCCACGCCATATACAGACTACCTATACCAGAAGGAGCGCATTCAGCAAAGAAGATCTTGAAAAACTAAAAGACGAATCGACTTATACGTCAGCGATTTCCGGCGTTGTCCAAAACAACAACACAAATGTGATCGGCGGAGAAGGAAGTGTTCAAGTCAGACTTCAGGGGGTGGAACCGGATTTCCTCATTGCCCGTAACTGGAATGTAAATGCCGGGTATTTTTTTGAAGAAGAAGATTTGGCTCTCCGTAACACTGTAGCGGTTTTAGGCCGCACCACAGCTAAAAATCTTTTCGGCGATGCGGAAAAAGCTCTGGCTCAGCAGATACGAATAGGAACTGAATATTTTACGGTTATCGGTCTTTTTGAAAGCAAGGGAGCGGATTTGGACGGGAGGGATCAGGATGATATAATCATTGTTCCCATGGATACCGCGATGACACGCCTTAATAATTCTCCTTATGTCAACCATATTGTTATAAGCGTAATCGGCAGGGAATATATGGAAACAGCGCAAAGAGAAATTGAATTATTGCTGCGCGAGTCCCGACAAATCCCCGATGGGATAAATTCCGATTTCGCCGTTACAAATCAAAGCGACACGATCAATATGGCATCTGAAACTTCAAGAATCCTGACAGGACTGCTGACTGCAATTGCCGCTATTTCACTTTTGGTAGGTGGCATCGGCATCATGAATATTATGCTGGTATCGGTAACAGAACGTACAAAGGAAATTGGCATCAGAATGGCTGTAGGAGCCAGAAAACGGGACATTCTCTTTCAATTTCTTGCCGAGTCTGTGATTTTAAGTCTCATGGGAGGAGTGATGGGAATTGGCATGGCTTTTCTTGCGTGCCGGATATTATCAAACATCGGGGTTCCAACAACAGTTAATCCTTTAATTGTCGCTGTTTCCGCCATGTTCGCCGCATTAGTGGGGATTTTATTCGGTTATTATCCGGCGCTCAAAGCTGCTAAACTATATCCCATTGAAGCGTTAAGATATGAGTGATTGTTTTTGCAAAATACAGTATAGGAGGAATAAAATGAAAGTATTGATAATCAACGGCAGCCCAAACGCAAACGGCTGCACCTTTACCGCGCTGAACGAAGCTGCGAAAACCCTGAACGGGAACGGAATTGAAACGGAACTTGTCCATGTGGGCGGTAAAGACATCCGCGGCTGTACCGGCTGCCGAAAATGCAGCGAAATAAAAAAATGCGTATTCAATGATCTGGTTAACGATGCAGCTCCGGTTTTCGCGGAATGCGACGGTCTGATAATCGGTTCGCCCGTATATTACTCGTCAGCTAACGGCAGTGTTATATCCTTTCTGGACAGGCTTTTCTACAGCTCTTCATTCGACAAGACAATGAAGGTCGGCGCGGCTGTTGTTTCGGCAAGGAGAACAGGCTGTTCATCAACATTTGACGTACTAAACAAGTACTTCACGATATCGGGCATGCCTATCGTTTCAAGCCAATACTGGAATGAAGTACACGGTTTTTCCCCCGATGATGTCAGAAAAGACGAAGAAGGAATGCAGACAATGCGGGTACTGGGCAGAAATATGGCGTTTCTTATAAAGAGCATAGCCCTTGGCAAAGAACGTTATGGGCTACCTGAAAAAGAAACAAGGATATTTACGCCATTTATCCGCTAAGGTTTGTGAGACAACTAATCGGGTTGTCGAACAAACCCAATTTGTGAATATAAACGGAAAACCAAATTTTTAAAAACGCTCAACTTGTTAAATAACTTTTTATAATCCCGTCTTTCATATCAATTATAAGACCATCATCTTCCTCAGAATAAATACGTATGTTGTTTTCCGGCGTTAATTTTTCTTTTTAAAACGCCTGAAAAGGGTTTCCCATAAAGAGACAAATTTATCTGCAAAACATATAATCCAGCCTTCTCTATATACTGGAAAATGAAGAAGAGTATACGGCCACATATGCGTGCGTATCATTGAATATTCTTTTTCACTTACATTAAAATATTTTTTTCCGTTTTCCGCGGCAGCGACAGGGTGCGTCCATCCATGGAGAGACCACATCTTTTCGGGGACATGCCAGTCGTACAGAAAAAAATCATGTAAAAGCGCAGATCGCACCATACTCTTCATATCCTTTACCTTAAAAAATTCTCCCATAAGAAAACTGAAACGGGCTACATCATAACAATGTTCATAAATGCTTATACTGCCGTGCTGAATGAAGGATTTATTCTGCCCGAAAATCTCGCTTTCAAGAATTTCTTTCGCAAAGGATTCAAATTGCTCCGTGTTCTTCATGCTGCGGGAGCGCCTTCTTCAATATTTTCAGCCTGAAGCGCTAAATGTTCAATGCCGGCTGTTTTATTGGGAATACCTGCCTTTTTATTTCGTATAGCTTTTGTTCCCGTATAAACAAGGTCGGTAACAAAGATTGCGTATAATACAATGTCGATAATAACAAGCGTTTTTTCTTCCATCAGCCTCATAAGAAAAACGGAAAAATCCCAGAAAAAATAAATTATTCCCATCCCAACAATACCGAAAAACACCGATGTAGATACTGCTACTCGTCCCTTGTAATGGCAATTTTTCGTAAATGGATATGTTGTGTAGTCCCATCCTTTCGCGCCAAAAACCTTTTCCAGTAAAAGCGCCGCAAGATATTCAACGATGGTGCAAACAAGCATGCTTACAATAAAAACCAAATACGGATACGGCTTCAGCGGAAAGCAAATTAAATATATCGCAAAAGCGCCCAGTCCATGTACCGGAACATAAGGTCCTTTAAAGAAACCCTTGCTTACAAAACGTTTGCGTACAACTGATTCCATAATTGATTCGCCAATCCAGCCGACAATGGAAAAAAAATAAAGCAGAAAAAAAAATTCGGAAACATTCAGCCTGGTCATTACGCTGACGCCTTCCTGAAGTTACGTGCATTCATAATAAGCATCTGCAGACGGTTTTCAATATTTGCATGGCTTACATCAGGATCGTAATCCAGCGGCAGAATTTGAATGTTGGGGTGAAGTTCTTTTATCTTTTTAATGATACCCCTTCCGCAGACATGATTTGGAAGACAGCCGAAGGGCTGGAGGATTACAAAAGAACGAACGCCTTTGTTGGCATAATGCAAAATATCAGCGGGTATCAGATATGATTCCCCTGACATTACCGAATGATGCATAACAGGGTCGCTTAATTTTGCTGCTTCCGGCAAAAGCAGCGCATTTTCATACAAAGGATGTTTTCCTGCGATTTTATCAATCAAAACGCTTGCAAAATCGACAAACTTGTCCCCTGCTCTTGAAAACACAGTATCAAACAGGGAATGTTTAACATTGAATTCCTTCATCTCGGTGACTGTGTGAAAAACAAAAAGCTGACGATATATATCATGCATTCTGGGGAGCGCGACTTCCATACCGTTTTTTTCCAGATATCGCTCAATTTCCAGATTGGAACCAGGATGGAACGTTAAAAGATATTCACCCTGTATAAAGACAGTATCTTTTGGTTTGCTGCGGTCATAGCCGACTTTGCAAAGTTTTTTTACCGCTCTTTTGAACGCTCCCAACGAGCCCGGTATACCGCCTTTGGCAAAACCGCCGGCTATTTCCAGAATTGCGTTTTCAACGACAAGATCAGTCTCGCCTTTGACATCTTCATACGGTCTTATTTTTCTCCGCAGAAATTCCAGAGCGTCCGTTTCTACAAGTCCGAAAAGCATTCTTGCGTAATCCAGCGGGGTAAGCTTAAATCCGGGATGGGCGTTTTTTGAATCATAAAGATCAGTTGCGACAACCGGCACACATGGGAAACCGGNTTCATCAAGCGCTTTTCTTGCAAGCGTCATGTAATTGGCAAGACGGCAGTCGCATATTAACTTGCCGGTACCCACGGCTACATTTTCAGGATTGTATTTACCGCTTTTCAGGGCAACGATGGCTTCACCGATTATAATTTGAGCGGGAAAACAAATATCGTTATGCACATATTTTTTCCCCATCATTATTGCTTCCATATTTCCCATGGGAAGCGGTTCAGCTTTTATACCCCTATTGTTAAGGCAAGCATTTATTATCAGACAGAAAGCCCTGCTTACATTGGGGACAAGTACAGTTTTTTTCTGATTGTCTTTTTTGTAGTACTTAACCGGGAATGGATCGCCGAGCGGTTTTACATTTAACGATTCTTTTTTCCGCCGGATATTTACAGTTTCGATAAATGAACGCACCCTTATCCGCAGTGGTCCCGCAATTTCGCTCTCATCCATTTTTAAAACGAGCGGAGACTTGCCGGATATTTCGCTCATAATTCGGGTTATTTCATCGGCATAAAGAGCGTCATGCCCGCAGCCGAAACTGAAAATATCGACATACTCCAGCAACGGATGTTCCGCAGCGAAAATTGCACCTGACAGCAGCCGCGCATGATTGTTGTTGGTTATATCAAGCCGCGATTTCGTAAGTGAGATTTTACCGAGACCGGGAAGAGAATCAACAGTGAGTACCGGCACTCCGACACTTGTGAAATATCTGGACAGATTATGGTTTACAAGATCATCGTACTGATAGTGCCTTCCGGAAATGACTACCGCGAAACCATCTTTCTTTTTGGTTTCCTCAATAATTTTTTTGCCGTATTCAACCAGAGTTTTATTAAATTCTTCAAGAGACGCCATTCCCTGTTTTATCGCAGCAAGGCACACGTTATGCGAAATATTAAACGTTTCCTGAATGAAACGGCAGAGCTGGTAATCCCTGTCCCTGTCTGTAAACCAGTGAAACAGCGGCGCATCCAGTACAATGCCGTGTTTGCCTTCAGGATCATTTGAATAACGGATCGAAAGAGGATAACTTTTCAATACGGGACAGGTAAATGTACTGAATCGCTCAGGATTGTCAGACGGTAAATGATTTATCTGAGGGAAGAATATCCTGTCCGCTCCGTTTTTACATAGATCCTGTATATGTCCGTGAACAAGTTTAGCCGGGAAACAGACTGTGTCAGATGCCACATATTGAAGTCCCTGCTCGTACAGCTTCTTTGAACTTTTCCTGGAAACTTTTATTTTAAATCCAAGAGCTCCCCAGAAAGATTTCCAGAAAGGCAGATCCCTCCAGAAATCCAGCACTCTCGGAATGCCTATCGTTATATTTTTTTCCGGCAGTAAACGTGAAAATGAATAATCCTTAAATAAAAGTTCTTCGCGGATTTTAATCATATCCGGAACAGAATTCATAATGGCTGTTACTTTGGCAGCTTCTTCCTTAACTGCCTGATTGGAAGGATCACCCACAATTTTTCC
Organism: Treponema sp.; assembly: GCA_009786455.1. Lineage (GTDB taxonomy): Bacteria > Spirochaetota > Spirochaetia > Treponematales > Breznakiellaceae > WQXQ01. Next base: position 12,468 of record WQTD01000012.1, read on the forward strand.
GCGTTCGCAGCGGTTTCCCGTAACCCAGGTTAATCCTTCCGGCGCGGACGGATGCTTGGGAAACCGTACCAAAGTACGGTTGCAATTATTTGTACAGAAAAGACAAATTAAATTGGCTTCCTGTTTATAAATAAAATCATTGAGCGCTTCAAACCCAATAAAGCGGGTATTATCGCCGGATCCGTGAGGTGAAGTATATCCATTTTCGGTAATTTCCCGTTTTGTCAGCAAGGCAATTCCTATCGCGCCCATCTCGCCGGGATACGGGGCGCGGACGACATTTCTTCCCAGATACTGTTCCAACGCGCGCAAAACCGCGTCGTTTTTAAAAGTCCCCCCCTGAACAACGATCTTGTCTCCGAGCTGAGCGGGATTGGAAATTCTGATAACTTTTGTAAATACATTTTCAATTATTGAACGGCAAAGTCCCGCCATTATATCATCAGCCTGCTTGCCGTTTTTTTGTTCTGTGATTATCGTGCTGTTCATAAAGACAGTGCAGCGGCTTCCGAGCTTTGCCGGATTTTTCGCATTGAAAGCCTTCTCCGCGATTTTTTCAACGGGAATATGCAAGGTTTCCGCGAATGTTTCCAGGAATGAGCCGCACCCGGAAGAACAGGCTTCGTTGACAGTAATATTTGTAATGATATTATTTGTTATGTTGATTGCCTTCATATCCTGGCCGCCAATATCCAGAATGAAAGTTACGCCGGGAACATATTTTTGCGCCGCCGCCGCGTGCGCTACAGTTTCAACAGTATGAAAATCAGCACCTAACGCCTTGTCAAAAAGAAGCTCGCCGTAACCGGTAGTTCCCAGAGCTTTGACCTCAAGATTGATTCCGGCGTCTTTGTATTTTTTATATGTGTCAAGAAGCGCCTGCCTGACTACCTTTAATGGTTCGCCTTTGTTGGGACTGTAAAAACTGTCAATTACATTTTCTTCATCGTCCATTAGTACAAACTTGGTCGTAGTTGATCCCGCGTCAATTCCAAGAAATACGCGGATGGTTTCGCCCTTAAGCTGCTTTAACATTTCAAAATCATGCGTAATATAGCGGGTTTTATGGCGCTCAAGAAATTCCTTGCGCTCTCTCTTGTCTGTAAAAAAGCTGGCGTTAAGCTTATCGGCATTCCCCGTAACAATCTCCCTGTGCATGGAGAGCGAAGTCAGAGCCGCTTCCGGACTGAAATGTTTATTGTAATCATTGAAAAATTCATTTGCGGAAAGAGCCGCACCGTAAGCGACAAAAATTTCACTACCAGGCGGTGTTATAATATCAGAATCAACAAGATTGAGTCTTTCGGCAAAAACCTTAATTAAAGTCGGGTTAAAAGTTAAAGGGCCGCCTTCAAAAATCACCGGCGGTTTTATTTCAAGACCCTGTGCAAGACCGCCGATAGTCTGCTTCGCAATTGCATGAAAAGTTGAAAGCGCGATATCTTCAGGAATTCCGCCCTGGTTTAAAAGCGGCTGAATATCGGTTTTTGCGAAAACACCGCAGCGTCCTGATATATCATAAACCTGAGTGCCTCTTGCGGCAAATTCGTCAAATTGTTCAACCGGAATGCGAAGAAGAGCGGCAATTTCATCAATGAATGCGCCTGTCCCTCCGGCACAGCTTCCGTTCATGCGCATGTCTCCGGCTAAAAGATGCCCTGATGTCTCATCATGATAAAAAAAGATGATCTTCGCATCCTGTCCGCCAAGTTCCACCGCAACTTTTGTCTGCGGGAAAAATGTCCTGACTGCGATGGAATTGGCGACTACTTCCTGTATGTACGGCGCATTAATCGTCTCTGCAATGATCCTGCCGCCGGATCCGCAGAAGACAAGTTTTATGCTTTCATTGGGATACTTAAAAAAAATTTCTCTTAAGAGAGAATAGACTTTTTCGCTTTGGCAGGCATGATGACGTTCATACCCTGAAAAAAGAACTTCCTTTGTTTCAGGTCTGATTAATACTGCTTTTACGGTTGTGGAACCAACATCTACGCCCAGATGTAACAAATTTATTCCCCATAATTAAAACATTACATTGTGAAACTACAGACATGGCAGCCACAATAGAACGAATAAAATTATACCGTACTTTTCATTAAAAAATCAACACATACCTAAAGTAATAATCATAAAAAAATCAGTTTCGATATTAGATTCTAATAAAACAAAATTATCAGGAGGAGGATCGTGAAAAATTTCTTTAAAACATTTACTTGTGTTTTAATTATCGGAATTACGCTCGCCGCGTTTGTTAGCTGTAAAAAAAGGCGCGGATGACGGGAAAATCAAGCTTAGGGTTATCAATTACCATGTGGGAACAGATTTCGCGGCGGATTATTTCAGCTATTTATTCACTGAATTTGATCCAAAATCACTTGAGTTTAACATGGCAGACGGCAGAATTTACAGCGTTCCGACATCACACCCGAAGTAATTTCCGCGGTAGGTTATGTTCAAAAAATGTTAATCGAATACAAAACCGCGAATGCCGCCGGCGGAATATAATACCGACAGCCGCCATGGGAGTGCTGTTTCTCCTGCTTCTTAATCCCCATTTCGGCATGATCAAGTCGGCGGTAAATTTATTCGGCATCAGCGGTGCGAAGATTCCCAATCCTTTCGGGAATTCCGACTTGGAAGGAAATTTCATTAACGGCTTTTATGAAAGTGAAACAATCCGTTACGGTGAACTGGGTTACGGATATCCTGAAAAAAGCCAGACCATGCTGAATGTACCGAACAAAAAAAATCAAACTGTACTTATGCTGCGAAGAATTCGATAAGCGGAATGGAAAATTACTTTCATATAAGAGAAATCTTGATTTAAGAAACGGCTTATTAATAAGGAATTTAATATGGGAATCCCCAGAAAAACGCCGTATTCACATTAAAATAAGCCGATTTGTCAGTTCTACCAGACGGAATCTTATGGTTATTGAATACCATGCGACTCCTTTAAATTTCAACGGAGAGCTGCGTTTATATCAGAAATTAGTACAAATGTAATAAATCACACAAGAGATACAAATCCCCCTATTGACTACGGACCTTACGGCAGCGCTCTTGTTACAGAAAAAAATCACACTGACAGGAATAAAACCATTGTTGTACAGCGGGTAAAAAACAACAGATTCCGTTTGCATTGTCAGGCTGTTTTATCATTAAGAAAAATGTTACCTGACGATACACAGCAGAGTTTTAATCCCGTTTTTACACCGATGATTAATGAATACTGCCAGCATGGCGGCGGAAAATATGCGCAATGCCTGCAAAGCGCTGGAAAAAATACGGAAAGAATTCCCCAAACGTTATGTGCAATTAAAGGAAAAACTTGCCTAAAGCGACAGCGAAGCTGAAAACTGGTTTCATGCTGCCGATAAGAGGCAGAAGGATTAAAGTTACGGTTTCCCGCGAAGGCTTTATATTAAAACTGACAGAAGGAGAGCCTTTGACTGTCAATGTTGACGGTAAGCCTGTACATCTTGAGATGACGCTGATATAAAAGATGAAAAAATATAGAACTATTTTTTTGACATTTCCTCCGAACGGGGTGTATTTCCGGAAAAAGTAAAATGGCTGGGCGGCGTAATTGAAACGTTTCAGGGAATTTTTAAATGAACAGGGAAAATAAACGCAATTTATTAATTTCTTTACTTTTTTCAAAAGCCTTTATACCATACTCGTATGATAAAAAACAATTCTCCTGTTAAGCCGTTTTTAAAGTGGGCGGGAGGCAAGAGACAGTTGTTAGCAGAAATTAAGAAAAATCTTCCGGACAATATCGATAGCCTTACATATTTTGAGCCGTTTTTGGGAGCCGGCGCTGTTTTCTTTGACCTGCAGCCCAAAAAAGCCGTTATAAACGATTTTAACGGGCAATTAATTCTAACATATAATGTAATAAAGGATAATATTGACGAACTTGCCGCATTACTGAATAAATATCAAAAAAAAAATGATGAAAACAATTTTTATAAAATCAGAAATATTGATCGTGAACCGGAAAAATTTAACAAGTTATCGAATATTGAGAAAGCAGCCCGTCTCATCTTTTTAAATAAAACATGTTTCAATGGCTTATATCGTGTCAACTCACAGGGGTTTTTTAATGTACCTTACGGAAAATACAAGAATCCTGCAATATGTGAAGAGATTATACTGCGCCGGATTAGTAGCTATTTAAATACCAGTAAAATCAATATTTTAAATTGTGATTTTGAAAATGCAGTTTCAACAGCAGATAAAATGTCATTTGTATATTTTGATCCTCCATATCATAGTCCCGATAAAACCAATTTTACTGGTTATCAGGCAAATGGATTTGATGAAACCGGGCAGGAGCGGCTTTACAATGTTTTTAATAAATTAACCAATCAAGGGGTAAAATGCCTGTTAAGCAACTCTGATACTGATTTTATCAGGAAATTATATAAAAGGAAAATATTTAAAATTATATCTGTACAGGCAAAAAGGGCGATTAATTCTAATTCTGCCGGAAGAGGCAATGTAAATGAAGTCCTGATAAAAAATTGGCAGGATTAGCCAGAATCCTGAAATTATTAATTTCCTTCGCCATTGAATTTCCTCATTATTCATGTTAGAATGACGTAAGCTTTTTTATCATATTTTCAACGGAGCTTAAAATGCAGGAAAATGTTTTAACGGCGGACAGCAGCGGCGCAAATTCTGAAAAGATAACGCAGATGCAAAAACTTCAGGACAGCATGGTAGCTGTTTTCGCGGATATTATCGAGAGCCGCGATAATATCACCAGCGGGCATATAGAACGTGTAATTAAATGTTTAAAAATTTTAACGGAAGCGCTGATAAGACGCGGGAAATATACCGACGAGTTAAGTAAACTTGATCTGGATATATTCTACTCTGCTGCGCAGTTGTACGATATAGGTAAAATCTTTATTTCAGACTCCATTCTGAATAAGTCGGGCAAACTTACTTTCGATGAATTCGAAACCATGAAAACTCATGCCATTGAAGGGGAGTGTGTATTTGACCAAATTGATAAACTGACAAAAACAAATTTTAAATTTCTGGAATATGCCAGATTGTTTGCAGGTTATCATCATGAACGCTGGGACGGAAACGGATATCCGCGCGGACTGGACAAGCTGAACATCCCTATTCACGGGCGCATTATGGCAATCATCGACGTTTATGTCGCTCTTGTTTCAGAACGCCCGTTTAAAAAAGCGTTTACACCGGAAGACGCGGTAAAAATTGTCATGGACAGCACCGATGAAATGTTCGATCCCGAAATCGCCGAAATATTTTTTGAGGAAAAGGAAAAATTTAAAGATATATAAATCTGCGATCCTTCAGTTCCTGTTTGTTTTAGGACAGCCCCATATAAACCGGTATTTTATGCTTCTGCCATCCATAGCCCGTGCAAGTTACAGTACGCATAAACAGTAACCAGTCCGCTTCCGGTTATAAACCCGGCGGACGGAGCTCCAGTATGCGGTAAAACAACACGCTGCGTCCTGTCTCCTTCGGCAGCAACGATCCATGCAATATGATGTTCATCAGTCATTGGATGGGGTACACTTCCCACAGTAACTGTTATTTTATTTCCATCGCGGGAAACTTCAGGGACGTGCTTTTCCTTTGATGCATCGGCGGTATTTGGTTTCATTTCCTGCATTTCTTCACCGCAGCAAACCACGCCCGGTCCTGCGCAATGTACATAACTGATAATATTCCCGCAATGGGAGCATTTACAAAACCGTCTCTCGTTTTTCATATCTTTTCTCCTTGCATTGATTATTATTTCATGTTCCAAACAGAATTTCCATAATTATTTTGACACATTTTTACATAAAATTATCAAGCAAGGGTATAATAACAGGAAAATTTATATAAATCCTGCAAATCCAGCCCTCTTCCTTTTTAACAACAAACATGTTATATTATCTACCATGAGTTTTATTGCTCAGGGTATAAAGTCTCTCATTAACAGGAATCAATCTGCCGTTAAAAAAGCCGAGGAGGTTGATCTTCCCGCCGATCAGGATCTGGTAAGAGCAGGCGCGCTTCTGGCGCGTGAAAGAAACTTTAAAGACCTTGTCAGCGTATTTGTCGAACAGGCTCAGGACATTTCCCGCGTTGATCTGACTGCTTTCTATATTTTAAAGGATGCGGATGATCGTAAAAGCGATTTGAAACTTGCGTTCAAAAGGGGAAGGTATCCGGTGCCTGAAACAATTTCCGGAACAAGCGAGCTTGTACTTTTTCTGCGCGAATGTAAAGAGGCTCTGATTTTTAACAATAAACAAGCGCTGGAAAAAGGAAAGGCACAAAAAGAAAATATAACCGCCGGATTTTTAAGGGAAGTTCTGATTAATCCCGAAATGAAAAGCGGAATGGCTCTCCCAATTGTAAGCCCGCCGCGCGAAATCGGCGTTATGTTTGCTGTCTCACTTAAACCGTGTTTCTTTAACCGGCGCCGCTTTCATTTTCTGGACTCTTATACAAAACTCGCAGCCGGCGCGATGCAAACATCACTTCTTTTTGAGGAAACGAAAGAGTCCAACAAAAAGATCGATGCCATGGAAAGGTATCAGGATAATGTATTTAATTCAATGACCAACATGATCATCACCACAGACGCGTCAGGAAAAATATATTACTTTAATGAAGCAGCCGCGCTATCAATGAATCTCAGGGAAAAAGACCTTGGCCGCAATTTTGACAAGACTTTCCAGAAATCGCTTTCGGCAAGAACAATAAGAACAATTACAGATTGTCAGAATAACGGAAATGAAATACTTGGACTTGAAGGAATCTTTAAAGGCGATGGAAATGAACTGGACTACTCTCTCAATGTTTCGCCGTTAAAAACTCCCAGGGGAAAAAAAGAAGGCTTAACGCTGTTATTCACAAACCAGACCAGGGAAAAGGAACTGAAACAAACGGTACAGGCTGTCAGCGATGAAAGACGCGTGATTAAGGACATGTTTACGCGGTATATGTCGCAGGAGGTAGTGGCAAGCCTGATGGAATCCCCTGATAATATAAAACTTGGCGGAGACAAAAGAAACGCCACCGTTTTCTTCGCCGATATCCGCGGCTATACAAGTTTTTCGGAGAACCGCGATCCGCAGGCAATCGTAGAAATTTTAAACGAGTACTTCAGCGCGGCGGTAGAAAATATCGTGCAGTATAAAGGCTATATTGATAAATTTATCGGGGACTGCATTATGGCGGTATGGGGCGTTCCAATGCTGCCTGACAAGGATGACGCAATTAACGCTGTCTCATGCGCACTGGCGATTCAAAAGCTGGTTCGTTCAACAAAAAGAAAATTTTTTAAAAAAGACGCTTCGCGTCTTCGCGTCGGTATAGGCGTCAATACAGGACCTCTTGTGGCGGGAAACCTTGGGAGCATGCAGAGAATGGAATATTCCGTTATCGGTGATACGGTTAACCTCGCGTCGAGACTGGAAGGCGTAGCAGGACCTGATGAAGTAATCATCTCCAAATCAACCAAAGAACAATTAGGAAACGCGTTTAAACTTGAAAAAAGAGAATCAATACGTGTAAAAGGAAAGGAAAAACCCATTCAAATATTTAATGTGCTGGGTTTAAATTAAAATAGTGTTATTCGGCGACTAACCGAGTTGTCAAACAAGTCCAATATTTTAAGGGGTTTTAAATGATAGCGGCGTTAAATTCAATATTAAAAATAGAATTACCGGCATGGGTTTACATCTGCGCTCTTGCAGCGTTGATTCTCCTCGCGCTTTTTCTGATTTGGTTTATACATACCCGTATTTTCAAATACAGGCTGCGAAAAATGAATAGTACCCATAATACCGATGAACATGCGGAAGCCATTCAAACATTCCAAAAGCATTATCCTGCTGACAGGCTGACGCTTTATTCAAAACGCATGGAAAGATACTCGCGCCAAATGGGACCCCAGATTGTTAGAGAAACAGGACTGGCGGATAAATGGGTGCAGAAGCTTTCTTCTTCATCATTGCCAAGAACAGCCGATCTGCGGCGCGTCCTTCTTTATTGTCCCCAGTCAGCTTTATTTAAGGCATTTCTTGCGGCAGGGAATCATCCGCATCTGAAAAAATATTTTTTTGAATGGATGGAAGATGAAGGAGAAGAAAAAGTAATCCGTCTGTTGGCGGAGTCTTGTAGAGGCGAAGATTTTGATCCGGCATCAGGCAAGACATTCCTTGATAACCACAGCGTCCTCCTTCGGGATCTTACAGGCGAATCTGAATGGTATGCCCGTTATTTTGCATACAAGATTCTTCTGCTGGACAAGGAGGAACTTGCTCAAAGAAGCCTTGAAGCGGGACTCATGGATTCACATCCGCTGGTAAGAAAAATACTTACAGAAAATTTCAATACAGACGAAAGGGAGAAAGTCTGGAATATATTATGGGAAAAACTGGTTAAAGATCCTGTATATGAAGTACGCAAAACAGCCCGCAGGCGAATCGCCGGGGAATACATGGATCTTTACAGCCTCATGGAAAAAGATTTTGATACCGATGAAACTTTCAGAGTGCTGGAACTGCTTGATCCGGATTCCCTGGAAGACAGATCTTTTGCAATGGCAATTCTTGAAAGCGACGATAAAGAACTCCGGTTTCCCGCCGCAGCTTTTCTTGATAAGTGCGGAGTATTGTCATCAATCCTCGCGCAAAACACCTTTGATGAACCGAATAAAATCGATCAAAATATAAATCTTTTGCAGAAAGCGCTTGAGGTCAATGTTTCGGGTTTTCTGAAAGATTATCCTTCAAATGACGGAGGACCGCTTTTGGTTGTCGCAAGATTGTTTGCAGAATCAAACGGAACGCACGATGGTATTTGCCTTCTTGCAAAAAAAGTCTTTGCCTTTTTTAGCAATAAAAAACCTGAACCTTTAACAAAAGAAATATACACAAAAACTCTGGAAGCAATATCAATCAACGGAAATATAAAAGCATACGAACTTTTAGCGGAAGAACTTGAAAAGAAGGAAAACGATCCTCTTTTCCTCGATCTGCTGTTACCCCGTATTCCTGTAAAAGCCGAGTTGATATTCCCGCCGATTTTATTCAGGTTTCTAAGAAATTCAACATTTTCTCCAAGGGATAAACTTGAACAGATACTCGGCAGCTTCAGACCGGATTGTATTCTACCGGAAGCTTTCCGTATATTAAACGGCAGCCGTGCGGAATTCCCGCACGAAGTACGCATAAGCGCATTGAAAATTCTTGTACGGTTGCGCCTTCCCTTCTGCATACAGCGCATACTGGAAAGCCTTCCCACATTAAAGAGTGACGAAACAGAAGACTTTGCGCGCCTTCTGACCGAATATCCTAAGGATGTTTTTGAAGAAAAAGCGAAAACGCTTCTGGAATCTCCCGATGCGAAGATACGCGCTTCATTAATTTCCATACTGCCCGCGACAAAAAATACAGGGTTCCTGAAGGAAATCAGATCATCCCTAAAAGACGTTGATCCGGACGTACGGGTCGCGGCAATCAAGGCTCTTCTGGGATTTGGCGAGATTAAACTACTTAATCAGGAAACTTCCATGCTTCATGATCCTGTAGAAAGAGTTCGTCTTGCCACAGCGGAAGTCATTGCAAAGCACGGAAATACAGCCGCGCTGGAAATTCTAAAAAATACAATAAACGATCCCAATGAAACCGATTCCGTAAAAACAGGAGTCATAAAAGGGCTGGGACAGGCTGTCAGTGCGGAAGGCATCCCCATTCTTGTAACGGTTCTTGATTCCGATTCCATGATTGAGTTCCGCAAAGACGCTGAAGAAGCCCTGTCCAATAGAACGTCAAAACGCGATATAACGCAGCTAATAGAAATTTTTAAAGATACTGAACCGCAGCTGCGGGAAAAATTGATTCCGGTCTTCAAAGGCATGGGAAGGCAGGCGGAACCGTGGATACTGGAGATATTAAAAGACGAAGTTGCTTCCTTTAAACCGTACCTTGTAAAAATCCTTGAAGAAACAGGTTATGTAGAAGAAGCAAAAAGACAACTTTCCAACAGGGACGTTGAAGTGAGAAGAGACGCCGCTAAACTTCTCTCTTTACTGGATACATTAACAGCCTTCAGGGGACTGGTTCTGGCGGCCAAAGATCCGGACCAAGAAGTGCGAATCTGCGTAGTAAAAGCGCTGGAAAAATTAAAAAGCGACAGCAGCCGCGAAATACTGGAAAAATTAAAAGAAGACCCGGACAGCCGTATTCGCAAATATACGTTTTGGGCTATGGAAAGACTGGATTCGCTTGGATTGGAATAAAAAGGAGGGATTAACGCCGCGTGACAGACGCTAATCCCTCAATATTTTATATAAGCTAAATTAACTTATATCACATTTACATCCGCCGGTTCTGGGATTATCCCTGCGGTTGGGCATATTGTTTTTTTGCGGCATGTTTTTTTGCGGACCGAAGTTATGACCAGGACCAAAATGACCGCGTCCAAAATTATTGTTTCTCTGATTAAAACCGAAGTTAAAATTTCCCATTCTTTCACGGATACCGGAAGCTAAATCGTATGTTTTACCTTCGATCGTGACTTTTTTCGGCATAATGAAATTTTTAAAAGCATTTCCTTCAACAGAAATTTTAGCGCCTTCCTTTAAGCCGTTTATAAAATTTATATAACGGTTTAAAACAGGAACAACAAAAACAGAATCGCCGCTTTCAACGGCAACCATGCCTTTTTCCAGTTTAACTATTCCGTCGATTGTAACGACTTCGCGCTGCCTTTCCGGCCGTTCTGCCTTGTCCTGGGCAAAAATTGCACCTGTTGTCAAAATACAAGCCAACAGAAAAATAACCAATCTCTTCATAAAAACCTCCTGGGCGCCGTCTGGCTGCCGTATAATTTATAATGTAGTTATTCAGAAATTTTATTTTTTGAATAACTTTATTAACTTTCTGAATAAATAACCAAAGACCAATATTTATGTTACAATTTATCAAATGAAAAAAATATTTTTTTATGATTATAAAATCTGTAACCTAAAAAAAACATTATGTCTGGGAATTGCCGAAGAAGACGGAGCAATCTGCCGGGTTTGTTTCAGTCCGCTGAAAAAACCGGAATGTTTTGAAGAAGGAGAAACTCCGCTTATAAAAAAAACTTCTGTCCAGCTTGATGAATATTTCATGGGAAAACGAAAAAAATTCGATATACCGCTGAAATTAAACGGCACTGGATTTCAAATAAAAGTGTGGACTGCGCTTCAAAAAATCGAATACGGAGAAAGACGCAATTACGGTTTTTTGGCAGACATGATCGGAAACCCAAAAGCAAGCCGCGCTGTTGGCATGGCAAATAACCGTAATCCGATAGTGATAATCGTACCGTGCCACAGAATAATCGGACATGACGGCAGCCTTACAGGTTACGCAGGAGGGCTTGAGCTAAAACAAAGTCTGCTTGATTTGGAAGCGGGAATTTAATATCTGAATATTAACCATGCTGCGCGGACAGCGCAATCAATGCAACAATAAGCAATATTGCCATAACAACTATATATACAGCAAGCGCAGACATAAAACCCATACTCAACACAAGCCAAATACCCAGATTATTGAGAATAGAACGGTAAATAAAGACAAAGCCGTGAAAAATAACCGGCAGTACCGGAAGCATTACTGCAAAAAGATAACGCGGTTTCATTTTTACGCGGTAACGCCATCCGATAATAATGATAAATATGGCAGCCGGAAGGAAGAACAATGCAGAACCTATACGGTTCAAAATTTCCGCCTGAAAAATCTGATAAACATACCCGGTATCCGTAAATTTTTGCGCCGCGGCGAAGAGCTCGCTTATCTGAAGATCATGCAAACCCCTGCGTATATCGGAAAGAAGCATAAGATCGTCAAAACTTATGTCAAGAAAAACGCCGCCGACAGGTTTGTCTCCGTAAAGCCATTCACTGTCAAAATTATTACTCTCATCATAACGATCAAGAGCGTGCGTTAAAATTAAAACCTGCTGTTTCCCGTTTAAAATAAAAGGCAAAAGCTTTGCATACCGTGATCTTGCGCTGCCAGTCAGGCGGGACTCTTCATCAAATGACATATATTCAAATCCCATTCCATAAGCTATATCTTCTGATGTTGTAAGACTGGAAAAACGAAGTATCGCTCTGCCTCTGTCATCAGGAAGTGAAAAGACAGCGCCTGTTAAAATTTCACCAAGGGATAATTCCATTTCATCAATAAAAAAAGCGGTCTCTTTGGAACCAAGTTCGCTTAAGGCAAGGAAATTAACAGCATCAGGATCGTCAGGAGTATAAGCAAGAAGTTCCTGAAAAATATAGTAGGCGCGAATCCATTCTCCTGTGTTCATCGCCTGATAACCTGAATTTTTTAATTGAAATAACCTGTAAAGACGGGCTTCCATTAAGTTTGGTTCCTGGGATGAAATCATGTTCCATGCGTCGCTTGCAAGACGCGTACAGTTTCTTTCTTCTGCGCTTCCGGTTTCAGCCAGCCTGCTTCCGAGCGTAAAAAGCCAATGCGCTTCATAATAATGTTTCTCGTTGTAAGCCAGAGTACCCATGTTTACAGCCTGTACTACGGTTAAAACGGGCTGACGATCCGCTACGGATGAAAAATTCGCAGAAATAGCGGGCTCCCTTAAATCCCTTGTTAACGCGGTTCTTGCAAGATTCCTCTCTCTTGTTTCTTCCAGCCGCTTTTTATCAAGATTAATTTCAATATCGACCTTCAAATCAGCAAGCTCCGGGCTGTTAAGCCAAATAAAATCGCAAATAGCGAGAAACTGCGACGCTTCAACCCATTCGCCGCTGCTCCTGTGTTCATAAGCATAATTTTTAGAAAGCTGATAAAGCTCTCCGTTATAAAGCATGTTATCTTCACTGTTCCTGACAAGCGGAAGAATTAAAAAGAAAATCAACCCGTATATAACCGCTGCGCAGATCGCGGTAATTACAGAAACAAGCAGCCGTTTGAAAAACACATCGGAGAAACTCTGGTAATTTTCCTCAAAGGTAACAAAACCAAAAGGAACAACAAGCGCAGCAAGAGCCAGCGCGGGATACCAGTTAAAAAATTCCAGAAAACCCTGAGTTACCCGCCATGAACGCGAATAAAGCAAAAGAGGCGCTTCGGATCCGGGAAAAATAAAACGAAAAAGTATAATCAAAAGACCGGTTAAAATTATATAAATAATAAATATCCACTGAGGCGAACGGAGTTTCTCAATATTAAGCGTCATTGCCGCTCCGCCTTTTAATAATAAAAATCAGGAATGAATAAAGATGCAGTAAGAGACCGGCGCTGAGGAACATAAAAGGAACGGCGAAATCCAAAGGAATAATACCTTTTACGAAGGAGGAAATTATTTCCTGCATCTCCGGCGTATTAATAAATGAGCAAAAAGAAAGTATACCCCTAAACGCAAGAATTCCCAAAAAAAGATTTGCAAGCGGCCATGCGCTGAATTTTATAACATTACCCAATGAACATAAAAGAAAAATCAGGGAACCTGCATAAATTAAAAAAGACAAAAGACTTTTTGAATATTTTTCTTGAAACATCCCGGCGTTTAACCTGATGTCAATGGAAAGACTTTTTAAAAACCACGGAGTATCATCCCTGAACGGAATGGACGGAAGATCAAAACCGGCGTTTACAGATTCAAGGTAAATCATCGGCTGACCAGGCAAAGCGGTAACGCGCGGACCCAGCGGCTGTGAAGCGCCGTTCAATAAAACTACAACAGTCTCATTTCTATGCAATGAATTGGACAGCATCAAACCTTTGCCGCCAAGAGGTATACCCGGACTTTGCGCAGGAGGAACGGATTTCCAGTTATCAAGAAGAAATGAAATACCTAAACAGAAAACAAGAGAAAGTCCCATAATTGTAAAAACCGTCATAAGCGCGGAATATTCCTGTCTTGCCGAATAGCATAATGAAAAAAGAATGGAAAAAAACAGCGCAAGCGATAAAGCCCAATGAGCAGATGTAATAAGAAGAGTAAGCGTAGTTTCAGGTTTCGGCGGTAAATTCATCGCCCACCCAACCCTTAAGGCAAGAAACCTGAATAATACCGCTGTCAGAAAAATAATAAGAAAACTAATACAGAAAAGAATTGTTTGTTTAGCAAAATTCTTCACAATTAAGCTTAACATGGCAGAAAAACTGGCGCAAGAGGCAGCAGGAGTCCCGCAGAAACCTTATTGAGAAAATTTCCAAAATGCCTCATAATAAATTGATATGAACGCTCAGATAACAGTCCTTGGAGCCGGCGCATGGGGAACGGCAATCGCAAAAGTAATTGCCGAGAAAGAAAATGATGTTGTGATCTGGAGTTTTGAGAAAGAAACAAGGGATGATATAAATCAAAGACACAGAAATACAAGATACCTGCCTGATGTTGAACTGCCTCAAAGAATAAACGCAACAAGCGACATTGAAGAAGCGGCGGAAGGAAAACAATATTTGATTTTTGCGGTTCCTTCCTTGTTTTTACTGGATACTGTCAGGAAAATTCTTAATGTCAGCTCAATAAGGGAAGGAAAAACAATAATTGCCGTTTTAACAAAAGGTTTTTTACCGTCGGAAAACGGTCCGCGTTTAATTGTTGAAACAATGGAAGATTACCTGCCGGGCTTTTACCAGAAAGCTCTCGTTTATATTTCTGGACCGAGCCATGCGGAAGAAGTATCCACCGGAAAAATGACAGGACTTATCGCGGCAAGCGAAAACCCCAAGAACTCCATCCGCTTCAGGGATGTACTGAAGAGTCAGCAGCTTTTTGTGTATTCATCGCTTGATATAAGGGGAGTACAGGTGTCAGCGGCGTCAAAAAACGTAATCGCCATCGCTTTTGGAATGTTAGACGCAATTAAATCAATCGGCGGTTCCACTGTTTTCGGCGACGGAACGGAATCGCTTCTTCTTGCCGCGGGATTAAACGAAATTCAAACTCTGGGCAAAGCTCTCGGCGCCACACATCCTGAGACATTCACGTCAATCGCAGGCATTGGAGATTTGGATGTTACATGCCGTTCTGTCTTTGGAAGGAACAGGCGTTTCGGCAGGGAAATTATTGAAAAGAATATTCTGGAACCTTTCAGGGATATTGACGACATTCTGGCGCGTATCGGCGAAATAGGATACCTTCCGGAAGGAATAGCTGCGGCAAAATATATTAAGGAACTTGCGGAAAAACATAAATTAAAAATGCCGGTCTCCATGGGATTAAGCAGGCTTTTGAACCGTGAACTTGATCCGTATGAATTTATTCAGAAATTCCTGGATGGACTTAGATAACAAACTAGGGATTTAAAATGCTGGAAAAATTATCTGCTAAAATAACTGACGCGTTCCGATTTGTTACAGGCAAATCAACAATCTCGGAAAAAAATATTGAAGACGCGGTTGAAGCGATTAAGATGGCGCTTTTGGAAGCGGATGTAAACCTGCGCGTAGTGCGCCGTTTTGTCAATTCCACAATTGAAGAGGCAAAAGGTGAAAAAGTCCTTCGCTCTGTTGATCCGGGACAACAATTCATAAAAATCGTTCATGACAAGCTTGTCTCTTTCCTTGGAGACGCCGATCCGTCAAGCCGCGCATTAAAACTGCGCGGACCGGATGTAATTACAAATATACTTATGCTTGGACTGCAGGGTTCCGGAAAAACAACAAGCGCGGCAAAACTGGCTCTCCGTTTGAAAAAAGAAGGACGCAAACCCCTTTTGGCAGCTTGCGATCTTGTGCGTCCCGCGGCGATGGAACAGCTCACTGTACTTGGCGGACAGATTGGCATACCTGTTTACAGGGAAGACGGAGCAAAAGACAGCGTTAAGGTTTATCAAAACGCACTAATATTCGCAAAACAAAATTTGATTGACACAATTATCGTTGATACAACAGGACGCCTGCAAATTGATGAGATCATGATGGCGGAGCTTTCCTGCCTTAAAGAAACAGTGAAACCTGATGAATTACTACTGGTCGCAGATTCGATGACAGGACAATCCGCCGCCGATATAGCAAAAACCTTTGATGAAAAAATAGGGCTTACGGGAGTTATCCTTACAAAATTTGATTCTGACACAAGAGGCGGTGC
The DNA here is from genome assembly GCA_009786455.1 of Treponema sp. Classification (GTDB taxonomy): domain Bacteria; phylum Spirochaetota; class Spirochaetia; order Treponematales; family Breznakiellaceae; genus WQXQ01. Next base: position 28,584 of record WQTD01000012.1, read on the forward strand.
GGCGCTGTCGCTTAAAACAATTACAGGCAAACCGTTAAAATTTACCGGGACAGGCGAAAAACCGGAAGACTTTGAGCCTTTCCATCCCGACAGAATCGCGGGGCGCATCCTTGGCATGGGCGATGTTGTAAGTCTTGTAGAAAAAGCGCAGGAAGTAATTGATCAGAAAGAGGCGCTCGAACTCCAAAAAAAGATGGAGAAGGAAAACTTCACTCTTGACGACTGGCTTACCCAGCTTCGCGCCGTAAAAAAGATGGGTTCGCTTCAGTCCATGCTTGAAATGATTCCCGGAATGCAGGGACAGATCAGCGAAGAAGATATTGATAAAGCAGAATTAAAAAAGCAGGAAGCCATTCTCAGCTCCATGACGCGCAAAGAACGCGCTAACCATTTGATCATCGGACCGCCGCGCCGCAGCCGCATTGCGCGGGGTTCGGGCACATCTGTCGCGGAAGTTGCGCGTTTGATTAAAAAGTTTGAAAAAATGCGCGGCATGATGAAAAAGATGGCAAAAGGCTCAAAAGGCGGCATGCCGAATATACCGGGAATGTCTTTTTAAAACTTGTCCAAAAACCAGCCGGATTTTAATAAGTTTAATTATTCATCAGTTGATTCATTTCTGTTTGTGCGAAATGGCATAACAGGAAATCCGTTTTTTGCGAAAAGGGGGGTCGCGCCGAATTTCACCCACGCATACCGCGCTCTTTGCGGATGCCGCAGCTTTTCGCAGTGAATAACCACAGCATTGCCGTCTATAACAGCCTTCGCTGGAAAATAGGAACCATCCGCTTCTGCGGCTTCAAAAATTGAAGCAATGTCATCTTTGCTTCCGCGGAATTCCAAACCGCTTTCGGCGTTTTTAAAATGAATGCGCAATGTGTTTTCCTGCGCTTCCGCCCAATCAAACACAGGTCCGTCAGCGTCGATCTCTTTTCCATAAACTTTTTTTAACGCTTGCAGCGCAAGCCGAAGACCCACTGTCTTTTTATCAAGCGGATGGATATTATCAAATTCACCGCAATCAATTATAACTGAAAGCCCTGAATTCGCAATGTCAAGCGAAGCAAGGTACTGTTGTTCCCTCATTAAACACCAAAGCCGAGAAGGACAGCCCGAAGCCATTTCTTCACTGGAAGCATACATCGGCAGCTGAACAAACAAAAAAGGCAGACTTTGATCATTCCAGTCATTACGCCATTGATTTACAAGATAGTACATCATTTCGCGGTAGTCATCCGCGCGCTGATCATCTTCTTCTCCCTGATAATAAAGAAAACCTTTTATCGCAAAGGGAGCTGTTCGTTTTATTCGCGCGGTATGTAAATTAACGGGACAATAAGGACTGGTTCTTCCGGCAGGCTGGGGCCAGGGACATTGTCCGCATTCCCTGTTAAGAATTTCATTACTTACATCAGGTTCTTTTTCTTTTCTCCTGCGGACGCGCTCATCCCAGGCCTGCCACTCCATGACATATTCTTCCATCGCAGCGTTGTACTGTTCGTCTGTCTTGCCGCCGATCCTGTTATTATAATCGTCAATAAAACGCTTTCCCGCTTTGCTTTTTTCAAGCTGCTGCCGACTCATCCATGCGCTTATTGATGTGCCGCCCCATGAACAGTTTATAATTCCAACCGGTATTCCAATTTCCCTGTTAATTTTCTGCACAAAAAAATAAGCGGCTGCACTCAGTATTGAAGCGGTATCGGGCGAGCAGACCTGCCATTTGCCTGCCGCTTCTTCGCGCAGATAATCATCGTCTATAACAGCGCGTTTAACTACCTGATAAAAACGAATGTTTTGATTCGCACAGGCGGCAAGCTCAGCGTTTCCGTCTTTGCAATTGATCAGCTCCATCTCCATATTGCTCTGTCCGCCGGCAAACCACACATCTCCTGTTAATACATTTGTAAAACGTATTTCGTTTGAATCGTTTTTTATAACAAGATTTCCTTTTAAGCCGGCGGACAGAGGAGGGAGAAAAACATTCCATTTGCCGCTTCTAACAGCGGTTTCCGCTTTAAGACATTTTCCTTCACTTTCCCAAATCACGCAAACAGAACCGGCATCACCTGTTCCCCAGACAGGAACAGGCTTACCATGCTGTAAAATCATATCGTCAGAAAATATTGAAGCAGCTTTAAATGGAATCATTTATAAGTTACATCTTATTTGCTTTTACCCAGGCGATGATTTCATCGACTTTCCCGAATACAAGACCGGTCACTGTATCAGCGCATCCGTAATAAATCGCAACTTTTCCTGTGTCTTTATCTACCAGAGAAGCGACTGGGAATGTAACATTGGGTACATCGCCGGCAAGTTCATAAATTTCACGAGGATTGATGATATACGGCTTAGGACGCGCTATTACTTTCCACGGTTTATCAAGATCCATCAATGCCGCGCTGAAGGAATAAACAAAACCGTTACAACTTGTCAGTACGCCGTGATAAAACACAAGCCATCCTTCGCTGGTTTCAATCGGACAGGGACCCGCGCCGATCTTGGTGCTCTGCCAGCCTCCGTACGGTCCCATTACATGACGGTGTTTCCCCCAGTAAATCATGTCAGGGCTTTCTGAATACCAAATATCGCCGAAGGGAGTATGCCCCGAATCGCTCGGACGGCTGTACATGGCGTAATTTTTCCCGATTTTACGGGGAAAGAATGCTCCGTTGCGGTTATAGGGCATCATGGGGTTTTCCATCTGATAAAATTTTTCAAAATCATGCGTATAACCGATGCCGAGACAGGGACCGCTGTAACCGTTACACCAGATCAGATAATAACGATCCTCAATAAAAATTACACGCGGATCGTATTTGTAATCAGAATCCGGAAGTTCAGGATCAGTCTTTATAAACTGAATTGGATTATCTTCAATCTTCCAGTTAATGCCGTCTTTGCTTTTTCCTGCGTGAATATCCATGTGACGTGCGGTATCATCACAGCGGAATACGCCTGCGAACTCTCCCTTAAAAGGAACAACCGCGCTGTTAAAAATACTGTTGGATGTTAAAGTTAAATTCCTCGGAATAATAGGGTTTTTTGTATAACGCCACATCAGTTCTTTTTTGGGATCACTGGAAGACGGTCTGTCTTCCCATGGAATATTGGGAATGCCTGCGCCGTTTACTATAAGGCTGCTCATAATTTCTCCTTTTAAAAAAAATCCAGCACTTAAGTTTTTAAGTGCTGGATCAAATGTCGACTTTAAGTATTAACTAGCGGTTAAAATCGTCAAGCGATGCCTGGAACCTTGGCGTCCATGATTCAACAACCTGTGATGGATTTGTGTTTCCAAGACCGTTTCTGAAATCATTAATAAAATCATCAAACGGGTATCCCGGGATCAAAGCAAAATTTCTTGGGGTAAGGTAACGTGCATCCCTTGACATTGCAACAGTTTCTGTTACGTCACGGAGGTTACGGGAAGCCCAATAATGTCCCTGCAGCCAGTCTGTGTCTGTCGGTGTAAACCAGAGTTCAGAGGCTTTAAGAATAACGTCAACTTCTGAAGGAGAGAAAATGGCGGGAACAACATAAACAGGATCAGAAGAGTCCATGCGAAGCTGACTTGATCTTGGACCTCTTGGCGGCAGAACGTATCCGCCGTCAAACTGATCCTGCGCCTGTCCTTTTCTCCATTCAGGATCAAATGTCATCGCAACGCGCTGATCATAGAATGCCGTCCAGTTCCAGCCCCAATCATATGAAGGCGTAGTCAGAATGAGACCTTCATTAATAAGCGTGTTGTAGAATGCCAAAGCTTCAAGGAACGCAGGGGTATTGGTCGCATTCACGGCTTTGCCTGACGCGTCAAAGCTGACAAAGTTCGCGCCGTTACCATAAACAAGTCCTATTAATACTTCACGAGCGTCGTCACAGGGAAGCGCATAAATATCAGTAATACCGTCATTGTTTGTATCGCGGGTTAATTTTCTGCAGACATCAAGGAAGGTATCCCATGTCCAATTATTGTTCTTCTGTAAATCATAGAGATAATCCGGGCTTAAACCGACATCAGTTAAATGTTTTGTGTTAAAGAATATCATCGCCTGCTGCCAGCCGTTATTTGGGAGACCGTATTGCCAGCCGTACTGTTTTCCGTTAAAGGTCATAAGCTGCTCTATAACACCGTTATACATCGGCGTTACTTCGGCAATAGGTTCGCGGGTTTTAAAATTAACTGCGGTACTGTCACTGACAGGATAAAGAAGTCCCTGCTTGTAGAGCGTAACAGCCATATTCGCCGCAACTTCATAAATGCCGTATGTTTTGTTTCCCGCCATGATATTGCTTGCAACGAGCGGAAGATAATTATCATAATCAGACAGCTCAACTACCTCAAATTTGAAATCATTCTCACTTAAGATTTTCCTTCTCCATTCAAGGTCTTTTTCTTCGCCTTCATTTCTTGGCTCAAAAGTGTCTACATTCCAGGTTGACCACCATGATGATACTTTAATATCCGCCCCTTTAAGTTTTACTCCCTTTGATCCGCACCCTGTAAATACGAGCATACTCATTACAAGGATAAGCGCAAAAAGGATTAAACCAATTTGACCTGTTCTTTTTAACATGTCATTCCTCCTAAAAATTTTTATCTCAAACGGCAAACAACCGCATTGAAACCTACATCTTAATCCCTGTCTGGCTGAGGGATTCAACAAATGTTCTCTGCGCAACAAGGTATAAAAGCACCAATGGTATAAGAAACAGTATCATGCCGGTAGCGACAACAGCCTGCACATATCCAATCGGAGGCTGAGCCATTACGCCTCCGCTCCCCGATCCTACAGCATTTATGCTTGCCCAGTAACGGAAAAAACTCTCGGTAAGCCGGCTTAACGAAATCGGCATCATCATATAACCGCGTAAAAACAAGGATGAAAAAATACTGTCCGTCCATTGCCACACAAAGGAAAACAAAAAGCAGGATGTTACCATTGGAAGCGCATCCGGAAGCATTATCCTTCCGAATGTATGAAGTCTTCCGCATCCGTCAACATAGGCGGCTTCTTCCAGTTCTTTGGGAACACCCCTGAAATACTGGCGCAGCAGAAATATATACAATCCGCTTTTTAAACCCATCGCAGTCGCGGAAAGAAGAAAATAACCTGTTAACGTCCCAAGTAAATTTATATTCCTGCCGGAAATAAGCTTAACTATCCCGAATATATCAAAAAACTGGAAATTCAAATACAGAGAAGAAAGAATTGTCTGCGGAGGAACAATAATTATAAGGAACACACACATGAAAAGCACATTCCTGCCGGGGAATTTATAACGCGCAAATCCATAAGCCGCCAGCATACAGGAAGTTACCTGCAGCGCAGCGCTGATTACGATAATAATTATCGACTGAAAAAGCGTAGGCCAGTATTTCATCAGATTCATTGCAATTTTATAATTATCTGTAGAGAAATTACGAGGAATGCTGATTACAGTCGCATCATAAAGATCAACCTCTGGCATAAAACTGACAGAAATCTTGTCCAATAAAGGCTGCATGATAAGAAAACAAAACCCGAAAAGAAGAATGGCGCGGAATATCTTATAAATAACATCAACAATATTATTCTTTACAATGTTCAATGAATTGGAACCGGTTCTCGCGGTGACTACATTATCACTCATAATAATACACCTTCTTTGAAACCAATCCCATCGTAACCCCTATAACAATTATGACTATAAGAAAATAAAACCACGCCATGGCTGCTGAATAGCCAAAATCCAGCTGCTGTGTTAGAGCAAGGAATATCTTGTTCATAACGCGGTTATCTGTCCTCAGGAAGAAGTCTACCACACTATATACTACATTGACAAGTATTAATGAACTCACCATGGGGAAGGTTATCTTCCAGAAACATTCCCAGCTTGTAGCTCCTTCTATCTTGGCGGCTTCGAACATACTCGGCGGAATTGTCTGAAGAGCGGAAAGGAAAATAATGATCTGTATCCCCGATGCCATGGCAATGGTGTATATTTGATTGACAATCTGGAATATATATCCCATAAACCTGCTTGCCGCTCCTTCTACAACAAGAATCTCCTGTAAAACTCCCGTTATCGAAGATTTCATTTGATTACTGTCTTTAATGGATTGTGCAATACTTTGTAAAAGAGCATTATTGGCTTCAAGCCCTATCAAAACGCCGGAAGATAAAATAACAGGCAGGAAGAAAATCGCCCTGACAAGACCTCTTGCCTTGAACTCCTGATTTAAAAGAAGGGCGATAAAAAGACTGAAAATAATGATTGCAGGCACTACAAGCACCATACGTACCAGTTCTTCAACAAGAAGACGATTAAATTCAGGATCCACAGCAAGCGCACGTTCTAGATTTCCAAGTCCGATAAAGTCAAGAATAAATCCGTAATTAACAACATCAATGCTGACCTTGGTAAAAATCATTCTGAAAGATTCGAAGATCGGTATAAGCATGAACAGAATAAAACCAATAAGAAAAGGAAGAATAAACAAATAACCCGCACGGGCATTTTTCCCTTCCAGAGTAAGGCAAAGTTTTTCTCTTTTCACATGGAAATATTTCGGGAGAAATCGCAGAATGAATTTATCTACAATAAAGTCTTTGGCTTTCATTAATTCCCCCGCCCTAATACAGTGTAATTATTCGCGTTAATAAATCTGCCGCCGTACTCAACAGTAAAATTATTGGTGTTTACGGCAATTCTTGTCCCGTCTTCGTATTCAGTTACTGTAACTCCGTTTGACACAATTTCATGATTTACAATAGTCTGATTATAAAGATGCCCGAGATCAGCGCTTAACTGCCGCACCAGCCTGTCCGCGTCTCCAATCCATTTACTGTATACATTTGCGTAAAACTGCCTGAACTTGGTTTCCTGCAGGATTTCAGTTTCTTCGGTCATAAAACTGAAGTACACCCCTGCTCCGCTTTCTATGGTTTTTAATAAATGATACGTGTAATCCTCTGCAAGATTTATTGCTTTTCCGGCATACGGCACAAGACCGTGTAAAACCATCGGATAAAAGGGGACTGAAACATCAGTAATGCCAAAACCCTGACAGTCAAGCGGTAAATCCACAATGAAATCCGCCCAGGGCGCGGCATAAGCATGACCGGAAAGAAGCATAATTCCGGTTCCTGAATTCCGTAATTGCTCGAGTTTCTCCTGTCTCATTTTCATTGAGGTTTCGCGGCTTATATATTTTCTTTCATTGTAATCGCCTGCCAGCCTTGAACCGATATTTCGGAACGCAACATTGTTAAATCCAAAGTTATCAGACTTATCGGTAAAGCTGTCGATCAATGACATCATCGTATCCGGCCGGGCTACATAGCTTAATTTACCCCAGCGCGCTCTCTCTCCGAACCAGACAAAGCTGTACGGATATCTTTGAATGCGTTCGCGGCTGATATACCGTGAAGCGTCATTATAAAGGCTGAAACCGTCAAAAGCTTTTTTATCTTTCATAAAAAAGAAATCAACTTCCGGATAAAGTTCAAACCCGTTTGAATTCGCGGCGTTAACAAGATCGTTAAAATTTTTTCTGCTGCCAAGAGTCCGTATTAGTTTTATGCGCGTGGGAATTGAATGATCAACGCTCCGGTTAAACCAGCCGTTTAATTTTATATTCACATTTTTCCATCCAAGAGCGGAAAAATTATTAACCATGTCTGCGGCTTCACTGTAGGAAGTTAACTTTAAAGGCAGGTCAAAAGGTATGCCAAGACGGTGCTGGGTTTTATTGACCGCTCCGGGAATTTCCACTGCAATCTGCAGACCGCTCTGAGCGCGCCTGTTCATCGCCGGAAATTTATTTACAAACCATTTGCGGTATTCATTTGCCATGCCGACATATCCGTCATTTTCACAGACAACATACCGTAAGGTAATTCCTTCACCTTCGGGCAGAGACCTTTCATATTGATAAACATCCCTCTGCGATTTTCCTGAAATATTCATTAATTCGCTTTTTACCATGGAAAAACGCGCATAAACATTATTCCATGAACTGTTACGGCCTGATACGTCAGCGCGCACATTGGAATATGACGCTCCGTTCTCCATGATGCACAAAAGAGCGTTTCCGTTTTTCTGTATGCCGAAAGCGGGGAAGGGAGATCTGTTGTCGGAAACAACCGCCTTGCGGACAAGTCCTTCATCCCATCCGTATACAATACTGTTGTAAGACGTTTGATTTTGTCTGCCGTTGTTAAAGTAAATCAGAGCTCCGCTTCCGTCCGGCACCAAAAGATAGCCTTCATCTTCAAGACCTCCCGCGCCCATATAAGGCATAACGGAAAGCGTTGTAATCGGATTGTTTGAGCGGTACGCTATTTTATCAAAAGGTATATTTAGGACAAGGGATTTGCCTTCCAGCGAATAACGGAACGTTATGTTAAATGCAGGTCTTTCAGCGCTTGCGAGGGTAGGATAATAGGCGACATCCTCAAGATAATCATCATAAGTATATCCGACGGCGGCAAAATATTTTTCATATTCGGCTTTCTGATATTCCTGGGCTATCGGCGATAATACATAAATATTTCTGCGGTTAAGATCGGGATACATTGCCAAAAGCGAGTCTCTGTCGTCGTCACGGCGAAGGCTGTTAATGTTATAAAGCCGGTAACCGGCATTAACAAGGCTCTTCTCGCCCGCGCTCATTTTATCAATAAATTCTTTCATTCTCTCTTCCGGTACTGCCGGAGGGATAACATAAGTGCGTTCGAGATTGCCAACTGAATAGTTTACTTCCAGAGCGCCGTCTTTTATGCCGTACTCATATGCGCCAAGTTTAACGCTTTGCTCGCTTGAATAAAGAGTCTGTCCTATTCCGTAAACATTGGCATATTCAAGAAAAAAAATCGAATCCATCATGTTTTTGGTTACAGGGTCTGCGAGATTATCTTCTCCGCCGGGAAGAGAACGCCATTGTGAACCATTGGCTTTATTGACGAGAATTATTTCCGTAGTTTCAGGCAGAAATATAAGTGAAAGATATTCATTTTCCAGAACAACTTCTTCGGTGCTGCCATCGTATTCGTATATAGTAACATTTTTTGACGCATAAGGTCTTCCGCCACAAGCGGTCAAGGCAAGTAAAACAATTGTTATCAGAAGCCAAACAACCTTTTTCACTTTTCCTCCTATATAACCCTGAATAGAATTTCTTTATACAGCGATATAAAATAAGCAATCGTATCGCTGATTAAGCTGAAGAAAACAACAAAAATAAACACTATAATGCCCATCCCGACAACTGTAAGAAGACTGGAAAGAATGGTTTTTCCCATGCTGTAATCATGAATCATCATCATTCCGGAAAGTATCAGCATACCTGTCCATAATATGGAAAAACCGGCGAGGAACCAGTAAACGGCGCCTTCTTCATAAGTGATAACCTGACTTAATAAAATCATTATGAAATTAATTATTACAGACGGAACCAGCGCATAGGCAATCGCCATGTATATGTCGCTCATCCTGCCTTTACCGTCCATCAGGGTTGTAAGGCTCCAGTTCGCAACTGTCCACAAAAGAACGGGAACAATCGTACGTAAAAATATAATAACCGCATTGAAATTCTCCATGTTAATTCTGACAAACATAAAACTTGACAATGTAAGGCGTAATACTTCCACCAAAATGGAAGCTACTACAATCACGTTAGCGGCGGCAATTGATCCTCTTTTTTCATTGGTTAAATCCCAAAAACCATCCAGAGGATGGGTACATACATACAATGAGAATTTTAAGGTTTTCCCCAGACGCTGCCACCAGCTTTTATCAGTAAAAAATAATGTCATGCTTCCCTGATCTCCTTGACAAGTTTGATGGATTGTTTTACTGCGATGGGAACCAGGACTACTACAGCTAAAATTAAGAGTATCTTCCAGAGATTTATCTCAATCCATTGTTTCCGGTACAATTGAAACGCCTTCCCGTAACCTTCACGGAAATGCTTGAGCTTATAATAGCTCATGGCTTTTTTATATTCACCCTGACGAAGAGCCGCCCTGCCTATGCCGATGTACGCAAGATCATAATTTCCGTTCATTTTTAAAACTTCTTCCCAAATCTTCGCGGAAGATTCGTACCGCCCCGAGCGGTATTCATCGAGAGCTTCGTTTATTCTTGCCCCGTAACCGGTAAGCTCAAACTTTGTAAGAGCGGCATTTCTTGAATCCAGCGCGTAAATGGAATATCCCAGTTTGTCTATGGCAACAGGTATGTTAAAAGAGCCTTCCCTGTTGCCAAGTCCTCCGAAAGCATAGAGAAGGTTTCCCTGAAAATCATAAACAAAAATTCGCCCTCGCGTTCTGTCAAAGCAGGCGTATGAATCATTGTCAAAAGCGACGACATCAATAAATCTTGATCGCCCCGATACGCCGCCTGCAGAACCATAAACGAGATCGCCGACAGGTTTTTTATACCCGTTACGGATTAATATATCCTGCCCCATTGCATTAAGGCGCCGTACAGGATCGGTAATATCCGTTTCAACAGTTTGAATTTGACCGGCAGTCTGCTGGGCAGCCGCGCTTGTAACGCTTGACGCGTTGGTTACATAAATGAAACCGTCGTTATCAATATAAAGATTGTTATATTCAGTGGGAATAAAAAGCTCCATGCGATCCCGCTGCGCCTGAGTAGAAAAGAATCTCCAGACAAAATCAACAATGTTGAATTTAACTTTATTGGCTCCCATATAACCGGAGAATTCACCGCGGCTGTTAAACTCCATTAATCCCTTGTTGACATTTCTGACCTGTACGAAAATTCTGTCAGCGAAATCAACAATTAGTTTAAGAGGCTGGAATTCAACAAACTCATCAAGGCTTTCATCGTCCGGTTTTGTTATCGCGTAAATAAAATTCCATTCACTGTCAAGCTTTAAAATCCGCAGATTGTTGGTATCGGCGATGTAAATAAAACCTTCCCTGCACTCAAAGATATCCATCGGATAGTTTAAAGGCGATTCCGCGCCGTTGATCATTACATATTTAACTTCTTTGACAAGAACATGCTCTCCATTTTGAACTTCAATATGCAGAATTCTGTTATTTCCCGAATCGCAGACATATATCCGGTTTTCACGGATAAAAAGCCCCTGCGGTTCCCTCAGATGACCTACGCCGAAAGAAGTGCCGAGAATATAATGACTTACGCGGTAGGCATCAGGCGAGGCGACCTGTTCCTGCCAATAATCATAATTATATGTGAAGTTGGTGGGTTCCGCAAAAACAGGAAATAAAATAAAAACACAAAGTAAAAATAAACCGATGTTTTTCATTCTTTTATCCCCGAATTAGCCATTGTCTGCAGAACATTGCTCTGGGCCAGAATGAACATTACAAGCGGGACTATCATGACAAAAAGCCCGACTGCCGCTCCTACTCCTGCGCGGGCAACGCCGACTGTAATAATCTGCGAAAGCGCGTAAGGCAGCGTCTTTAGCTGTTCTGAATAAATAAAGTTTGAAGCCCTTGCATTCCAGAGAGCCTGCACAGAAAAGATCATGACCGTAAGCCACGCCGGCTTTATCATCGGCAGGACAATCCATGCGAATATACCAAATTCCTTTGCGCCGTCTACAGTTGCCGCTTCAAGAAGCGTATCGGGGATTGTGTCAATAAACTGTTTTAAAAGGAAGAAGCCCATCGGCATAGCGAAAGCCGGTATGATAATTGCAAGATAAGTATCAACCCATCCCAGCCATGCCATAACAAGGTAATTCGGAATTGCGGTTACATAGCCGGAAAACATTAGGGTAATAATTACGCCCTGAAAAAAAATCTTTGATCCGGGGAATTTGTATTTTGATACTACAAACGCTCCCATCGAAGCGACAACTATAAGCCCGACGGTTCCGATTGCTGTAACAAAAACCGTATTGAAAATATAACGGGAAAATGTAACCCACGATTTACTCATAATAATGAACAAATCCTGGAAATTATTCATGGTAGGATTACGCACAAAAATATTGGGAGGAAAAAGAAAAATTTCGTTTAACGGTTTAAAAGCATGATTAATTGTAAAAACAAGGGGAAAGGCGAAGAATATGCCGAAAAGAGCAAGCAATGAAAATATAAAAGCGTCCCCTCCGTAGGAGCGGTTCAGCCTCTTGCCGCCTATTAATTTTTTTTGTTTCTTTGCCATATATACCTCTTAAGTTCCCACACGCCTGAGCATTTTTTGAATGACAGCGTTACACACAATCATCGTGAGGAAAAGAATAGTCGCAATGGCGGAAGCGTAACCCATTTCGAAACGGATTGATCCGTAGTCAATAAGATGGTTAACAACCGTATGCACCGCGTAATCCGTACTTGGGAATCCCGCAAGAACAATAGTGACATCGGCGACTCCAAAAGACTGGGTAATCGCCATAACAGCCCCGAACATTAACATGCCTTTCATGTTGGGGAGGGTAATATACCAAAGCTCCTGCCAGCGGTTGGTAATGCCGTCAACGAGACCCGCTTCATAGAGAGTCGGATCAATTGTGGAAAGACCGGCGATAAAAGCGAGGAAGCCTGCGCCCAAACTCATCCACAGAATAACAATCAGCATTACCGGCATCATAAATTTTGGATCCGTCAGCCAGAGAACAGGCTGATCGAGAATACCGAGATTCATAAGAACGCCGTTTATGTAACCGTATGCATCGCCGGAAAAAATCAGCGCCCAAATCATATAAGCGCCGCCGGAAATTGAAGGCGCGTAAAAAATCAATGTAACAACAGCGCGGATATAACGCGGGAGCTCATTAATAAACCATGCAAACAAAAACGCCGCGATATAACCGACAGGACCTGTTATCGCCGCCATTATAAACGTGTTTTTTAGTGCAATTAAAAATACATCATCTGCAAGCAGCAGGTTGATGTAGTTGCGCAGACCGATGAATCTGGGCGGCTCAAGGATATTGAAATATGTAAAACTGTAAAGAATTGAAATAACCAGAGGCGCTACAAAGAAAAGAACAAAAACCACCGCGTAAGGCGCGAGGAAAAGGTAACAAATACGGTACCTGTAAATCTCCCTTGCCCTTATTTCATCGGCTTCTTTTCTTTTATCAAAATATCTGGCAAGACTCATTATTCCCCCTATTCCAGACCGAATTCTTTCCGTTTTTTGATTAATTCGTCGTTAATTGTGATGGTATAATCCAACAGGGTTTCCCGCGTATCCATACCTTCGTTCAAAATGCGGCGCACTGCGTTTGTAATATGGCGGGAAACAAAATAACCGCCGGGAACTTCCGGTATGCCGACTGCCCATGAACGCTGCTCGTCAAGAACCGTCATCTGCTGCGAACCCCACGGAAGACGCCTGAACGCATCGTAATTAGCGGTAGGATAACGCGCTGCGGAGCCCATTAAACTTTCAAGCTCGCGGCCGAACCTTAACTGGGTATCGGCGCTAATCCACCACTTTAAAAATTCCCATGCCAAATCGGGACGCTGCGCATCGGAAATAATCATGGAAGCGAGCGTTCCTGTTGACACAGATCTGTCTATTGTTCCGTCGAATTTTTTAAGACCGGGCATTCTGGAGAAACCCCAAAGACCGCGAATTTCCGGAGCAAAAACTTCAAGCGTGTTATACCACGTGTAATCTGCGAACCCCAGAGGCATTTCACCTGTACGGAAACGGTTGACAAAGTCGAAAACTACAGGGGTTTTGTAATGGGTATAAAATTTTGTATAAAAATCAAATGCGTCAATGGCGACTTCGGTGTCAAGAAGAGCGCGTGAACCTTCAGCGTTAAAAAGACTCCCTCCGCGCTGAAAAAGATGCGCAAGGAAGTTCGAGAAATCGGGAGCAGCGGCATTCGCGACCGAAGGGACGCCCACATTCATGTTATTTTTTTGAATTATGGGAAGAATATCAATAAGATCATCCCATGTATCAGGAAGATCGATCTCAAGTTCTTCCATAATGTCCTTTCTGTAATACATGACATGGAAGTACTGAGTTTCCGGAAGACCGTATACGCCGCCCTGAAACCTGAAAGGAACAATTACACTCTCATGAAGCTGGCTGATCACGTCGTTATAACCGGGGAATTTTGAAATATCCAGAACAGCTTTACGGACAGCGTAATTTATAACATCGCCCTGGGGAACCGTAAGCACAATATCGGGACCTGTGCCGGCTACGACAGCGGGCATAACAGCGTCAAGGGCGACAAGTTTGACATTCACCCTGATTCCTGTAAGGGGAGTAAAAGTATCGTCAACCATCGCTTTCAAAACAGAGCTTTGATCGCGCCCCGCGAGAATCCATACTTCGACAACATCGGGATTATCATCGTATTTATTGCCGAGCATATCGTAATCAACAAAGAATGACGCGAAGAATGAACGTATCTCATGCCATGTGGTAACAAGGAAATTTTCCCTAATCGGCGGGAGAGCGGCTTTTTCCGCGCTTATCAAAATGTAATCAATATCAAGCTGGCTTTCTGAAAGAGCGATTAGGCTGTCGCCGAGAGAACTGATGTTTGCCTTGAAGTTAACAAGCGTTCTGGGGATTTTATCCGGACGCCTGAGGAACATTTCAAGCTGGCGGGCAAGCGTTAATGTTCCGGCTGCCTGCGCGCTTCGTTCACCGGAGTAGCGGGTAAGATCATCCACCAGTTTGTAGAGTATCCTGCTTTCCAGTTCCATCGCTTCCATTATTTCAGGATAAATTTCATTTACCCGGTAATCGCGGTATATATCAGGTTCAGGTCCTGTCAGAACAAGTATTTTACGGTAAATCGCATTCAGGCGGTAAACGCTCTCTTCCATTACATTTAACACTTCACCCATTCCGCCGAGGGTTGCTTTAAGCCTGATGGTATGAGAGCCCCTGTTGAGGGGAAGCAGTATGTCTCCCTGATCGTCGCTTAATGTGTTGTATCTCCACTTGTTGGTGTATTTAAAGGGAACAGCGGCGAATTCCTGAACAGGAATTTTCCCGTTTATCATTACAGTACGGTTCGATACAAAGCCGCGGTTATAATTCTGCCGCCCCTTGATGGAAATACGGTACATTCCGTCGTCAGGAACGTCAAAATCCCACTCTATCCACTGCCCTGATACGCGCCACGGTTCGCCTCCGATCATGTTAAGACGGATTGTCGCGACGCTTGCAGGCTCTGTCGCACCCGAAGATCGATCATAAATCGCATAAAGCGAAGCGTCAGAGCGGCGAGCTGCCCTTTCACCCTGAAGTTTCACAATAAAATTATCCCGGGTATTACCGTATGCGTTTGTATTAACTCCGGCTATAAACTCACGATAGGAGGGTGTGCGGACAGGAGCGGCTAATGAAAGAGAGCGTATGGCTATCGGTTCATTAATGCCCGTAAGCCTGATGGTATTCTCGCCTTCCTTTAAATAAAACGAATAAGGATCGGCTATATAACCAAGGGAATCGCTCAACCAGACATTTTCCCAGCGCGGCAGTTCTATCTGCGAAGGACGGATTTCATTTCCCTGATTGTCAAAGCGGCTTAACCCGGCGTCTCCCCAAACACGGGGAAACATCATTCTGTCGGCGCCGAGAAACGGAATTTCACCGTTAATCATTAAGCTGCGTTCAATTGTCACTCCCCGCGAAGGCAGGGGGAAATATTCAAGATAAATATTATAAAGACCGTTTCTGTTGATATTTACGGTGTATTCAACAAAACTTTCTTCTTCAGTACGCAGAACACGCGCTTCTCCCTCAAAATTTTCAAGTACAGAAACACCTCCGGCGGAACTCCATGAAAAAATATCAACCGGAATATCATATTGACCTGCGGGAATGTGCCCGTAACGTTCCATGTAGCGGGAGTAAATATTGGTTCTTCCGGCGCTAACGCCGCTTAAATTATAACCAGCGTATTTCGCTGAAAAATCATCCTCCGGTCTTCCGGCTACCAAAAAGATGAGCGCTATCACTGCGATAACAGCGGCAATTATTATCAGTTTTTTTAAGACGTTTAATCTGTTCATCATTTCTATGACTGCCTCTTAATGAAAAATACTCTACACAGAACAGATAGCCGGCGGGATTAATTAATAAATTTTGACGTCAAACCGCTGACTGTAAAAATGAATTGTGATCAATTTTAGATATAGTAACCTTAAAATATACAACCGTCAACATTTTTCTGTTTTAAGATATGGATATTAACGTAAAACACCTTATTAAAACGAAAAATCCTTCCGTTTTAATAAGGTGTTAATCAAGAGGCTGAACAATTCAGCGGTAAATTTGTATAAATACTGAAAACTCAATCAATAATACAAATTACTCGGCATACGCTGTAGTTCTGGTAAAGACAAAATAAAATTTCGTTATCGAAGTGATTTTCCTGCCTGCAGCTTCGGCGTCTTTCACTATAGCGGCGTATTCAGTGTACCCTGAATCTACAAGACCAAACCAAACAGTATAAGACGCGATTTCCATACCGCCTACCGAAGCGGCGCCAGCCTGTGAAAAAAGCCCATGAGCATCGGCTGTACCTCCGATGGAACTCCCAGTCATACAACCGGTAAATGAAACCATTATCACTGCCAACGCAATAATTCCCAACAACATAAATTTTTTCATAAAATTCTCTCCTTAAAGAATAGGCAAAAAACAATGAACCTGTACGGGATCATTCATTTACTCATTGTAGTCAAATAAATCACTTTTGGCAAGTGTTTTTTAAGTATTATAGGCGTATGCTCATATAAAGCGTTCCCCCGGAAATTGACACTTAAATCCCGCTGATTTCGTCCCATTTCAGTTGAATAGCGTTTATTGTTTCCTGTAAGGTACGGTTAGTTTCCAGAAAAGAGCGGAATTCATTCAAAAAAGCGTCTTCGTATTCATCAGCGCGGGAAATTCCTGAAAAATCACGGATAACAGCCGAGGATTCAAAAATATACTGCGCTTTGGAATAAAAAGGATCGTCTCTGATATAATCACCGGGGATAATATCGGAAACAACGCCTGGAACCGCTTTAAAAATCCCGCAGAATAAAAGCCTGCGATCTGCAAGAAAAGCCAGAAAATCCAGCGCTTCTTTGGGGTATTCGCAATTGATGTTAATTCCTGCATAAATACCCGACAGATTGATGTTGTACCTCCCGGATTGGGCTGGAATTGGGATGGTTGTTATTCCAAACACATTATCCCCCATTTTTTCACGCAGATAGGGAATAGTCCGCGTTGAAGCGATCATCATCGCTGTTTTGCCGGCGGCAAAACTTTCAAGGGTCTGCTCCCCTGCCATTCTGAAAATTCCGGGCGCAAATGAATTGTCGCGGTAAAGATTCTTTAAAAATGTAATATCAGCGGAAGTGCTTCTTGCTCCAAGGACAGGCTTGTTTTCATCGGAAGACCAGAAATCGCCGCCGGCTGCCCATATCCAGGAAAAGACATCCCTTGAAAGCGCCTGTTTGTCCTCAGGATTTAAACTCATGGCGGCGCCGTGTATATTCAGGTTTTCCGACACGGCTTTCGCGGCGGCAGCAAATTCATCCCTTGTTTTGGGAGGACGATCGAAGCCGGCGGCGGTAAGGATATCAATATTATAAAAAAATAAATTCATGAAAGAGACAAGAGGAACAGCGAATTCGTAATCCGGAAAAAATTCCAGTTCAAGCAGCATGCCGCTCGTTAAAAAAGCGTTCAGCCCGCCGTCATCAAATATCAATATATCAGGCTCTTCCGAAACAAAAGAATTTTTTCCGTCAGGAACAGGCTGAATGCCAATCTGCAAACCCGGATTCAACCCGATATATTCATTCAAAAGCTTTTCAGTTAATTCTTTGCCGAATAAATCTTCAAAGTCCGGTGAAATATATAAACTAATCTGATTGCTTTCAATTTGTCTTTTGTTAAAGAAATTAATAATGAAAGGACTTGCAATTAAGATAACAAGAACAATAATAATGAAAATGTCCAGCCGCCGCGCTCCGGGCTTAACGGTCAATTTACGGAGTATCGACTTTTCCGCATTTTTATTGTTAATATTTATCATGCTTTCTTTTTCCGGAAGATCCATTTACGCTTTCTTTAACAGAATCCGGCATAAAATAACCGAAGAGAAATCAGAAAGCAAACTGATCGCTGATTTTTCCAAAACAAAAAAATCTCCTTTTGATATTAAATCAGAATCTTCATACAATGCCTATCTGTCAAACGGCTCTTTGCTGCTGGAATTAAAAAAATCAAACTGTATTTCATGGATTGATATACCGGAAAAGGAATACGGGGATCATGTTATCGAAGCGAAAATCCGCCTTGACAGTCCCGAAGGTTATGCCTCCACAGGCGTTATTTTCCGGCTCATGGATGAAGATTCCTGTTACATGGCGCTTGTCTCGAATAAAGGATATTTCCGCCTGGATGCCGTAAAGGACGGTTCGCCCAAAGCGCTTATTGCGTGGACAGAGGTTCCTGATTTCAGCGAAACCAATATCAATATTAATATAATCACATACGGCGCTGACATGGTTTTAATTGTAAACGGAAAGTGGGCAGGCTGCATAAATGACGATACAATCCAACACGGCAAGCCCGGTTTTATTCTGGCGTCATATGATGATAACGGCATACAAACTGAAAAAGAATGCGTCTGCAGGGCATGGCTTGATTATTTTTCTGTTGACAGCCGATATAACGCTGTATCGGAAAAATACAAAACATGGACAGATGATTCAAATATCAACGCTGACTGCAGATTGCGGCTCGCAGAAACATTCGCCGTTATGGGCAAATCATCAGACTCTCTGGAACAGATTAAAAAAGCGTGGAAACGAAGGGATGAAGCCATCCGTTCCGCTGACGTATCATACACGGAAGTCAGAACAAGAAAAGAGCTTCTGCTCGCTTCACGCATGGCATTTAATACCGGTCAATACAGCGAAGCAAATGATTATATCGATATAATTCTTGATCAATCGCCGGATTCCGAAGAAGCGAAAACGGCGTTTTCAGAAAAAATAAAAACACTGAATGAACTTGACAACTTCGGCGAATTAAAAGAATTTATTTTAAAACACAAAAACATCGCCGGCAAGAACGTTGAATGTCTGGCTGTACTAGGGCGATGCTGCTGGGAACTTGGGGAATACAGGGAATCCGCTGAAGCATGGGAAAAAGCCTTTAAAACAGGAAATGAAAACGGAGTTTACGCCGTAAATGCCGCCAACGCATGGGAGCATGCCGGAAAGAAAGAAAATGCTGTTAAATTATACATTGAAGCAGGGAAGATTTTTTTAAGGCAGGATAATAAAGCAGAGCTTGAAGTAATGATGCCCAGGCTGCAGTCATTGGGACACAAAAATTGGGAAGCGCGCGCGCTTTCAGGCAAGTGGGCTTACAGCATCGAAAATTACAATCATTGCGAAGAAGAACTTTCCGCCGCCGAAAAACTCAGGTGCGCCGTAAAACCGCGGCCGAAAGCGGACCCTGCGCTTTACTACCTTTGGGGACTTGTTCTGTACCTGAAGGGAAAGCTTAAAACATCCGTAAAAATGCTGGAAAAAGCAGTCAGACTTGCTCCCGATTACGAACTTTTCAGCAGCAAGCTGAAAGAAATATCAGCGTTATCTGAATCCTGGGAAAAACAAAACGCCGGAAAATAATATTATGCAGGTTATTGACTGGAAGCAATTTCTTGAAACAGGTTTACCGTCCCCTAAAAAATCTTCGATGACTGTCGGCGTTTTTGACGGAGTGCATCTGGGGCATCAGGCACTGATAAGGAAGATTGTTTCGCATAACGACGAATATGTCCCGGCGGTTGTCACATTCAGGGAAAATCATAAAACCGGGGATAAAACGGAAGATATTTTCAGTCTTAACGAAAGGCTTGTGGTATTTGAAAGTCTTGGAATTCAGATAACGATTGTAATTGATTTTACAAAAAAATTCAAAAAAATGCCTGGTACTGAATTTCTGGAACTTCTGCTGAAACACGGCAGCGTCGGATTTTTCGCAGCCGGAGGCAATTTCCGCTGCGGTTACAGGCTGGATACAGACGCTTGCGCAATCAGGGATTTTTTTGTTTCGCATAACATCCCGGCTGAAATTGTGCCTGAAGTCACAGAAGACTCCCTGCCGGTAAGTTCAAGCCGCATCCGCAGGGCAATCGCCGAAGGAGATACAGAGCTGGCGGAAAAAATGCTTGGGCGGAAAAACAACGCGGATGACAGCATTAAACATCTGTGTTAAAATCCCGTAAAGCAATACAGGGGGAATATCAATGCTAAGTGATTTACTCAGTACGCATAAAAAAACGTTCAGCGATTACACAGAACTGCGCGCCCAGGTGAATACTTCAAGACATGTGTCTTTTCTTGCGGGAAACATGGTCGGAAACGGACAAAGCAGCGAAAGCGGCGTATCAGCCCGCGTGTACAAAGGCGGCACTTACGGATTCGCTTCCGGCGCAGAGTATACAAGCGACAGCGTTAAAAGCATACTTTCAGCAGCGGCGGAAAACGCGGCGTTCATGGACAAGCATGTAAACAAAAAACTGCCGCCTCTTCCAGGCGCAAAGGGCGGGAATTTTCAGCCAAAGATAAAACCGGAAAACGATCTGCCTCAAAGCGTTTTAATTGATTATGCGAAAACGCTTGATAACATCGTCATTGAAAAATATAAAAATCTTACAAGCCGCACGATAGCCATTAACTGCCTTGATATTGAGAAACTCCTCTCGGTAAGCGACGGAGCGGACAGCCATTCCTATCAACCGCGGAGCATGATCTATGTGTTCATGACCGCCGAGACAGACGACGGCATTCCTGTGGAGCTCTTTAAACCATTTACAAGACTCGGTCATTTTAATGACCACTTTTCCGATCCGGCGTCGCTTACAGAAGAACTTGATAAACTCCACGAAATGCTTATGCACAAACGCGAGGGAGTTTTTTCCAGCGCAGGAATGCGAAAGTGCGTGATGCATCCCGATCTTGCGGGTATGCTCGCGCATGAAGCGGTCGGTCACACAGTAGAGGCTGATCTTGTTCTGGGCGGGTCAGTCGCCGGTCATAATCTCGGAAAGCAGGTAGCAAGCGAACTTGTCACCATGGTGGATTTCGCGCATACCGCTTTGGGGAAACCCTGCCCGCTTCCTGTTTATGTTGATGATGAGGGAACAATCGCTGAAGACGCTGTTTTGATAGAAAACGGCATATTAAAAAGTTTCATGCACTCAAAGGAAAGCGCGCAGCACTTCGGCGTAAAGCCGCAGGGAAACGCGCGCGCATTTAAATTTTCTGACGAGCCTCTTATCCGCATGCGCAACACGGCGATCCTCCCTGGTAAAAGCAAACTTGAAGACATGATCGCAAGCATTGATGACGGATACTACCTTGTAAAAACAGGAAACGGTCAGGCTGACACAACCGGCGAGTTCATGTTCTCTGTCGATTTGGGTTATGAAATAAAAAACGGAAAACTGGGAAAACCGATACGCGAAACTACAATCTCGGGCGTCGCTTTTGAAATGCTGAAAACCGTTGACATGATTTCCGATGACATGCACTGGGACGCAAGCGGCTTCTGCGGCAAAAAACAGCTTATGACAGTCGGCATGGGCGGACCTGCCATCAGGTGCGATGTCAATATAGGAGGGCGCTAGAATGAAACTTCCTTTCATTTTCGATTTTACTCCGCGGTTACGCAGCCGCGGTTTGGAGGCAGAATGACACACAAAGAAACAGCGGTATATGCGCTTGAAGCCCTGAAAAAAGCGGGAGCGGACAAGGCGTCCTGCGCGGTAAACCAAAACCGCAAAGACGAATTCAATGTAGAAGCCAATGAATTTTCATTGATGCGCACTCTTTTTAACGATCAGCTATTTTTAAAAGCGATTAAGAACAACCGCAAGGGAATGATCTCTGTCAACAAGCTGGATAAACAATCTGTTGACAAAGCTGTGGCGGATTGTATATCGTTCGCCTCCTCCGCGCAGCCGGAAGAAGCGGAAGACATCGCTGAAAAAATTGAAAATAAAATCTTTGATCAGAGCATCGGCAGAAGCGATATGGAAAAACTTTTTTCAAGATCAAAGGAATTTCTGGAACAGTTAAAGGACGAATACCCCAAAATTGTGCTTGAAGGCATGACTACGGAATATAACAGCGGGAAAACAGTTTTTGTAAATTCAAACGGCGCAGAGTTCGAGAAAACATTTGGATGCTATGATATGGAAACAATGTTTTCCGCAAAGGACGGGGAAAAATCCTCGTCATTTAACGGATACGGCGCGCGTCTTTCGTCCCTTTCAAAACCTTTTATTGATTTGGACATGCACAGGACTCTTGTCTCAGAATCAGAGCAGTCTTTAAACCCGCGGATTGTGGAAAAAAAGTTTACAGGCAAAGTCATCGTTACTCCCGCGTGCAGCGACATGATTTGGCAGACAATCATAAACTGTTTCCTTTCCGAAGGTTCGCTTATTGACGGAACAAGCCGATGGAAAGAGTCTCTTGGAACCAAAGTTGCAGACTCTAAACTTACTTTCCGCACAGTTCCTCTTCATCCTGAAATCATCGCAGGCGAAAGATTTACAATAGACGGTTACGAAAGTAAAGACGCGGACATTATAAAAGACGGAGTATTAAAATCATTCGCGCTTTCGCTTTACGGCAGCCGCAAGACAGGCAAACCGCGCGCGCTGAACACAGCTTTTAACAGTATCGAAGTAACATGCGGTGATACCCCTCTTTCACAGATGATTAAGGGAATTGACAACGGCATCCTGCTTAACCGTTTTTCAGGCGCTTCGCCGGGACCCAGCGGAGACGTATCAGGAGTTGCAAAGAACAGCTTTCTGATCGAGAAAGGCACAATAGCCGGAGCGTTAAAAGAAACAATGGTGTCGTTTAACATCATCGATATTCTCGGCAATATCGGTATATCAAGGGAACGCTGCTGTAACGGTTACAGCGTACTGCCGTGGTGTTGCTTTGACGGGGTTACAATCTCCGGCGCCGGTACACAGTAAAATGCGAAATAATTAGAGTCTGTCTATAATGTGGACAGACACTAATTAATCAAGAACCCATCTGAGGGCATCGGAATCTCCTGTAGCGATTGACACGGTAACTGAACCTGATACGTCCTCTGATAAAAACCTTGATACCGATCCTGTTATCGACGTTCTTGTTATATTCCAGCCTTTTTTTAATGAGATATTGAGAGCGTTGACTGTAACAGGCACAGGATATCCCAGCTCTCCCGCCGGCAGAGATGCTTTGGATGCACTAACAGTAATATTATTATCTACCCATATATAATTTACTTTCGCTGAATTAACTGTCATGGTTATGGAGGATTCGTTATTGGAATAATTGGTGGAATCATTCATTCTGCTGAAATTGGAATAATCGCTTCCGCTTACATTAAAACCAGAAATAGAAAATGCTTTAATATCTTCATTGCTGACTTTCAGATCAGTATACAAGCCGTTTGATATATCTTCCATTATTTCGGAAGCAGAGACCAGTAAATTAACATTCGGCGCACCCATCACAAAATCAAATTTTCCGTCAGCGCCGATAAAACCGGGTTCACCGCTTGCAGGTTCTGTTATTGTCAGTACGGAACCGGAATACTCATTGAAGGCAATCGCAGGAAGATCACCCAGATAAAAACCATTAATTAAATAAAATGTTTTATCAGATGATAATGCCAATGTATTTCCCAATGAGCTGCTTACGCTTTTGCTGCTGCCGTCGCCGCAGCCTGTCATTGAAAATATTATTGCCGTGGAAATAACGATAACCCAAAGATTTTTTACAATGTTTTTCATGAAAAACTCCTTCGATAAGGTATTCATCCGTATTGTTAAATACTATGTATAATTTGGAAATTTTTCAACTGTTTTAAAAATACGGTAAATGGTGACAGTCAATTTTTATCATGTTATAATCCCGTAAGACTAGGAGAGAACATGGATAAAGAAACTGAAGAATACCTGAAAGCCCGGGCAAAAGAAATCAGGAAAATGACAATAGAAGAAATCGGAACCCTGGGAACAGGGCATATCGGAGGATCAATGTCAATCGCTGATCTTCTGGCTTTGCTTTATTTTCATCGCATGAAAATCGATCCTCAAAAGCCAAGGTGGGAAGAGCGCGATCAGCTGGTGGTATCAAAAGGACACTCAGGTCCCGCTGTTTACGCGGCGCTCGCGCTTCGGGGTTTTTTCCCGAAGGACTGGCTTACCACCCTGAACAAGGGCGGGACAAGCCTTCCCAGCCATTGCGACCGGAACAAAACTCCCGGCATCGACATGACAACGGGCTCTCTCGGGCAGGGATTTTCCGCCGCCATCGGAATTGCCCTTGGTTTAAAAATGGATAAAAAACCTCAAACGGTTTACACAATCATCGGCGACGGCGAATCAAATGAAGGGCAGATTTGGGAAGGCGCTCTTTTCGCCGGTTTCCAGAAACTTCCCAATCTGATCGCCTTTACCGATTACAACAAGCAGCAGCTTGACGGTTTTACAAAGGACATTCTTGACCTCGGCGACCTTGCAAAAAAGTGGGAACAGTTCGGCTGGTTCACACAGGAAGCTGACGGGCATGACATTGCCGCCCTTGACGGCGCAATCGAAAAAGCGTTAGCCGAAAAAGAAAAACCATCGATGATTGTCATGCACACAATCAAGGGAAAGGGCTGCAATTTCGCAGAAGGCGTGGAAAAGAATCACAGCATGGCGTTTGACATGGAAAAAGCCAGAGAAGCAATCGCTTTTTTGGAGAAGGAGTAATAGATGTCCGAACAGCAAAAAGAAATGAGAATGGCTTATGTTGACACCTTAATGGAGTTAGCTGCAAATAATAAGAATATTGTCGCGCTGGAATCTGATTTGATGAGCTGCACAAACACAGGCGTTTTTAAAAAAACATATCCGGATCGTTTTTTCAACTGCGGCATCGCGGAAGCCAACATGATTGGCATCGCGGCGGGACTTTCAACGCTGGGAAAAATTCCTTTCGCTTCGGGGTTTGGATGTTTCCAGTCAAGACGGGTATACGATCAATTTTTCCTTTCAGCGAATTACGCGCAATTAAACGTTAAATTGATCGGGACAGACCCCGGCGTGACGGCGGCGTTTAACGGCGGGACCCACATGCCGTTTGAAGAACTCGCCTTGATGCGCGTTGTCCCGAAACTTACAGTGCTTGAACCTTCCGATCCCGTTTCATGCGCCGCCTTCGTCCGCCTGATGGCCGATGAATACGGCTGCCACTACCTTCGCATCCCGCGCAAAGCCGTTCCCAATCTGTACCTGGAAAACGAAACTTTCAAATTCGGACAGGCAAAAGTTTTAAAGGAAGGAAAGGACGTTTGTTTTATCGCGCTTGGCAGCCTCATGGTAAACCAGTCCTTAAAGGCATGCGAAAAACTCGCCGCAGACGGAGTTAGCGCGGGAGTGCTGGATGTCCTGACATTAAAACCAATCGACAGGGAAGCGGTGCTGGAGCAGGCTGGTAAAGTACGTGCGATTTTAAGCGCGGAGAACGCGCAGAAAATGAGCGGACTTGGCAGCGCAGTTGCGGAAATACTCGCAGAAGAAGGATGCAGGTGTCACTTTGCGCGTATCGGCATCAATGACGAGTTCGGCGAAGTGGGCACGCAGGATTACCTTGTAGACCGGTTCGGTCTTGATGTCGGAAGCCTTGTAAAAAAAGCGAAAGAACTACTGGGGTAAAAACCGGTTCAATGAATTTTGTTACCATAGATTTTGAAACCGCAGATTACCATCGTGAAAGTGCAATCGCAATCGGGATGGTTAAATATCTTGATGGAAAAGCCGAAGACACATATTACTCTCTGATACGCCCTCCGAATCTTTACATCCGCCCTGATTTCACGCAGATTCACGGGCTTACAGTTGACGATGTAAAAGACGCTCCGCGTTTTTCGGATTTATGGGACAGCGAAATGAAACCTTTTATCGGCAGCTTACCTCTTGCCGCGCACAACGCAGTCTTCGACATGGGCGTACTGAGCGCAGTTCTTGAATGGTACTACATTGACGTGCCCGAGCACCCTAATTTCTGCACATGCAATCTTGCGCGTAACACATGGCGCGGGCTCAGGTCTTACGCGCTCACCAGCCTTGCAGGGCATTTCGGCATTGTATACGATGCGCATAACGCATTGTCTGATGCCATGACCTGCGGCAAAATAGCGCTGATGTCAGCTGAAAAGTTCGGGAGTAAAAATGTTGATGAGCTGCTCAGTGCCGCGCATTTAAAGATGAAGCATTTATCTTAAAATTTACGGCTGCCTGCTGTCTTTTTCATTGCCGGTTTTTCCGCAGTTGGTGCGGGAGCTGTCTTTTCTGTGATAATCCTGGCAGGCTTTACAGTTCCCGTGACGGCTGCAGCTGTATGGACACTTACAGTCATTGTTTTTATCAGGCATATTAACTCCTTAAATGAACTGATGAAATAGCGGCCGACGGGAGTCGAACCCGCGTCACGAGCTTGGGAAGCTAGGGTAATGCCGTTATACGACGGCCGCATAAAATATTTACCATGTTAATTATGAAACCTGTCTGGTTTTATAATTAGCCATGATCCAGGGCTGACTCGAACAGCCGACCTGCCGCTTAGGAGGCGGCCGCTCTATCCCCTGAGCTACTGGACCGAATACGCTTAGGGTATCACCCTAAAAATTTATTCGCAAGTGGGTTATTAATCTTTACATGCTTTCATGTGAGTCTTGGGCTATTGCTTTTAAACGGTGAATTGTCTAAAATAAACGCTAAGATGAAAAAGATGATAATAGCGCAAAAACGATGGATTTTTCTGGTTATTTTTATAATAAATTCCGCTTTATTTTACGGGCAGGAGATTATAACCGCCGGTAAATATCTGGAAATGGTTTCAGAAACCTACGGCGCTATCAGGGATTATGAAGCGAATATTACCATGCGATCAGGCAATACAGATATGACAGGTATGGTTAGCCATCTGTCGCCGTCCTTCCTGAGAATTGATTTTACACGGCCTGCGGATCAAGTAATTGTGTTTAACGGCGAACTGCTTACAATTTACCTGCCTGAATACAGGGCAACACTTAACCAGTCAACCCCGTCCAGAAGCAGAGCTTCCGGAGCGTCGCTTGCAAGTGCGCAGGGTTTGTCTCTTCTAAGGCGCAACTATATTCCTTCTTTTTTAACAGGTCCGAATCCTGAACCGCTGGACAGCAGTTCGTCTGAAAGGGTTGTGAAACTGCGCCTTACAAGAAGTTCTGTCGCCGAGGGGTTCAGGGAGTTAATACTCAGCGTGAATCCAGACACAAGGTTAATTCGCAGAATCGAAGGACGAACCCTTGCAGACGGCGAAGTGCGTTTTGACTTTACAAATGTCAGAGTAAACCAGGGCATTCCCGAACAGCGCTTTATTTACGATTCTCCTGCTTCAGCAAATATGTATAATAACTTTTTATTCAGGGATACTGATTAAGGAAAATTAATGGAATCTCTCGGAGAGAAATTACGGAACGCCCGGACAGAAAAAGGTCTTAGCATAAATCAAGTCAGCCGTGATACGAATATAACAATAAGGTACATTGAAGCTCTCGAATCTGAAAACTTCAGCGTTTTTCCCGGCGAGGCATATGTAATCGGGTTTATAAAAAATTACAGCTCATACCTTGATCTTGATGTTCAAAAAAGCGTTTCTCTCTACAGGGCGTTGAAAATACAGGAACAACCTGTTCCCGCGGAACAGCTTTTTATACATCCGCGTCATATACCGAAATTTACCCTTCCCGCGATAATTATACTTGCAGTCCTGTGCGCCGGAAGCTATGGAATTTACAGGTTGATCCTGCGAAATCAGGAAAGAGCGGCTCTGGAGCCGGTTGTTGAAAGAATTCCTGTTGAATATCTGATGGAAGGCAATTCCATGGAAAGGCGTTTGTATAAAAATGATTCTGTTTTAATTCATGCGAACAATGAAATATACAAGGTGGAATTATTCAATCTCGGCGAGGCGATTACAATTCAAACCCCTGGGGGTTCTGTAGTCCTTGATTTGAGTCAGGAAGCAAGCATTGATTTAAACAATAACGGAACTCCTGATTTGCGCATAACAGTAGCTGACTTTGCGAAAAATAACGCAGATATGGGAGCTTTACTGCACTTCCTCCTGTTTGATTCTTTGGCGTCAGCTGATGACAGCGTGTACGGAACTAACTATTCCATGAATACCATAAGCACGATAATAATACCCGGCGCTCCGAGCGCGTATCCATTTACCCTGCAGATGAATTTTCACACGTTCTGCATGTTTCGATGGGAAATCCTGAATGAACGCGACAGGAGCGGCACAAATCAGAATTACTTTCAGCGAGCGGAGGATCTCAGTATTCAGGCTCAAAACGGCATCAGAATATGGACGTCAAACGCCCAGGCCTCAAGATATCAGATCATCGGCGGAGGACGAACTTATCCGCTGGAAGTCGGAACGACAGGAGAAGTTGTCGTCGCAGACATCCGCTGGGTCAGGGATGAAAATAACCTATATCGTTT
Source organism: Treponema sp. (assembly GCA_009786455.1). GTDB lineage: Bacteria > Spirochaetota > Spirochaetia > Treponematales > Breznakiellaceae > WQXQ01. Next base: position 57,133 of record WQTD01000012.1, read on the forward strand.
GGTATTTATTCGTCTGGAAAGTTAGCCTGCGGCGCCGGAGAATTTACTGTGCCTCAAAAGAAACCATCATACTTTATTGATCCCTTCGGCTGCGTTAAGAATCAGGTTGACTCCGAAAACATGATGTTATTTATGGAAAAGGCGGGATGGGAAAGAAAACCTGCTGAAGAAGCGGATTTAATAATAGTCAATTCATGCGGTTTTATTGAAAGCGCAAAACAGGAATCAATAAACGCTGTCATTGGATGGCGGAACCTATACCCCGGGAAAAAAATACTCCTTGCCGGCTGCCTTGCAGAGCGTTACGCGAATGAACTTGCGGAAAGCCTGACAGAAGCGGATGGTTTTATGGGAGTAAAAGACATAAAGCAGATTGACAGAATCGCCAGAAATATAATCAATGCCTCTTGTGACAGCGGCTCACAACCGTTATCTGACAATTTGACAGGCGCGCGCCCTCTTTTATCGCTGCCGGGAAGCGCCTATGTAAAGATAAGCGAAGGCTGCGACAACCGGTGTTCGTACTGCGCGATTCCACTCATAAGGGGAAGACTCAAAAGCAGAACAATCCCTGATATCCAAAATGAATGCCGCACTCTTCTGGCAAGGGGAATAAAGGAACTGTGCATTGTTGCGCAGGATACAGGCTCCTTTGGCAGAGATGTTTCCCCGGACGGAAAACTGCCGCAGTTACTAAACGCAATCGGTGAGATTGACGGGGCTTTCTGGGTCCGCCTGTTATACATCCATCCGGATCATTTCCCCCTTTCAATCCTTGATATAATTGAAAAAGACACGCGCTTTTTGCCGTACTTTGATATTCCCTTTCAGCACGCCAGTGAGAAAATCCTTCGTGCCATGAACCGAAAGGGGAACGCCGCTGGTTACCTTGAATTATTGAATAATATCCGTACCCGTCTGCCGGACGCTGTAATACGCTCTACTTTTCTGCTTGGCTTCCCTGATGAGACGGAAGAGGACTTTGCGGAACTGCTTGATTTTCAAGAGAAAGCCGCTTTGGACTGGCTTGGCTGTTTCGCATATTCAAGGGAAGAAAACACAGCGGCATGGTCAATGAAAAAACGCATTTCAAAAAAAACGGCAGCAGCGCGAAAACAGATAATCGAAGAAAAACAAATCTCCATAACCCAAAAAAAAATGGATCGCTTTGCCGGCAGAACTCTGGATGTTTTAATTGAAGAACACATGGATGAAAATCTCGCTATAGGGCGGCTGTACCTTCAGGCGCCGGAAATTGACGGAGCGGCAGTAATCCAAGCAGACAGACTCATGCCGCAGGCAGGGAGTCTTGTTCCATGCAAAGCCACCGCCCGCCGCGGCATCGATCTGGAAGTCCGGCTGTTAATAAAAGAACATTGACTGAGCAGCCGTTGTAACGATCACAACAAGAGCTAAATTAGAAAAATATATAATTACAGACCAAAAACACCAAATATTGAATTTAAAAACCCTTTCTTTTCCCCTGAAGTAGTGCCGCTTGGTATAGTACCAGTATCACCAGAAATAGGACTTTCACCTTCCGGAAGGGATGTAGTGTATTGAATTACAAGTGCATTGGCATAATATTCAATTGTCGAATGTTTACCAGTAAAAAATTCGATAAAAAACGGTGAAATTGACGAACTCTTGTCAACTGTATCAATACGAACATTAATGATGTCCGAAGCGTTTGGATATAATCTTCTGGCTTCATTGATCAATGTATCAAAAGTAACCCTTTCCCCTTCGGTTTTTGTAACAAATCTAAAAGGCGAAACAGAATATTCAACCTGTGTTTTAATATTAACGTGACCAAGAATAATAAAATCCTTTCCGGCAATTTTAGGGATCATATTATATTCCCCGGCAAGATTAGATTTAACATCGACAGATGTTGTACAACTGACGGTAATGAAGCCGAACACCAGCAACACACACAACATACCTTTGAAAAACCTGTTTTTTATCACAACTAACTCCTCAAATTTTAATAAACGCGAATTTCACCATTTTTTTATAGAATGTAGCAATCTATCATAAAATTATAGCTATGTCAATATAGATACTATAATTCAAATTTGTGACACCATTATGCAATTCTGTTATTATTAACCATGCGTGAAGCAAGCCCGCCTTATCTTGAACCGCTCAATGAAGAACAAAAAAAAGCTGTCCTGCACACAGGGAAGCCGCTTTTAATACTTGCAGGCGCGGGTTCTGGAAAGACAAGGGTAATCACTACAAAGATTGCATGGCTCATTACAGAACAGGGCATGGATCCCCGTTCCATTTTAGCGGTAACCTTTACCAATAAAGCGGCAAGAGAAATGGCTGAACGCGCAAGGCAGATTGAACCAAGGGCGGAAGGCGCAATGCTGAGGACTTTCCATTCATTCGGAGCGTGGTTCCTCCGGCGCAACGGAAATTTTGCGGGACTGAACTCTTCATTTGTCATTTATGATGACGATGATGTTATCTCGCTGTTATCAGGCATTATGGAAAACGCACCGAAACCGGAAGTAAAACAGTGCGCGCATAATATTTCCCGCGCAAAGGATTATTTTCTCTCCGCTGATGATCCGCAGCTTGTGAAAATCGACAGCAGAAAAAAATTCCGCGGTATTTACAAACGTTATGAAAAGCGCCTGGCGCAAATCGGCAATGTTGATTTCGGAGACCTGATTAAAAAACCGGTTGAGATACTGCAGAACCATGTTGAAGTTGCGAAGCGTTTCCATGACAGATTCAAGGTTATAATGGTAGACGAGTATCAGGACGCGAATGTCGCGCAGTTTAATCTGCTGAAAGAACTGTGCGGCCCTGAAACATATGTCTGCGTAGTCGGCGATGATGATCAGTCAATTTACCGTTTCAGGGGTGCGGAAGTAAAAAACATCCTTGAGTTTCCGGATCGTTTTTCAGGCGCAGACATTATCCGCCTTGAAAAAAATTACCGCTCTACTGATCCTATTCTAAAAACAGCCTCCTCTGTTGTTGATAATAACCGCGGCAGGCTGGGAAAAACGCTTTACGCAGAAAAAGGAAAAGGAACCCTGCCGGTTCTCGCATATCTCCCGAATCAGGATGAGGAAGCCGCTTTCTGCGCTGAAAAAATAACAGTCTCTGTTAAAAACGGCGAGAGCTCATGGTCCGACTGGGCGGTACTTTACAGAACAAACGCCCAGTCCCTTGGCTTTGAAACGCTTTTCTTGCGAAAAAGCATTCCGTACCGCATTGTCGGCTCGCTTAAATTCTACGAGAGAGAAGAGATAAAAGACGCGCTCGCGCTTCTTGCGCTGCTTGTAAATCCGCGCGATGAAGTAGCTTTTCGCAGGGTAGCGAATAAACCGGCAAGAGGAGTGGGAGCTGTTACCATTGATAAAATCATCGAAGCATCTGGCGGATATAACAGCAATCTGCTTGAAGCGGGACGCGGCATTGATCTTTCCGCAAAAGCGCGGGCGGGTTTTGATAAATTCATCAAAGTGATAGAAGAGGCGGCATCAATACTCGAAGCGTCAGACGAATCAATGACCGGCGCAGAAATGTCAGATAACGTATCTGAAACGAAAGAAGAAAAAAAACACAAACGGGCAAAAAAAGAAAAACAGGGATTAAAATCAGGCGAAGGACTTTCTGTCTGCGTTGAAAAACTTTTAATTAGTTCCGGAGTAGCCGAATATCACCGAACGCAGGATGAAATATCCGGCAACTCAAAAATTGCAAACTTGCAGGAACTTCTGAACACAGCAAGCAAATACCGGAACAACCGTAACGGGCTTTTGGAATTTCTTGAAGATATTGAGCTGGATCGCTCAATGGAAGAAAATTTCGGCAGTAATACGCAGAATTCAGTTACGCTTATTACTTTTCACAATACAAAAGGACTTGAATTCAGGCGTGTGATCATGACAGGGCTTGAGCAGGGCATCTTTCCCAGAAACGAAATAAAAGACGACGAACTTGAAGAAGAACGCCGCCTGTTTTATGTGGGAGCTACGCGCGCAATGGACGAACTTTACCTTACCTACTGCATGGTAAGGCGGATGTACGGGAGAACACAGGTTTCACAGCCGTCCATTTTTTTACGCGAAATTGACAAACAGGGTTTGCAGACAGAAAACCGGACAGAACAATCAACTTATACGGAACGCCGTCCTTTTATCGGAAGGAGTTTTAATCCGTTTAATTTAAACGGCATGACAGCTAACGCTACGGCTGACGCTGTAATTGAAGAGCGAGCCGGTTATAAACGCGGACAGCGCATTTTCCACGATGATCACGGCTTCGGCGCAGTCATGGAAGTTAAGGAAAGCGATGACGGTCCTGTCGTCCGCGTCCGTTTTGATTCAGGTCAGGAAAAGCGTTTCCTGAGCGAATATCAGGGAAGAGCTTATGAAAAAGTCAGCGGTGATTCATAATGGCAGCTAACGTTTATTCTGTTATGGAAAAATTTCCCGTTATCCTCCGCGCAAGAGGTTACCGCCTCTACGCGCAAAACGGACAGCGTTTAATCGATCTCTGGCTGAACGGCGGCGCGGCGATACTTGGGCACACTCCGCCAGATTTCCTCCGAGAAATCAAGAACACCGCAAGCCGCGGACTGTACGCACCATACCCGCATTTTTCAAAAGACCGTTATTTAAAAGCGCTGTCGAAGCTTTTCCCGCAGCGCAGCTTTCGTCTCTATGCCGCGCCGCCGCCGGAACTGACCGCGCTTTTTAATACAGGCGCTGTAAAAATTTGGCGTCCATTTATAAATCACGCCGATCCATTCGCTGTAAGTGAAGAACCCATTCTCATCCCTGCGCTGCCGGGTATTCAGCTCTGGCGTGACGGACTGCCGCTTGGTCTTTGCGCTGCTGCGCTTAAATCGGAGGAGTATACTGCGCAGCTTCCGCAAAGCGACATTCTGCCGCCGGTACTGCTTGCAGCGGCAGTGCGGGGATTGTATGACCTTATCGCATCACCGCAACGCGGAAAACCAAACCTGCCCCGTACATTAAAAGCGTTTCGTTCTCAATCTTTTTGGAAAAGGGAAGGCATTTATTTAACTTTGAAAAAAGAAGCTTCCCTTGGCGAGTGGGAAGCGTTATTTCACAGGTTTTTGGAAGCGGGTTTTCTTTTACCGCCGGATCCGTCTTTTCCTCTTATTCTCCCGGGAGAACTTTCTGACGGCGAAGACGCAAAACTGGCAGTGGCATTGGGTTATACTTGAATTTTCCCCGTAAAACCGCGATAATTTTTTTACATGGACAAGATCATTTTCGTCTCTGGCGGCGTTTGTTCCAGTCTGGGGAAAGGCGTCGCGGCATCCTCTATAGGCGCGCTGCTGGAGAGCAGAGGTTTGAATGTCCGTATGGTTAAGTGCGATCCCTATATCAATGTTGACGCAGGCACAATGAGCCCGTACCAGCACGGCGAGGTTTATGTAACTGACGACGGAGCGGAAACTGATCTTGATCTCGGAAACTACGCGCGCTTTACAAAAGGGCGGCTGAGTCGAGCCAGTTCAATAACAACAGGACAGGTATATGACTCTGTTATCCGCAAAGAGCGTGAAGGGAAATATCTCGGAAAATGCGTGCAGGTAATTCCGCATATCACAGACGAAATAAAAGACAGAATCCTCGCGGTTGCGAAAGAAGAAAACGATACCGATGTGGTAATCGTTGAAATCGGCGGAACAGTAGGGGACATCGAATCGATTCCTTTTCTGGAAGCCGCACGTCAGTTGATCCATGAACAGGGAAAGAGCAACGCCCTCTCTGTACATTTAACGCTAATTCCAAAAGTAGCGGGAGGCGAATTAAAAACCAAACCCACCCAGCATTCAGTCAAGTCAATGCAGGAGATGGGAATCCAGCCGGATATATTGATATGCCGCTCGCCTGTAATGCTGGATGAACCTACATGCAAAAAAATAGCGCTGTTTACAAATGTCGATATTGACGCCGTTTTTACTTCACCTGACATCAGCACTACAATTTATCAGATACCGATTATTTTCTATGAACAAAAACTCGATCAGGTAATTCTGCGCAAGATGGGAGTCGAAAGCCGCCATGCCGATATGCGTTCATGGAATTCTGTAATGGAACGCTATTCCGCAAGACAGAAGAAAGCAAGGATTGGAGTTGTCGGCAAGTATATGGAAATACACGACACTTACACGTCCCTTTATGAAGCGCTGTTTCATGCCTGTCTTGAAAACGGCGTAGAAGTTGAGCTTGTAAAAATTGATTCGTCTGCGATTGAAGAAGCGCAGAACGCCGGCAGCATACTGGACGGCAATGTTGACGGAATTCTTGTTCCCGGCGGTTTCGGAGAACGCGGCACTAACGGCATGGTTAAAGCCGCCGTCTGGGCAAGGGAAAACAAAATCCCATACCTCGGTATTTGTCTCGGCATGCAAATCATGGTTATTGACTGGGCAAGAAACATATTGAAATGGAGCGATGCGGATTCTACGGAATTTAATCCGGACACAAAATATCCTGTAATCAGTTTATTGGAAGAACAGGTTGATATAAAAAATTACGGAGGAACAATGCGCCTGGGAGCGAGTGACGTTATGCCGGAAGACGGAACGCACATCGCGTCAGCGTATGGGAAAACGCCGATCAGCGAACGCCACCGGCACCGTTATGAATTTTCCAATCAGTACAGGGAAGAGATGAAATCATCAGGTCTGAAACTTGCCGCCTACAATACTGACAGAAGCCTTGTCGAATGCGTGGAATGGCCGAATCATCCCTGGGGTGTCGGCGTTCAATTTCATCCTGAGTACAAATCAAAACCCATGAAAGCAGCTCCGCTTTTCAGGGATTTTATCGCCGCAGTAAAGAAGTCCGTATGAAAAAAAATATAACAGGTTTTTTATTTATATTGATTCTGTTCGCAGGCTGTACTTTTGATTACGGCGGAAAAGGGTCCGAAGAAGACGCTCTTCCTGAAATCGTCATGGTTAATGTCGAGTATGTCAGAGTCCGGTCTGCGGGTCCTCTGGCGAGGATTCAGGCGGAACGTTTTGAACGTTATGAAAAACAAAGTATGATGAAAATGCAGGAAGTAACATTTGAGCAGTACAGCGAAAACGGCGAGAAAGTCAATATTTACGGAACCGCAGGACGCGCTTCATTAAATATTGAATCCGGAGATATTTTCATGGACGATAATGTCAATCTGGAAATAAAATCAGAAGATATAATTCTAGAGACATATCAGCTTGAATGGCAGGATGAATCCAAAAATCTTTACAGCGGCGAAAACGATGATGTATTTATTTTCAGGGAAAACGGTACAAAATTTACCGGTACTGGTCTTCACGCAAACACAAGAACGCGCATGTGGGAATTTCTGGCCAATGCCAGAGGCGTATATGTTCACGATGAAAAGGATACGGAATAATGCGCATACGGTTAGTCATTTTCCTTTTAATAATTGGATTTAATCTTTTTGCCGCGGATAATTTTTCATTCAGGGCGGACAGAATGTCCGGTTCAAGCGCGATGGGCAGGGAAACAACAATATTAACGGGAAATGCCGAAGTAAGATCAGACAGTATGCTTTTACGCGCAAACAGGATAGAAATTCAGGGGGCAGATAACGAGTTTATTGACTGCATCGGAAATGTATGGGGTTTTGACGAAAAAAAAAATATCCTGTTTTATACAGACAGGCTTCGCTATGACCGTCATAATAAAATCGCCCGTCTGGAAGGAAATTCGACTCTGGAAGACAAGGAAAATGAAATTGTCGCAAGGGGCCGTTTTATTGAATATGACGATGAAAATGAAATAGCGATTTTCCAAATCGCCGTTCGTCTGTTCAAGGATGACATGGTATGCCGCTCGGAATATGCGATTTATAACCGTAATGATAAACTGCTCGATCTGACAGGTTTCCCCATTGTTTACAAAAAAAACGATGAATTCCATGCTGATCGCATCAGGGTAGATTTGGATACTGATGATGTTACAATGGAAGGGTCAGTATCAGGGTCAATAACAAATTAGAAATATGCCGGGAAAGAAAAAAGCGTCAGAAAAAATTGAAACTCAGGAAGAAATAAGCATACCGGCGCAAAATGAAATTCTCAGGGAAACAGACACTCCTGAAGACAGCGGAAACCTTATTCCCCAAAACGATATTCACACGCTTGGCGTAAAAAACCTGCATAAAAAATTCGGTAAAAAAGAGGTGGTAAGGGGCGTTGACTTTACCATGCAGAACGGAGAAGTAGCCGGTCTTTTGGGTCCGAACGGAGCGGGAAAAACCACGATTTTTTACATGATTGTGGGTTTTTATTCTCCATCCCAAGGAATTGTTTCAATGGATGATGTCAATATCACTTCATTGCCGATGTACCGGCGCGCAAGAATGGGGATCGCTTATCTTCCGCAGGAAGCGTCAATTTTCAGGAAACTTACTGTTGAGCAGAATATTTGGGCGATTCTGGAGAGCCGCAGGGACATCAATAAAAAGCAAAAAAAAGAAAAACTTGAAAGCCTTTTAAGTGAATTCAACATTGGGCGGATTCGCAGCCAGTTCGGGTATACGCTCTCCGGCGGAGAGAGACGCAGGACAGAAATCGCAAGAGCCCTGGCAACAGAGCCGAAATTTCTTTTACTTGACGAACCTTTTGCCGGGATTGATCCGATAGCGGTATTCGACATCAAGCAAATTATCCGTCAGCTTGCGGATAAGGGCATCGGCATTTTAATCACTGACCATAACGTCAGAGACACCCTTGAAATTACAAATGAAGCATTTATAATCGCAGATGGATTAATATTCGCCAACGGCGACAGGGACGCCATTTTGAATAACGAAATGGTGAGAAAGTTATATCTTGGCAGTGAATTCAGGATGTAACGGAAAATACACTAAACAGATATTAACACGATTTTTGTCATATTGCTTGACACCTGATCAATCATGGTCTAATATTAAGACAGATTTGAATAATCATCGGTAAGGGGTAAAGCAATGAGTCGTGAACTCTTGATTGGCTGCCTTCTTGCCTTACTAACCGGGTTAACTTTAGGCTGGATAAT
>WQTD01000013.1 GCA_009786455.1 Treponema sp.
GGTTCGGCTATTGTGTCAAATATCCTGTCAAGGTACGCCATCGCGGTAATAAAGGTATTGTAAATGTTTGCAAGGTTTATAATCGGCTGCCAGAAACGCCATGTATAGTTTCCCATAACAAGAAGCATTCCAAAACTAGCCATCGGATTCATCCAGAAAACACCCATGATATATACAAATGAAAAAACTATCTGGCTGATCATTTCAGTGGAAAACCACACGGTATTTGAGATATATATGGCTTTCATCCACGATTTGTTGCGGGCGTTTGTAAGATTATCCATGATGCCCATGTTTTTCTCCTGCCTGTCAAAAATCTGGGTTACCTTAACGCCGTCTATTGATTCCTGAACATAGGCGTTAAGATTGGCGCCCTTGTTTGACACGTCCTGCCATGCTTTTCTTTGGGCGGGTTTTATTATCATGATAAATAATGCGAATACGGGAAGACCCAAAACGGTAATGGTTGCAAGCTGCGGGCTTACCTGATACATAAAAAATATTATAAAAAGAATATTTAGAACTTCTATGATGAAATTTATTATTCCGTTTGAAAGCGCATCAGATACGCTGTTTACATAGGGAACAACCCTGACAAATATTTTCCCGTGAGGCCTTGAGTCAAAAAAACTGAACGACAGTTTTTGAAGATGCGAAAACAAATCGTAGCGGATGTCATGTATAATGCCGGCTCCGGCCCTCGCAACCAGTATGTTTCTGATTGCGCCTAACGTGATGCTTGCGATTATTGAAGCTGTAAGGAACAGCGCCATTGTAAAAAGGAGATTCAAATCCTTGTTCGGAACCGCTTCGTCAAGCGCCCTTTTTATAAATAACGGACCTACAAGCGATGAAAGAGAAGCCAAAATGCTGAACAATAAGGATAACTTTAAAGGTCCCTGCGCTTTAATAAGGTAGCCGACAACGCGCCTTATGTTAAAAAGGCTTACTTTTTCATCAAGGTATTCATCGACATCGTAGCGGTTGCGTTCCTTGCCTGTTTTCTGCTCGGCTCTTTTTTTCTTCCCGATCATTTTTCCGCCTCCGTGTTCTGAAGGCCGCTGATCGCGTCAAGACCTGCGTTGTATTGCAATTTCCAGATATTATAATAAAAACCTTTCGCCGCGATTAGCTGAGAGTGCGTTCCCTTTTCGATTATACGTCCGTTATCCATTACAAGTATCTGATCCGCTCCCCTGAAGGAAGAAATTCTCTGCGCTATTATGATTTTGGTGCAGGGGAAATCAAGGTTTTTAAGTTGATCCTGTATATATTGTTCCGTTTCGCTGTCAACTGCTGATGTTGTGTCATCCAATATTAAAATTGAAGGTCTTACCGCCAGAGCGCGGGCCAAAGCGATTCTCTGCCTTTGACCGCCTGATATGCCGACTCCGCGCTCTCCTACAAGGGTGTCATAACCTTCGCTCATTTCTCTTATAAAGTTGTCGGCGTCCGACTGAACGGCGAATTTTTTAATATTTTCATCGTCTGTTTCCGGTCTGCCATAAGAGATATTCCCTTTTACTGAATCGGAAAAAAGAAACACATCCTGCATGGCAAGGCCTATATGCTGTCTCAGGGAAGATAGCGTATAACGCCTGATATCTTCGCCGTCAAGAAGAACAGCGCCCCAGTCAGGTTCATAAAAGCGGGCAAGAATATTGATAAGCGAAGTTTTCCCCGCTCCGGTGCTTCCCAATATTCCGACAGTGGAACCGGCTTCAATTATAAAATTAATATCTTCCAGAATCGGAGAGCCGTTTATCGACAGTTTTACATCCCTGAACTCGATTTTGCCTGAAGGTTTTTCATTAAGTTCAATTGCGCCTGACATATCGCCGATTCCCTTCGGCGCTTCAACTACTTCCTGGATCATTTTACCGGCAGTAGAGAAACGCTCAAGATCCGCCAAAAGGGGACCCAGCATCCACATTGGAACAGATAAAGCCCATGTCATCGAGGAGAACGCCATGTATTCTCCTGCCGTTATCCATTCATTGATGAGAAAAACGCCGCCGACCGCCAGCATTATCACCATGAGGGACTGGCTTATAACTTCAAGAAGAGGATGGTATCTGGCAACAATGAGCGCGTTTTCGCAGCTCGTATCGCGGTACTCGGCGTTATATTTTTCAAAACGCTTCGTTTCGTGTTCTTCGCGCGCAAACGCTTTTACGACGCGGTTGCCGTCGATGTTTTCAGTTACTGACGTTCCAAGGTCTGTCAGTTTCTGGCGCAGCAGGCGGAAGCGGGGACGGATTTTCTTTACAAAGTTGCTGCTGATTATAAGAATGAAGGGAGTTACAGCCACAAGGCAAAGCGCAAGACGCCAGTTGATATAAATTAAAAAAATAAATGTTGACAGAAAAAGCACGATGGATTCAACGATGTTATACGAAATCCATGCCGCAGTGTGGCGAACCATATCCAAATCCTGCGTCATTCGGGTCATAAGATTTCCTGTAGGAAATCGTCCCAGAAAACGGAAGTCCTGCCATTGCACTGTTTTGTACATATCGCGTCTTATTGTTGTCATAACGCTTGTTGAGGCTATTTCCATCATTATTATCATTAAATAACGAAGACTCAGGCGTACAAGCTGAACTACCAGCATGATAATCAACAGCGGAACAAGAGGCTGCGTGTCGCCTAACACAATTACTTCATCGATAATCCGCTGTCCCAGCATGGGGTTTACAATGCGAATGCCCGCGGTGACGGCTGTAAGGATCAATCCGAAGGAAAAGGCAGCTCTTTTTCCTTTCATGCAGTTCCAAAGCCAGACTATTTGATCCATGGTGTCCTTATGTATAAAAATACTGAGATTAAATATTGTTCGCTTTTACTCTTTCTGCGAAAAATTTACATCTGGTTTGCCGAGCCAAGTACGTTTATGTTTTTATGCGCGTAGAGTTTTTTCAGTTCATCGCGCGCAGGTCCCAAATATTTACGCGGATCAAATTCATCCGGTTTTTCAAAAAAGACTTTGCGGATTAAAGCTGTCATCGCAAGGCGTCCGTCAGAATCAATATTGATCTTGCACACAGCGCTCTTCGCCGCTTTGCGCAGCTGCTCTTCAGGGATGCCTACCGAGTCTGTGAGCTTGCCGCCGAATTTTTCAATCAGGTGCACATATTCAACGGGCACCGATGAGGAGCCGTGCAGAACAATCGGGAAACCGGGTATTTGTTTTTCAATTTCTTCAAGAATATCGAAGCGCAGCGGAGGAGGAATGAGGATTCCGTTTGCATCCCTTGTGCACTGTTCCGGTTTGAACTTTGCCCTGCCATGGCTTGTGCCGATTGAGATGGCAAGAGAGTCAACCTTTGTCTTGCTGACAAAATCCACGACCTCCGAAGGCTGTGTGTAGTGGCTGTGCTCGGAACTTACATCGTCTTCCACGCCTGCCAGAACTCCAAGTTCTCCTTCTACTGTTACATAGTCCTTTTGTGAGTGTGCAAAGTCGCAGACTTTTTTTGTGAGCGCGACGTTTTCGTCATACGAAAAGTGCGAGCCGTCGATCATTACAGATGAAAAACCTGTTTCAATACAATCCTTGCAGATTTCAAACGAATCACCATGATCAAGGTGAAGTACGACGGGAATATCATGACCCAGCTCATGCGCGTATTCAACAGCGCCTTTGGCCATATTGCGCAGGATGTTCTGGTTTGCGTATTTGCGCGCGCCTGCGGAAACCTGCAGTATTACTGGGGATTTTGTTTCTACGCATGCCTGTATAATTGCCTGCATTTGTTCCATATTATTAAAATTATATGCAGGGATCGCATACCCGCCGGATATAGCTTTTTTAAAAAGGTCTTTGGTATTTACAAGACCTATTTCTTTATAACTTGTCATATTCACTCCTTGTTTTATTTTCTTAATGTTATAGGTTTTTTGGTTATTTGGTCAATCAGGAGGCTGTAACCTGATGAAATTAAGTTGTTTTTTTAAATAAAATACGGCATAATGCGCACACAGGAGAGTTAATAAAATGAGAAAAAATTATTCTTTACTTAACGGCAGAATTTACACAATTTTCATATTTGTTGTTTTTTTTCTGTCACAGGGAATTGTTTGGGGACAACAATGGGAAACCGCTTCCATCCAAAATTTACCCGGTAATTGGGAAGGTGATTTAAATATTCCCATTCCAAGGGACACGTCAGCCTATATACCCGCATCGTCAATTAAGTGTATTTTTTCCCTTGATTATACAAAAGATTCCTCAGATGTTTTTTTTATTATGAATGTTGATGTAGATAAATTTCTGACTGACTGGGCGAATGTCAACGAGGTAAGAAGACGGGGTTTGAAAAAAAATGATTTGTGGAAATCGATTGCAGATCAGTTCAGATCAGGGAAAAAAGGTATAACTGTAGGTAAAAATTTCAATTTGCTTTACAATATGTCCCTTCCGGCAAATGAATTTTTTATTAATAATTCACTGCAAATTGACGAGCAGGGAAATAAAATGAAAATTATTTTTCCGGAACCTATCTCTTTCGGTTTGGGAGATAAGGGATTCAATGAGATTTTTCTGGATAAAAAATAAATAGAGTCTGTTTATAATGTGGACACATTATAGACAGACCCCACTTTAAATAGCGGTCCATGCGCCTTTCTGTATTTTTCTCTCTCCACATTCCCGGCTGGAAGTGTTATGATGCAGGGAAGTTTTCATGAAGAAACCGCAGTTAAAACAAACAGCAATTATATCTGCTTCTCCCGTAATTGTACTGTTTCTCCTTTTCATTATTTACCTCTCGCGGGCTCCTGTTCTCATCGTAACCGATCTGGGTTTTATTCCGTTTTACGGCGAAAAACGGATTAAATCAGAATCGCTGCGTTCATCATTTTTTTTATTTCGCAGGGTTAAGACTGTAGGTATCGCCGACGATGCGGCTGATGAGATTGTACAGATGGCTGTCTCCGATATTTCTCGGCGTCCCTATTGCGTGATTTTTCCGTTCCGGTTTTCCGCAGCCGCAAGACTATATCATGAACAGTTTCCGCAGATTCCTGTTGTAATTCTGGAAGGGATGCACAGTAATGACAGTACCGTTTCTGTACCGGAAAGCGAAATTAGCAACTACCATGTCTATCAGACTGACATTGAATATGACTTTAACCTTGCAGGTATGGCTGCATCCGCGCTGAACACGGGAAATACAGGTCAAATTGCTATTTTCATGGAATCCTGGCTGCAATTAAAGGCAAAAAATTCTTTTTTGGATGCTGCAGGTACGCAGGATATTTCCTTTTTTACCGCTTTTATAGCAGATGAGGGATATCCTGATATTTCATGTGTTGTCATTGCCGGAACCGGAGCCGGAATACTTGATATAAAAACAAAAACCCCGGTAATTCTCTTTACGTGGGTTGATCCTTTACTGCTTCCCGGAAATGTAGCAGTGGTTTTTAACGATTCCCCCTGGGCGCAGACTGTCCAGGCTGTCAAAATGGTATCCGCCGGTATTACAAACGGTAAAATCAAGTCGATGCTGAAGATGGTTAATAAATCAAAAATTGACAGAAGTACATTGCGTAAATTAAAAAAATAGGTGTAAAATATATCTGAATTGTCTTTTTGCGATTTGACAAAGGCATTGTAAATAAATATAATTGAAAATAGAGGAATTTTTAAGGAGTTAGGGATGAAACAAGGTAGTTTCAAAATTATCTGCCTGATTATCTGGGCATGTATAACGGTTTTTTCCGGTTTTAGTGATGAGTTAACAAAAAATTATGAATCAGTAATACTGGAGAGTTTTAACGGGGATGCTGATGCGCCATATACCTGGAAATATGATGCAAGCAGGTTTATAACCAGAGCAGACGATGTCAGTTATCCTTTACTCACCTACGTGGAAGCATGGCCCATAGCTGCTTTCGGCAATAACAGAGGCGCCAATGCCCAGCCTTTAAGGAGTTTTGGTATAAATGGTAGATTCAGCCGTCAGGGGTATAACTGGATCGATTTGTATCCTGTTCTTGCTGACGATTTGGATGAAAAACCGTATGAAATATCAATCCCCGGTAGAGTGGAAAATATTGACATGTGGGTATGGGGTTCCAATCTGAATTATTACATTGAGGTTTTTTTGCGCGATTACCGCGGCGTTATTCACGCTATCAGATTTGGAGATATTGCCTATACCGGCTGGAGAAACCTGAAAGTAAATGTTCCTACCAATATTCCTCAGGCAAGAAGAATTCTACCTTCCTATGCAGGTTTAAAATTTGTTAAATTCAGGATTTGGACGCAGCCTGCCGAAAGAGTTGATAATTTTTACATATACTTTAAGCAGTTAAAAGTTCTTACAGATACGTTTGAAGGTTTGTTTGATGGCAACGATCTGGCTGATCCAGAAAATGTTCAAAGAATCTGGGCAAACTAAGGAGAAAAAAAATGAAGAAATTAATAATTGTTACGTCTATTCTTTTTTTGGGCAGTTTTGTTTTTGCCCAGCAGGGAATAGGCAACCCGGATCCGACAAGGCTTGGGATTGAATCCGCCCAGCAGATGTTAAAGGAAGTATCGGTTGACAGATTTGAGCACGACGGTTTCTGGCGTTCAACGATGTCAACTGACGAAGGCTACACAACTTCAAGGTTATTTGCGGGAAGTCCTGCAGCAAAAGAGCCAATCCCCGATGAAGAAGGGATGGATATTCCGGATTTATATGTATTTGGCACAAGAGTGGATTTTCTTCGCAGAGGTCATAATCACTTCAAAATTTATCCGACACGTCCAATTCCGATTGAGGGAATAACCAAAACTATTTCTGTATGGGTAGCGGGGCGTAACTATAATCACGATCTTATTCTCCTTGTGCAGGATTTCTTCGGCAGGAATTATGAATTTTACATGGGAAAACTTAATTTCATGGGCTGGAAGAAAATGACGGCTACTATTCCTCCGCAGTCTGACGACGGCTTAAGCGGAGTTGTTCAAAGAAACTACCATTACAATAATCATATGGGTCTTAAAGTGATGGGATTCAGGATTGACTGCGATCCGCTGGAAGCCTACGGAAGTTATTATGTTTATCTTGACGATTTGCGCGCGGTTACGGATCTATTTGCAGAGTATCACCGTGATCCGGACGATATGGTCGACGGCTGGTAAGAAGTAAACCTGACCGTCTGATCGCCTTAAAGCGGTCGGATGGTCAGTTTTTTTTTGTGGTATGATATTATCCGGAAAAAAAGCTGCCGGCGGAGTTGCAACCGGCAGAATATATGTGCACAATATCAATTTTCTGATTCCCGTCGAGCATTTTACCGGTGTGGGAGAAGAACAGTCTCATCTGGACCGTTACTTATCTGTTAAAGAGGAAGCTCAGCAGGAGCTTGACAGAATTATTGCCAATATACAAAAAGAAGATCCCGACAAAGCGCTCATATTTATCGCTCATAAAGAAATTGTTGATGACATAATCATTAACGAAGAAATCCCCTCAAAAATAATGAAGGAACATCTATCGGGGGACTGGGCGATTTATCATGTTTACGATACCTTCCTTGCCGCTTTAAGGAAAACATCCGATTCGCATATCGCTGAACGCGCCGTTGACTTTGATGATGTGCGCGCTATGCTTCTTCGTTTGTGGAACGGTAAAAAAAATGAAGGGCTTTCGTCCTTGCAGGAGAGTGTCATTATTGCTGCTGGTGAGCTTTTACCTACAGATACGGCAAATATGGACAAGAACAAGGTGTTGGCGGTTATCACAGAGAAGGGCGGGATTACCTCTCATACTGCGATTATTGCCAAAAGTTTCGGGATTCCTGCTGTTTTTGGAGTAGAAGGACTTTTAGATATCGTAAAACAGGGGCAATTTGCAATAGTTGACGCTGATGAAGGAAAGGTGATCCTTGATCCTGATGTTGATACAACGGTGGAGTACAATAAAAAGCAGGAGATTTTCCTCAAAAATAGAAAAGAAAATGAAAAATGGCTGTATAAAAAAGGGCAGACATCCTGCGGTGTCAAAATCGATATTGGTTTAAATATCGCCAATACTGACGCAGAACTGGAAGCTGCGGATTTCGCCGATTATGCAGGGCTTTTCAGAACTGAATTCCTTTTTATGGGACGAAACGACCTGCCGGAGGAAGATGAACAATTTGACGTTTACCGCAAGGTTCTGGAATGTTTTGACGGCCGCCCTGTAATGTTGCGAACGCTTGATATCGGAGGAGACAAGAAACTTTCCAGTCTTGAATTTGAACAGGAAGAAAATCCTTTTTTGGGAAACCGCGCTTTGCGTTTTTGTTTTGGTCATCCTGATATTTTTAGAACTCAAATAAGAGCCGCACTGCGCGCATCTGTTTACGGGAATCTCTGGCTCATGTTTCCGATGGTAACTTCACTGGAAGATATTAAAAAAGCCAAAATATTTATTGATGAAGCGAGAAAAGACCTGAAAAAAAAGAAAGCGCCTTTTGGAGAAATCAAAATCGGCATAATGATTGAAGTTCCCTCCATTGCGCTCATTGCAGACAAGGCGGCTTTTGAAGTAGATTTTGCCAGTATCGGATCCAATGATCTCTGCCAGTACCTTTGCGCTGCCGACAGGATGAACAGTACGGTAGAAGACTATTATCAAAGTTATCACCCTGCGATGTTCAGTCTTCTTTCCGGGATTGTTTCGTCTTTTTCGAAAGCCGGGAAACCGGTTTCTATCTGCGGCGAGCTTGGCTGCGATGAAAAAGCCGTTCCTGCGCTTATCGGTCTTGGGTTTCGTAAATTCAGCATGGGGTACGCTACTGTCGCATCTGTAAAAAAAGCGATCTCCTCTGTCTCCCTGGAAAAATGCGAAGAAATCGCCGGAAAAGTGCTGGGGTGCGCGACCGCTTCGGAGATTAAAGAGATTTTTGCTTCAAGTTAAAATTTTTTTTGATCAGCCCCGCCAGTGTTTTTAAATGATTGTCATTTTTATCTTTAATCGGGATAACCCTGAAAACATCAGATCTTTCATTTACAAACCAGTTATAAAGCCGCCCGGTAATATCCGTTCCGGTCCCGTTGACAATCTTTACAAGCGTAACCATTTCTTTTTTTGAAAACATGGCTCCGTTATTCTGATAACGCAGGTAATACCCTGATCCTGTTGAATCAAATTTAAAAACATCGCTTTTTTTCGCTTTTTTTTGATTTGTAATTTTCCCCGAACGAACAGACGCTTTGTGGGCGTCCTCTGCAGCAATATTGAGTTCATCCACTTTCATATTGTAAAGATGAACCCTTGCCTGCTTGATTAGGAACGCAAGCCCCTCTTCATCAAGTCTTGGTAAAATGCCAATAAGCTCTTTTGCAAGCTCATCTTTCACCCTAGGTTCTGTTTTTACAGGCTGTTTTATTTTTACTTCAGTTTTAATTTTAACCGGTTCTTCTTCAGGAATCCCCTGAATAATTGATTCGATGGACGCTGGTATTTCCTTTTTTTTAAGCATATATGGTTTATCTTCCGCTTTTTAAGATTATAGCGCAGAAAACGCAAAAATCAAGTATTTTCCGTGAATTTCAATAAAAACAATTACCTTCTTGCATATATCCATGAATTTCCTTTTCTGCCTTTTCTTTCGACAGCCTTTATTTTATTCAAAACATATAAGACCTTGCAGGCTGTCCCTTTATCAACGCCGGTTTGCTGCATATATGTTAAACTAGTGAACTCTTCACCTTTTTTAAAGGGGATAAAACGCAGGTAATCGTTTTTTTTGGCAAAGACAATACTTTCATGGAATACCGCCAATTCCTTGTCATGAATGCTGATACCCCTGCGCCGCCATGAACCTTTACCGTCTTTTATTCGTTTTTCTGTTACATCAACAAGAGCCGCTTCTATTGTAACGCCTTTTGAAACAGCGAGTCTGGGAGCGTGAATTAACGCGTTGAAAAGATCCCAGAGGGTTCCATTTACGGGGCTTTTCCGTTTGTGAACGAGTTTACCGTCAGTATCGTAAACTTCAATATATTTTTTTATAATGATGGGATGAATGATTCTCACTTTTCCGCGGGAAGCAAATTCTTTTACCTTTTTCACTAACGGACCAAAACTGCCTGTCTGAACTTCGATATATTCGCCGTCTTTCCGTATTCCGTCGGCGATAAACCCGCCGGTTTCAACCTCGCTTTTTCCGCCTGATCCTGTGTAACGGAATTTTAACGTACGGTGAAGTGAGCTTTCTTTTTTCGTTCCTATTGATTTTTTGAATCTTTGCGCTTCAGCTAAAAGTGATTTTACCTTAATTCCATTGCCTGCGTTTTTTTTTACTCGGGAAATTTTTGAATTACCGCGTATATTCAAGCAGTTCCTCCGCACTTAACAGTTCAAGAAAATGATATGTTTCGCTTGATCCTTTTTTTTCATCGGTTTTAATTCCCGCAACCTTGAAAACAATCATTTTATTTGTCGGAAGAGGAAGTGAAAGTAAATTACCGTTCATATCCACAAGGGTGTTAAACGCAAGCCGTCCGCTTATCTCCTGTACATCGCCTTCCGGGAAAACAATAAAATATTCGCTGATAAACATTATAAAAAATAATACACGAGGATCACATTATTCACAATCATTTCATGGTGTATTATTTTTTGTAACATTTGAAAATTGTATCATTTTTCATACACTTTGTCTTTTTTTGGCTATTTTACTTAACATGCGTATAGAAAAATAGACATAAATTTTAACATATTTATATATATTTTTTTATTTTTAGCTTGACCAGCATAAAATCTGTTGTAATATAATGAGTCTAATGGGAATTAGTGGGAAAAGGTAGGAAAAAGTGGGAGATTTAACTGGTTCATTTCCTGTTACTCTTGATGATAAAGGACGTATAAGTCTGCCTGCGCCTCTGCGGAAAAACCTTGATGAAACAAAACTTTTTTTAACCCAGGGAAGAGGAAAATGTCTTTGGCTTTACACAGCCAGTGAGTGGAATATTTTGAAAGATACGATAATGGAAAATACAAATATTTTTTCAAACAGGTTTCTTAATCTACGTCGCCAAATAATCGGACCTTCCCAGGAGGTTACAGTCGATAATGCCGGCAGGATACCTGTAGCGGTCAGCCTGAGGGAATATGCCGGACTTTCAAAAGACTGCAAAGTAATCGGGCAGGTGGATTACATTGAAATTTGGGCTGAAGAGCGTTACCGCGAGTATATTGATGAAAGCGCGGATGAATATGAAACAGCTTCTGAGGAGCTTAGCGTCATGCTGATGAAAAAAAGGGGAATTAACGTCTGATGGAATACATACACATCCCTGTTTTACCTGAAGAATCGCTTAAGCTTCTCTTTCCAAGAAGCGATAACGATTTAATGATAGACGCCAATACAGGCGAGGGCGGACACAGTTTTAACTTCCTTTCAAGGTTTCCACGGCTGAAAATGGTATGTATTGACGCGGACAGCTCTGTCCTTGCCATAGCTGAAAAGAGGCTCGAGCCGTTTACAGAGCGGGTTCATTTTTATTCCGGCTGGTCTCATGATTTTTTCGCCGAATATCCTTCGGAATTAAAAAGACCTGATACCATTTTGTTTGATCTTGGCGTGAGTCTCTATCATTACAGGGAAAGCGGCAGGGGTTTCAGCTTTGAAAAAGACGAATACCTTGATATGCGCATTGACAAGGAAGCCGGAATAACCGCAGCGGATCTTATAGCAAAACTTCCTGAAAAAGAGCTTGCAGACCTGATTTATAACAATGCAGGTGAACGTTATTCCCGCCGTATTGCGTCCAGAATTGTAAATGAACGAAATAAAAGCACAATAACTACCACATCGGCGCTTGCCGCTTTGGTAGAAAGAGCCGTGCCGGCTTCTTACCGGCACAGGCCGATACATCCCGCGACCAGAACATTCCAGGCTCTGAGAATCGCGGTTAACGGAGAGTTGTCGAAACTTTCCGCACTCCTTGAGGGGGCGCTGCGGGTCCTTGAGCCGGGGGGGAGGCTCGGGGTAATCAGTTTTCATTCACTGGAAGACAGGATTGTCAAAAATTTTTTCAGAACAAGCAATAAGAACTGTACCTGTCCGCAACATGCGCCGATATGTAGATGTGAGGGACGCCGCTCAGTCAATTTACTGACCAAAAAGGGAATTGCACCCTGTAAGGAAGAGATTGAGCGCAACCCTTCTTCACGCAGCGCAAGACTGCGGGTAGCGGAAAAAGTTTTGGACGAGGACGGAGAATGAAACGGTACTTTCTTCCATATCTGCTGGCTATAACAATACCGGTATTTCTCGGTCTTTTGGTCTGGCAATCCAACAGGTATCAAAACCTGAATAAGGAGTTGTTTCGTCTGGAGCAATGGCAGGAAGAATGGGTTGAAAGCAATAAAAGACTCATTGCAGGCATCATTATAAATTCAACTCCGGAAAGAATAGAACAAACGGCTTTGGTACAGCTTGGTCTGCAGAAGATTCATCCGGAGAATATGCTTCAGGTAATTATTACAGAGGGGAAGGGGAATGGACGCTGATCTTATGAGCTTTAACGAACTGTCCGGTTCCATCGGAGCGCGCTGTATTTCCCATTCATCAGCCTCTGGTTTTTCTTCTGTTTCGATCGATTCGCGGAAAACAGGCGAAGGCAGCCTCTATTTTGCGCTTACAGGCAAAACAAACGACGGACATGAATTTGTTGAGGATGCTTTCAAGGCAGGCGCGGCGGCGGCAGTAGTTGACGTGTCAAAACTTGACGTTTTCAACCTTGCGGAAATTGCGAAAAAAAATAAAAAAGATTTGATTGTTGTTGATGATACTTTAAAGGGACTGCAGGATTCAGCGAGGGTTTACCTTGAAAAATTTCCCGCGCTTTTAAAAATAGGGATTACCGGTTCCTGCGGAAAAACTACCACAAAAGAAATAGCGTCCGCCATTATTTCAAATGAAAAAAACACAGTAATGAATAAGGGAAATCTTAATTCTGAAACCGGGCTTCCGCTCTCTGTCTTTGAAGTTCGTTCAAATCACGAAGTCTGCGTTTTTGAGCTGGGCATGAACAGAAGGGGAGAGATTCTGGAAATTGCCGAAGTCTTAAAACCAAACATCGCTTTGATTACAAACATCGGGAATGCCCATATCGAATTTTTCGGCACAAGAGAGGAAATCCTTAAAGAGAAAAAATGTATTTTTAAATATTTGACGAAAACCGATACGGCTCTTATCCCGAAAGACGATGAATACGCCTGCACGCTCGCGCAGGGCGTGAACGCCAGGGTTGTATTTTACGGTCAGGATTCATTTGATGAACTTGAAAATACTCGCAGTCTTGGACTTGACGGTACGGAAATTACATGGGCAGGAGAAAAGATCAATTTTTCCCTTCCCGGAAAACACAGTCTTGAAGACGCGTTAGCTGCAATAGCGATAGCGAGAGAAGTCCGTGTAGGCGGCAGCGCGGTTAAAAAAGGGCTTGAATCGGTAAAACCGCTTTTCGGGAGGCTTGAAATATTAAAGGGAAGGACTACAGTTATCCGCGATTGTTATAATGCAAGTCCTGAATCAACCGCGAAGAGCATTGAATTCTGCGATTCTGTTGAGTATGAAGGCGGAAAAGTCTATGTTATCGGCGATATGCTTGAGCTGGGTGAAACTTCCTGCAATGCTCATTCAGAGCTTGGGAAACAGCTTTACGCTTCCAAAGCGGACGGCTTATTCCTTTTCGGCAGCGAGGTAAAAGCAGCCGCCTCCTTCCTGGAATCAAAGCGCAAACCCTTCTTTTTTACCGATGATATAGATAAATTATCCGCAGCCCTTGACGGTTATGTAAAAACGGGAGACATGGTTCTTCTGAAAGGTTCACGCGGCTGCGCTCTGGAAAGGCTTACCGGCATGTTGACGGAGGGAAATAATGTTTCTTGAGTTTTTTGATTTATTATTCAGTTATTTTACTCCTTTCCGCGTACTGGGCTACCTGACATTCAGGAGCGCTTTTGCCGCGCTTACTACGCTTTTAATCTGTTTTATCTTTGGCGGTAAAATAATTGAGTTTCTGGCAAAGCTGAAAGTCGGTCAGTCGGTAAGATCAGACGGTCCTGCGACTCACCTTGTAAAAACAGGAACCCCCACCATGGGCGGCTTTTTTATAATTATTTCAGTTTTAATCGCCATGCTGTTTTGGGGTGATCTCCAGAATACGGCAATTTGGATAACGATGGGCGCTTTTCTCGCCTTCGGCGCAATCGGTTTTATTGACGATTATTTAAAAGTTACGCGCCATAATTCAGACGGTCTTCCTGCATGGGTAAAACTTGCTGGGCAGTTTGCAGTGGCGACTGCCGCTGTAATGGTCATTTACTTTACAGGCGGCGAAAAAATAACCGCTCTTTATATCCCCTTTTTAAGGGATCCTGTTCTTGATATGGGCTGGCTCTGGATACCTTTTGCGGTTTTGCTTGTCGTAGGCGAATCAAATGCCGTTAATTTTTCCGACGGGCTTGACGGTCTTTTGGCAGGGCTTTTAATAATAGTTTTTCTGACACTCGCTGTCCTTACATACATTACAGGACGCATAGATTTTTCTGAGTATCTGGGTATTCCTTATATTCCTGAAGCGGGAGAACTTACAGTGTTCTGTCTGGCTGCCGCCGGCGCATGCGTTGGATTCCTGTGGTTTAACGCGCATCCTGCGGAAGTTTTCATGGGTGATGTAGGAAGCCTTTCCCTCGGCGGAGTGATAGCGGTTATTTCACTGATTACCAAAAAAGAAATTTTAATTCTCATCATCGGAGGCGTTTTTGTTCTTGAGATTGCGTCTGTAATTATTCAGGTTGCATCGTACAAGTTGCGGAAGAAACGGGTCTTTAAAATGGCGCCGCTTCATCATCATTATGAATTAACGGGATTATCTGAAAATAAAACGGTGATTCGTTTCTGGATTTTAGGCGGACTCTTTGCGATTATCGCCCTGTCAACATTAAAGATTCAATAGGAAGAAACTGATGTATCATTTTGACGCTGAAAAAGCGCTGAATCAAAAAACAGTTCATCTCTTTTATATATGCGTAATCCTGCTTTTGGGAACAGGGCTTGTAACGCTTTATTCTGCGTCCTATGCATTTGCGCAGAGATTTTTCAGGGACGGCAATTATTTTGTGATAAAACAGCTTGGATACAGCGCCGCAGGCGTATTTTTATTTGTTATAGCTTCCAGGATAAATCTTGAGAAAAACAGAAAATTTATTATGCCGTTTGCGGTTTTCGCAGCAATTTTGTGCGGATTAACGCTGGTTCCCGGTGTCGGCATTGAACGTTACGGCGCTTCCCGCTGGATAGAAATAGGCACGTTTTCCTATCAGCCTTCCGAAATGGTAAAAATCGCCTTTCCCTTATATCTTGCCCACCTTCTGGGAAAAAAGGAAGGAAATCTCAGCAATTTTTATTCAGGCATTTTAATCCCCGTTGTGATTACTTCCCTGTTCTTTTTTTTGATATACATACAAAATAATTTCTCCACCGCTGTATTTATTGTGTTTAACGCGATGATTATATTTTTTCTCGCTGGAATGCGTTACAGGTATTTTCTGGCGGCCGCCGCGATGATAATTCCGGTTTCTATTCTTCTGATTTTTACAAAAGAACACAGGGTAAGGCGCCTTGTCAGTTTCCTGCAGCCTCAGTGGGACCCGATGGGAGCCGGATTTCAGGTAAACGCAAGCAGGGACGCTATTGCTTCAGGCGGTTTTTTCGGAAAAGGCATTGGAGAAGGAACGCGCAAGATAGCCAGCATCCCCGAAATTCATTCGGATTTTATTTTCAGCGCGTATGTTGAGGAAACAGGTTTCATCGGAATTATTTTATTTATCGCGCTCTTTGCGGTATTGGGATTTTTGGGATATAAAGCCGCGATAAAATGCGAAAACACTTTCGGTAAACTTGTTGCCGCAGGTTTTACAACAATGATTTTATCGCAGTCTCTTTTAAATATCGCAGTTGTTTCCGGGGCTCTTCCCGCTACGGGAATACCGCTTCCGTTTTTCTCAGCCGGAGGCTCGTCGCTTGTAACAACCCTTATCTGCGCCGGTTTGATAGCGAATGTCGCGAAAAACCCCGGCGGCGAAATAAACAGGACGGAGGACATAAATGGCGTCTGATTATATGTATACAGCTTCTGACGATTTCCCGGTGAAATCAAAGTCTTCAGGCGGATTTGAAAGCACAATTAAAAAACTCGTTATTTTTACAGCCGTTATTTTCGCCGCCCAGATGATTTGGCTGTTTGGCGTAACACCTTTTGTTCCGTTTTCAACCATAGAAATTCAGACATTTGCAGGTCTTCAGAGATCGGAAGTGCTTCTCACCGCAGGTCTTGATGACGGTTCTTCATTTTTTTCAACCAGCGCCGCCGATGTAAAGAATAAAATTGAAAGCAATCTTTTGGTGGAATCCGCCGCTGTTATAAAACGTTTCCCCGATAAATTATCAATTTATCTTTATCCTCGCCGCCCCGCAGCGGTAGCGCTTGCGAATTTCGGCTCACAGCAGGTTCCGATTTTAATCGACAGATACGGAGTATTCTTCAGGTACGGAGATCCGCAGACGCACGGCATGACGGAGTATCCTGTAATATCAGGATTTGAGAATCCCCAGCTTAATATGCGTCTTCCGGCTACTCTTGTTTCGCTCCCCGAAAGCCTGTCTTTAATTGCCTCTTCGTCGCCCCAGCTGTTATCTGCAATTTCTGAAATACGGATTGAGCAAAAGGCGTGGGAAGGCTACGATCTTGTACTGTTTCCGGTTCACAGTTCGATCAAGGTGCGGCTGGAAAACAACCTTACAGAAGATGTTTTAAGATACATGCTTTTAATGCTGAATGTTTTTAAGGACAATGAACAGAGACCTGAAGAAATTGATTTTAGATCCGGAATAGGATCGTACAGAGTAAAGGAACAATCCTAATGAACAACAGAATTGTAACTTCACTTGATATCGGTTCAACATGCGTACGCTGCATTGTCTGCGAACGCGATGATGACGGAGTTCTCCGCATATTGGGAGAAGGAAACCGTCCATCCACCGGATTAAGAAAGGGAGTGGTTGTAAATATTGAAGCGACTCTCCGCAGCGTCGCTTCCGCGATTGAAGATGCTGAAATGATGAGCGGGCTTGAAGTAACTGATTGCTGGACAGGAATCGGCGGAAACCACATAAACGGATTGAACTCGCGCGGAGTTGTCGGAATCTCCGGGAAAAAACGGGACGCAAGAGAGCGGGAAATCGGACAGGATGATATTGATCGCGTAATTGAAGCGGCAAAAGCCGTGGTAATTCCCACCGACAGGCAGATACTTGAAGTAATCCCCCAGAATTATAAAGTAGACGATCAAAAGGGAATCAGAAATCCGATTGACATGATTGGAGTGCGCCTTGAATGTGATGTGCATATCATAACATGTACGGTTACAGGCGCGCAAAATCTTATCAAGTGCGTAAACCGGGCGGGCTTCAGGGTAAATGAACTTATACTGCAGACGCTCGCCGCAAGCCGCACGGTTCTGACTCAGGAAGAAATGGATCTCGGCGTTGTGTTAGTCGATCTTGGAGGCGGAACCACTGATGTTCTTGTTTATGTTGAAGGGACTCCGTATTCGACCTATACAATTCCTGCCGGCGGAACCCAGGTTACAAACGATATTTCAATAATTAAAAATATTTCATTTGACAACGCTGAAAAGATTAAGATCGACGCAGGCTGCTGCTGGGATGCGCTTCTTGATGAAGATGAAACTGTAATTGTGCCGGGAGTCGGGGGAAGACCGCCGATGTCAATTCCTCGCTCGCAGATACTTGCGATAATTAAACCCAGAATGGAAGAGATATTTAAGATGATCAAACAGCATCTTGATACGATAAATCTTCCGCGGCCCCTTGGCGGAGGCGTTGTGCTTACAGGCGGCGGCTCGCAGTTAAGCGGCGCTGTCGAGCTTGCAAATTATCTTTTAAAACTGCCGGCAAGACTTGGAAGCCCCATCCCTACGCAGGATTTGGCGGGCATTATTGAAGAATTCAGAAATCCTTCCTACGCTACCGTTATCGGACTTGCGATTGAAGGTGATAAAAGAATCGCTTCATACGGAGCGGAGTATAATCCTGATTTCCGGCAGACAGACAAAAAAAACACTGCGTTAATCAGCAAGCTGAAGACCTGGTTAAAGGAAGAATTTTTTTGACAATCTGAAGGCAAAGCAATCAGACATGCAAATAAATTATTTTTGTTTTGGGAGGAACAATATGAATATTTTAGCGGTGCGTGAAAATCCACAAACAAGCGAGCCACAGGCTCATGTCATCCAATTTAAACCGCAGGAAAAAACAGTCCGGCAGGATAATTTCCAGCAGCAATTCAGTCACACTTTTGACAGTCAGGTGCCGGCTGTTATCAAGGTAATCTCCGCAGGCGGCGGCGGCGCGAATGCATTAAACCGCATGATTGATACAAACCTCGGCGGAGTGGAGTTTATTTCCGTAAATACCGATGTTCAGGATCTTTTTAATAAAAGCAAAGCAGATATGAAACTGCAGATAGGTGCGAGAGTGACAGGAGGACGCGGAGCGGGAGGCATACCCGGCAAGGGAGAAAAGGCGGCCATTGAAGATATGGATGTTATCGCCGATGCCCTGAAAGGCGCGGACATGGTGTTCATAACCGCCGGTATGGGCGGAGGAACAGGAACAGGTTCCGCTCCCGTTATAGCAAGGATTGCAAGAGAGCAGGGAGCGTTAACTGTGGCTGTTGTTACAACTCCTTTTGAGTTCGAAGGCAGATATAAGATGCGCCTTGCAGAAGAAGGAATCGCAAAACTGCGTCAGGAAGTTGATACGCTGATAGTTATTCCTAACCAGTATCTGTTTAAAATGATTGACAATACCACTTCATACAACAATGCGTATTTGCTGGCTGACGAGGTGTTGTGCCACGGAGTGCAGGGAATATCCGAGCTTATTATCAAAACAGGACTTATTAATATCGATTTCGCCGATGTTGATACCGTAATGAGAAACAAGGGAGACGCTTTGATGGGGATTGGCTGCGGAACGGGCGAAAACCGCGCAATGGATGCGGTCGTAAACGCAATTGACAATCCTCTTCTTGAAGATACGAGCATTGACGGAGCCACAGGCGTTTTGCTTAATATCGCAGGTCCGGAAAATATTACCATGGTTGAAATACAGAACATAATTAAAACCATCAAGGAAAAATGCGATCCTGAGGTTCATTTAATTCACGGACTGCACATCGACAACGGGCTTGATAATAATATTCAGATAACAATAGTCGCAACAGGTTTTCCTTCGGTAAAATACTCCGAGGCGAAACCTGCTTCCGCGGCAAAGACGCAGGATTCTGATTTTATTGATTACGATGAATATGTAAGGATGGTGGAAAGAACAAAAAAACCTGAATATCTTTCATACCTGCCCCAGAGGGAATATCAGGATGATTTGGACGTTCCGTCTGTTATACGAAATTACAATTATCAGACTGCGGATAAACAGGTTGAAACAGCGGGGAGAATATAATTGGAAAAGGGTGAACTATTGTCAAGATACTGCTGCCGCCTTATCGCAGTGGAAAGATGCGCTGTACTTACAAAAGAGAGCTATCGTCTGGAGATCAGGCGTTTCCTTGATTATCTGGATGATAATAATACGGCTTTACAGAACGCGGATACAGCCGTTTTAACCTCTTATATAACAGAGAGGCGCGGTACTGACAATATTAATTCCGGATCAGCCGCCAAAGCAATCTCCGCGCTCCGATCATTTTTCAGGTTCGCAATGGACGAA
The DNA here is from genome assembly GCA_009786455.1 of Treponema sp. Classification (GTDB taxonomy): domain Bacteria; phylum Spirochaetota; class Spirochaetia; order Treponematales; family Breznakiellaceae; genus WQXQ01. Next base: position 19,810 of record WQTD01000013.1, read on the forward strand.
GGTCTTGTCAGGGACAATCCCGCCTGCATAATTGAATGTCCGAAAAGAGCGGCGACTCTTCCCGAAGTAATGGACAGGGAAACAGTGGAAGCCCTGCTTGAAACAGTTGATGTAAAAACCCCGCTTGGAATACGGGACAGGGCGTTATACGAAATGATTTATTCAGCCGGTTTGCGGGTATCAGAAGCGGTTTCGCTTAACATCAGGGATGTTAATCTGGAAGAAGGTTTTGCCAGGGTAAAAGGAAAGGGAAATAAAGAACGTTTTGTGCTGTTCGGGAAAAAAGCAAGCGATAAATTAAAACAATATCTAAAGGAAGGACGGGGGAAACTTGCAGGAAAGGTTAATAAAACCGACGCTCTTTTTATCGGAAGGAATGGTAAACGTCTTTCCAGAAAAGGCATCTGGAAAAATTACGCGAAATGGGCGTCTTACGCAGGGACTTCATCGCACCTGCATACGCTGCGGCACAGTTTTGCGACATCCCTTCTTGAAGGGGGAGCTGATTTAAGAACAGTTCAGGAACTTTTGGGACATGCGGATTTATCGACGACGCAGATTTACACCCATGTTGATGTCGGTATCCTCAGGGATAATCACCGCCGTTTTTTGCCTGAATTAAATACTGCGCAAAGGTAATGCAATGAAGAAATTCAAGGAGTTTGTAGCGGCAATTCTTCTTATCGCGGCGGTAGGATCTTTTGTTTATTTCATGTACCAGAGGGGAAGTACAAAAACAAACAGGGAGCTTGCAAAGCGTATAGCGGAGATTAGCCCCCGCGGCGGACCTCCTGAAACAATAGAAGGTTTAAGACAGGCGATAGCCGTTTACGAAGATCAGATTGAACGAAACGTAAGGGAAGGCGCGCAAACAGGCGTTTACTGGAAGATACTCGCAACAAGGCTTGCAGACAGAAATATGCATCAGGATGCGCTTGCGGCTCTTGAAAGAGCGGTCTACTTTAACGCAGAAGATCCGGTTCTTTATTACCTTACAGGCGTTTCCGCGGGCGTGGCTGCAAAATCAACAGTCGGGNTTTCAGTTAATTCCGAAATGGAAAGGGATAATTATTACAGACTGTCTGAAAACGCATATTTACGCGCGCTTGATCTTGAAATTACATACACAAGAGCGATGTACGGACTTGCAGTTTTATACATATTTGAACTGGATCGGCCGCAGGAGGGAATTAACCAGCTTGAGCGTTATCTGCAAATACAGTCCTCTGATATTTCGGCGCTTTTTGTTCTGGCGAGAGGGTATTTTATGCTGGAAAATTACAGGCAGGCTGTTGAAATATATGACAGAATTATTTCGCGCACAAGAGACAGTAAATTAAAGGAAGAAGCGCTTGCCAACAGGGATTTTATAATGGGGATGTTATATGAATAACCGCGGACTTTTGGATTTAATCATTTCTCTTTTACCCGGATTATCCGCAGCGGAAAAGATAAAAATGTCAGATAACTTTAACAATGAAGATGAACTGCTTATATGCACACAAAGACAGACAGAAGCGCTTCTTGAACGCGCCTTAAAAAAATACTGGGAAATAAATGATATACGGGACAGGGCTGATAAAATTGACACAATATGCAGAAAAAGATCGATTAACTGGGTTTCATGGACAGACGCATCCTACCCGCCCCTTTTAAGGGAAATTTACGATCCGCCGCCTGTTATTTATTATATCGGGCATCTTCCAAATCCGGAAAAATCCCTTCTTGGAATGGTTGGTACGCGCAAACCAAGCCCGCAGGCGGCTTCTCATGCGTATAAACTTTCTTTCGGCGCTGGGCGCAGCGGAGTTTCAGTTATATCCGGGCTTGCAATCGGCATTGATACAATGTCCCACAGAGGAAATCTTATCGGCTGCGCGCCAGGTTATGCAGTTCTTGGAAGCGGCATCGATCAGATTTATCCGTCGTCCAACAGGCTGCTTGCAAAAAGAATTCTTGATTCCGGCGGAGCCGTAATTTCTGAATATTCTCCGGGCGTACTTCCTGGGAAGTGGACATTTCCGGCTAGGAACAGGATAATTTCAGCGATGTCCAGAAGCGTTTTGATTGTGGAAGCGCCGGAAAAATCCGGAGCGCTTATAACGGCTTCTTTTGCGCTCGAACAGGGCAGGGATCTTTGGGTCGCTTCGTCAGGTATTCAACAAAGCGTATATTACGACAGGAGCGGAACGATAAAACTCGCAGATGACGGCGCTGAAATAATAAATTTAGCGCAGGATATTTTTGAAAAATGGAACATTACTGCCGGCGAAAAAAAAGAAAATACGGCAGGTTTCACTGATGAGCCGGCATCAAGAAGAATTGCAGCTTCAACGGCGAATATTCTTGAAATCGAAATTTAAGGACATAATATGGCAGCCAAAACAAAAGAAAAAAAGCAAAGCAAGAAAAAAAAGCCTGCGGAAAAACAAATCCTTGTGATAGTGGAATCTCCGGGGAAGGTAAAGACAATCGAAAAATATCTTGGCTCTTCATATAACGTTAAAGCGTCCATGGGACATTTAATCGATCTTCCGAAATCAAGAACGGCAATCGATGTTGATCATAATTTTGAACCTGAGTATATAACGGTCCGGGGAAGAGCGAAAATTTTAAAGGAACTGCAGGGAGACGCAAAAAAATCCGGCAAGGTGCTGCTGGCATGCGATAATGACCGCGAAGGAGAAGCTATTGCATGGCATTTGCGCAATGCCATTACCGCAAAAACAGAAGCAGTGCCGATTGAACGCATCAGTTTCAATGAGATTACTCCGCAGGCAATCAGGGATGCTGTTGTTAATCCGCGCACCATTGATGAAGCAAAGGTGTCCGCCCAGAAAGCGCGCCGGGTTCTTGACAGGCTTGTCGGGTATAATCTCTCTCCCCTGCTTTGGAAAAAAGTAAAGAATGGATTGTCCGCCGGGCGCGTTCAGTCTGTCGCCCTGCGTCTTATCTGCGAAAGGGAAAGAGAAGTAGAGAGTTTTATTCCGGAGGAATACTGGACACTGGAAGCGGATTTTAAATCCGGCAAGTCTGTTTATTCAGCTCAGATGGTTTTATGGAATAATAACAAACCTGTATTAAAAAATGAAACAGAAGTCAAAAAAATCATTGATAAAATAAAAAATAATGAATTTAAAGTCTGCGATGTAAGGGAAACCGATAAAACCATAAGACCCAAAGCTCCCTTTACAACTTCGCAGCTGCAGCAGACAGCAGCCAACAAGCTCGGTTTCACTTCACGCAAAACGATGCAGGTGGCGCAGCAGCTTTATGAAGGCGTCAGTATAGGTTCTTCAAGAGTAGGGTTAATTACCTACATGCGTACAGACAGCGTTCGAATCTCAAACACCGCGCTTGAAGACGTACGCGCATGGCTTGGAAAAAATTATCCGAATGAGCTGCCCGAAAAAGGAATTGAATATACCGTAGGAAAAAACGCGCAGGACGCCCACGAGGCAATCAGGCCGACTTATACAGAATATACTCCCGAATCAATCAAGGAGAGTCTGTCAAAAGATCAATTCAGGCTGTATTCGATAATCTGGGAAAGGTTTGTTTCAAGCCAGATGAATAATGCAAAAAGCAGAACGGTAAGCGTTGACATCAAGGTTACGGCGGGAGAAGAAGAAGGGATATTCAGGGTAAGCGGAACCAAATTGATGGATAAGGGTTTTTACAGAGTGTTGAAACTTCTGTCGTCAAAAGAAGAGAGTGCCGGCTCATGTCCGTCGCTTAAACAGGGCGATAAAGTTACTGTGGATAAATTCCGCAATGAACAGCATTTCACGCAGGGTCCCGCCCGCTATTCGGACGCTTCCATAGTGCGCACTCTTGAGGAAAAAGGAATCGGCCGCCCGTCAACATACGCTTCGATTATCTCCGTCCTTCTTGACCGCTATTATGTTACGCGATCAAACAAGCAGCTTGTACCGACAGTACTGGGCAAATTGATAAATGACGTTCTTGTTGAACATTTTCCGGCATATGTAAACGCTGATTTTACCGCCTCCATGGAAACAAAACTGGACGCGGTCGAAGATAATAAAATAAGCTGGCCGCAGATGATAAGGGAATTCTGGGATCCGTTCAAGACAACAGTAGATGACGTAAGCAGAACAATTGAATCGTATAAAGGTACTCTGGATGAAAAGACGGATCTGTTATGTGAAAAATGTGGACAGCCGCTGTTAAAAAAACTCGGGCGTTTCGGTTTTTTTCTCGCCTGTTCAGCGTTTCCCGAATGCCGCAATACAAAATCGATCCCTCTTGCCAAATGTCCGAAATGTACAGGCGATATTGTGGCGCGGAAAACCAAGGGCAGGGGAAAGGAATTTTACGGATGCACCAATTATCCTGAATGTGATTTTATCAGCCATTTTAAACCGGTAAATCAAAATTGCCCCAAATGCGGATTTTTTATGGTGGAAAAATACGACAAGAAAAACGGTTCGCACAAGGTTTGCATAAATACAGAGTGTGATTATCTTCATTCTGCGGAGGAAGACTGATGAAACATTCAAATATTAATTCCGCAGACACGCAAAAAAAACCGGAGAAAATTTTAATGACTGAAAACACAGGTCTTGTGCGGCAATACCTTGAATATATCCGGTCTGTGCGGGGATGCTCGCAGAAGACTGCGGAAGCCTACTCAAATGATCTTCTTAAATTTGAAAATTACTGCGCAAACCAGAATATTATTCCTGAGAAAGCTTCTCCGTATGAGGTGCAGAAATTCATTGCGGATTTAAGCGCGGAAGAAATGGCGTCTGTTTCAATAAACCGCTGCCTTTCTTCAATACGCGGCTTTTACAGATGGATGAATCGTTTTCAGAAGAGAGCCGATAATCCATGCTCACTGCTGAAAAACGTGAAGACTCCGCAGAAACTGCCGTCTGTGCTGTGGGAAGATGAAATGGCGGATTTTATCTCTCTGCCTGACAAATCCGGCGTTCTCTGGCCGCAGAGGGACAAAGCCCTGATTTTATCAATGTACTCAGCCGGCATGCGTATATCAGAAGCGGCATCCCTTTGCATAGAAAATATTTCCGCTTCTCTTGACGACGCCAAAATTACCGGAAAGGGAAACAAGCAGCGTTATGTGTTTTTTTCCGAAGAAGCAAAAAACGCAATCGCTGAATATCTGCCCTGCAGAAGTTCGCGCCTGAAGATGAGCGGAAACGCGGATAGAAAAGGCGCTTTATTTATAAGCAGAAAAGGAAAACCTCTTTCTGTTTCCGGAATCCGGTGGATCATTTCCTGTTATACGCAGCTTTCACTAACAGGAAAAAACATACATCCGCATACGCTGCGCCACAGTTTTGCGACCCATCTTGTAAACTCAGGATGCGATGTACGCATTGTTCAGGAAATGCTTGGGCATGCCAGTCTGTCCACTACGCAGCGTTACACGCATGTAAAACTGGAAAATCTGAAAAAGGTATACGCAAAAGCGCATCCGCACGCTTAATTTTATGAGGAGTGGAGAATGAAGGAAGAAATAAAGTCAACGACTGTGATTGCTGTCAGAAAGGACGGCAGGGTCGCGATGGCAGGAGACGGGCAGGTAACCATGGGAAATACCGTGATGAAAAACAATGCGCGCAAGGTACGCCGTTTGATGGACGGAAAAGTTTTATGCGGTTTTGCCGGCGCTACAGCGGACGCCTTCACCCTCTTTGATCGTTTTGAAACAAAGTTAAAGGAATATTCCGGCGATCTTTTAAGGGCGGCGGTGGAGCTTGCAAAAGACTGGCGCCTTGACCGCAGCTTAAGACGGCTTGAAGCGCTGCTTCTTGTCGCCGACAGTTCAAAAACCCTTCTCATATCGGGAACCGGAGACGTGATAGAACCTGCGGAGAACGCGCTTGCCATCGGATCGGGAGGCAACTACGCTTACGCGGCGGCTCTTGCGTTTCTTGAAGGAAGCGAATTCACGGCGGCGCAGATAGCGCAGAAGAGTCTTGAAATTGCAGGTAACATCTGCATTTATACAAATATGCAAATAACACTGGAGGAGCTGCAATGACAGATAACAAACAGATTGGCGAAAAAACAGGTAAACCGTCCGGATGCCAGCTTACTCCGAGAGAGATTGTCTGCGAGCTTGACAAATACATTGTCGGACAAAAAAAGGCAAAAAGAGCGGTCGCTGTCGCCCTTAGAAACCGCATAAGAAGACTCAAACTGGAGCCTGAGCTGCGCGAAGATATCGCTCCCAAGAATATTCTCATGATAGGACCGACAGGCGTAGGCAAGACGGAAATCGCGCGCCGCCTCGCAAAGCTTGCAGGTTCTCCTTTTCTGAAAGTTGAAGCTACAAAATACACGGAAGTAGGTTATGTGGGACGGGATGTTGAATCGATGATCCGCGACCTTATGGCGGCAGGTTTCCAGATGGTAAAACAGGAGATGCAGGAATCAGTCACCGCGGAAGCGGAAAAACGCGCTGAAGAAGCCCTGCTTGATCTTCTGCTCCCGGGAAACAGCAAGAAATCAAAAAATAAAAATCCAAAGCCTGTGGTAAGACCAATGGGTTCTTTTTCAATAAATCCTGAAAATTCAAACGGCAGCATTATCGGGACAACTCTTCAGGTCGGCATTCCTGTTTTCAATAAAAAAAACAACGGGCGGGTAAATGATGAAAATACTGAACAGGATGAAAATGATGATAATGCAGGTGAAGTCAACAAGGAAGAAGATGACAAGTTCAGAAAGACAAGGGAAAAACTTCGCGTAATGCTTCATGAAGGAAAGCTCGAAGAAAGGACTGTCGAACTTTTGGTAAATCAAAATCCCCAGTTTCCGGCGATAGAAATGATGGGATCAAGCATGGAAGACCTTGAATCAAGCCTTTCGGGAATTGCCGGATTTTTCGGCGGAAACAAAAAGAAAAAAGTTGTGACTGTCGCCCGCGCAAGAGAAATTTTAAAAGCCGAAGAAGCTGAAAAGCTTGTCGACCGCGACAGGGTAAGCGATGAAGCCCGCCAGAGGGTGGAAGAAACAGGAATCGTCTTCATTGACGAGATAGATAAAATAGCGGTCAAGGGAGACAGGGGAGGGGGTCCTGATGTAAGCCGCGAAGGAGTCCAGCGCGACATCCTTCCGATTGTCGAGGGAGCTACGGTCAACACAAAGTGGGGGCCTGTAAATACCGATCACATCCTGTTTATCGCGGCAGGCGCTTTTAATGTAAGCAAGCCCTCGGACCTTATTCCGGAGTTGCAGGGACGTTTTCCCCTTCGTGTGGAACTTGATTCTCTTGGCAAGGATGATTTTTTAAGAATTCTCACAGAGCCGAAAAACGCGCTTATAAAACAATACACTGAATTGCTTGGAACAGAAGATATTAAATTGAGCTTTAAACCCGAAGCTATAGAACATCTTGCAGGTCTCGCTGCGGATGTAAACTCCAAACTTGAAAATATCGGAGCGCGCCGCCTGCATACAATAATGGAAGCGCTTTTAGAAGAACTCTCGTTTGAAGCGTCCGATATATCTCCTGCAAATATTGATATTACCGTGGATTATGTCAATGAAAAACTCTCCGATATCGTAAAAGATCAGGATTTGGGAAGGTACATTCTTTAATGAGAGGAATAGGAAGAGAGTTAAACTACAGTATTGCTTTGAAATCACCGAAATTTGAAGATATAGGAAGGTTTTGATGAATAATTTTGCCAAAACAGTTGATTTATTGCATAGAGCCATGGATGTGACCACAGTCCGCAGGCAGGTAATTGCCAATAATATGGCAAATGCCAATGTTCCCGATTTCAAACGATCTACGGTCAATTTTGAAAGCGAGCTGAAACGGGCTTTGGATACCGGGAGCCAGAAACCGGCGCTGGAACTGAAGCTGACACATGAAAAACACATACCAAATTACAAAGAAAGGGACTACAGAGATGTTCAGATAAGACGGGTTTTGGATTATACCAGCACCTACAATAATAACGGGAATAATGTTGATCCTGAGCAGGAAGCCATCCTTGCGGTTGAAAATCAAATGTCTTATATGATGTTTGCACAGGCAGCCAATTTTGAATTCAGCCAGCTTAACAGGGTTTTAAGAAATTAGCGGATAACTTTTAATTAAGGAGAAAAGTATGGGTATTTTCAGTTCGATGAATACAGCAGCCACCGGGTTAAGCGCGAACAGGGTGAGGATGGACGTAATTGCAGATAACATGGCGAATGTAAATACGACAAGAACAGCGGAAGGCGGTCCATATAAACGCAGCCGCGTCATCATGCGCCCGAGAGTTGAAGGTCCTTACTGGAGATCTCCTTTTCTCCCCGAATCAATGGATAACGGAATTGGCAAGGGTGTGCGCGTTGTTGAAGTGCAAAAAGACAGATCAACAGAACCGCGCTATATTTACGACCCGACTCATCCTGACGCAATTCTGACAGGCAGATGGGAAGGTTATGTAGAAATGCCGAATGTTGATGTTGTTACGGAAATGACGGATTTGATTTCAGCTTCGCGCTCTTATGAGGCGAACGCCGCGATAATTGAAGGATCCAAGCAGATGTTCCAGCGCGCTCTGGACATAGGCGCAAGATAATCAGGATTTAACAGAGGGGAGGGGTTATGAAAATTTTTAATAACGACGCTTTTATTTCCGCAGCCGCCGCAAAAAATTACGCAGCGGAAATGGTTCGAACGCATCAAAGGCACATGCTGCCGCCTGACAGTCCGTATTCTGGAAGCGGAAAAAATATTCTGCACCTCAGGGATACAATCGGCGCGAACGGCGTTACAGGAGCGGGGACTTTTGAAGATGCAATGCTTCAGGCTCTTGATAAGGTGTCGGGCGTACAGCACTTTGCAAGCGATCTTTCAAGGGAAGCGATTATCAATCCCGCTTCTGTTGATATTCATGATATTTCCATGGCGCAGGCTCAGGCGAATTTATCGTTTGACATTACGCGCAATATTTTAAGCAGGCTCGTTCAGGGCTGGAGAGATTTGATTAATACAAGATAAAATTTTATCGCGGATGACCGCGTAACTGCAATTTATGTTTTCGGGAGGGGACATGAACGAATTTTTCAAAAAATTTTTTACAAAAGTTACCGCTTTGTGGGCGGGGTGGTCAATGCAGCAGAGAATTATCTGCGGTGTTGTCATCCTTGTGCTGCTTGGCGGTACCGCCGCCCTTTTTCGGGTTTCGTCAACGCCGGTGCTGACATCCGTTATTGACGCTCCGATCAGGGACGAGGCCGCGCTTGACAGGATTGTACTGCGGCTCAATCAGGAAAACGTAAAGGTGACTGTTACGCCTAACGGTCTTGTGCAGGTAGCGGATGAACCGACAGCGCGCCAAATGAGAGCGCTTCTCATCAGGGAGGATTTAATTCCTTCAGGACTTGATCCTTGGCAGGTATTTGACAGGGAACGATGGACGATAACCGACATGGAGCGGAACGTTAATCTGCAGCGCGCGCTTACAAGGATGATTACCGATCACATAAGGTCAATCGAAGATATTGACGACGCCAATGTTACCATTGTCTGGCCGGCGCGCGAACTTTTCCGTGCAGATCAGAACCCCGTGAGCGCAAGCGTTATAATTACTCCCAAGCCGGGAAGCGATATAACGGAAAACCGCATGAAGATTGAAGGCGTTCAAAAACTTCTGCAGTTTGCCATTGAAGGGCTTCAAAGCGAAAATGTTGTTATTACCGATTACAGGGGACTTGTGCTTAACGACTTTGAAGGTATGGCGGCCATGGACAGATTAAACCTGATTGAACGGGAAAATAAATTCATAAGGGTGCAGGAGACTCATTATAGAGCCCTGGTGCTTAATTCCCTTCAGGGAATTTTTTCAAGCGATCGCGTAAGGGATCTCAATATAAAAATTGATATGGATATGTCAAAAAAGACAGTCGATACAACCGAACATTTTCCTGTAACGATCAAGCCTAGAACTCCCGGTCTTCCGTATGACGATTCAATACTAAAAGAATCTATCCTTGTTTCTGAAACGGTTTCTGAAACAACATGGACCGGAACAGGGTACAATCCTGAAGGTCCTCCCGGCGTTGAAGGGCAGACGCCGCCTGCGTTCAGGGACATGAGCAATCTCTACGGCAAGATGGAACAGACAACAAGAACGCATAACGAAGAGATCAACCGCCGACAAATCCAGGAAGAAAAAAGCCCGGTTATTGATCGCATAACAGTGTCTGTCAACATTGACGGCAGATGGAAAATGACATACGACAAAAAAGGCAATCCCAATATTCTGCCTGATGGTTCAATAGAGCGGGAATACATCAGTGTTCCTCCTGAAGATCTGCGAAAGGCGGAAGCCCTTGTGCGTGACGCCATCGGCTATAGTTCAGCAAGAGGAGACTCCGTTACGGTACAGGATATTCCTTTCGACCGCACCGCGGAGTTTGCACTGGAAGACGCAGAGTACTTCAGGAAAAAACAGGTACAAACAACTATCATAATTTTCCTTTCAGGTTTAATATTGTTGTTATTCGGTTTTATTGTATTCAGAATGGTTTCCCGCGAAATGGAACGCAGGAGAAGGCTTGCTGAAGAAGAGCGTGCGCGTCGTGAACAGATGCTGCGTGAAAGCGCGATGGCGGAAGCGGGTCAGGACGGAATGGATGTTTCCATTTCCCTTGAAGAACGCACCAAGATGGAATTAATGGAAGCAGCCATTAATCTAGCCAAGGAGCATCCTGAAGATGCTGCGCAGCTTATCAGAACCTGGCTATTGGAGGAATAATTAACCATGTCTAAAACAGCATTAGCCCCAGGAGCTGCCGCAAGCGGTTCCAAGAAAAAGGGAGTAAAAGAATTTACAGGACGCCAGAAGGCAGCCATTTTTCTGGTTACTATAGGATCTGAAATTTCAGCGGAAATTTTCAAGTATCTCCGCGAAGATGAAATAGAAACTCTTACCTTTGAAATCGCGCGTCTTGAGACAATTGACGCGGAGCAGAAAGACGCTATCCTGCAGGAGTTCCAGGAACTCATGCAGGCAAGCCAATTTATTTCAACAGGCGGAATTGATTACGCAAGAGAGCTCCTGGAAAAATCACTGGGTAGCCAAAAAGCCATTGATATTATAAACCGTCTAACATCGAGTCTTCAGGTTCGTCCTTTCGATTTTATCAGAAGAACAGACCCCGCGCACCTTTTAAACTTTATTCAGCAGGAACATCCGCAGACAATCGCGCTTATCCTCGCTTATCTGGAACCCAACAAAGCTTCCATTATTCTGCAAAACCTGCCGCATGAAGTGCAAAGCGATGTAGCGCGGCGTATCGCGACAATGGACAGAACTTCGCCTGAAGTTCTTCGCGAAGTTGAAAGGGTTCTTGAAAAGAAACTTTCCTCGCTGTCAAGCGAAGACTACACGGCTGCCGGCGGCGTTGAAAGCATCGTTGAAATCCTAAACCTTGTTGACCGCGCTTCTGAAAAGCAGATCATCGAAGCTCTGGAAGACGAAGACCCCGAGCTTGCAGAAGAAATCAAAAAGAGAATGTTCGTATTCGAGGACATTGTTATGCTCGACGACCGCGCCATTCAGAAAGTTATGCGCGAAGTCGATTCACAGGAACTTGCAAAAGCTCTAAAGTCTGTCGACTCCGAAGTTCAGGACAAGATATTCAAGAACATGTCAAAGCGCGCCGCGAGCATGCTCAAAGAAGACATGGAGTATATGGGTCCTGTACGCTTAAAAGACGTAGAAGAAGCGCAGCAGAAGATCGTTTCCATTATCAGGCATCTTGAAGACACAGGTGAAATTGTTGTCGCCCGCGCAGGTGAAGACGAACTGGTTGTTTAAGTATTTTAAACGCGGTGCCAAACTTCAATCTGGCACCAAAGAGGATTTATGCCAAAGGCTGTTTTTAGACCAAATGAAATTGTACCCATCACTGAAAAAATAGTTATTGATTCTCCGACTTCATTTGCCGAGCTTGCACATTTTGCTCCTGTTGAAGAAGTTGCGGAAGAACTTAACGAAGTTGAAGAGTACAAAGGCCCTACAGCAGATGATCTTCGCCGCGAAGCTGAACATTTTAAAATTCAATGGGAAGAAGAAAAAATAAGAATGATCGCAAACGCGAGAGCGCAGGCTGAAAGCATCGTTTCCGACGCGCAGCAGTCGGCTCTTGCGGAAGTTACGCGAAAAAATGACGAAGGGCAGGCGATTAAAAAGCAGGCTGAATACGAAGCGCAGCGAATTATAACTGAAGCGAATTCCAAAGCCGATGAAATCCTGAACACCGGAAGACTGACGCTGGAAACCGAGCGGAAAGATTCAAGGGCACAGGGTTTGGATGAAGGCAAAAAGGAAGGTTATGCGGAAGGCAAAGCGGAAGTTGACCGTCTGATCGAAAGAACCCATGTTGTTCTTGAACGCGCTCAGCAGAAAAGAGGAGACATTTTAAGCGAGACAGAAAAAGAAGTTGTCGATCTTGTCCTTCTTATTGTGCGCAAGGTCGTCAAGTTAATTTCAGAAAATCAGCGCGAAGTGATTATTACAAATGTGATTGAAGCGCTTCGTAAAGTGAAATCAAAGGGAGATATAATAATCAGAGTGAATCTTGCGGACTTGCAGCTTGCAACAGAGCACAAACAGGATTTTATCAATTTGATGGAAGGCGCAAGAGCGGTACATATCGCTGAAGACAGCACAGTCGATAAAGGCGGCTGTATTATTGAAACGGACTTCGGGGAAATTGACGCCCGTATTTCAAGCCAGCTTGCCGAGATGGAGAGCAAGATACTCGAAATATCACCGATTAGGTCGAATGTAAAGGATAATACGCCTGTTCCAATTGTAAGAACGGCAAATCTCAATGCCGACTTGATGGCTTCGGCAGGTTTATTAAGTGCTTCTGTTCCCACTCTCGCTCCAATTCCCGCAGTGCGTCCGCCTGAACCGGTTCCAGCCAAGAGTTCTTCTGAACAGGTGCCAGACCTTGTAGAGGCTGAAGTCGAAGAGGAATTATCAGCAGGGGTTAACGCCGCTCTGACCGCGTCGGCTGCAATGGCGGCTCTTGCGACCATTGCGACAAAGGGAAAAAGGGAATCTGATAAAAAGATAAAGGAAAAACTTGAACAAATCGGTTTAGGAGCGAGAAAAAGAAAAAGCGATTCATTAAATAACGAGGAAACTTAAAAATTTAAGTTACTGATTGACATGAAGAGGAGGGCTTCATGCTGACTGATACAATTGAAACGGCGGAAAAGACTGATACTTTTAATTTTAATAAATATCTGGAATCCACAGAACGCACCGATCCGATCAAATATGTCGGCAAAGTATCAAAGGTACAGGGTTTACTGGTAGAAAGCCATGGACCTCAGGCAATAATCGGCGAAATATGCAGAATAGTAGCCCCGAAGGGCAGGGGAAATATCAGAGCTGAAGTTGTCGGATTAAAAAATGATACTGTCCAGCTTATGGTTTTTGATGAAACGGAAGGCATTGAAATAGGAGACCGGGTTATCGCGCTGGGCAGCCGTCTTGAAGTGCCTGTATCCGCTAAATTACTGGGACGCGTACTCGACGCTCTTGGAAATCCCATTGACGGAAAAGGTGACATTTCATCATCGTGCATGTATCCGGCGCTTGCAAACCCTCCCGATCCGCTTAAAAGAAAGCGCGTAACGCAGCGCATAACAACCGGAGTCCGTGCGATTGACGGGCTTTTGGCTGTCGGCAAGGGACAGCGTCTTGGCATTTTTTCCGGTTCGGGCGTCGGCAAATCAACGCTGCTTGGAATGATTGCGCGTAACACTACAGCCGACGTCAATGTGATTGCGCTCATCGGCGAGCGCGGAAGGGAAGTGAACGATTTTCTTGAAAACGATCTGGGCGAGGAAGGACTTGCCCGTAGCGTTCTGATTGTAACTCCTTCCAATTCACCGCCGCTTGCGCGTTTGCGTGGCGCGTATGTAGCGACCGCCGTAGCTGAATATTTCCGCGATCAGGGAAAGGACGTAATGCTTCTGTTTGATTCTGTTACGCGTTTTGCGCGCGCGATGAGGGAAATCGGCCTTGCCTCCGGCGAGCCTCCCGCTCAAAGGGGTTTTCCGCCAAGCATGTTTGACTCCATGCCGAAGCTTCTTGAAAGATCAGGCACTTCCGACACCGGAAGCATTACAGGTTTTTATACAGTTCTTGTTGACGGAGACGATATGGATGAGCCTGTCGCCGATACTGTGCGCGGAATACTGGACGGACATATTGTTCTTTCGCGCGACCTTGCGCAAAGCTTTCATTACCCTGCGATTGACGTTTTACAGAGCGTTTCCCGCCTTGCGCCAAGCGTATCGGGAGAATACAGCAAAAAAGCCGCTGGTTTTATCCGGAGAAACATGGCTTCCTACGCCAAAGCGGAGGATTTTATAAATGTCGGCGCATATCCCCACGGATCAAATCCCGAAATAGACGAGGCGATCGGCAAACACGGTCCGATAGAAGATTTTCTTATCCAGGATATTGACGAACCTTCGCCGCTTGAAGATACGCTTTCAAGGATGGCGGAAATTACAGGAATTGAAATTCCGCCCGAAGAAATGACAGATAACAATGAAAAACTGCTCGCGGCAGCCGGGAACGTTAAACGAAAGGAAAAGACAGCAGGCATGAAGACAGGATTTATTCCTCCTGTCAGCAGCGATATCGGCAGCGTCGCTTCCCTTTTCTCATCGCTTCCGACATCAAGTTTATTTGACGCGGGCTGATCATGAGAAAATTTAAATTCAACCTGGAAAAAATACTTCAGCTTCGTAAATTCAGGGAAGAGGAATGCAAGCTTGCCCTTGGTCAGGCTGTCAGTCTCCTGAACAAAATAGAAAACGATATAAAATTAACCGCATTGAAACGCCACAATGCGGCTTCACAGCGCTTTAATAATCCGCAGGAAATGTTTTTATGGGACAATTTTGTTTTAAGGCTTGATCAGGAAGGCGAAAGACTGGCGCAAAAAGCGGCGCAAGCGGAAATCGTCGTTGAAGAAAAACGCGCGCTTTATCTTGAAGCTCAAAAGAATCTGAAAGTCTTTGAAAAATTAAAAGAAAAAAAGCAAACGGAGTACCGCAGGGAATATTTAAATTATGAAATGAATCAGGTAGATGAACTGACATCCTCAAGATATAATAGTCTTGTTTGACAGCCGGATTTGTTGTCAAAATCATGGAGAAAAAGTGATTCATTTAAATCAAACAGGTTATTGCGAAGATATGCCCAAAAAGGCAATAATCACCGGAAAAGGCGAATGTTGTTTTATTGTTTCGTCTGATAATGATATTGTTTTTGAACCCAGGATGACAGAGCCTTTTTTTGACGAAGCTTCAGGGGATACTGTGCGCGTTGTTGATTTTTCCGATATTAAAAAGACAGGTGTGTATTTCCTGTTTGCCGACGGTTTAAGTAAAAGATTTTTAATCAGCAGGCGTCCTTACCGCAGCCTTTCAAGCGCGCTGTTGAAAGGTATGTATTACCAAAGATGCGGCTGCGCGCTTGAAGAAAAACATGCGGGAGTTTACCACCGCAGCATATGTCATACAGGTAAAGCGGCGCTGGAACACGATAACAGCGTTGTTATTGACGTAACGGGCGGATGGCATGATGCCGGCGATTACGGAAGATACGTTGTTCCGGCGGCGGTCACTGTTTCGCACATGCTTTACGCTTATGAACTTTTCCCGAAGGCTTTTGAGGATCAGCTGAACATTCCGGAGAGCGGAAACGGCGTGCCTGACATTTTAAACGAGTGCCGGTACGAAATTGAGTGGATGATGAAAATGCAGAGAAGGGAAGACGGCGCTCTTTATCACAAGGCGGCAACCCGTTTTTTCGCGCCGTTTGTAATGCCTGAAGACGACCGCGAAGACTTGCTTTTATTTCGCGTAACACATACATCGACAGCGGCTTTCGCAGCGTCTCTAGCGCAGGCTTACCGCGTGTATAAACCGTTTGACAAAATGTTCTCGGACAGGATGCTGGCGGCGTCTGTACGCGCATGGGAATGGCTGGAAAAAAATCCTGTTTTTGAGCCATTTGTAAATCCGCCGAATACAAGTTCCGGTCCCTACGGCGATGATAACTGCGATGATGAGATTTTCTGGGCTTCCTGCGAACTGTTCTGCGCAACAAATGAAGATCGCTACCGGAATTCCATGTGTCTGCTGGCTGATAAAGTTGATGTTTCAAAATTGGGGTGGCGTGATGTGGGCGGACTGGGCGCGTTATGCTGCCTTTTTGCCTTAAAAAATCCTGAAAAAGTTTTTTTTGATAATATTAGCGGACGTTTTCTCTCCGCTGCCGATAAAAGTCTTGAAAAACATCAAAAAAGCGGTTACGGAACCGCATTAGACGCGGACAAGTACATGTGGGGTTCAACAATGATCATTTTGAATAACGCAATTATACTGATATGCGCTAAATTACTGACAGGCGAAGAGAAGTACCAGAATGCGGCGCAGGCGCAGTTTGATTATTTGCTTGGAATGAACGCAACAGGGTACAGCTTTGTAACAGGTTTCGGTGAAAACGCATTCCGTTTCCCGCACCACAGACCATCATACGCCGACGGTGTGGACGATCCTGTTCCCGGTCTTGTATCCGGCGGTCCAAACAAGAAATTTCCGGACCCTGTTTGCAGAAAACTTTTGCCGCCGGAAACTCCGCCTGCCAAATCCTATATCGATCATACATGGACAGCTTCAGCTAACGAAAACGCCATTTATTGGAATTCTCCCGCGATTTTTACTGCCGCCTATTTTGACAGTTTGAGTGTCAAATGAGTCTAAAAAAGAATGGAGTTATTTTAACATATAATAATCAGACTGCCCTTACAGAACATCTTCCAAGCCTTACAAGCCTGTACTGACCATTTAAAAGTTCTCCGGCTGTTTTATTGTTGGCGTCATATTTTAAAATTGTTTCCGGTACATAACCAAGATGGTAAACCTCGCTTCCTGCTTTCGATCCGTAATATATGGTCAATGAAAGCTGTGCGCCCGCCGGAAGAGCGCCTGAATAACGGACTGTTCCTGTAAAGAAGCCGTCAAACCCTGACGGAATATAAAGTGCGGAGGCAAATTGATCTGTGCTTTGCGTACTGACCATTTCCTTATCATAACTAAGGGCGGTATTCTTCGCGCCGAATGTTACTCCCACGGGAACGCCTTCTACCATTACTTCCAGCGTGCATAGTTTTGATTCCGTTTCAGGATTGGAAATCTCCGCCGCTATTTCCAAATTGGGTTTTTGGCTTAACGAATAATAATTTTGATTCCGCACGCACACTCCCTGATTGGAAGTAACCCATTTGATAAAGCTGTCATATGTGGTAAAGTCTGCAGGTATTACCGGTCCGTTCATGTCGCTTGCCATGCCTACAAGGCAAAAATTTCCAATGGTTCCGTCAAGAACAAACGGCGTTTTACCCACGCTAATCCCGTTTGCTTCAGCGGAAATATCTATATAATCCAACGGATTTTCGCCGTCCTTTGGCGCTGTTTTAAGTTTATTATTCTTCCACAGGCTGGGTTTCAAAAAAAGTGACATATCAGAGCGGTAAACCTGTATCTTTCCGCTGAAACCGGTAGATGACATATTTTTTCCACGGACATACAAAGCATTGGTCTTACTACTGGTATCGACAGTCTGCGTAACATCCCTGGTATAGTTCTCCTTAAAAAATTCCGCAGGATTTAAAACCTGCGGATGACAGATTAAATCTGGCGACTTGCTAAACAATGTATGTCCGGTTCCTCCGTTATCATCAAGCGTATCTCTGAGAAGAAATGTGTTGATATTTGCCATTATTATTCCTCCTGGATTTTTTTATCGAAAAAATTATAACGCTCCTGCGGACGTTCCGTCATTTTTTTCCAGAATATCAAATACTGCCGCTATTACCTGAACCGCCATATTTATTATGTCAGCAAATACAACAATTACTGTTATATTTCTATTTTTAGCAATTAATAGAATTTTGAATATCTCCTGTATTCCCTGAACAATACCCGCAATCCAGTCGTACTTTTCCATACCGGTACCAATGCCGATGGAGTTGATTATTACCCGAATAAATCCAATTACTGCAGTAACACCTACCCCCCAGTCTAACTGGGTAATATATTTATTTTCGTATGTTATGGAAACCCCATCAAAACCAAGAACAACAAGGTCATAAATCCAAATCCATTCCCAGTCACTTTCACCGTGAAACTTGGGAAAATAACATACAAGCGAAATAGCGTCCAACCCCCAAATAAAAACAGCCGGAAAATCAACATCATTTTTCTTGTTATTGTTTTCAGTTTTAAGATCTTTTAGCGCATCTACGCAAAGATCAAAAATATTACTTATAACCGAAGCCCCTAACCCGATATATTTCAAAACAACACTTAAATCTTTCTGAGGCGTAAAATCGTGATCTCTTGCGGTTAAAGCCGAATCTATACTTCTTTTTAATGTTTCCAGCGCGGCATCAGAAGCGATCGGCGGTTCATTTTTGATAAATTTGTATACAATCGTTGCCGTAACCGCTGCAAGGAATGAGCAGATGTCTGAAATAGTAAGGTCTGTTCCTGTAAATTTTTTATACACTTTTGATACATAAGGTATATAAAACGGACTTTTTAAAGCGGCAAGAACAGCGTCTATAATTTCTCCTATTACTCTGAAAATCAGGGTATTCAGATTTTTTAAACCATCAAAAACAATATTACTGAGGGATTTTAATAAATCGATAAGAGCGGAAAAAGCCACATTGTATAAATTCGAGCTGGACGTATATTTGTTTTTGAGGAAGCTGTCAATACCTCCATATTCATTAGATTTTCTTATACCGTTGCTGTATTCTTTTAATTCATTGGATATGACCCCAACATCACCCATTATTTCATTCATAAGGTTTACAGGAATTGTAACACTTGCTTTGTCCATATACTGCGCGGTTTTTTCAAGCAGAAAATTATTTGAGGTTTCGAGGGTAAGCTCAGGATCCTCCGGATATTTTGCCTTGCCTCTTGAGAAAATTGAGTTAGAGCCGGTCTCGTTTTTTAATTTATCCAGACAATCCCCGCACATGGACTGCATATTAGTCAGTTCTCTGTCAAATGTTTCCCTGTAATAATCGCTTCTGTTTTTTATATATGTCAGCGTCTTTTGTGATAAATAATCACAAAGTTTCTTCATTCGGATAAAATCATTCCAGTCAAACAAAAAACCCAGCCACGAGAAAAATTTTTTAAATTTAACGCCTATTGAACCAAACACGGAAGAAACAGCGTCCAGAGCACCCTGCCCGTTGGGAATTGTGCCGCTGTAGGAATATTTTTCATTGTTTATGGTAAGTTCCATATAAATCCTGGTAGAGTCAAGAGACAGAGAATCCATTTTTACCAGATCATTGCTGATACCGCGGCATAAATCCCCGAGGTTTGTCAATATGGGCGTGTAACCGGCTTTGGAACCTGCGCTTGTCATTTTGTTAAATGCTTCTGTATCAAGGCATGAATACGATAAACTGCCGTTATCTGCTATTGAAAACGTAAAACTCGATTCAGACGGGCTAATACGGCTGATATAATTTTCATCTGCGGTATTTGCATGATAAGCTCCGACAGCGTCAGGCGCATTTGATTCGCCGGGTGTTCGGCTGAGGATTGATTTTATACTTTTAAGGATTTTGTCAGCCTCTGTTTCATTCCGGTATTTTTCGGGAAGAAGATATTCGCCGTTACCTGTTTTAGCGTGTATAAATTTCTGCAGCGGCAAATTTTTAAGGTTATTGGAAACGATGTCATGCTGCCTTAGATATATAACCTCGTCTTTTTTCATATATTCGCCGACACGCAGACATAAAATTGTGCTTGCGATATTATCCGTCTGCTGAATAAAAATGGCAACGCCTCTTGCGTTTGTATATAAAGTCAGGTCGTTCCTCGGTCCTAAACGATGAGTTCCCCGTTCAGTTTGGACGTAAACATCATCCTGCGCCCATATTGAAAAAGCCTGATTTATGAGCGGAGCGTCATTATTGTCTGTTATATGCAGTTCGGTTGAATAACAAGGCGTAGTAATCACACTTTCGTCTTTGTTCCACGGTATATTAAGAAACCGGCTGATGTAATTTCCGGAATTGTTCTGACACAACTGTACAATTCTGTCTTCAACGGAATCAGCAATATAAAATTCCGCGCGGTCATGATTGGTTTCCAGAAACGCCGCTTTTCCGCCGCCTGATTCAATAGGTATAGGGTTACAGGCTACATCGTCCTTTAAAAAAGCATGATATATTTTGCTGCCGTTAAAAAGCATATGGACTGTCGCTGAATCCGTTCTAATAACGGAACACACAGTCAGATCGCAATTTTCCGGCAATTCATGATACCTTGTGAACGCAGATACATTTCCGGATAATTTGATTTCCCCGAAAAAATATCTGCCATCTTGTTTAACTATAACAATGATTCTTCCTGTATTATTAAGCCATGTAACCCAGCGTAAACCGGTAAACTCCCCTGTTATCGGAAGCGTGTAATATTCAGCGGCGCCCTGAAGCGAACGCATTCTTAACTGGTTGCCTGTTACGCTTATGGTATAGATTTGTTCTTCCATGAACATGAAGTCATAAGTATCTAAATTGGCGCGGGTATCACTTAATGCAATAAGATGGCTTCCTGATTTAAAATCGCCGCAATAGGCAAGCGAATAACCACCTGAATCGCTTACAACAACACCTACATACAGTTTTCCCCTTATATTCCGGCAAAAAATCCTGACAGGTTCACATGAAGAAAGATGACCTGGAATTTCCAGAGAATTTGAATACCCAAATTTATTACTGCCGGGTTTATCTTCAAACGCATACCATACTTTTCTGTCTTTTATTGCAAACAAGTAACTTTTCTTGTCAGAGGCCAATCCCAATGCCGGATTTTTTCCTGTCAGACCCAACCCTTTTGGAATAAACCCCGCTTCTTCGTCCTGGTCTAAAGTAAACTGTAGCATTGTTCCATCGCTGCAGCTTCCGATGATTACCGGAGTATCACGGCAGTCTAAACAAGCGCAAACATCGTTGATTTTTCGTTGCGCGTTCATGGTTACCGCCCAATCAGGAAAAACATTGTAATTCTCCATAAGTTTGGTATAAATTTTAACCTTAAATTTTTCGTTTTGCACGTTCGCTTCTGACAGTGTTTTCATTTGATAATCCTTTTTTTAATCCTTGCCAAAGAACCCTTCATTGTATAATGGAAAAAAGTAATTGTCAAAAAAAAGAATTCCGCAGACAGTTTCCGCAGTTCCGTTATGTGCAAAACGTTAGGGATATTCAGGCAGATATAACCCGAAAATATGCTTAAAGGCATTAACAACTGAGCTTTTTTCAAAACTCGGCTAGTTTCGAAAAAAGCTTTGGAAAAATCGTCATCAAAGCCGATTTTTCCATAAATTTAAGGTAGCTTTTTGTTTTTTAAGTTTTAAAATTACGTTTATTATGGTACAATGCCCCATTGGGGAATTTTTCCCAAAATACAAATGAAAAGGAGATAATCATGGATGATTTATATACGTCTATCGTCAGACTGGATTTTCAATACGCCCATCGATTTATGAACTGGCCGAGGGAAGCCAAACATCTTCACGGGCATTCGGGTCTTTTGGAAATTGAACTGGAAGACAAGGTAGACCCCGTTACCGGTTATGCGCATGCCTGTAAGGAAGGTTTTAAAAAAGCATGGGAAATTGTTGACCACTTCCATCATGCGACATTATTTCAGGAAGGAGACCCGCTTCTTGATGCGGTCCTTGCCGTATACAGGAAAGAAGGAATTAACAATGATCCTGATAATTGCGTTCCTCTTAAAAAAATAGACAATCCCCTTGCCTGGTCATACCCTGAATACCGGATAATTGTTACAAAAAAAGTTTCAACCTGCGAAAACCTTTGCGAACTTTTTAATGCGCTTCTTAAAGACAGAATACCCATCAAAAAAATTACAATGCGTTCTTCAAGCATAAACGCCGCAAGCAAGGTTTTCAAATAAGTAAAACCAGCTGCGCTGATCTTTTTAAACAGGAGTTTCCTGCGAATACTGCGAAGCTCCTGTTTAGCCTTTTATTCGCTGTCTGTTTTATTTCTCCAGTAAGTACAAATATTCTGTAACGTGGATGCTGCGATCGCCTTTTTCAGCAAGGTTTGCTAGATTACGGCAGCCGCGGAATGTATTATACGATGTTTCCATCACCTGTACCTTTCCGGTTTCCTTTAACATACATTTCATTTCATCATGGGAAATAAATCCTTCTGAATTAAAAGAAACAAGAACATATTTTGCCTTAATATTTTTTACCAGTTCGGATAACGCAGAACAGGCATGCTGCCTTTTATTGTAAACAGAGCGGTTCCAGTTATCCGGTATTCCTGAAACATTGCTTATATTTTCAGGACGCCTGTTTTCCAATATCAAATTAAGCATAAAATAATTTGAACCGTAAGGGTGTTGATTATAGGGCGGATCCAAGTATGCCAAATCCACTTCAGGTGCTTCTTTTACAATCTGATTTGAATCGCCATTGTATACGGTATAATCGCAGCTAAAATTACTGAATACGGGAAACGGCAAAGAAATATTTCCCTTAATGCGAAAAAGCGCATCACTGTTGCTTCCGCCGAATTGCCCCATCCCTGTTTTTTTGTTCTTATGGAATCCCTTAAAAACCCCTGAAGTATTTGCATGAACGGACGCTTTTGCGATTAAGGGAGCAAGGAAATATTTTTGGTACTGCGATGGAACAGATTCGATATAAACGCGCATGGTATCAATATACATTGCATTCCTGCGTGTATAAAAAACCCGTTCATCTTTTTTAATGTCATTATCGTTTTCCGGTGAATATAGTTTTGTAATTATTCCTTCTTCCAGCGGATTATTTTCAATGGCTGCATGAAGTCCGTTAAATATATCATTTAATGTCCTTATATCCAACTGATTTTTATTTGACATATAACATTCACCGGTAACGGCGGCATATTGTTCCAAATCATTTACCAGAAGCGTATTGGAAAACTGCTTGCAATGGCGGGCTACAATGCCTGAGCCTGTAAAGACGTCAAAAATATCCAATTTTTCCCTGTTAAGACGTTTTTGCACAATTTTGACGCCTTTTGTAATAAAATCCAAAAGAGAGCGTTTATTCCCCATATACGTAATTATTTGTTCTGTTAAAAAATCTTTGTTTTCGCACAAATTATTAAAATGTTCATTATTTAATACAGTTTTAAATGCAGAGTTATTAATTGCCGCACCTAAATCATATTTTTCTACAGTATGCAAATCAGGCATATTTCCAGTTATACACATAATAACAGAAGATGTATAGTCAGCGGGCGGTTGCCGCGTTATGTTGTTTTCATTATTCATTAATCGACGTCGGTCAGCATGTTAGGCGAAATAGAGCTGTAATCAATAGTGTATAAAATAATTTACTATAAAAATATATGAAAAATGGACAAAAATGATAATTTTGTAATTACAATTATTACGGTATTTGGTATAATGGACTTGTTTGATAATTCGGTTAGCTGCCGAACAACCCTAATTGTTTTTAAGGAAGGCTGAAATATATGAAAAAACTAATAAATTGGAAGTTATTTTTTATTCTGCTTGCTTTGAGTGTAATGGCATCAGTTCTGGTTATACCTTATCAGCTGGCAATTACATCAATTCAAATTAAAGTTTCTCCATTGCTTGTGGTTCTTTCGGCAATTTTAAACAGTCTTATAATATTTGCAGTAGCAGTATTTTTCGGGTTGTTTTTTTCCAAAAAAATTGGAATGGGAATGCCGATATTGGAGGGTATTTTACAAAAGGTGAATAAAACAAAAGAATTTAAATTAATGCTTCCACTGTCCATTGGGTTAGGTGTTTTTGCAGGTATTTTGATAATTGCGCTTAGTATTCCTTTCAACCGATTAATACCTGAGTTTCAAAACATGGAAGTCCTCGCGCCTGTCTGGAAAGGTTTTCTTGCGTCATTTTACGGCGGGATTGCCGAAGAAGTTCTATTAAGGCTGTTTATCGTTTCTTTACTGGTGTGGATTACCTTTAAAATAAAAAAATCAAAAGACGGAAATCCCACAATATTTGGCATATGGTTATCAATTATTTTGGTGGCTATATTATTTGGTATTGGACATTTACCCGCAACTGCTCAAATCGCAAAATTAACCGTAATAGTTATTACTCGTGCTGTTGTTTTAAACGGAATTGGCGGCGTTATTTTCGGATGGCTTTATTGGAAAAAAGGACTGGAATCTGCAATTATAGCGCATTTTTCAGCAGATATTGTTTTGCATGTGATTACTCCTTTTATTATTTCATTGATTTAAAAAATGGCGTACGCACCCGTACTTCACATAATAAACGGCAGCTGCTTTGCCGTCCTGATTGGGTGGTTCGGGTTGCCTGGAAAATTATGTGAAATAAACCGCTTATATATATAAAAACATACAGTAACAATAAAGGAAGAATAATAATTATAGATATATAATTAATTCTTGAAGCTCAAAAAAAATATAAGAATTTAGACGGAAGTCTAAAAAAAGTTGATGATAAATTTAAAGATTTAGAAGAAAATCCATATTCGGGTGAATCGTTAGGAAATAAAAATAATATTGATCTAAAAAGATATAAAAGCGATTTACTTCGTCCAACATGATAACAACGCCAGCGAAAACGCCATACGTCCTTTTGTGCTTGGCAGAAAAAACTAGCTGTTTTCCAAGAGCCCGGAAGGTGCTGAAAGTTCCTGTGGCATTTACTCACCTATTGAGACAGCAAAGCAGAATAATATTGAACCGCTTTTATACTTAAGAACCTTATTTGAAAAAGCGCCGTTCGTTTCAACGCCTGAAGACTGGGAAAAACCGCTCCCTTGGAATATTTTTAAAATGTAATTATTACCGCTGTTTTTTCTTCGTTACTTCGTGGATTCGTATGGTGTGTTATTTTGACAAATAAAATTCTACTGCCGGTATCAATCAGCATAAAAAAACCAGCGATAGCAAACATTTTCCATGGGCTACGTTGGAGAGTTGTGCATACTTGTTAGACTACTCGGCTAGTTTACAAGAGCCTCTGTTTATAACATTTGGCAAATCAAGTAAATTTCTGTCATATTCCGATCAGCTACATTCCAGCCCTAATGAATGCGTCATGATATTTAGATTTAAGTTGTTGTAAACAGGAAATGCTGTCTGTATAATTTAGTGGTCCAATTAATACCCTGAATACAGCTTTTTCAATACCGTTAATCCTGGCTGTTGCTTCCATAATGGCGGCAGAGTAATTTTTATTAATTTTGGCAATTTCTGATAAGGCTGTTTCATTTTTAGAGTACGATCCGATTTGTATATAATACATACCTGTCTGCGAACTGTCAGTTTTTTGAATATTTCCCAATGTCTGAGGCGGTATAACCTGCTGTGGGGTATTACATGGTTTCCGATCCGATTTAATATTCAGACCTCTTAAATAATTAGTGGTTTTATCTGCAATAAGCGCTGCATATTGTCTCCATTCTTCATTTCCGTTATTTTTTATGCTCCATTTGGTAATATACTGCGCGATATATGATGTAAAACCAACCAAATATATATCCGCTTCTCCCAATTTTTCAGCGAAAACATTGGTTCCCAAACAGGTAATATGAAATTTATTATTCGCATCTTTTTCAAACCAAAATATTAAATATATGTCATCATAAACATCGGAAATTTCTATTCTTCCATCAGTTGCGTTGAATGCCAGTCTTTCACTTATCTGTTCCAGCGAGAAAACAGATAAAGAAATACTAAAAAATAACAGAATAAAAAGATATTTTTTCATGTTGTACTCCTATTGTAATAAATTGCTTTATTACCAGATATTTAATTTAAAGATCACACAAATGAGCTTACTCCAAAAATTGAAATTCTGGAACAGACTCAGCTATAATTAATTTTATTAATTGTTTCAATAGCTCGTTTCAATTACTATTCCAGCAGCATGGATATTTACACTTTCGCCTCTCCTCAATATTTTTGAACATACTTATCTAAGACTTCATTTATCATTGTTTTTTTAGCATGTTTTCTAAGAAAAAGTCAATACTACCGCTATTTAGTATCTGTCCACAAAGTTGGTTACTTTGCGGACAGACCTCGGACTTTAGTCCGATGCATTATTCTCGCCTATAGGCTGCGAAAATGCGTTTTTTAAGGTGGTCTGTCTATAATGTGTCCACATTATAGACAGACTCTATTTAATGTTATTATTATTTTAATCTTTGGTTCCTTCCTTAATTAACTTTTCAGGAGAAGGTAAAAAAACCGCAATGATTTCGCCTTCCATGACCGTTTTTGAAACATTTTTAGGAGCCTGTGTATAAATTTTATTTTTTCTGTTCATATTTATATCTCCATTCTATTTTCCGTGGACTATATTCTCTTAACTTTTCCCGTACTTTGATTTCATATACCGCCGTCGTTGTTTTTCGTACCCATCTAAGTAAAAATAGCGGTGTCAGGCACCATTATTCCCCCGCCGAGTGTTCCCGTAGAAGCTTATGCGTACACAGGCTTGTAAATATCCTGCTGATACCGCAGTAAAACGTTAAGAGAAATAGGTGCTTGGTATTAAATTTGGAATAGTTGAAATGAAAAGTAAAATGTAATATACTAATAATGAATAATTTAAAGGAGAGATTATGTTTGGTATAAGAATTTTTCGGTTATTTCTTTTGTATGTTCTTGTTTTAGCCTTTTTGATTACATCCTGTAATAAAAAGGAAGTAAATAATGTTAGTGAAAATATGGGTTTAAAATTAAACTCAACAAAAGGTGAAAAAACAGAAATTTACGAAAATGAAACTATTGTCAGCCGGGTATTTATTTCAACCGGAAAACGGCAATACTTTATTCGTTCAAATACTGATATTGAAGGTTATGGAAAAACAGAAATGGAAATACTGAAATTGGATACAAACCCTTATACTGCAATTGAAATGACAGGATGGTCAAATAATGGTTTATTTGCATATAGAACTAAGCATTTACATGATAGCGGTATGTGGGGCGGCTGGATTTATTCATTGATAGTGATTAATACTATTACTGATGAAATAATTGAGAGAGAGTCATTTATAATTGGTGATACTGAAAACGATGAATATTTTCAAGATGTTGCAAAATATCTGGACGCGATATTATTACCGGAAGAAATATCCAGCGATTTAACCAAAGAGTATACAGCTAAATGGAATACAATACTTAGAAACTACAAAATTACTGGAGAGGTTAATAGTTCAATTGCTGACGATTTTATAAATAATTTAATAGAATTTCCCATTAATGATTATAATTGTTGGTTCGATGATTTTGAAACTGAAAAAGATATTAATAAATGGACGTTAATAATCGGCAACGAGAATATTCAGAAAATAATCAGCGAAGGAGAATATGAGCTTTACAGAGACATGCACAACATAAAAGGAAGAAAAATACTTGGATATTATAAAAGCCCCTATGAAAATAGGATAGTTGTTGTAACAATTTATTATGACTGGATTAGTTTTTCAGGCGGCTATCATACTGTCAAACTGGATTTATTTGGATGTAATATGAATGTTGGATTGAGTCAATAAAGCAATCCACACTTCGTTTAACGTTCCAGGTAACCCAGGACGCGAACAGCGCCCGCAGAAGTTGCCTAGAACGTTATGTGCAGTTTGCGCTTTTTTATACACATTATTTTCAATTTTTTCTTATATTAATCGATCACGCCAGCGCAAAATGCACATAACAAACGGTAACAGCTCGCCGCCCTATTCGGGCAATTACTGTTTTTTATGCGACGTTTTATGATTTGATATTATATACTCTTTTTTATATCATCCCAAAGAAAGCTTAAATATTCCGTAAATGAAAGGTCAATATTTATTTTAATTTCTTTACAGAAATAATCTCGAATAATATCATTACCCTTAAGCGGGAATGGAGAATTTAAAAATAAATATTTTTTACCTTTAAACGTCACCAATTTTTGGTTTACTTCGTTTATATAGTTATTGAAATTTTCATTAAATTGTTCATCAATGCCAGTTTGGGTTTCAATTCTATCTTTTGAATTATTATAAATACTTTGATATATTTCTACTAAATTATTAAAATTTTTAAATTCCCTATTGATATCATCTTCATTTTTTTTATATTTATCTTCTGATTGAAATATTACATTGAATTTATCCAATGTCTCTTTGAAATTTGGGGTAAGTTCAGTATCCAATTTCAAGGCTTGAAAAAAAATATCATTTTGGTTTTTTGAATGATCCAAGATACGAAATATAATGTCTAATTTGGCACTTAACAGATTACTATATTCTTTTGACATATCAAGTTCCAGTTTTATTTTGTAATATTGCTCAATCAATTTGGTATATTCATAGGTATCCATCAATGCTAAAAACAGTGAAATATTATCCCGCATTCTATTATACTTTTCCAATAATGCATTTGAAACTATTGTAACTCGATCATGGCGTTTAGTTTGTTTATATGAACATATAATTGCTATTATTGCCACAATTGAAGAGAAAATCGGAATAAAAGAATCAAGCATTGAACTAATATTATACCTGCATGTAAATGAATTTTACAACAATTGAATTAAATCCGTCAAGTTTTCCAAACAACTTAAAAAGTTAATTCATAGCCGTCAATTACTTTCGCCAGTACCCCAACCGCTTTAACACGCAAAAACAGCGGTGCCAGGAACCATTATTTCCCAAAATATCTCACACAGCGGCACAGAGGCGCGGAGTTAGTCACGAATAAAAAAACATTATTAAATTGCCGCCTCAGTACCGCTGAGCCGTCATGTGAAAAATCTCAGATTAATTCCTCTTTATGTAAAGCAAAACCGTAAGTCCGCACCCATATAGGGTATGAAAAACATTCAGCATGTTGAAAGAAAAAAACCCCAAGGAGACAAACAGATGAGTAAATTTCCAATGGACGCGGATATCCTTTCGCCTTCTGACGACCGTATTTTTAAAACGCTTCTGACACACCCGGACGCAAAACAGGTTTTAATTGACGTAGTATCAACTGTGATTGATCAGACTGTTACAGACGCTCATGTACGAAACATTGAAATACCTGTAATGGACACTGGTGAAAAATCAGAGCGTTTTGACGTTAACTGCGCTATTGATAACGGCGATCAGGTTGATGTTGAAATGCACTGCTCAAAAATAGAAGAAGCAGGAGAAAAATATTCAAATTTTATTAACAAGTATATTTATTACCTGACGGACTTACATTCGTCCCAGAAATCAAAGGGTATTAAATACTCAAAATTGGTACGTACATATCAGGTCACTTTCTGTACGAATACAGTTTTCCCGGCTCAAGTTGATTATGTCAGCAGATTCTCGCTGAGGACAAGGGACGGCAGGCAGCTCAGCGATCAAATCAACATGGTAATAATCGAGCTAAGCAAGTTAGGTGATACTTTAAAAAAACCAGCAGGGAAATTAACAGCGTTTGAAATGTGGGCTGTATTTTTCGGTTACGCATCTGATCCCGTGCATAGAAATCTAATCAATGATATAATAGTTAAGAGGGAGGAGATTGACATGGCAGCTCAATTATTACAGGAAGTAAGTCAGGACGAACGGGAAAGAGCTATCTTGAGAAGCCGCCGGATGGCAGAGACTGACAGGATCTCTGATCTGCTCACCGCCGAAGAAAGAGGTGAAATTCGAGGATTACAACAGGGCATACAGCAAGGTATACAACAAGGACGTGAAGAAGGACAAGAAAAAGTCCTCACCCTCCTTGAACAAGGTCTTTCTTTGGAAGAAATAAAACAACGGCTGCGGTAAAAGCTAATCCTTAACAGCTTTTTCGAAATTATCTCACACAGCGGCACAGCGGCGCGGAGTTAGTCACAAATAAAAAACATTATTAATTGCGCCTCCGTACCGCTACGCTGCAGTGTGAAAATTCTCCACAGCCATATGTCGCCGTCGTTTTTTTCGCACCCGCCCAAGCAAAAACAGCGGTATCAGACGCCATTATTATATTCCCAATTTCTGAATAGGTGTGTGCACAAAACCCCGTCGGCGACTGGATGGCAGAAATAATAACAAGTGGTTATAGCTCGTCCGCTTTGCGGATGCAGTTACACAACTGTATTTGACGTAGCCATATGCCGCCGTCGTTGTTTTTCGTACTTACCCAAGCAAAAGCGGCAGTATTTGTAACATCCGCATGTTGGATAACACACATTCGTGTTAATGTGTGCGGCGGATATGTTAAATGATACTGTTATCCCGTTTTTTGACAAACAGGGACTACCGCTGTTGCGAATTCTTACAGATCGCGGCAGCGAGTATTGCGGGAATCGCGAGCATCATGAATATGCGTTGTATCTCGATCTTGAAAACATTGAGCATTCAAAAACAAAGGCAAGGTCTCCTTAGACCAACGGCATCTGCGAACGTTTTAATAAAATGTGCAAAGACGAGTTTTACTCGGTTGCGTTTCGGAAAAAAGTTTATCGTAATATTAACGAAATACAGCTTGACTTGGATGAATGGATACAGCAATATAACCAAGAACGTACCCACAGCGGCAAATATTGTTACGGGAAAACGCCTATGCAGACATTCATGGATTCTATTCCGTTAGCCAAAGATAAACTGTCTTAAATCAGCTCGCCATTGAGTTTGGAATTGGCTTGTTCTTATCCGCTGTTTTTCGGCATAACCCTTCTCTAATTGTTTTTTCCATCCCCTTAAAAGTCTCATCGTCAATATGGTTGGCATAATGGTCAAATAGTCGAGCTGTCTTATGACCTAAAACAGCTATTCCGATATTTCGATTTGTCACTTCAGCTAGATTTTTCGCTCCATAATGCCTCCATGAGTGAAAAACAATATTATAATTTCTGCGATCAATTTCAGTAATACCAATTTTTTCTAACATAAAATAAAATTCTTTATTAATCTGTTTATGGCAATAAGGTTTTCCGACAATTTTACCGGGGAAAAGAAGATTATTAATGTTACCGTTTACATTGGTTTGCTTCATATAATAAAATATTTCTTGATGTAATTCAGGTAATATAGGAATTATTCTGTTTTCTCGGTTTTTTGTACTTTTTAATCCGCCGTCATTATCACTCCAGCTATGTTGGATATAAATCCGGTCTTCTAAAATATTACAGACCCTTAAAGCACGTATTTCTCCTATTCTGGCTGCTGTTTGAGAAGCAATTTTACATATTAAATATGCTCTAGGATCACGCCATTTTAATTTAAATAAGGCTTCTGTTTGTTCACGGCTTAATATTCCTCTTTCAACATAGTCTCCGTTGGGTCTGATGATCGCATCAAAATCAAAGGATTTTATAATTTTCTTTCGTTTTGCATATCGAAGTGGGATAATAGCAGCGTTTCTGGCTAATTTTACTGTAGAAGCAGATAAGCCTTTTGTATTTTTCGAATATGATTTCTTTTCTCTACATTTCTCTGTTCTAAAAAAAACAAGGAATTCCGTTAATTTTTCTTCTGTTATTTCGCAAAGAAGAGTTTGTTTAAAATATGGTAGATAATATAAATCAACTGAAGCCTGCATTTTTAATGGGTGGCTTTTATTTAATTGTTTTCCCTCTGTTATTTTTTCTTTAAAATATTCTGAAGTGTCAAAATCCCAAAAGTTAAAAATAAAATCACAGAAGACCATATATATAAATCTGGCTTTATCTTTTGGAACTCTTTTTGAATCTGGCGGACCGTTTAAAAGCCATTCATGAGTAATAGAATGAGCTAGTTTTTCTTCATATGTCCCAATACAGCGGGTTAAATCCTGTTTCTTGGTAATGGTATTCATAATAATGGCATACCATTTACCACTCTTAGTTCTCTGGCACAAATAATAATGGCGCATATAATCCCCCAAAATTTTGTCAAATTTTGTCAACTCGACATAAATTGGAGAATATGCGCCTTTATAGTGGTGGTAGCATATTCAAAAAATCAGCTTAATTCCATACAACGCAAGGAATTAAGCGATTGGGCCATCAAGGACTTGAACCTCGGACCAAGAGATTATGAGTCTCCTGCTCTAACCAACTGAGCTAATGACCCTTTTTCACTTTTATTGCAGAATTTACATTAAATGTCAAGAGCATGTAACTATCAATATTGTAAAAATGTGTATATAATTGGCGATTATGTGGAGTCCGGCCGGAAAAGTTAACGATATTTTCTATTACTTGGGATTTTTTGCCAGAACTCTCAGGGGAGTCGGGTATTTTATCCGTCATTCGAAGGCTTCTTTTCGAATTCTTGTCATGCAGATACTGTTTACCTTTGTTTATGCGCTTGGAATTTCCACCCTTCTTGCGCTTGCAATCGGCGGAGCTGTAAATTTTATAGGTATGCCTTTCCTGACTATGTTGTCGCAGGAACAGCTGATCTACATGATTTTAATTACCATCATAACAAGAGAGCTTGGTCCTCTATTAACCGCTTTCATTGTTATTGCGCGTTCGGCAACTGCAATCGCAACAGAGATTGCCGGCATGGTTATATCCCATGAAGTTGAAGCTTATATCTCTGTGGGAGCGGATCCGATTGAACATCTGGCAGTCCCGAGGTTTTTAGGCGTTACTATTTCGCTTGTTCTATTAAATATTTATTTTTCTGTTTTTGGCTTTGCCGGTTCGTATATTGTCGCATATTTTTTTAATTCGATGTCGGCAGAACATTATTTTTCCAGCCTTCTTCAGCAGCTAAAATTAATTGATATTGCGCTTTCTGTTGTTAAAAGCATTTTTTTCGGCGCGATTATTTCCATTTGCGCCGTCATTCAGGGGTTTGCCGTTGAAAGGGCAAGCACTGAAGTTCCTGTTGCAGGGCTAAAAGCGGTTAGCCAATCTTTTGCTTTTTGCATAGTGGTTAATGTAATTTTATCGGTTTTATATTATCTGGCGCTGGTGTAATGGCGGGAATTATTGAGTTAAAAAACGTCAGTTTCACGACTCAGGAAGGGGTAATCATTTCTGATGCGTCTGTAGAGTTTGAGGAATCAAAGACAACCGCCATAGTAGGACCTTCGGGCTGCGGAAAAAGCACAATGCTTAAACTTGCTGCAGGTCTTTTGGTTCCTTCCCAGGGTGAAGTTAATTATAAAGGGAAAAATATTTCACAGATGAACCGGCAGGAGAATCTTCAGTTCCGCAGTAAATCGGCGTTTGTTTTTCAGGATTCAGCGTTATGGGCAAACCAGAATTTATTCCAGATACTGGAACTTCCCCTTAGAATTCATTTTCCTGGTATGTCAAAGGAAGAACGGTTTGAAAAAATATTGAATGTCGCGGAAACCGTAGGGTATTTCAAGGATCTTTATATAAGACCTGCCAGGCTTTCCATGGGTGAACAGAAACTAATCGCCTTTGCAAGGGCAATTATCTGCAATCCTTCGCTTTTTTTTCTGGACGAATGGACAGAATCGCTTGATGACAATACCGCAGAATGGCTCATAAGGGTCATCCGGGCGAAGAAAAAAGAAGGTTCTACGGTTCTTTTTGTGAGCCATGATATACGTTTAATCATGGAGCTTGCCGATTATGTAGTAGTTGTTACCGACGGAAAGATGTCGGTAAAGGCGGCGAAAGATCATGTGTTGGGAGATCTTTTACTCAATGATTCATTTACCATAGGAATTGCGTCATGATACTTCGTTTCATATCTGGTATAAATTTGCAGCCGTACAGGTGCAGTATATTGGGGTTGGCATGAAATTTTCGATACGTTTTGCAGACAAGATAGTCGGCTTTCTTGTCGTGCTTGCGCTTGTCATTTTAATTTTTGTAATATTGATGATTGGAAGAAGCCAGAGATGGTTTATTCAGGACAGTGAATATAAAACATTTTTAAACTCCGCTTCCGGCGTCAGTATGAATATGGCTGTTCTATACAAGGGATTTACGATCGGTCATGTAAAAAAAATCATGCTTACTTCTGATGACAGGGTAGAAGTAATTTTTTCCATCTTTGATGAGCACAGCCTGAGGGTCAGAGTCGGTTCGATGGTAGAGATTTTGGCAAGCCCCATAGGTTTGGGAAATTCGTTTATTTTCCATCCCGGCAACGGGACTGAACAGCTTGAAGCGGGCAGTCTGATACCTGAAATTAATTCATTGGAAGCCAGATTCCTTATTGATACAGGGCTAGCCTCCGCTGTCGTTACCAATGACGGAATCAGCAATATCATTAATCAGGCTAACGCACTTCTTGAAACAATTAATCTTTCCATCGCAGGGACAAATCCTTCAGAGCCGACTTTGGGACAAATTCTCGGCGGAATCAATGAACTTGTCAATACAATTAACATTCAGCTTAATCCAATCCTGAACAATCTGGATTCTGCCACAGGAAAAATATCAAATCCGGCAATTTATTCGGAGCTTTCAACTTCGCTTAATTCAATAAACGGAATTCTTGGAAATCTTGAAAAAACAAGCGATTTTATGCCTTCCAATGTTCCCGCCCTTATGGCGGATTTAAATGCCGCTTTGGCGACATTGCAGGATGTGCTTGTCGCCCTGACAAACAATCCGCTTCTGAGAAGAGGGGTGCCGGAACACAGGGAATCAAGTCCCGGCGGAGCCAATTCAAGGGATTTGGAATTTTAAAGGTGTTTTTACACGGGAGTACGTTAAATGAAATATTTACGGGTTTTAATCAGGTGCGTGATATTTTCTGCGCTGGTGATTTTTATTTTATGCGGCTGTTCAAGTAAGCCCAAAAACAAAGGCGAAATTTTCGCTCTGCGGAACCGCGCGGAAAACATGCTGGCATTGGGCAACAGGGAAGCCAGCAGGGGTAATTATGAGAACGCTCATGCAATATTTCTGGAATCCAAAAGAAACGCGGTTTTATCCGATGATCCGTCGGCGATTATCAGGTGCAGTTTATCGCTTGCAAATAATCTGTACTCGCTTGGAAGGGTTGATGAAGCGTTTATTGAATGGGAAAAAGCAGTCGCAGAAGCGGAAAATTCAAAGAATACAGAACTATTGTCCGTTACAAGAATTTTTCTTGCAAGAGGCAGGCTTTTTTCAGGCAGAACTCCGGCAGCGTCAGTATTGGAAGAAGTAAACCGGAATCAGGGATATATAAAAACGGACAGGCTTTATATCGCCTTTTCCTGGCAGGTGAAAGCCCTTGCCCAGCGCGCCTTGGGTGCGTACTCTGACGCGGAAAATTCCATCAGGAACAGTCTTGAAATTCATGAGAAAGATATGTATCTTGAAAATGCTTCCTACGACTGGTATACATTGGCGTCCATTCGTTCTTTGGCCGGAAATACGCAAGGGGCGCTTACGGCTTTAAGTTCAGCTATATTGATAGACCGCCGCATTGAGAATTCATGGGGGCTTGCCGCAAGCTGGCGTGCTGTAGGGGATGTTAGCCGCAAGGCAGGAAGAGAGAAAGAAGCGCTGGAAGCTTACAGCCGCGCAAGAGCGATCTATGAAGCAATAGGAAATGACTTTGAAACCGCGCAGATAGATCAGAGGATGAATCAGACGACAGAGGACAATAATGAATGATATTTTCATGAATACATACCACAGACTTCCTGTTACCTTTACAAGGGGTGAAGGGTGCTGGCTTTTCGATACATCCGGGAAAAAATACCTTGATTTCAGTTCCGGAATTGCTGTAAATCTTTTGGGGCATAATTACCCGCCGCTTGTAAAAGCAGTAGCTGAACAGGCTGCTAAATTTTTTCATGTGTGCAATTACTATCAAAGCGATACAAGCGCATCTTTCGCGGAAAAACTTGTCGAGGCTGCCGCTCCTGCGGGAATTAAAAAGGTATTCCTTTCCAATTCAGGAGCGGAAGCGAATGAAGGCGCGTGCAAACTTGCAAGGAAATATTCTCTTCTAAAATATGGAGAGGGAAGGCATACAATCGTTACGCTGAAAGGAAGTTTCCACGGAAGGACAATTACCACTCTTGCGGCGACAGGACAGGAAAGATTCCACAGGGATTTCGGTCCGTTTACAGAAGGTTTTGTCCATATATCCGGCGGTGATATTGAAACCCTTGATAAAGCGCTTGACGGTAAAACGGTTGCGGGGCTTTTAATTGAAGCGGTACAGGGTGAAAGCGGCATTGTTCCGCAGTCTGAAGAATTTATTGCCGCTGCGGCAAAAATTTGTGCGCAGAGGGATATACTTTTAATGTTTGATGAAATCCAGTGCGGTCTTGGAAGAACCGGAACTTTTTTTGCGTTTGAACAATACAGGGACGGTGACGGAAATCCTTTAAAAGCGGATATTGTAACTCTTGCCAAAGGTCTTGCAGGGGGAATTCCCGCAGGAGCGGTTCTTGCAGGAGAAAAAACCTGCGATGTATTTACAATCGGAGATCACGGAAGCACTTTTGGAGGCAACCCTGCCGCCGCCGCCGCGGGGCTTGTTGTGCTTCAGACAATCAACACAAACGCTTTTTTATCAGAAATAAAAAGAAAGGGTGAAGTTTTTATATCGAAGATTAAAAAACTTTCCAAAGTGAAAGAAGTTAGGGGAAAAGGTTTGATGATAGCGATGGATATCGAAGGGGAAGCATGGTCTGTTCTTGAAAGAGCGGCGGCGCGTGCTGAATGCGGTCTTCTTCTGCTGATGGCCGGAACCAATACCCTGCGCCTTTTGCCCCCCTATGTTATTAACGATGAGGAGATAGAGCAGGGGCTTGCGATATTAGATGAATTACTCGGTTAGGTAGTCGTTCTTTCCTTCAGCTAACGCTTTTAAAATTCTTCTTTTTATATCGCCTGCGTCTACGCCGGTAAATTCCGCGAGCCGCCTTCTCATCTCGTGCCGTTTGGAATTCTGTCCGTAGGGACAGGTGCATGCGTTTTTCAGAATATTATTTTCCGCGGCGCAGGCGATAATCTGTTTTTCTTCAAGAAGCGCAAGCGGACGAATTAAGCTTACAGGATATTTTTTGTATTTTAAAAGAATTGGCATTGCAAGAAGTGTTCCTTTTGAACAGAGATTCATAAAAAAAGTTTCGATAATGTCGTCAAGATGATGCCCAAGCGCGATTTTATTAAAACCGTTTTCTACCGCGTATTTTAAAAGCTCTGTTCTCCTCTGGGTAGAGCACCAGTAGCAGTTCATTTTTTTGCCTTCCTTGAGCCTGCCGATGACAGGCACAAAAAGGTCTGTAAACGGCACTCCCCATTCATCAAGCTTTTCCGACAATGCGCCCTTTTTACAGCAGGCGCAAAAATCAGTGCTTATGTGCAGGGCGGAAAGTTCGCAGTTCAACTTGAGCGCAGGTTTTATTGCAGATAACGCCCATGAGAGTACGCTTGAATCCTTTCCTCCCGAAACTGCGACAAGCACACGGTCTCCTTCACAGATGAGGGAACGTTCCATAACTGCTCTGGTAACGAGCTTCTTCACTGTTTCGCATGCGTTTGTTTTACGGAAAAACCTTTTCATAAGAGGCGTTTTTTATTCTTCGAATACCTGTTCAAGGGATATATAAAGGTCTGTAAAAATACCGACAGGAACGTCTGCGTCTTTTTTGTACAGGAAAGTTAAAATCGCTCCTTCCTGAAAGCGGTAAGCTGTAAGTCCTTTGTTTTCGGGGTCTACAATCCAGTATTCGCGGACGCCCGCGTCTTGATAAAGTCTTAGCTTTCTCTGCATTTCAATGGCGGTATTGGAAGGAGAGAGCACTTCAATTACAAGGTCAGGAGCGCCGCGGCAGCCTTCGAAACCCCGCTTTTTTTCATCGCAGATAACGGTAATATCAGGCTGAACTACAGTGTCATCCCTCTCATCTTCCCTGTAAAAAAGACGGACATCAAAGGGAGCAGGATATACCCTGCATGGTTTTCCTCTTAAATAGTTATAGAACTGGTTAAAAATTGAGCCAAGAATTTCCTGATGCTGTGAATTCGGCGCTGACATTGCGTATGCTTCGCCGTAGATAACCTCAAAACGCTCCCCCTCAGCAAGCTCCCATCTCTTGTAATCAGTGTATGTGTAGAATTCGTCTTCTTTGGGTAATGCACTCATAAAGCCATTTTAAAGTAACCAACGGCAAATAGCAATATAAAAAAGCTGTTTGGAAACTTCAGTTTAAGCGGTATAATTTTCAGAATGAAGTGTTAGTTTTCTTTTCCAAACACATCCTGCAAAACAAGGCTTGCCAATAAAAAACCCGCACTCGCCGTTACTGTGACGATGCTGCCGTTAACGGGTTTTTTGTCCGGAGATACAGACTCTCTTTTTTTTACAGGTTCTTCGTCCGAGTAAACAACCGTAAAATCGCCTTTGAAGCCGCGTTTCTTTAATCCCTGCCTCACAACTCTGGCTAACGGGCAGACATTTGTTTTCCAGATTGACGCAGTTTTAATGCGCGAAGGATCCATTTTAAAAGCCATGCCCATTGATGAAAAAAGGACAGCTTTGGAATCGCAGACTGTTTCCAGCAAATCAAGTTTATGCGTAACGGTATCAATTGCGTCTATCACATAATCAGCTTCTTCAATGCCGAATGTTTTTGCATTTTCGCGGCAAAAAAGTTTGTCATACGCGGTTATTTTACAATCAGGGTTTATTTCAAGTAAACGTTTTTTCAAAACTTCTGCTTTTGGAATTCCAATTGTTAGGGAAGTAGCTTCTATCTGCCTGTTGATGTTTGAAGAGCAGACAGTATCATGATCAATGATTCCGATTTTCCCGATGCCTGAACGAACAAGCGCTTCCGCTGCCCAGCTTCCTACTCCTCCCAATCCAAAAATCAGCACGCTCTTATGCGATAGTTTTTCCAATCCTTCTTCTCCTGTTAAAAGAATGAGTCTGGAGAACATATCGCGAAGAGACATACAGGTGCGGAGCTGCTGTTCGGTATTTTTATTAGCTTCGTCTTTGCGTTTTTGGGTAAGTTTATCCGAGTATCTTTCTTTTTCACTGAAAATACAGCCGCAGTATTTCTGCATGTAAAAATTTCCAGCTCTGGCTCTTGCCTGCCCTTCGCGGAAGAACGGTCGGAAATCCCTGTATAAAAATTCTACTCCGTATTTTTTTCCCTCTTCTTCGCCGATACGCCGTATTTTTTCATGATCCTGATACGGGCTGATCAAAAGGGTTGTAGAAAAAGAGGGATAACCTTTTTGGGCAGCAAAGGAAGCTGTTCTCTGTAAACGCATTCTGTAGCATCTTTCGCACCGTTCTGGTTTTTCATCCATGCACGGGGATATGGTTTTTAAAAAATGGACAAGTCCGTAATCACCATCAGTATCATATTCAAGTTTTTCGTTAGCTGCAAAAAGGCTGAGGGATTCCCTTCGGGATTTGTATTCTGTAAACGGATGGATATTCGGATTATACAAAAAAAGACGCGGCTGGATGCCTTCAGCGCGAAGGGAAGTTAAACATCCTGCTAAGCAGGGAGCGCAGCAGCAATGAAGAAGAAGTTCATCCATGATAATATTTTACAGCATACTGACCGGATCAACATCAGCTTCAAGGTATGTTTTTGCGTCCCTTCCTTTTTCATAATTTTCAAGAAGCCGGCGGACTGCCGCGTGCAAAGAACCCATATCAGCGCTTCTTAGGATAATATGCTTTCTGTGATTATTATTTATTACGCCGATAGGACACTCCGCCGGACCGAGCATATCGGCGCCTTTGGGAAGAATTTTTTCCGCAAGTGAGGCAAGGCGGTTAATCGCTTCAGATGCGCGTTTTTCCTCTCTTGCTCTGACTGTAAAACGGATTATCCTTGAAAACGGCGGAAAATTTAAAGCTCTCCTTTGAGCGAGTTCCGCATTATAAAAGCCTGAAACATCCATTGCGCAGGATTTTTTAATAACCGGGTCTTCCATTCGCAGAGTCTGAACAATAACCTTGCTGTCAGGAAAGTAGCGTCCCGCCCGTCCTGCTACCTGAACAATCAGTGAAAATGTCCTCTCCGCCGCGCGGAAATCAGGCATATTAAGCCCGGTATCCGCAAAAATTACTCCCACTAAACGGACTCCCGGAAAGTTCAATCCTTTAGCGACCATCTGCGTTCCAAGCAGTATGTCAATCATTCCTGCCTTAAATTGCGTCAGCGTTTCTTCAAGATTTCCAGACGGAGATTTTTTATTTTTTCCGGCAGTATCAGCGTCAACGCGGCAAAGACGTAAATCCGGGAAACTCTGCCGCACTTCCTCTTCGATCATTTCCGTGCCGAAACCGCGGTAACCTGCCTGAACAGAACCGCATTTGGGACAGGAAGCAGGCGGCGGTTCCGAGTAACCGCAGTAATGACAGATACAGGATGAGCGGCTCTTATGCCATGTGAGTGATACTGAACAGCGGCGGCAGAGCTGTTCCCATCCGCAGTCAGGACACTGGTAAAAATGAGCAAAACCTCTCCGGTTTAAAAATAAAATTGACTGTTTTCCCATTCGGGCTGTAGAGAGAATTTCATCTTTTAATTCCTTGGTAAGGCATCCCTGCGTCTTTACAAGACTGACAGGTATAATTTGCGGCATTCTTCCGCCGGAAAGACGGCGCGTTAGGTCAAGACGTTTGATACCGCCTTCGGACATCAGTTTCCACGCCTCCACCGAAGGAGTGGCTGAACCCATCACAATAACAGCTCCTTCCTGAGAGCAGCGCCTGAGAGCGACCTGCCTTGCGTGATAGCGCGGAGTGCTGCCCGATTTATAGGAGCCGTCGTGTTCTTCATCAATGATTACAAGCCCAAGATTCGGAACAGGCGCGAATACCGCGCTTCGCGGTCCGATTACAATCGGCGCTTTTCCCGCTCTTATCCTCATCCATTCGGCGAGGCGGGAAGAGGGACTCATCCCTGAATGAAGGGTGGCGGCAAGAGAGCCGAAACGCTCTTCGATCATTTTCGCTGTCTGGCGGGTTAGTGAAATTTCAGGAACAAGATAGATAACTGACCTGCCGGCGTTAAGCGCAAACTGGGAAGCGCGCAGGAATACTTCTGTTTTTCCCGAACCGGTTATTCCGAAAAGGTAGAACATCCCAGCGCTTTTTCCCGTACCGGCGGCTGATATTCCGGAATTAATGGCGTTTAACGCAACTGCCTGCTCATCGGATAGGGAAAGGGCGTTTGCGTTTTCTTCATCGCTTTGCGGCAGCGAAGGCGTTATAATTTTCCTGCCTGACGGAATCATTGCAGCTAACGCTTGTCCTGCGCTGCATAGATAAAAACCCGCCATCCAGCGGGCTGTCTGTATGTCGCTGTCGCCGAATAAAAACCCTTCTTTATCCACAACGCGCCGGATTTTTTTTACTGAATCAACAGTTACGCCTTCGGGAAGATCATCACGCTGCGCGATGATGTAGCCGAGACAGTCTCTTTTTCCAAAGGGAACCATCGCGCGTTTCCCGATGGCGGCCTCGCTTTTATCATCAATTTGATAAGTGAAACTCCGATCTGAAGGAATATTAAAAACCAGCTCGAAATAAGGCGCCAATTATAATTCCTCATTCCGGGAGCTGTCAATTTTTAGTCGTAAAAGTTTTAAATCTTCCCAAGCCGGACGTTTAAGGTCTTCGCTACGTAAAAGCGCCGCAGGATGGTACGTTACAAGAAAAGGGAAACTTGATCCTGCTATATCAAGGAATGTGAATTTCCCGCGCAGTTTTCCTATCGGTTCTGAAGTTCCAAGAAGGGTTTGCGCCGCGACTCTTCCCGCAGCCAGAATGAATTTCGGCTTTAACAGCGTAATCTGACGTTCAAGAAAATGCGCACAAGCGGCGGTTTCTTCAGGGTGAGGATCGCGGTTACCGGGAGGTCTGCATTTAACGACATTTGCAATAAAACAGTTTTCATTGCGCGAAAGGTTTATGGACAAGAGCATTTTATCCAAAAGCTGACCGGCTCTGCCGACAAAGGGACGTCCCTGCGCGTCTTCTTCCTGACCGGGACCTTCGCCGATTACCATAACAAGCGGTGAAAGACAACCTTCGCCGGGGGCGGCGTTTTGTCTTTTTTCGGAAAGAGA
The DNA here is from genome assembly GCA_009786455.1 of Treponema sp. Lineage (GTDB taxonomy): Bacteria > Spirochaetota > Spirochaetia > Treponematales > Breznakiellaceae > WQXQ01. Next base: position 61,925 of record WQTD01000013.1, read on the forward strand.
ACAATTGCTGCAAGCTCTGATTTCTGCGGCGATCTTCTCAATTGTATCGAAATCATCTGAATTTAAACGGGGATTATCGTCATATTTATCTTCTTTTGGCGATTTACGATACCCGCAGTCAAGAAAATCATTTGTTATATCAAGAAAACGCGCAAATTTCTGTTTATCTGTCAAAGTCATCATCTAATTCAACCTTATGTTTGGTTATAAGTAAAGGTGTTTTCCTGAGAAATTCATACAGAAACACTGGAATATACAAATAAAAATTTGATTAAAAAATAAATACACAAAATATGGTGTATCCTATTGACTTGTACGCTATATATGAGGTACTATATGTATAAAGTTGGTACACATATAGGGTACTATATATAGCGGTACAAACAAGAAGGTAACACAATATGCGATGCCCTCACTGCGGCACTGTTGAAGATAAAGTGGTTGAATCAAGAACCCTTGCCAACGGGGATGCCGTGCGCCGCCGAAGAGAGTGTATAAACTGCAGTTACAGATTTACAAGCTATGAGCGGATCGATGAAAGACAGTTCATGGTGGTTAAAAATGACGGCAGGCGGGAACCGTTTGACCATGTCAAACTTGAACGCGGAGTCGTGCGCGCGCTTGAGAAACGCCCCTTTTCGCACATGGAGATTGAAAACATTGTTAATGAAATCGAAGATGAAACCGCGATTTTAAGCAAGGGAAGCGGCGAAATTATAAGTTCGGTTATCGGGGATCTGGTTCTGCAGAGACTTGAAAAACTTGACAAGGTTGCGTATATACGGTTCGCATCGGTTTATAAAAAATTTAAGGATTTGGATGAGTTCATTGAAGAGATAAAAAAAGTCGGCGTTGAAAAGCAATAATTCCTTGAGGTGCGCTGATCTGTTTTTGGGAGGAAAGGGATAGGCTTTTTTCACAATAGGGAGGGGGATTTCTTTTAACCGTGCGGGAAGGCGTCTTTCCGCACGGTTTTTCTTTAACTGACACTGCTTTACATTTATGGTATAATTCGGGCTGCTGATGTAATTCAAGAGGCATTTGGAGGAATAATGAAAATAGGGCTGGATGCTTTTGCCTGTGACGGAGGCAAATCCGGAGTAGGCATGTATTTATCCCATTTGCTGAAATGCATCACGCCTTCAGAAGCCCTGTTTGAACTTTTTGGATGGGAATTCGACAGATATACATATAATGATGTTGCGCCCAATTTTGAGTTTATTCCTCAATGTAAATTTCACGGAAAAACAGCGAACTCAATGTGGCATATATTTAAATATCCGAAATACGCGGAACTGCGTCAGTTTGATGCATGCTTTTTTCCGTCGGCTCACAGCCATCTTCCGTTTGAGTCTCCGTGTCCGACGATCGGCGTGGTTCACGATATGGCGGCATATTGGGGTAATATAAAAACAAGAGTTCATCTTGGCTGGCCTCTGCGAATGGTATTGCCGAATTCACTGCGCCGTCTTGACAGAATTATTGCGGTAAGTCAATGGGTAAAGAATGAATTGATAGAAAGGGCAAATTTAAAGGAAAACAGAATAGAAGTAATTCCAAAGGGAATAAACCATTCATCTTTTTATCCAAGGCAGCGCAATGAAGAGAGCGTGCTTTTAATACAGCCGTTTAGTTTCCGCCGTCCGTATGTGTTATGTGTTTCACGCATTGATCATCCAGTAAAAAATCATATCAGGCTGATAAAAGCGTTTGGAATTTTCAAGGAAATAACAAAATATCCCCATCGTCTGGTTCTTGCAGGAAGCGACAGCAATAACGCAGGTATTGTTAAAAAAGCCGCAGCCGCATCTCCGTGGCGCAATGACATTTTCTTTACCGGTCATTTCCCCGCAAAAAGCCTTCCTGAACTTTACGCCGGCGCCGATTTCGTCGCCGCTCCTTCAATGTGCGACGGTTTTGGAATGAGCGTGCTTGAAGCGATGGCATGCGGCGTGCCTGTGATTTGCGCACGCGCAGCCGCTCTCCCTGAAACGGCGGATCATTCGGCTTTATATTTTGAACCTGAGGATGCAGAAGATATGGCTGACAGAATGGTGGCGCTCAGCACAAATTCTGAAATTTATAATGAATGCCGCCGCCTTGGCTTAGAAAGAGCAAAAACCTTTTCATGGGATCGCTGCGTTGAACGTACTCTTCAAATTATTTACGAAACAGCCGGAAGCGATGCAAAAATTGACAGGATTCATCAGTCTTAAAAAAGTTATTTTAATAAAATCAGGCGGATTTTTCCCCGCTGACAGAAGATTTTATAATAAATTTTTTTTTGTGAAACAACTAATTGAATTACCGAACAAGTCCATTTATTCACGGAAATCAATTTTCACAAGAAAGCAACACAGGGATCAACTTTCGGTAATCCAGAAGACAGCCAAGCATAATTCTGGACAAGGGAAATTTTGAATTGGTTTTTTGCTTATGAGTCTTAACGCAGTTCAAAGCAATTTTACGCACCGCATTTAAGACCTGCTGGAC
>WQTD01000014.1 GCA_009786455.1 Treponema sp.
TTTTTATCTATCCAGTGCGACTCCGCTCTTCGTAATATTGTCCGCCTTTATCCTTACGACGCTTACGGAAGCGGCGCATCAGAAGATGCGAGCGAAAAATCCCTGCACGGATCCAGCCAGGAAATCGCAGTTAAATTAAAAAACGAGATTCAAAATAAGGTTGAAATAGCAGGGCTTGAAATAATAGAAGCGCGTATTACAAACCTTTACTACGCTCCTGAAATCGCAGCGGCGATGCTTCAAAGACAGCAGGCTTCCGCTGTTGTTGACGCAAGGCATTTAATAGTTCAGGGAGCTGTCGGCATGGTGGAAATGGCTTTATTAAAATTAAACGAGAAAGGCATTGTAAACCTAGATGAAGAAAGGAAAGCCGCGATGGTCAGCAATCTTCTTGTCGTTCTATGCGGCAACAGGGACGCTCAGCCTGTTGTAAACTCAGGCACAATTTATTGATGCCTGAAAATAAAGACGGCGAAAAAAAACAGATTTTGCTTCGCCTGTCAGCATCGCTTTGGAAGGAACTTGCCGCCTGGGCGCAGGACGATTTTCGTTCGATTAACGGGCAAATCGAGTTCCTTTTAAGCGAGTGCGTTAAAAAAAGAAAAAAAGGCTAACGAGCTTCTCTTCCGATGGTAGTGGTTTTTCCGTGTCCGGGATAAACAACGATTTCACCGTCCATGTCAAAAAGGCGGCGAAGGCTTGTTTCCATATCGTTATCACTTCCGCCGGGGAGATCGGTTCTGCCGTAACCGTTTTTAAAAAGAGTGTCGCCTGTAAATAAAATACCTGCTTTTTTATCCCAAAAAGCAGCGCTTCCCTGAGTATGCCCGGGAAGGTGCAGAACTTTAAAAGGACCGATTGTTTCTCCGTCTTCAAGGAGAACATCGGCGGGAGGAAGCCCGTCTTTTCCTGAAGGCCAAAGGGAATCTATAAAAGAAGCATCGCCCAGTGCTGCCGCTGCGCTTTTGCTTTGAGTCTCATAGGCGTTCCTGCCTAGATAATCAGAATCAAGGTGATGGATTGCGATCTTTGCATTCCCGTATTTTTTTTTCAAATTGGGCACAGCGCCGATATGGTCAAAATGCCCGTGAGTCAGTAATATATACATGAGGGAAAGACCGGATTTTTCCAGAGAGGATATAATCGCATCCGCTTCATCTCCGGGGTCAATGACTATTGCGTTATTGTCATCGTACTGATATATCCAGCAGTTAGTCATAATGGGACCGATTGTTAAATGAATAATGTTCTTGTCTGACATGGAGGGATATTAACACGAGAACTTTTTATTTTCTAGCTATAATTTTAATTGTTGCGGTGTGGTATGGAATTATTCCCATGATCGGGGCTTTATACAGCCGTTACAAATGGAGTCTTTTCAGAAAACGTTTTATTAATCTGACGCTCATGCCTCTTTTGGATTACAGGCAATACCGGCAGATTGAAGATGAAGGCGGCATCTTCCGTTTTACAGGAGAAATTGAGTCAATTACTGACGGTCGCATTCTTTGGGTAAAAGGAGATGATCTGACATTGCCTGTTTCTCTTGAAAAAACAAAATGTTTTCTTTTACCCAAAAACGAAGGAGATGAAATTCCTGATGCTCCCGAACAGATTCGCTGGAACAGGGTTTCAACATTAACGGAAGGCGTAAAAGTTTATATAGGCGGAAAACTGCAGAAACAAAACAATAGGCTCAATTTTACAAGTACGCATGACAACCCGCTCATTGTAATTTTTTACAACTGTCCTGAAACAGAACTGACAGGCAATATAATCCGCGCAGCCAGAACTCACAATAATTACTGGAATACCCTCACTCCTGCTTCGCTTGTTATCGGCGCTCTTTCGCTGATTTTTATAGCCGCTTCCCTTTTAAGCAGACCAGCTTTCCGCGTTACTGTAATAAGTTCGCTTGTTGCGGTTTTTATTCCAATTCTTCCGATTATCCCGCCGGGATATTTACTTACGGTTCTTTACCGGCGAATGACATGGTATTCAAGAAAATACAGGGCATACTGGGATCTTTCCCACCTGCCTTTAAGATATCTTAAAGACGGCAAAGACACTGCGGTTTTAAATACAGGCGAAAAATATGGTTATGTGAAATTAAACACCCTTCCCGCCGAAGCCGCAAAAGGAGAAATTCCATTTCTTATTTCAGAAGGTTTTTTGGAAGGAGGAAAGCGCGAATTTTATTTTTTCGGGATTAAAGAATCTTCTGAAGCGCTGCCTGTAAAATCAAAAGATCCATTTGTAAGTTTCGGCATACTTCCGGCTTTTCCCGCTGCACTGACGCGCCGTTATGCAATCAAAGCTTATGTAATGGACGTGTTTGCGTGGTTTATTTTACTGGTAGGTATTTTTATAAATATTGTCTTTGTTTTTCTGGTTTTGTCATTACTCGGAGCTTTATAAAATTGTCAAGGTCTACCAGCAGAGTAACCGGCTTTATGGACAGACACTAATTACTCTTTTATTCCTCATTGCTTCTGGGTTTAGCGTAGTTGACAGTTAACGTTCTGCCTCGGAATTTAATGCCGTTTAACGCTTTGATAATTTCATCGGCTTTTATATCCCTGACCTGCACAAATGAATAATTATCAAGGATTCTAATCATGCCGATATCATCCCTTGCGATTTTTGTTTTCGAAATAATAAGGGTAATTATTTCTCTTGGAAACAAACGGCGGTTCTTCCCTATGCTGATAAAGAGTTTTTTGGAAACTTCTTCCGGCAGGGAAATACATGATGATTTATCTTCGCCTTTTTTTAAAACAGGAATTATTTTTGCCGGCGGAATTTCTTTCTGATCGTAGTACATGAAAAGCCATGCGGCTGCCCATCCCCTTTTAAAAAGTGAAATTTCTTTTTTATAAAGTTTGTTGTACTGTTTTAAAAGGGCAAGATCGGTATCAGAATGTAATTTTTCAAGTATTACCTCAATATTCCCTATTGCTTTATCTTTGTTAAAATTTGATTCCATACGCTTATTGTGTTCCTTCCATTTTTTGAATTGTCCCGTCATCATTGTATTTTAATTCGGTAACTTTCAGGCTGCGAAGCCAGGTCTTCCCGCCTGAAGGGACGCTGTCGTGATGAAACAGATACCATTTTCCCTTATACTCTGTTATACAGTGATGGGTAGTCCAGCCGACAACCGGGGTAAGTATCACGCCCTGATATGTAAAAGGTCCATAAGGATTGTTTCCTGTCGCATAACATATAAGGTGGGTATCGCCTGTTGAATATGAAAAATAATATTTTCCACCGCATTTATGCATCCATGAAGCTTCAAAAAAACGGCGTTCAGTATCGCCTGCTGTAAGCGGTTTACCGCTCCTGTCAAGAATAACAACAGGTTTTGGATCTTCTGCGAATTGAAGCATATCACCGCTAAGTTTGGCGACCCGTGCGCAGATGGCATTCTCGTTATCAGCAGGATAAGCGCCGTTTTCAAGCGCTTTATTATCCCTGTAGCGCTGAAGTTGCCCTCCCCAGATGCCTCCGAAATAAATAAAATAATCGCCGTTATCCTGAAAAACACATGGGTCTATGCTGTAGCTCCCTCGAATTGGATCATTCTGCGGAATAAAAGGTCCCTGAGGAAGGTCTGAGACAGCAACCCCCAAACGGAAAATATCATTTTTATCCTTAAGTGAAAAATACAAATAATACTTGCCGTTTTTACAGGCAACATCACTGTCCCACAACTGCCGGCCTGCCCAGGGAATATCTTTTGTATCCAGAATAACTCCGTGATCCGTTACATCGCCTTTTTCAACATCATCAAGGGAAAAGGCGTGATAATCCTTCATGTCGAAATGATCGCCGCTGTCGTTTTCCTGTATTCCGCTCTCCCTGTCATGTGAGGGATAAATAAACAATTTATCGTTAAAAACATGCGCGCAAGGGTCAGCCATATAATCGCCGGGTATCAAATACTTCATTTTTCTAAAATAACAGAAAAACAGGTATTTTGCAAGATTTTACTTTTTACACATATATTTCGATTGGTTGAATTGTTTTGTTTAAAAAAGTATTATTCGGTTATGAATTCAATAGAGCTTGCAAAAGCCTATAATCCAAAGACCTTTGAAGATTCCGTTTATGCCGCATGGAAAGAAAGCGGCGCTTTTGATCCGGAGTACTCAAAAAGCGGCGAAGCTCCCTTTGTTATTGTGATTCCTCCGCCCAATGTTACAGGCGTACTTCACCTCGGGCATGGTCTTAACAACAGTCTTCAGGATATCATTGTGCGGTTCCACCGCATGAGGGGAGTTCCAACGCTCTGGGTTCCAGGCACCGATCATGCGGGTATAGCAACTCAAAATGTGGTTGAACGCAGACTAAAAGAACAGGGAAAAAGCCGCCGCGATTTAGGGCGCGAAAAATTCCTTAAGGAGACATGGAAAGTAAAAGACGAGCATCACGCTTTTATAACAAAACAGCTTGAAAAAATGGGAGCCAGCGTTGACTGGAAAAGAGAACGCTTTACAATGGACGAAGGTCTTTCGCGCGCGGTGCGTGAAGTCTTTGTCACGCTTTTCGAGCGCGGTCTTTTGTACAGGGGAAACTATCTTGTAAACTGGTGTACTTCATGCGGCACAGCTCTTGCCGACGACGAAGTTGAACACGAAGAGGTCAAGAGCAAGATGTACCATCTTCGTTATTATTTAACAGGCGAAAAAGACAAATTTTTGGAAATTGCCACAACGCGCCCGGAGACTCTGTTAGGCGACACTGCGGTTGCCGTTCACCCGGAAGATGAACGGTATTCGGCGTTCAGGGGAAAAACCCTGCGCCTTCCGCTTACAGACAGGGATATTCCTGTGATTTTTGATTCTTATGTTGACCGCGCTTTCGGCACAGGAGCGTTAAAAGTAACTCCCGGTCATGATCCCAATGACTGGGAGCTTGCAAAAAAACATAATTTGCACGTTATTAATATTCTCAACCCTGACGGAACATTAAATGATGAAGTTCCGGAAAAATACCGCGGTCTTTCTGTAAAAAAAGCTAGAACACTGGTCTTGGAGGATTTAACAGCCGGTCTCTGGTTTGTAAAAGAAGAGCCGATCAGCCACTCTGTCGGGCACTGTTACCGCTGTCATACGGTTATTGAACCTTCTCTTTCAGAGCAGTGGTTTGTCAGGATGAAACCGTTAGCTGAAAAAGCCTTAAGAAGCTGGCAAAAGGGAGAGATTGTTTTTTATCCTAAAAAATGGGAAAACACATACAGGCACTGGATGGAAAATATCCGCGACTGGTGCGTCAGCCGCCAGCTATGGTGGGGACACAGAATACCGGCGTGGACATGCGGTGGCTGCGGAAAGCTGACAGTTTCGCGTAACGACATCGACACATGTCCTGAATGCGGAAGTAAAAACGTCGCGCAGGATCCAGACGTTCTTGACACGTGGTTTTCAAGCTGGCTGTGGCCTTTCAGTACTTTGGGCTGGGAAAAAACGGGTTGTACCGCTTCTGATCTTGAAAAATACTACCCTACCACAGCGCTTGTTACAGGCTACGACATAATCTTCTTCTGGGTCGCAAGAATGATCATGGCAGGTCTTGAGTTTACGGGGAAATCGCCGTTCCGCGACGTATATATCCACGGGCTTGTCCGTGACAAACAAGGACGCAAGATGAGCAAATCCCTGGGAAACGGTCTTGATCCGCTTGAACTTGTGGATGAGTTTGGCTCTGACGCGATGAAGTTCACCCTTGCTTTCATGTGCGCGCAAGGACAGGATATCCTTGTTGACAAAGAATCTTTTAAAATGGGATCCAAATTCGCGAACAAGATATGGAACGCCAGCCGTTATATACTCATGAATCTTGACGGACGGCGGTTAATAAAAAATCCGCAATTAATCGCATCCGATAAATGGATATGCTCAAGGCTTAACAACGCGGCAAAATCCATGAGGGAAGCTTTTTTTTCGTACCGTTACAATGACGCAGCTCTTACAGCTTATGAATACTTCTGGAACGATTTCTGCGACTGGTATGTTGAAGCGACCAAACTTTCAATGAAAAACGGCGCAGATGAGGAGAAGAACCGCGCAACTTCTGTTTTACTTGACGTGCTTGCATCCTCGTTAAAGCTTCTCCATCCGCTTCTTCCCTTTGTGACAGAAGAAATATATCAAAAACTTCCGAATAAAACAGAAAATTTATTAATCTGCAGCCGGTATCCTGATTATGATGAAAAGCTCAGCTCGCCTGAAGAAGAAAACAACTTCGGCGCGCTTCAGTCCCTTGTCACAATGATCAGGACTTTACGCAGCGAATGCGCGATAACTGTGGATAAAAAATTGCGCGTAATTGTACGCGCAGGCAGGGAGCTTGAAAAACCGTTTGCTGAAAACGATGGTCTTATAAGACTTTTGGCAGGAATAGGAGAATTGTCGTTTGAAAAAATATCGGAACATGAACGCCCCGCAGGTTCAATCGGAATGGCTGGCAATAATTTTGAAGTGTTTGTCTTTATCGCAGAAGCCGTTGATTTGGCGGCATTGAAGAAAAAATTGTCAAATGATCTTCACAGGGATCTTAAATACATTGACGGATTACGCGCAAAACTTTCAAATGAGCAGTTTGTAAAAAATGCGCCCGATGTTCTGGTATCAGAACAAAAAATTAAACTTGAAGAAACGATTAAGCGTACGGAAAAAACAGCAAATTACCTTAAGGATTTGTAAATGACAATAGAACAAATGCTTCAAATGAGCGGAATGCACCTGGTCCCTTATATTCAGATTGCCACTTATCTTATCGGCAAATCACGTGAAGCAGGCGGTAATATGTTCCGTCATCAGCTTGATACAATGGCTATACTTATTGATTACGGCTACATTGATTCTGTTTTGCTTAAAGCGTCCATCGTTCATGACGTACTCGAAGATATCCCGGAGTTCAATCACAATACCATGCTGTGCATAGATTCCGAAGCTCACCTTGTTTATAATCTTGTAAAGGAAGTTACGCGCCTCTACGGTGAAAATAAAACTGATTTTCTCACTCGCATAAAGGAAAAAGGTTCGCATTACGCAAAAGTCCTTAAGGTATCAGATCGCATATCAAACATGATCTCGCTTGGTTTTGTAAATAATCTTGATTTTGTTGAACGTTACATAAATGAAACGGAAAAATTTGTGATTCCGATTGCGGCTCAGGTTGATCACAATATGCTTATTGAACTCGGCGATCTTGTCAATTCAAGGAGAAAATACCTTGAAGATTTCCGTCATTTTGGGCAGATTAATTCAGAAGCGGAAAGTCAGGCGCAGGGTTTCTGAAAAAATGCGTTTCATTACAAATCAAATTTTCCGTTTCATGAACGGGGCATTAATATACAGACAATGAAATTACTGGAAAATATAAACCTGCCGGGCGATATAAAAAACATGACATTTCAGGAGTTAAACCTTCTTGCGCAGGAGTTAAGGGAGCAGATTGTTTCTACAGTTTCCGCCAACGGCGGGCATCTTGCTTCCAATCTTGGTACGGTAGAACTCAGCATCGCGCTGCACCGCGTTTTTAATTCTCCGCAGGATAAAATCATCTGGGATGTCGGGCATCAATGTTATGCGCATAAACTGCTCACTGGGCGTTACTCTTCTTTTCAATCCCTTCGCAAATACGGAGGACTTGCAGGATTCCCCAAGCGAAGCGAAAGTCCTCATGACGCGTTTAATACAGGGCATGCTTCAACTTCAATCTCCGCGGCTTTGGGGCTTCTTTCCGCCGATCGCATGCAAAACGGCAATGGATACGCAATCGCCGTTATAGGCGACGGAGCGCTTACAGGCGGCATGGCATATGAGGCGCTGTCGCACGCGGGACATTTGGGTCTCCCTTTAATTGTAATTCTCAATGATAACAAAATGTCCATAAGTCAGAATGTGGGAGGAATGTCAAAATATTTAAGCCGTCTTTCCATGAAGGCGAATTATCAAACCTTCCGTTTAAATTTCGATACAATGGCAAAAAAAATCCCCTTTATGGGAGAAGCGTTTTTTAACCTGATACAAAGATTAAAACGCGCTGTAAAAGCTGTTTTTTATACCGATAATTTTTTTGTTGATCTCGGTTATGAATATGTAGGACCGATAGACGGTCATAACATCCGGATTCTGACCGAAGTGCTTGAAGACGTCCGCAAGTTATATGAATCACAGGGACGAAGCAAACAAGGCGCAAAGTACCGTCCTGTTGTCATTCATGCAATTACGCTGAAAGGCAAGGGTTACTCATTCGCAGAAGACGAGCCTGACATATATCACGGTGTTGCATCCTTTCCCATTGACGGAGGTTTGAAAAATCATATAACGGTCAAAAGACTGACTTTCACTCAGGCTTTTTCAAACGCTCTTGTAAAAGCGGCGCAAAAAGATGAAAAGGTTGTTGCCGTTACAGCCGCAATGAAAACAGGAACAGGACTTACCGTTTTTGCAGATGAATTTCCGTGGCGTTTGTTCGATGTGGGCATAGCGGAAGAACACGCCGCTACCTTCGCCTCTGGTCTTGCCGCCGGAGGTCTTAAGCCTGTAGCGGCTGTCTATTCAACATTTATTCAGCGCTCATTTGATCAGATAATCCACGACGCCGCTCTTCAAAAGCTGCCTGTAATATTCGCTCTTGACAGAGCCGGTTTTGTGGAAGCGGACGGAGAAACCCATCAGGGGTTATTTGACATCGCTTTATTCCGCAGCGTACCTAACATGACGCTTCTCTCTCCTGCAAGCGAAAAAGAACTCCAGCTTATGCTGGAATGGGCGCTTGATATTGAAAAACGGGAAATGAGCGGAAAGGGTCCTGTTGTTATCCGTTATCCAAAAGCATACTGTCCTGATGAAATCGATTCTTTCTCAAAACCGGTTGAAAACGGAAGAGGCGTCTGGGTAAGGAAAGATGAAAAAAGCAGAACGTGTATTTTATTCACGGGAGGTCTTTATCCCGAAGCTGATAAAGCCGCGTCAATTCTAGAAAATAAAGGAATTAATATCGATCTTTATAATTTGAGGTTTTTAAAACCACTTGATGAAGATTATTTCATTTCTTTTCTTGGCAATTATTCGCTTGCTGTAATTCTTGAAGAGGGAATAAAAGACGGAGGCTTCGGCGAATATGCGGCTTCTCTTGAAAGAAATAAAAATTTAAAAATTTTAGTCCTTGCTGCAAATTCCGTATTTTATAAAGAAGATCGCTGCGTCGGCACAAGAAATGAATTGCTTGCGGGAAGCGGTCTTGACAGTCTCTCCATAGTTGATAGTATTTTAAAAAACCTTCAGGATTCTTAAATTACTAGCCGTTTAACACCAGTCATTATATAATTAGCCGATGGCGCTGTTTCAGGGAATTCTTGCAGTTTATGATTTGATTCGTCCCGTTTTGGACGTAGCTCTTCTTGCTTTTTTGCTTTATAAAGGTTATGAACTTCTGGAAAAAACCCAGGCCCTCCCTCTTGTAAAGGGAGCGGGTTTTCTCGCTCTTGTTTACGGAATGGCTTTTCTTTTTAATTTAACAACCCTGAAATGGGTATTAACAATAATCGCGCCAGGACTTTTCATTTCAATTGCGATTGTCTTTCAGCCTGAACTGAGAAAAATTTTTATGCGGCTTGGACAGGGAGAATTTTTCAGATCAAACACAGCGGTTCCCATAAATAAGCTAGATTCCGTTATCACCGCCGCAGAGCTTCTTTCACAGCAAAAACGGGGAATGCTTGTTGTTTTTCCGCGCAGAATAAATTTAAAAAATATAATTGAAACGGGGACAAGAATTAACGCAGAACTTACATCAAGCCTGATTGTTGCCGTTTTCGGTTTTGACGGTCCGCTGCACGACGGCGCCATGGTAATACAGGGCGGAAAAATCGCCGCCGCAGGATGTTTTTTGCCGCTTTCAGAACAGCAGGATATACGCAAAAATTTCGGCACAAGGCACAGGGCGAGCCTTGGCATGGCAGAGCAGTCAGATGCGGTGGTTTTGGTTGTTTCGGAAGAAACAGGAGCGCTTTCCCTTTCTTATGACGCAAAACTTTATTATGATCTGTCCCCGTCTGAAGTTACGCGCAAACTGATGGAACTGCTTGACAGGGGAAGCCTGAAAAATTCACAGCTTTCATCCGTACAGAAAAACACCTCTCAGGAAGAAGAAAGGGAGGTTCTTGTTGAATAGAGAAAAACTCCTTTCAAAGATAACAGAGAAATGGCCTGCAAAAGTTATCTCTTTATTAATAGCGCTGGTCATCGCTGTTTTCTACAGAATGAATACGCTCGAAAGACGAACCTTTATAGTTCCCCTAACGGTTATTGGAAATGAAGCTTTTATTCCTGTAAGTTCTTTTTCAGATACAGCAAGAATAAGTTTAAGGGGTGAAGCGGGAGGCATTTTCCCGATACTTGAAGAAGACATTATAGCTTTTATCGATCTTGGGAAATATACAAAGGAAGGCACGTTCATTGTGCCTGTTCAAATCAGAAAAAAAGGAAGCGCTCTTGGAGTTGAACCTATAGAGATTTCCGTTCTTCCGGCTGATGTTTCCCTGATGCTTGAACAAAATATTACGCGAAGCATCCCCGTATATCCTGTATTCAACGGAGTAATAGCGTCTGGTTATGTACTGACAAGCCAGTCAATAAATCCTGACAGCATAACTGTGAAAGGTCCGCGTACCGTGATTGAAAACCATCACGGATTTAATACGGAAATAATTAATATTAACGGAAGATTTGAAAGTCTTTCCGGTTTTACCGGTATAATAAATGAAAATCCTTTAATTACAATTTACGGAGAGAGGATGATTGAATATCAGCTAACTATTAATAAAATTCTTGCCGAACCGCCGGTTTTATATTTAACGCCTGCCGTTAGTAATGATGAATATGAAGAGGCGGAAAAGAATGATTAAGGGCATCGGCATTGATTTAGTGCAAATAAAGCGTATGGAACGCTGGGTTGCAGACAATGCGTTATTAAAGAGATTCTTTCATCCTGACGAAATTGCCTACTCTTTGTCCATGGGAAAAAACGCAGCCGCAGCGCTAGCTGCGCGTTTTGCCGCAAAAGAAGCATACGGAAAGGCGCTTGGTACAGGGCTTGCAAATCTTAATTTAAATGAAATAATGGTTTTAAACAATGAAAACGGCAAACCGAAAATAAAATTATTCGGCTCGGCGCAAAGTGCGATGGAAAAATCAGGAGCGGATATAATTCATATTTCACTGACGCACGAGAAAGATAATGCCGCAGCCGTTATTATACTGGAAAAGGTGTAATTCATGTCTTCAAGATTTGCAGGTAAAAAAGCGGTTGATAACCGCGATTTAAAAATAACATTTCAGTCTAAAAAGGAATTTCAATGCCCCGTGTGTAGTTCTTCATTCCGCAAGGAAGAACTGCTGTCCGGAGGTGGCAGGCTTATTGCGGGGAAACTGACAGAAGAACTTCACAGGCTTTATGAACCTTCGGCGAAATTCGGGGAAATATATCCTCTGGTTTATCAGTCGATCGTATGCCCTGAATGCTGGTTTTCTTCTTCCGAAGCTGACTTTCCCATCTTACCGCGCGAGAATATGCAGAAAGTCAAGGATGACGTGGAAAAACGAATGAAGGAAACACGCCTGATCTTTCCGAATGTTGATTTCAGTGAAAATAGAACTTTGATGGAAGGGACTGCTTCGCTTTATCTTACGTTAAAGTGCTACGATTATTATAACAAACAAACCTCTCCCACAATTAAGCAGGGAATTTCATCATTACGCTGCGCATGGCTTCTTGATGAACTTGATAAAAAATTTCCCGGTCAGCATTATGACTGGCTTGGAAAGCTCTTCCGCAAAAAGGCTCAGTATTTTTACACTGAAGCGCTTTCCCGCGAACAATCGGGAAAAGAGACGCTTTCAGGCATTAAAATTTTCGGTCCTGATACTGACAAGAATTATTCGTACGAAGGAATGCTTTATATGTGCGCCTATCTTCGCTATAATTTCGGTCCTGCGCATAACGCTGATGAAAGAAGAGCCTCGCTTGAAGAAGCAAGACGCACCATAGCAAAACTTTTTGGAATGGGGAAATCCTCCAAGGATAAACCCGGCGCCTTTTTGGAACACGCCAGAAAATTATACGACACTCTTAATAAAGAACTTTCAGAAAACCCGGAATGAGAAGGAATATCAAACTTGTAATTGCATACGACGGTACTGATTTCTGCGGCTGGCAGAGGCAGGATAAGGACAGAACCGTTCAGGGCGAGATTGAACTGGCTCTTGAAAAAATGCACGGAGAACCTGTCAGTCTTGCAGGATGCGGACGCACAGATTCTGGAGTTCACGCTGTAGGTCAAATTGCGAATTTTTTCACGGATATTGACAGTATCCCCTCTGATCGCTTTTCTCCCGCGCTCAATACGCTTCTCCCTCATGATGTGCGTATACTGCATTCCTGCGGCGTTGACGATAATTTCCACGCGCGTTTCAGCGCGGTTTCGCGCACATACCGCTACTTTTTTATCTGCCGGTCTTTGCTTCCGCACCAGCGGCTTTACAATGTTTGTTTACGCCGTTTTCCGGATATTGCTCTTTTAAATGCATACGGAAGGCTGTTGCTGGGAGAAACGGACTGCTCCATTTTCGCCGGCGCAGGTGATACCAGTAACTCAAAAAACAGATACATATATAGTTCTGTTTTTTTTACAGAAGGCGAAAAATTGATTTTTGAAATCCGCGCAAACGCCTTTCTGCGGAACATGGTGCGATCTGTCGCCGGAACCTTTCTTCATTACGAAGAAAACTCCGCTTCACCTGAACAATTGCGTAAGATTATCGCATCAGGTGAACGTTCTCAAGCCGGTCCTACTCTTCCGCCGCAGGGACTCTTTTTATGGAATGTAGAGTATTAAAATATATGTTGATAATTAATTGTTTTCAAGGTCTGGTTAGTTTTGAAAAAACATCAATATTAAAAAAATTACAAACTCTTGACAAAAGAAAAAAAAAACTCCATTGTTCCCTATAAAGACATCAAGGAGGCTGGAAGTAAACTATTGAAAGGTAGCGATGTTTTCATCGGGGGAGTTTGCAAGTCTTTCGGTGATTTTCAAGTGCTTAAAAATGTGAGCCTGGAAATAAAAAAGGGAGAGTTTTTCTCCCTGCTTGGACCTTCAGGGTGCGGAAAAACCACGCTGCTTCGTATAATCGCTGGTTTTGAAACCCCCGATACAGGAAAGCTGACCCTTGACGGGAACGACGTGCTTTCTTTACCTCCCAATAAACGCCCTACCAATACCGTTTTTCAGAATTACGCGCTTTTTCCCCATCTTTCAGTTTTTGATAATGTAGCCTTCTCCCCGCGCTTAAAAGGCGTTTCATCAGCGCAGATAAAAACCGAAGTTGAAAAGTACCTTGCGCTTGTGCGCCTTGAAGGTCATGCCGATAAAAAACCGAACCAGCTCTCAGGCGGCATGAAACAGCGGGTAGCGATCGCCCGCGCTCTTATCAATGAGCCGCGCGTTTTATTGCTTGACGAGCCTCTTTCCGCGCTTGACGCGAAACTGCGCCAGCACATGTTAATCGAACTTGATCGCATCCATGATGAAATCGGCATCACTTTTATTTATGTCACACATGATCAGCAGGAAGCCCTTTCAGTTTCTGACAGAATAGCGATTATGAATCAGGGAGAAGTATTACAGATAGACACTCCCCACGAAATATATGAAAGCCCCGCTACCGATTTTGTAGCGCGTTTTATTGGCGAGACAAACCTTTACGACGGCATCATAAAAACCGTAGAGAAAGTAGAGCTTCAGGATTATAAAGGTGTAATCGAATACATGGCGGAAGTGGAAATCCCCGAATTGGGAATCATCAAGGTAACCGATGCCGACGAAATTCATACGGGGCAAAAAGTCAGTTTTACCATCAGACCGGAAAAAATTGTTATTACAAAGGAAAAACCCTCAACAAAACGCGATGATATCAATCTGCTAAAGGGAATGGTTGACGAACCGATATACTCTGGTTTCCAGACAAAATTTTACGTACAAACCGATAAATCACTAATCCGCGTTATAAAACAGCATGCAAATTATTCGGATGAGGGTCCTGATATCCGCTGGAAGGATCAGGTGTATCTTTCGTGGAGCGCGCTTGACGGTTATATAGTCGAGGTAAAAAGTTGAAAGCCAAGGCCAGAAGACTTGGCCCGCTCTACTCATCCCCTATGGCGATTTGGTTTACCCTCTTTTTTCTGGCTCCCATCGTAATAATAATTATTTACAGTTTTCTGAAAAAGGGACTTTACGGCGGCATTGAATGGGAATTTACCTTTGACGCCTATCGTTATCTGTCAGATCCGGTTTTTATAAAAATCACTGTTAGAACCATATCCACATCTGTTATCGCTACGCTGATTACAATTTTTATCGCCCTTCCATGCGGTTACTGCATGGCAAAAAGCAAGCATCAGACTCTTCTTCTTCTTCTGATAATAATACCTTTCTGGACAAATTTCCTAATCAGGGTTTTCGCCTGGATTAATATACTTGGAAACAACGGTTTTCTAAATACATTTTTTATTCGTATGGGAATTATCAGCGATTATCTTCCGCTTCTTTACAATCAGAACGCGGTTATCCTTGTTCTTGTTTACATGTATCTGCCTTATGCAATTCTGCCTCTTTTTTCAACAATTGATAAATTTGATTTTTCGCTTCTGGAAGCCGCACGCGATCTTGGCGCGAATAAATTTATATCGATTATAAGAGTGCTTATCCCCAATATCCGCACAGGAATTCTTACCGCTGTCCTTTTTACGTTTATTCCGATCTTCGGCGCCTATGCGGTTCCGCAGTTAATCGGCGGCATGGATTCGTACATGCTTGGAAATATAATAGCCGACCAGCTTTTAAAATCGCGTAACTGGCCCAGGGCTGCGGCGATCTCCATGGTGCTTACTGTTGTAACAACAGTCGGCGTTCTGTGGATGATGTATATTCAGAAAAAAGACTCCTCCCGCAATACAGAGAAAAAAGGCGCGGATATCAAGAACGGAGGAGCGGAGTGAATTTCGCAAATATTCTGAGCAATTTTGCCACCTCAGGAAAACTAAGGAAAAAAAATATTGGAGAAGCCGGAAGGCACGCAAGGCGCGCCATAAGAAATATATCCTTTTCAGATACAGTCTTTGTGGTAACTTTGGTTTTTCTTTTTCTGCCGCTTGTGGTGCTTGTTGTTTATTCATTTAACGATTCCACCAGTATGAACTGGTCAGGTTTTTCACTGCGCTGGTATGAGAGGCTCCTGAGCGAGCGTGGATTGTGGACAGCGTTTCGGAACAGCATTATAGTCGCGGTAAGTTCAGCGGCGACAGCGACCGTTATCGGCACAATAGGCGCGATCGGTATCAACTGGTACAGATTTAAGGGAAGGGGTTATGTTCAGGCAATCTCCTTCATGCCGATGATACTGCCTGAAATTATTATCGGCGTCTCTCTTTCCATTTTTTTCGCGGGGATTGGAATCCCGCTCGGGCTTTTTACAATCTATATCGCGCACACGACATTCAATCTTCCCTTTGTATTTTTAATGGTAATGGCGCGTCTTGATGAATTTGATTTCTCGATAATAGAAGCGGCGGCGGACCTTGGAGCGAATGAAAAAGAAATCCTGTTTAAGGTAACACTTCCAATATGTATGCCCGGCATTATTTCGGGGCTTCTTACGGCGATAACATTGTCTCTTGAAGACTTTGTCATAACGTTCTTTGTTGCCGGTCCCGGCTCTTCTACCCTGCCGATCTTCATTTATTCGGCAATTACGCGCAAAGGCGGAATAACGCCCCTTATAAGCGCGTTATCTGTCGTTATGATACTGGGAACGGTCCTTCTTTCGATTACCCTGAGAAAATTCCTGAAATATATAGCCGCAAAATAAAGCAATTTTATAAAAAAGGAGGAGCATATGGACGAAAATCTTTTTACAAACGCAGTCTCAAAACAGGCCTCAAGCAGGCTGCGTTCAGTTGTTGCATTATTGTGCCTGTTAATTATTACGGTTATCATGTCAAGCTGCCAGAAAAAGGAGAGGCTTTTCATTTATAACTGGACTTATTACACGCCCGATTCTGTAATAGAAAAATTCGAGAAAGAATTCAACGTAAGGGTTGTTTATGACGAGTTTGCGTCTAACGAAGACATGTACGCCAAACTGTTATCAGGAGGCAGCGGATACGATATTGTTTTCCCTTCCGCTGATTATGTATCAATAATGATTCAGCAGAACATGTTTGAAAAAATTGATAAATCCAAAATTCCAAACCTTGTAAACATTGACCCTGCCGTTATTAAATTTGCTGAATATGATCCGTTAATGGATTACTCGGTTCCGTATTATTTTGGAGCGGCTGGCGTAATTGTCAATACTTCAAAAGTCCGCAATTATGAAAAGAGCTGGTCAATTTTTGCAAGAAAAGACCTTGCCGGGCGCATGACCATGCTGGATGACATGCGCGAAGTTATGGGGGATGCGCTTGCTTTCCTGGGATATTCGGTGAATTCAAAAGATCCGTCGCAAATAACAGAAGCGAAAAATCTTATAAACGGTTCGTGGAAACCAAATCTTGTAAAATTTGACGCAGACTCATTCGGGAAGGGATTTGCAAGCGGAGATTTCTGGGTGGTTCAGGGGTATCCTGAAGTTGTGTTTGAGGAAATAGCGGAAATACCGCAAATGATGGCAAACACCGTTTTCTTTTTTCCAAAAGAAGGCGGACCCGCGTATATTGACAGCATGTGTATTCTTAAAGGTTCCAAAAACATAGACCTTGCCCATAAATTTATCGATTTTATTCACAGGCCGGAAATTTACGCCGAATTTGCCGATGCATTCGGATTTCCCGCGACCGCAAACATCCCGGCGCGCAAATACAAAAAAGGACCTTCATGGTATTCAGCCGAAGATTTGGCGGATGTTGAACTAAAAATCGATTTAGGCTCGTCTTTGGATCTTTATAATAACGCATGGTTTAACTCCATAAGGGTCGGAGATTAAACCTTGTATATTTTTCCCGGAGCTGTTAATTTTGACAGCTCCGCGCCACGGGAGGGTAAAAGATGAATAAAAAGAATGTCATCTTCCATTTGGTTTTGGCAGCGCTTATAATGCCCGTCATTATTTCATGTAGTTCAAAAGAAAAACTTTATATTTACAACTGGACTTATTACACGCCCGATTCGGTCATTGAAAAATTTGAAGATGAATACAATGTAAGGGTAATTTATGACGAATTTGCGTCCAATGAAGACATGTACGCAAAACTCAGTTCTTCAAGGGGGAAGCGCGCAAGCTACGATGTCGTATTTCCGTCAAAAGACTTTGTTCCGATAATGATTCAACAGGACATGCTTGAAAAAATAGATAAAACAAAACTTTCAAATCTTGGAAACATCGATCCTGAAGTTATAAAAATAATTAGTTACGATCCGCAGATGAATTATTCTGTCCCCTATTTTTACGGCGCGGCGGGCATTATCGTGAATACCGCAAGAGTGCCCAATTTTCAAAGAAGCTGGGCTATCTTCGGCAGAGAGGACTTGAAAGGTCGCATGACAATGCTTGACGATTTGCGTGAAGTGATAGGAGGCGCTCTTTCTTTCCTTGGATACTCTGTAAACTCGACAGTTCCGTCTCAGATAACAGACGCAAAAAACCTTGTAAATAATTCATGGAAACCTAACCTTGTAAAATTTGACGCTGAAGCGTTCGGTAAGGGATATGCCAACGGAGAGTTTTGGGTCGTTCACGGTTTCCCTGAAGCAGTTTACGAAGAAATTATGGATAACCAGCAGCTTATGCGCGACACTGTTTTTTTTATTCCCGACGAAGGCGGACCTTCCTATGTCGATAATATGTGCATTTTAAAGGGAGCAAGGAATGTAGATTTGGCTCACAAATTTATCGACTTCATTCACCGCCCTGATATATACGCTGAGTTCGCCGACATCTTCGGGCTGCCGTCTACAGTAAATGTTCCTGCGCGCAGTTATAAGAAAGGTTTTTCATTTTATACTGCCGACGAACTTTTAAATACAGAACTGGTCGAAGACCTTGGACCGGCAATCGATCTTTACAATGACGCATGGTTTAATTCAATCCGCGCCGGAGACTGAAAATAACGCGTATACATAACAAAAAATAAATAATTTTAACAACAACTCCGTGTTTTGTGTGTGGGTTGATTCTGTATGTTATTTCCCCAGAGCGATGCCAATTCTTGTTTTAAAATCTTTCTCCGTTATTTTATCTTTTAAATAATCGGAGATAAGCCGGCGGATTACCTGAGGAAACGAGTTCCAGTAACGCTGCGGCCACGCGCCCATTTCAGCCCTTAGCTCTTCATCCGCTGATTTATTCATGCTGCCTTGTGAAAAAGAAATAAACTGATCAATCATGGAAACCAGCACATCAGCCGGAAGAGCTTGTTTTTTGTTTTTATCGGGAAGCCATTCATCGCATAACTGGCTGACCTGATCTTCATTGAGTTCAGGCGCGTGTTCTTTCAGTATCTTGATTATCATTTCACGGACAGAATTTCTCATACCCTCAATACCCAATCCTATCCCTTCATTTACCCTTTGCGACATCTCTTTTGCCAATTTTTCAGGATCATGTATTTCACTTACAGCGCCGAAAATGGAAACATTACGCCTTCGCCTTACAATAGCTTCTGCAAGAACATCAATTGAGGATTCATCACTGTGATTGAGGATATAATCCAGCGCCTGTAACAGTCCGGGATCCTGCATAAAAGGCGTTTAGACTTTCTTGGTAATATGATCGCTTTTTAAACAGCGTGCGCAGATTTTCATCTTCATGGTGGTACCGCCGGCTTCTGTTTTTACATTAACGAGATTTGGCTTCCATGTCCTGCGGGTGCGGTTTTTGGCATGACTGACTTTATTTCCGGTTATTGTATGTTTTCCGCAGATTTCACAAGTCCGTGACATATGTTCCTTCCTTAAAAACTCTATTAGGTGAAGCTGTTCCGAAACCGGAACAGCTTTTTAACTTTATAACAAAAATCAAAAATAATGTAAAGACCTTTAAAAAATGAAGAATTTACGGTAGTTGGGAATGTTATGGAAATAATTTTGACGAACACCTTGATTACATCAGAAATTTGGATAGAATTGATGTTTTATATGGAATTAATTGCTGGGGAGAATGATAATAACCGCAGACTGGACAGGATTTTACGTAAAGCTCTCCCCTCTTCTCCGCTTTCGCTTTTACACAGACTCCTGCGGCAGGGAAAAGTCCTTGTAAACGGAAAAAGCGCAAAAGCTGATAAACATGTCTTTTCCGGCGATAAAATCAGCATTCCTATCCCTGAAGATACAGTAGAACCTGCGCCTAATACAAACTTACCCTCCGCGGTTGACGTTCTTTGGCAGGATTCAAATTTACTGGCTGTAAATAAACCCTCAGGACTCTACGTACACGGAAATGACAGCCTTGATACAATGGTACGTTCCTTTCTGGCGGATAAAATTTCATCTTCATTATCGTTCAAAAGCGGTCCTCTTCACAGGCTTGACAGACCTTCAAGCGGAATTGTCGTTTTTTCAAAAACACTGGAAGGCGCCCGTCTTTTTAGCTCTCTTTTAAAGGAGAGAAAAATACGGAAAACCTATCTTTTTATAGCGGAAGGCAATGTGGAAAAAGAGGCTGTTTGGGAAAATTTTCTGGTCAGGGACAGGGAAAAAAAGAGAACTTTTGTTTCAAAAGCCGGCAAAAACGCAGTTACAAAAATAAAAACCTTGTCTTCAGCGTCAGGTTTTAGTTTTGTAATTGCGGAGATTATAACGGGCAGAACTCATCAGATTCGCGCACAATCAGCATCTCACGGATATCCTCTGGCGGGAGATCGGAAATACGGAAGCCAAAAAAAAGGAGTTTTCCTTCTCCATGCGTGGAAAATGGAATTTCTTGACGTTAAAATTGAGGCGGCTCTTCCGCAGGTTTTCAGAAAAAAAATCAATGAGCTAAGATTGTCTGAAGGCATTATTTTTTAAAATTTTTAATGAAGTTGTTTAATAACCGAAGGTATCGACAACTTTGTTACTTATTTTGGTTTTTTTGCTGTAAGCGTTTTTTCATATTTGCAGATAACATTGTATACGCCTATTGCGTCAGCCTGACTTCTTAATTCATTTTGAAATTGGGATATTTCCAAAAGATTGGCTATATGTTTCAGGAGCCGCAGGTACTCATTTGATTCTTCCATTGGAGAAATAACCATAAAAAGAATATGTACAGGCTCACCGTCCAGAGCGTCGTAATTAACACCCTTTTTGGAAATTCCAATTACACTTCGCACTTTGTCTACAGCATCGGTTTTGCCGTGCGGAAACGCAATGCCCTTATGGATACCGGTAGACATTTTTTCTTCCCGCTTTAAAATTGTATCAAAAATCTCGCTGTAAGCCGACGATTTATTAACCTTGCAATAATGCGTAACAAGTTCATTAAACGCTTCATCTTTATTACAGGACTTTAAATCAATCAGAATTGATTCAGGGTTTAATACATCCTGCAGTATCATAACTACCTCTGGAAAATCAGCTTATTGGGCTGTTTCCTCAGTACCAAGATATTCAAGCAAATCGTCTTCAGGATTTATTTCCGGCTTCGGATTTAATTCATCTTCCAGCCAGCTCGATCCTGTATTTTGGTTAAAAAGTTCTCTTCCCTGCGCTTCCACGCCCGATCCGCTCGGCGTACGCGCAAGAAGGGCAAGCCCAAGACTGACAATTAGAAATAAAGCACCCAGCACAGTTGTAGTACGCGTAAGAACATTGCCTGAACGCGAGCCAAAAGCCGTATTTGAACCTCCGGCAAAAATACCGCCGAGACCATCGCCTTCCGAGTTTTGAATTAAAACCATTAATACAAGCAATATGGCAATTATTACAAAGAAAACCAGCAGAATTATACTTAATATACCCATTTTTAAACTCCGATCCAAATTAAATGAACTTATTCATGAACACAACCAACGCTTACACCGGTTAAGTTTACAGAAAACATGATTTTTATGCAAGCTTGTCAATCACGTTTTAAGTAAATTTTACTGCCCGACGGAACAGAATGAACAATCCACACGCTGCCCCCAATAATACTGCCGCTGCCGATAACAGTTTCACCGCCAAGAATGGTGGCATTTGCATAAATTGTGACATTGTCCTCAATGGTCGGATGTCGTTTTTGCCCGCTTTCTTCCTTTTTCACAGAAAGCGCTCCCAGGGTAACGCCCTGATATAATTTGACATTACTGCCGATAACAGTCGTCTCTCCAATTACTATGCCTGTTCCGTGATCGATAAAAAAAGAGCCGTTTATTTGCGCACCCGGATGAATGTCAATCCCTGTACGTCTGTGAATGAGCTCGTTCATCATTCGCGGAATAAGGGGAACCTGCCTTGACCATAAAAAATGCGCCATACGGTGGACTGTAATCGCCTGAAAACCGGGGTATGAGAGGATTACCTCATCATTGCTTTTTGCGGCAGGGTCTCCGCGGACTGCGGCTTTCAAGTCTTCAGAGAGAAGAACTCTTATTTTTGGCAGTTCTTCAAAAAATTCATCCACAACCATGTCAGCGACCGCCCTGCAGCCTCCGTGCCCGCAGCTTAAAACCCCAAGCCGTACTGAAAAAGCCAGGCTTTTTTCAACTTCGCTCCTTAAAATTTGCGCAAGGGAATTTACTTTTTTTCCTGTAATGTTACTGAGATTCACATAATCAATATTTTCCAGATAGCCGGGAAAAAGAAGCTCTTCAAGACTGTACACGATATTTTCAATACTTTCCCTTCCCGGAAGATTTTCTCCCTCGGAATGATTAACCATGCCATGTGAATTATAATTTTTCAGAAGCATGTCAATACTTTTATCCAGTCTTTTCATAATCCTGCCGTTTTTATTATTCGGATACTGCCTTGTCAACAAGCATTGATAAATCAGTTGAGCCTTTGAAACGCAGTACGTTAACCATAAAAATATTCAGTTTATTGACAATGTTCGGCGGGAGCAGGTTACCGTCAACTTCTACGGAAAGAATCGGGTAGTTTCGCTCACGCGCCCAGGGCGTAAAAAGCCCCTCTATCACGCGCCCGATAAGACAGGCAAACGGACTTATATTCACAATGCCTGAATATCCGTTTTCCATCGCCGCCGCGGCTGAACCTGACGAAACTGAAATTTCAGATTGAAGTTCAAGATTTACAAAATACTCCTGTGAATATTTCATTATAAAACGCATGTCATGCGGAGTATCGGGGATTAACCCGGTCGGTTTTAAAATGGAAAGTGTTTTTTTCTCAATTTGATGTTTCCACCATTTTTCAATTTGCAGTTTTTTCAGATTTTTCCACGGAGCCGAAAAAACACGCCTTCCTTTTTTCCTGAGTTTAATAACCTTGTTAAGCGAATATTCACGCACAAAATCAAGGTAATGAATCCATTCGCTGATACCGGCAACTTTAACAACGATGCCCCTTTCACTCATTAAATCAATAAGCTCTCCTACCGCAAAATCATCGCGCCTGACATAGATTTCACCTACAATTAAAACGCGGGGACATTCCTTTACGGTGCGTTTTAAAGGGATTTGTTTTACATCATCTGCAACCTGTTTTAATTCTTTCCATAATTTTTTCGGGTTATATTCAACGGCATGCATAACCTTTCGCCACGAAAGTTCAAATTTTTTCTGTGCTTTTACAGGATCAGCCGCGCATGCTTTCAGAGAACACTGAATATCCTTTAAATAATCAGATAACACAAGTCCTATCCACATCTGTTTGGCAAAATCGCCGCCTAGCTCGGTGTAGGAATTATCCGCTGATAAAATAAAAACAACTACGTTTTCAAGCCGCATGTCGCGGAAAAGATTCTCATAATAAATATAATACTGACCTGTGCGGCAGGGACCTGTCGTTATCGGAACAAAGAGCAGGTACAGCTCATCCTTGCGGTATTTTTCACTGAAAATAAATTCAAGCGCGCTGCCGAGGACCAGATGGCTTGGCACGCATTCCTTTCCCGACGCGTGAGCGCGCGCTACCTGAACGGTTTTGCTCGTCGCTACGGGCAGCACTTCGGCGTTTATCCCCTGACTGCGGACAGCTGCTCTCATGTACTCGGTAGAGATATTACCCATATTTGAAAGCAGAACCTTCACTTTCTTGTTGTTAATGATTGGAATTTTTTCGCCCGTTTTAACATTGTCTATACGTAAATCAAAAGCGCCGGATGGAAGCCTTTCGCTTACGAACCGTAAATTATTGTCGTAGCGCTCTCTTTCAACTCCGTCTTTTCCCGCGCGGTAACCATCAATAATGTCGAGGAACGCTTCAACGCGGGTATCAATACCCGCGTCAGCTGAATGGGAATCGAGTTCAAGCACAAGGAATGGTTTTTGCCTCATTATCCATTTGATATAGTGAAGAATAAAAGAGTCTGGTGCGCACGAAAAATTCGATACAAAGGCAAGATAGATATTATCTTCTTTTTTCAGCATGCCTGCGGTTTTAACATCCTGCTGACCGTAAAACCAGTACATGTTGGAAAATATCTCTTCACCCGCAAAAGGCAGAATATCAAATGGTATGATCGAATATCCTCTTGTTGTAAATTTTCTGGGTATACCCATATTCGCTTCAGGAGTGAACGCGTTATACGGTCTTCCAAGAAGAACAATGACAGGACGATCCGCCTTACGCGCCTGCTCCAATGCTTCAAGCCCCATTTTTTCAGCGGCTTTGAAATATTCATTCTGTTTTGCCCAAGCTTTTTCAAAAGCAGATTTCGTTTGAGCTTCATCAATACCAAGGCGCTGTGTCATCATGCACAAATGCTCAAGCGCTTTCCCCTCTCCGTATTTAAAACTGACAACAAACGGAAGCCAGCGGTTTTTATCGATATCGGGAAACGCTTTTTCCATGTAGTACGGAAGCGCCTGCGTTATCGGGCAGAAATTGGCGTGAACTTTCTTTTCGTAGGAAGGCATGTCGCGGAAATGAGGCAAAAGCACATAATTGCAATTATTATCAAGACAGTCCTGTACAGCGCCGTGAGCTATTTCCGCCGGGAAACAGTACTGCGCCTCCGCCTTTGCAACTCCCTCATGCGCGACCACGGAAGAGAGAAATGTCTTGATTCCAAGTTCATAAAACAGCCAACTGTAAAATGGATACAGGGTATGAACTGAAAAAGCCCGCGGAATTCCGACTACATAGTTTTTTAAATTTTTACCTTCTGTCAATTCAGGTGCGGCGAAATCTTCAAACAGCATCTTTTGTCGTTTTTCAACATAATCAAAAACAGGCACGTCTTTTACATTTTTTCTCATATTGGCGTACTTGTTGCATCTTCCGCCGAACATGTACCTTGTTTTATTTACATTAAGTACCTGTATGGAACAGAGGTTTTCGCATGACTTGCAGGTAAAGACCTTCTCATATTCAATCTCTCGCCTTATTACGTCATCAATAATGATGTTTTTTTCATCAAGAAGACCTTCGCTGTGCTTGCGTTTGGCAAGAAGGGCTACCCCGAAACAGCCCATAAGCTCAGGTGAAGGAGGAACCAGTATTTCCTTGTCAAGAAGCATCGCAAACGCAAGCGGAACTGCGGGGTTCTTGGCGACTCCTCCCTGAAGAAAAATTCTCGCTCCTATCGTTCGGTTTCCGACAACGCGGTTAAGATAATTTGACACGATCGAGCATACAATCCCCGCCGTGATATTTTCCCTGCCGGCTCCCTGCTGCACCGCCTTGCGGATGTCGCTGTTGATAAACGCCGAACAGTGCTCTCCGAATTTGCACGGCGCATTTGCGTCTAACGCAATGGGACCGATATCTTTCGCGCTGTGAATGGAAAGATCCCCCGACGCTGATTCTTCCAGAAAGGAGCCTGTTCCAGCAGAGCAGGCTTCGTTCATCGCGTAATCAATCGGCACTCCGTTTTTTAAAAGCACATATTTCGCATCCTGTCCGCCGATTTCAAAAATGGTTTCTACTTCCATGTCAAAGTATGTAGTGCCGGCTGAATGGGCGATGATCTCGTTATACACTCCGGGAGTTTCCATAAAAACGCCGAGTATTTCACGGCTGGAACCTGTTGCAGATACAAGGCGGATATCGGCTTTTTTACTGCCTGTGTCTTTAATTATTTTTTCCTGAATGACAGAAAGACATTCCTTCAGCGCTTTTACAGGATCACCGTATGTACGCCCGTAATGACTCGCTGCAATTTCATCAGTTTCCATATCGACAAGACAGGCTTTGGTGGTTGTAGAGCCTCCGTCAATTCCAAGGATGTATTTCCTGTCTACGCATACTTTTCCGTCAGGTTTATCAAAAAACTGAACCTTGTTTTGCCATTCACGCAGCGCATTCAAAACGCCGAAACGGACGTCGTTTGTTTTAAGCAGTTTATCCGCCGAAGGCAGACTGCTTCCCGAAACAGGCGCAAGAACAGCGGCTCCAAGCGCTTCAAAAACAGAGGCGGTTTGGGGAATGATGAATTCAATCTGAGGAGCTTTTTCACGGATAAAACGGACAATGTGCCTGTTAAGCGTAATTCCGCCTGTAAGTACTACCCTGCCTGAGGTAACGCGCGCACGTTTTAAAAAATCAATTACCTTTACCGCCATGACATCGGAGAGCGAAAGTACAATATCTTCCTTTGTCGCTTCCCGCTTGTTCAGGCGGTGCGTACAGTCGCTTTTCATAAACACAGAACAGCGCGTGGAAAGAGCGTGTACTTTCGCATCATCGCTGACTTTATCAATATCATCTAACGTCATGTCCATGCGTGCAAGCTGCTGTTTTAAAAATTCTCCTGTTCCGCTTGCGCATTTATTACCTGAAAAATTGTTGATAATTTTTCCGTCCGCGTTAAGCGAATAGACAATAAGGTCTTCGCCTCCCATGCTGACAACGGCATCGGCTTTAATTCCAAGAGTGCGTAACGCTGCTTCTACGCATAGCGGTTCAAGAGTGCCGGAAACGTCAAACATAAAACGACCTTCATTTCCTGTAACAAGGGAAGGTACGCCCTGGGCGACTTTTCCTTCGCTCAAAAGTTTATGCACAGCCGCGCTGAAATCACCTTCATGAGGTATTGACGCTGTCCAGACAGGTTTTCCGCTTTCCGGTGAACTTTCATATTCAAAAAGAGCCATTTTCAGGCTGGTTGAACCTATATTAATGCCAAGTGACTGCATTTTCTAATTTTATCAGTATTAAAAGGTTGGGGCAATACTTGCAACCATTTCAAATTAGCCTTAATCTAAACGTCAATGAAGTATCTGAATGAAGAAACGCTGAGCCTTTTATGCTTGGCGGCATCGCACAAATACCACAACAGACCTTCTTTGTCAATGCTTACAGGCGGCGTTATCACAAAAAGTTTTACATACGCTCAGATGGGAAAACGCAGTGTTCAGGCAGGTCTTCTTTTAAAAAATATTGGCATTAACAGCGGGGACAGGGTTTTACTTCTTTCTGAAAACAACCCTGAATGGGGTATTTTTTATTTCGGTATCGCGCATGCGGGAGCCGTCTGTGTTCCGCTTCTTACAGGTTTTCCGGAAGAACAAATCGCGCATATCGCGCGGCACGCAGGAGTATCCGCCGTCTGCCTGAGCAGATCAATGGCGGAAAAAATCGATAAATTGCCGCAGCTGCCTTTTATATATATTGATACAATCACAGACAGCGAAGAAATTACTGTTTCTGTATGCGGGAATGAAAAGCAAATGCAGTTATGCCTTCCTGAACAAAACATAATATTTCCCCGGCGCAGCGGCAATGACCTGGCGGTAATCATTTATACGAGCGGAACTTCAGGAAGCAGCAAAGGCGTAATGCTTTCAAACACAAATCTTTTATCCTGCGCTCTTGCAGCATTAAAGTTCGCTGTAATGACAAATCATGACCGTCTGCTTTCGGTATTGCCTCTTGCCCATTCCTACGAATGTACATTGGGTTTTATCGCTCCCATGATAGCAGGTTCCCAGATTACTTATATCGATAAACCGCCATCACCGACTGCGCTTTTATCTGCCGTCAAGGCTGTCCGTCCGACCATTATGGCGACTGTCCCGCTTTTAATCGAAAAAATATACCGAAACGGCATAGCTCCGAAATTAAAGAAAAACAAACTTTTTAAATTCCCGTTAACGCGACCTCTTGCCATTATAGCCGCAGGACGCAAGCTGATCTCTGTTCTTGGAGGCAGGATCAGATTTTACGGAATCGGAGGAGCTCCTCTTTCCGAAGAAGTGGAAAAATTCCTGCGCCGCGCAAGATTCCCCTATGCGATAGGCTATGGTCTTACAGAGACCGCTCCTCTTCTTGCGGGAAGTAAGCCCAACCGTTTCCCGGTGCGCTCGACTGGCGTTCCTACAAAGGGAGTAACAATCCGAATCGCAAATATTGCAGCTAACGGAGAGGGGGAAATTCAGGTAAAAGGACCCAATATAATGATGGGTTATTACAATGACAAGGAAAAAACAGATGAAGTTTTCACTTCCGACGGCTGGTTTAAAACAGGCGACTTGGGGAAATTCAAAAAGAGAATGCTTTTCATTAAGGGAAGACTTAAAGCCCTGATACTGGGTCCTTCGGGGGAGAATATTTACCCTGAAGAAATCGAAGGCCTTCTGGGCACATCAAGTCTTGTTGAAGACGCTCTTGTATATTCCGGAGACAGGGGAGAACTTGTCGCGCTTGTTAGTTTGACAGATGCGGCGAAAGCTGCGGCTGGAGCTGTCGAAAACATGCTTGAAGAACTCCGTTTCTGGGTAAATAAAAAACTTGCCGCTTTTTCGCAGCTTAGCAAGATCGAAATAAAATATGAACCGTTTGAAAAAACCCCGACCATGAAGATCAAGCGTTATCTTTATGTTTAAAATCGTTATTGTTCATATCGTAAAATAATGTTAAAATGACAGGCAATGGATGAATTTCTTGCAGGAACTGCCTTTGCTGTACTATCTCCGTATATTTATCTGGCTGCGGGACTTGGAGTTTTAATAATCTGCGGCAACTGGCTTGTAACAGGAAGCGTTCAAATTGCCCGTCATTTCAAAATCAGCACGCTCGTTGTAGGATTAACAATAGTCGCGTATGTGACTTCCGCGCCGGAAATGTTTATAAGCGTCGGAGCGGCTTTAACCAATTCGCATGATATAGCGCTTGGAAACGTAATCGGCTCAAACATCGCAAACATAGCCTGTATTCTTGCCATCGTAGTAATTATTTCTCCCATTCCAATCAGAAACAGGGCAATTGGTTTTGATTATTTAGTGATGTTTCTTATAACGATTCTGCTTTTTATTTTTGGGTTTAACGGAATTATCGGATTTTTTGAAGGTCTAGCGTTAATTTCCATATTGGTTGTCTACACGGTGTGGTCTGTAATGAAGTCAAAAAAAACCGCAGACGCAAAAACAATAGAACCTGCAACCATGAAACCCGTTTTTGCGTTATTGTTGATTCTGGCTGCTGTAGTTGGGTTATATTTCGCCGCCGGTTGGTTTGTTAAAGGAGCGAAAGAAATAGCGCTTCAATGGGGAGTAAGCGAGCGCGTTATCGCAGTTTCAATTGTCGCCGTCGGTACAAGCGCGCCTGAATTAATATCGTCCCTGATTGCCGCCTTTAGAAAAGAAGCGGATCTCTCGATAGGGAACATCATCGGTTCAAACTTTTTCAACATCGCCGGAGTTCTGGGCGTAACGACTGTCGTAAGCCCGATAACCGTGAACAATCACCCCCTATTCATTACCGACATGATCTGGCTTTTCGGCATCACTATTGCGCTTTTACTTGCCATGATCCCCTTGTCAAAAGGGAAAATTAACCGCTGGGAAGGCTGCGTGCTTTTATTGATTTTCGCCGCATATATGTTCACTTTGTATAAATAAAATGATATTATATAACCATAAACACTTTGTTATATAAGGAGAGGATATGGGTCAGAAACTGGATGTATTAAAAAATGTTGACGCTAAATTGGTTAGCAAATACGGCGATATGAGTATTCAGCATCATATTGACACAAAACTGGAATTTAACATTGATATTGCCGGCACAAATTTTAATGATATTGAAGAAGCAATAATTTATGCATATAGATGCGGATTGGCATCAATTGGGTCTGATCAAACAAAGAAAAGCAAGAATGTTAAAAGCGGGGTTGATCAGGATGAACTTTATAGTTTATTGAGAAAAAAAGGACACTCCGTAGAGCATAAAGCTGATTTTTTAAGGGAGATAGCAAAAGAATGGTTTCCAATAGAACTGCATGGTGAAAAGAAAATCAAAACCGTTCATCTTGAATTAATTGAACTGGCTAATTTCCTGGAGAAATAAATTATTTTTTAGACTGCGCTGTCTTTATCAGCAGGTATAATATCAGTATATTATAAGCATGGCTGACTATATTGAACCCAGGGTGCTGAAAGGTTTCAGGGATTTTCTTCCCGCATCTGAAACTGTTAAACGCGGCTTGACTGAAAAAATCGAAAACTGTTTTCGCTCTTTTGGTTATGTGCCGATTGACACTCCTGCTCTTGAATACGCTGATGTCCTGCTTGGAAAGGGAGGAGGCGAAACAGAAAAACAGATTTACCGTTTTAAAGACAACGGGGATCGGGATATCGCCCTTCGTTTTGATCTGACTGTCCCCTTTGCCCGTTTTGTAGCTCAGCACTCAGGAGAGCTTACATTCCCGTTTAAGCGTTACCATATAGCGAAGGTCTGGCGCGGAGAAAATACGCAGCGCGGACGTTATCGTGAATTTACACAGTGTGATTTTGACATAATCGGGAGCGACAGCGCCGCCGCCGATTTTGAGATTATCCTTTTAATCCGCTCTGTAATGAAAAAACTGGGCGTAGATGTTTCAATCCATGTAAATCACCGCGGGCTTTTTAACCGTTTCCTTTCACATATCGGGCAGAACGGTAAATTAACCGATGTTCTCCGCACTGTAGATAAACTCTCTAAAATCGGCGAAGAAGAAACGCAAAAAAGCCTCGGTGACATTACAGGAAAGGAAAACGCCGAAAAAATTCTGCAATTTATTAACGCAAAAGGAAATTTTTCACAGGTGCTTGATCGCGTAACGAAACTATCAGGAGGTTCGTGCGAAGAAGCTGCGCGTCTTTCATGTCTGCGTCAGTACATGGCGGACGCGGTTGGCGGCGATATGGAAACATTCGTCTTTAATCCTTCGATTACAAGAGGTCTGGATTATTATACCGGCGTTGTCTTTGAGACTTTTCTGACTGAGCTTCCAGGTATAGGCTCGGTTTGTTCAGGAGGAAGATACGATAATCTTGCAGGGTTATACTCAAAAGATAAAAATAAAATAAGCGGAGTCGGGACATCTATCGGTCTTGACCGCCTAATCGCCGCTCTTGAAAGCCTTGGAAAATTGCCGGACGCGAACGGTTGTTTACTTGCCATTGCCTGCGTAAAAGCCGAACATTCCGGGCAGTATCAGAAACTCGCGCAGGACTTAAGGCAGGCAGGGGTTGGCTGTGAAGTATTCACAGATTCGTGCGGTGAAAAACAACTTGTTAAACAATTTGTTTTAGCTGAAAAAAAAGGCATACGTTATATACTGATACCGTCCGGGAATCCGTCAGATGAAAAAATTACTCTGCGCGATATTGCGGCAAGGCAAAATACAGAGTTAACCATAAATGAAGTTATCAATATGGTAAAATCCAATAATCAATTTATGGACAGACTCTGATTATACATTTATACTCTTTTTATGGCTAAAATAAACATGAAAACTCCTCTTGTCGAAATCGACGGGGATGAAATGACGCGTGTGCTTTGGGTTGTAATCAAGGAAAAACTTTTACTTCCTTTTGTTGATCTTAAAACCGAATATCATGATCTTGGGCTTGTAAACAGGGATAATACCAATGATGAGGTTACTGTTAAGTCTGCTCATGCAATCAAGGAATACGGCGTCGGCGTAAAATGCGCGACCATTACATCAAACGCGGCAAGGCAGAAGGAGTACAATCTTAAGAACCTTTATCCAAGTCCCAACGCGACAATAAGGGCAATTCTTGACGGCACTGTTTTTCGAAAGCCGATATCTGTTAACCGTATTAAACCTTCGGTTAACACATGGAAAAAACCGATTGTCATTGCCCGTCACGCGTACGGTGATGTTTATAAAGCCTCAGAAATGGAAATTGACGCGCCGGGTAAGGTAGAGCTTGTTTATACCAAAACTGACGGAACGGAAAAACGGATACTAGTCGCCGACTTTAAGGGTAGAGGCATAGTGCAGGGAATGCATAATCTGGATGATTCCATCAGAAGTTTCGCCCGCGCCTGTTTTATTTATGCGATCGCGGAAAAACTTCCCATTTGGTTTGCAACAAAAGACACAATCTCCAAAATTTATGACGGACGTTTCAAAACAATCTTCAGCGATGTATACGAAACCGAGTTTAAGGAAAAATGTTCAAAAGCGGGAATTGAATATTTTTACACATTGATCGACGACGCTGTAGCCCGTGTTGTTAAAAGCGAAGGCGGTTTTTTATGGGCGTGTAAAAATTACGACGGCGACGTTCAAAGCGACATGACAGCAAGCGCAGCAGGCAGTCTTGCCATGATGACAAGTGTGCTTGTCTCTCCTTCCGGTGTTTTTGAATATGAAGCGGCGCACGGTACTGTTCAGCAGCATTACTACCGCTGGCAAAAAGGCGAAAAAACGAGCACTAACCCTGCAGCATTAATTTTTGCATGGAGCGGTTCTCTTGCAAAACGCGCTGAACTTGACAATACTCCTGATCTGGCGGATTTCGCCAAACGCCTTGAAAAAACGGTGCTTGACGTAATTGAAGACGGAATAATGACCGGTGATCTTGCTAAACTTTCAGATCCCAGACCTGAGAAGGTGCTTAACTCATGGGAATTCCTTGACACTGTTGCAGGACGGTTGTCGCGTTAAATACCGCCGCTGTCAGGTTTTCCGCAGCAGTTCGATAGGTTTTAATTTTCCGGCTCTATGCGCCGGTATCCATGAAGAAAGCACAGAACAGAATACCGCGAAGATGCCTATTAACAAGACAGTGTTCCAGTTAATTATAATGGGAATTGTCTCAAGGTAAAAATCCGGATCAAGAATTATAATTTTTCCTCCGTTCAAAAGATATGAGAAAAAACTTAAAATTTTTTCAAGCGATCTTATGAGAATGTTTATATTGACACCGATTAAAAGCCCGGCGGCAATACCGATAACAGAACCGAATAAACCTGTTAAGAAACTTCCCAGAATAAAAACGCCTGTAACGCCTTTTACAGTTGCGCCTGAAAATTTTAATACAGCTATGTCTTTTTGACGTTCAAGAACAAGCATGCTTGTCGCTGAAGACACGTTTACCGCGGCAACAACCACAATCAGAGCCATTATAAACAGTAAAAGCTGTCTTGTTGTTTCATACGAACTGTACTGTGAGCGCAGAAGATCTTTCCACGTGTAAACAATAAACCCGTTTCCGAGTTTCATAAACATATCCCAAACAAAATGATCCGGCATTTTGTACGGATCGTCAATCTTGACTATTAAACTCGCTGATGACTGATCGGCTGACATCACGCGCAGTCCTCCCTCCCAGCTTAGAATGCACCAAAGGGCGTCAAGCTCATTATAACCGCAGGAAATTATTCCCTTTACGGTAAAAGAAGCCGAACGCGGAATAAGTCTGCCGTTCTCTCCCTCCCTGATGGTCATAAGCCGCACCAAATCGCCTGTTTTTACGCCTATACCCGACGCGAGAGCTTCACCTAACACTATCTCACGATCGCTTTGGTTTTGAGTTCCGCCTTCAATAATGTTTAAATATTGAATACTCCCCGGATCATCCCAGAATGACGACTCTATGGCGCGCACTGTAACTCCCGTTCTTCCGGTCTTTCCTGCAAGCACTCCCATTCCCCTTTGTTCCTGCCATACGCCCCTTACGCCGTCAGTCTCTTTTATTTTCGCCGATGTTTCTTCACCTAACGCTGAATCGTAAATATTGAAAATCTGAAGATGCCCCGTTCCGAATTCAAGATACCGGTCTGTTATTCCCCTTATCATTCCGTCCGCTACTATCAATGTAACAATAATCGGAATAAGGCTGACGGCAATTCCCGCGGCGGCGCCGCGCAGATACCGCCCTCCTTCATGGGCTCTTCCCCATAAATATCTTATTGCTATAAAAAAAGCCGCTCTTCGCTTCAAGCCTGTGCTTCCTCCGCGAGTTTTCCTGTTTCCAGGATAAGCTGCACGTTTGCTTTTGAAGCGACTTTTTGATCATGGGTTACGACTATCAGGGTTTTTCCCCTTTTTTTCGCTCCCTCATAAAGAAGCTGCGATACTATTTCGCTGTTTTGAGGATCAAGATTTCCTGTAGGTTCGTCCGCGAGGATAATGGAAGGATCGTTTACCATTGAGCGTGCGACAGCGACGCGCTGCCTCTCTCCCCCTGACAACTGCGATGGGAAATGGCTGCTTCTGTCTTCAAGTCTGACATCCGCCAAAAGGGATTTTGCGGTTTCCATTGCGTTTTTTTTGTTAATTCCCGCTATAAAAGCCGGAAGCATTATGTTTTCCAAAGCGGTGAAATCCTTTAATAAATAGTGAAACTGAAAAATAAAACCAACTTTTTTTGAACGGTATAAGGACATTTCCTTTTCAGAAAGTGAAGTAATTTCTTCACTGCCGATATAAACCTTTCCTTCATCGCAGCGATCCAGCCCTCCGATGATATTCAAAAGAGTGCTTTTCCCGCTGCCGCTTTGCCCGCTTATGGCGGCTGACTTTCCTTCTTCAAGCTGAAAGTTAATTCCTCTCAGAATATTTAACGTTTCATCTCCTGATGCATAATTTTTTATAATGTTTTCCACTTTTAAAATATTTTCACTCATAACGCAGCACCTCCGCCGGCTCTATATTTATTACCTTTCCTGACGCAATCCATGCCGCCGCAAGCGAAGATAAAAAGCCAAACAGGAATATGATTATAACTTCGGCAGGTAAAATCCGCGAAGGTATTTCCTTCAAATAAAAAACAGCCGGTGAAAAGACAGAAAAATTGTCTGTCCATCCCATTCCAAGAAATTTGGACAGTATATTAAGAATATTAATAAAAAAATTGACGATATTTTCAATCAAAAGAAAAAAATCTGATATATTTGACGCAATCAGCAATCCTGAAATAAAACCTATGCTTGCGCCTGTAAAGCCGATAATGGCTCCGTCGCAGACAAAAACAAATCTTACAGCGTTTTTATTCCCTCCTATAGCGCGTAAAAGCCCGATTTCTTCGCTTCTTTGAAGCACTGATCTTCTCTGCGCCTGAAAAATATTCAAGCCAACTACAAGAAAAATTAATCCTACCAGTATAAACATAAAAAGTTTTTCTGTTCTCAGGGCTCCGAAGAATGAACGGTTATAATCCCTCCAGCTTGAAATATTAATATTCACATACCATGGTAAACCGGAAATACTTTTAACCGCGGCATCGAGTACATGCCTGTCATTAAACCTGTTGTCAAGTTTTATTCCCATTTTTAGACCGCTTTCATTAACATTGAAAACCTGTGCATCTATGTTTAAAATCACCCAACTGCTGTCATATTCATAAAAATCTGTTCTAAAAATTCCTGTGATGATAAAAGTATCAAGCCCTGAGTCTTCTTCATTCGCGGACAAAATTCCCGTAATTGAAAATAATGTAACTTCATCTCCAATTGCAAGTCCCAATCTGCGGGACAGTTCAATTCCCAATAGTATATTTTTTTCATTGTAAATATCAAATGAACCTGCTTCAAAAAAAAGTTTCTCTGCCATTCCCGTATCAATCTCCAGAGTTTTCCCCTCTAACCCCCTTGCAAATACCGCCTGTTGTCCCGATCGTCTTCCTCTGGCAAGCGCATGGAATTCCTTAAAGGGAACAGCCGCTTTCACACCTTTTATTTCAAGCAGTTTATCCCGCAGATCATTAATTTTATCTTCTGAAAAGGATTCTGTTCGTAAATGATAAGAAGAAATTTCCAGAATGCTTTCGATAAATCCGAGCTGAAAGCCGTTCATAACGGCGATAATTACAATCAACGCAAGAACGCCTGTTGCTATTCCCAAAATGGCAAGAACAGGTGAATTACTGCGTCCTTTCAATATGTATCTTGAAGCGATAAATAATATCCATTTATTTTTCAACGGAAATTAACCCTTGTCTCTGAAATTTTTCTTCCGTCTTCCCAAATAGCGCGAAGGACAACGATATTGTTAAAGTAAAGTTCTTCTATATCGGTTTTGCCCTCAGTATAGACAACTCGTTCCAGAATTCCGTTTCTGTAATTTTTCTCCGTTATTCGATTGCCCGACATATTATATTCAAATTCCGCCAGTTGTTCCGTATTGCCTTCCTTTTTCAATGTCGAAACAATGCGATCGCCTGACCATGAATTTGTAATTGTCCATATTATTTTGCCGTCTTTATCGTATAATGTCTGGGTTGTTATTCTGCTTCGATCGTCTGTTGTATAAATTATTTTCTCATCTTCGTAAATATTCGCTTCGCCGAAAAAACCAGGATATGTGTTTATTTTTTCTCCGATTAATTCCTTGATATGAGCGGCATCCGCAAGATTTCTGGGAAATGACGCGAATAAAGATTCTCCGGAAAGTGAAATTCTGCTGTCTTTATAAAACACCCGTTCAACCGCTCTTAAAAACAATGATCGGTTATACCTTAAAAAATCTGTGTATATCTCCCTATAATGTGCGTCTTCTTCTTCCCAAACAAACAAGGTATTGCTAATCAATAAATCATTTTTATACGAATAATCAATCCTGTTTCTGCCGCCGTCTTTAAAAAATCTGTATTCAGAAACCAGAAATGATCTTCCGTTGAAAATTTCAATAAAACCGGACGTATGTTTCTGTATACTGTCAATTTCTTCATCATCTGAATATTCAGCAGCAGGTTCAAGAAAAACTCCGACAACCCTTGTTGTTCCCCTGGCGTC
Source organism: Treponema sp. (assembly GCA_009786455.1). Classification (GTDB taxonomy): domain Bacteria; phylum Spirochaetota; class Spirochaetia; order Treponematales; family Breznakiellaceae; genus WQXQ01. Next base: position 36,134 of record WQTD01000014.1, read on the forward strand.
TCTTAATATCCACTGTGTGCGTATATGCCTGCCGTTTTCATATAACATTCTGGATTCAATAAAAAAATTGTTTTCATAATACGGATAAAGGTAAACAGGCAGTTTTTCCGCCTGAACAAATTCAACGCAAAGGGCGTATTCATTCCGCAGCGCAACGGCTCTTGTCGGCGTTTCATCAAGCGCCATTCCCCCTGAGTTTGAAATAAACCAACGGAGAGGCAATACCCACCGCGGTTTTTCAGCGGTGTTTTCCAAAACAAGATCAGACTCCTGCGTAAGAGCAATTAAACCGGCAAAGAGAATTAAAACAATAATAATGACAAGCGGTTTTTTCCTACTCAATTCCTGTAAATTCCCTTGTAAATTTTTTTGGATTAAAAGGTTCGATATCAGTATATTTTTCGCCCGAACATATAAACACAACAGGGAGTTTAAGCTCCGATGCGAGAGAAAAAACAACGCCGCCTTTTGCCGTAGAATCGTATTTGGTGAGAATCACCCCGTCTATATTCACCGCTTCATGAAATATTTCCGCCTGTGAGCAGGCATTCCTTCCTGTCGTTGCGTCCAGAACAAGGAATTTCAAATAACAAATATTATCGGTTTTCTGCTCCACTACCCTGTCAATCTTGCGCAGCTCTTCCATAAGCGCTGATTTTGTATGCATTCTTCCCGCTGTATCTGCAATCACAAAATCCGCACCGTCAGAAACAGCCGCTTCCAGAGCGTCATATACTACTGCCGCAGGATCTCCCCCCTGCTTGTGCGCTACAACACGCATACCCAGTTTCCCGCCATGAATCCTGAGCTGATCTATCGCGGCTGCTCTGAATGTGTCCGCTGCTGCAAATACAGTTTTTTTATTAAATTGAGAACTGTATAAAAACGCGAGTTTTGCGGCAGTAGTCGTTTTTCCCGTACCGTTAACGCCAAGCAAAAGAATTACGGTTAAATTATTTTCCATAACAGGTGCAGGCTTCGCTTTTTTTAATTCTTCTTCTAGCAAAAACGAAAGTTTTTCCTGCACTGATTCTGTTTTTTCTTTCATGCATTTTTCTTTTAATAAATCAACAGTCTTCACTGCCTGCGCTGCGCCGAAATCGCCTTCAATCAGCAAATCACACAGTTCATCAAATAATTCATCGCCGGTATTTTCATTTTTGAAAAAAAAACTTTTAATTTTTTCAGAAAATTTCATCTAATTTCCGCCAATTTTGGCAACAGGCGTCGATCCTCTGTTTGCGGTATAGATATATCTGCTCATAAGAATTACATCAATGACCGCGACCACACCAAGTGTTATAAGCGCTCCCATGCTAACATTATACATTGCGTTGTTACTGTTGTAGAAATTCTCATTATATCCGCCGTCTCTATTATAACCAAAATTAACCGCACTGTTTGAACCTGTAAAAGACTGGTATGTAAGCCACGCGGCAATGCCTGCTATCCACGTACCGCCCCATGCCCAGTAATACATACTCCTCGCTTTTTCAACGCTGCCTCTTGCCGCAGGTATTCTTGGATGCAAAAATATTGTTTTATTAAGGTCAGTCTCTGCAGGCGTTTGAAAAACCATTGCACTTCTGGCTCTATCATCTGATAACAGTTCGATATATTCTATTTGATTTACAGGCAGCCGCAGCGTCAGCGGAGCCTCTCCTGCGTATAAAGCGCCGTGATAAACATTACCGGAAAATAAACTTGAAATTTCAATTTCTTCATACTCAACGGGTCTGAGTTTTATATCTATATTAATATTTTCACCGGATAATAATTCTGTCTCAAATGTTATCATTTTGTGGTCCGGCGCAGAAGCTGTTATTGTAACTGTTCCGGGAGGGTATTCGAGTTTTTCCGCTTCTCCTCTGCTTGCAAATGATTTATTTATAAGAACAAGCGTATTTTCAGGCTCTGTTTTTATTGTTAGAACAGCCGGTTCATTGCCTGAAAGTACAATAATCAATCTTCGTATTATTTCATCCATCGCTTCATCAATATCTTTATGTGAGAATATTATGCTGTCTTCCAGAATAAACGATCCCGAATAAATCGTATAAAGTTTCCACGATACGATAAATCTTTCATGGAATTCAGTAATTGATCCTGCAAGAAGCGCATCCGCTTTTTGATCGATGCAGAATTTATATTCATTTCCGGCGTCAGGTGAAACGGGAAAATTAAATTCCAGATTGCCGGATGTCAGCGTAAAAAACGGTTCGTTATCCACATACGGAATATCGGCGGAAACTTTTTCAAAAGCAATGCGGAGATTTTTTATATCAGTATCCATCTTCTCTAGATTACGCTGGTATCTCCATCCGGGATCTCCCCTGTAAAGCAAAAGGGATCTTTCCCTCTGTTTCGCTTCAATGGCTTTTGCCGCGGCGGCTTTCGCTTCCGCCCGGGCTGCCGCTTCATAATAAGCATATTCAGGAGAAACGCGCGTCCTGAAATTTATGGTTACAAGGCTTTCAACAAGTTTTTTCATTATGTTATCTGAAATGCTTTTTTTATTTTCCGGTATGGAGGAGGAATCAAACTCTGTCACGCATAAAAACCATTTTTCTTTTCGTGTTTCAGGTTCACCGGCATTATCAGCGTTCCCCATCGCAAAAAGAATGAGATTAATAGAGAAAAATAAACATATTAAAAAAAAACTCCTGTTTGCCAAAATTACTCCAGAGTGTTTCCCGAACGCCAATTGAACCTGAGATACTCCTCGATAAAAGGATCAATATCGCCGTCCATGACAGCCTGTATGTTTCCCTTTTCAACTTTTGTTCTGTAATCTTTTACCATCGTATAAGGCTGAAACACATACGATCTTATCTGGTTACCCCAGGAAATATCCTTTTTCTCCTGTGAAAATTTCGCGTTTTCCTTTTCCTTCTCCTGCCTGTAGTACTCGTAAAGCCTTGCCTTTAACATACTCATGGCTGTCGCACGGTTTTTTATCTGGCTTCTTTCATTCTGGCATGCAACTACAATTCCTGTCGGAAGATGCGTAAAACGAACAGCGCTGTCCGTTTTATTTACATGCTGACCGCCTGCTCCTCCGCTTCTGTAGGTGTCTACCCGCAAATCCTCAGGTCTTACTTCAACCTCAATTGTATCATCAATAACAGGAAAAAGGTATACGGAAGCGAAGGACGTATGCCTGCGCGCGTTTGAATCAAATGGGCTGATCCTGACAAGCCTGTGAATGCCAGACTCCCCTTTCAGGTAACCGTAGGCAAAATCCCCGTCTATCTGGCATGTTGCGGACTTCAATCCGCCTTCGGCTTCCTGTCTGTCCACTTCCTCAGCAGAAAAACCCTTTTGCTCAGCCCATCGCAGATACATTCTGTAAAGCATCTGGGTCCAGTCACAGGCTTCAGTGCCTCCCGCGCCTGAATGAACCGTAAGAAAGCAGGAATTTTTATCCATTTCGCCTGCCATTAATTCAAAGATATTCTGTTTTTCATATCTTGCATTCAATTTTTCAAAGGAATTCTTTATACCAGCGGTTTCTCTTTCATCTTTCGCTTCAGAGGCAAGTTCAAAAAGAGTCTGTAAATCCAGGACTTCATCACGAAGCGCCTTCCACGGCTCATAACGGTTTTTAAGGCTTTTAAGCGAAGCCATCGTTTTTTCCACCAGCTCTGAATCGTTCCAGAAACCGGCTTCAGCGGTTTTCGCTTCTATATCGGCTATACGCTGCGCAAATGAAGCGTCTTCAAAGACGCCTCCATGTCTCATCAATTTTTTTCATTAAATCCTGAATGGGTGCACCGAATTCAACAAGCAGCATGAATTTCTCCTGTATTAGTTTAATGATAGGATATTTACAGTGTAAATTCAATACATGGAGCATATACCACTAAACAGATGATTAGTAGTACTAGTAATTAAACGCGTTTTTTGCTACTCTTTTGAAATATGGACAAATTAATCATCAAGGGAGCGCGTGAGCATAACCTTAAAAACATCGACCTTGAACTTCCCCGTGACAGGCTTATTGTCATATCAGGGCTCTCCGGTTCAGGTAAAAGTTCACTGGCATTTGACACAATATTCGCCGAAGGACAGAGACGTTATGTAGAGAGTCTTTCCGCGTACGCAAGGCAGTTTCTGGGGCGCATGGACAAGCCCGACATTGACTATATCGAAGGGCTTTCTCCGGCAATATCGATTGAGCAGAAAACCACCCACCGTAATCCGCGCTCAACTGTCGGGACTGTAACTGAAATTTACGATTACTACCGTCTTTTATTCGCGCGTATCGGAATACCTCACTGCCCTGTCTGCGGAAAGGAAATACGCGAACAGCCGGTCGATTTAATAATAGAAACCATTTTACAGTTTAAGGAAGGAACGAAGATACAGCTTCTGGCTCCCGTTATCCGCGGAAAAAAAGGCGAACACCAGAAAATAATCGAAGACGCGCGGAAAGCGGGATTCGCAAGAGCGCGGATAGACGGAGTGCCTGTAAGCCTTGATGAAAGCATCAAGCTTGACAAGCAAAAAAAACACTCAATAGAAATAATTGTTGATCGCCTTGTTATCGGAAAGGAAATCCGATCGCGGCTTTCTGAGTCTGTTGAAGCTGCCGTTCAGACAGCGGACGGTCTATTAATTGTACTTTCAAATGAAGAGGGAAAAAACAGCGAACACGTTTTTTCGCAGAAAAATTCCTGCCCTGACTGCGGAGTGTCGATACCTGAACTTCAGCCGCGTCTATTTTCATTTAACAACCCATTCGGCGCATGTACCGGCTGCTCGGGGATTGGCTCAAAACTTGAATTTGATCCTGATCTTGTAATACCCGATCGCTCTCTTTCGTTTAACGAAGGAGCTGTTATTCCCTACAATCCAGACGCGGCATGGAACCGCAGCCGTTTTGTGGGACTTGCTAAACACTACAAGTTCAGCCTGGACACTCCTTTTAACAGACTCCCTAAAAAAATAACGGAAGCGATTTTATACGGAAGCGACGACGATATAAAAGTGCGTTATGTGAATAAAGAAGGCACGGGAAGTTTTGAATATCAGTCACAGTTCAGGGGAATACTGGAAGAACTTAAACGCCGTTACATGGACACCCAGTCAACAGGCGTTAAAGACTGGCTTGAAAAATTCATGAGCCATAAACCATGCGAAGACTGCGGAGGCAAAAGACTGAAACCGGAAGTGTTGGGCGTAACTGTCGCAGGGAAAAACATCTGGGAGCTGTCAAAACTTTCTGTAACGGATTCCCTTAAATTTTTTGAAAACGTAAAATTTAACACAAGCGAAAAAAAAATCGCATATCAAATTTTTAAGGAAATAAACGCCCGCCTTGGTTTTATGAAAAATGTAGGGCTTGATTACCTCAGCCTGGAACGAAAGGCATCAACTCTCTCAGGAGGTGAAGCCCAGAGGATTAGGCTCGCGACGCAGATCGGATCGAGTCTTGTAGGCGTTCTTTACATTCTGGACGAACCTTCAATCGGGCTTCATCAGAGAGACAATCAACGCCTTATCGACACGCTTCTTTATCTGCGAAACCTCGGCAATACCCTCATAGTGGTAGAACATGACGAGCAGACATTGCGCACCGCTGATCACATAGTGGATTTGGGCCCGGGAGCAGGCGTTCACGGAGGCTATGTTGTCGCTCAGGGAACGCCTGATGAAATAATGAAGGTCAAACAAAGCCTGACAGGTCAGTACTTGTCTGGAAACATCAGCATGGATATTCCCTCTTCGCGCAGGCAGGGAAACGGCGCTTTTATAAGAATAAAAGGGGCAAGCGAGCACAACCTGAAAAACATCAATGTAGAGATTCCTCTTGGTATATTTACATGCATCACAGGAGTTTCAGGCTCCGGAAAATCAACATTATTATCTGATGTTCTTTACCCCGCACTTGCAAATAAAATCTACGGCTCAAACCACACCGAAGGCGCATATAAAAAACTCGAAGGCGATAAATATATTGACAAGGTAATCGATATTGATCAAAGCCCGATTGGAAGGACTCCGCGTTCAAACCCGATAACCTATGTTGAGGGTTTCACCGCGATCAGGGACATGTTTGCCAATCTGCCGGAATCGAAAATGAAAGGGTATAAACCTGGACGTTTTTCGTTCAATGTCAAAGGCGGCCGCTGCGAGAACTGCGAAGGAGACGGAACAATAAAAATCGAAATGAATTTCCTGCCGGATGTGTATATAACATGCGACGTTTGCCAAGGAAAAAGGTTTAACAGGGAGACGTTAGAAATCCGCTACAAGGGGAAAAACATCTGCGATGTCCTTGACATGACTATCGAGGAAGCCGCTGTTTTTTTCGCTCCCATTCCGCAGATTTCCCGTAAAATGCAGACGCTTCTTTCAGTTGGCTTGGGTTATGTAAAACTCGGTCAGTCCGCGCTTACGCTTTCAGGCGGAGAGGCGCAGCGCGTCAAGCTTGCCCTTGAATTATCAAAAAGATCCACCGGAAAAACCCTTTATATACTTGACGAACCCACAACCGGTCTTCATTTTGCGGACGTTAAACAGCTTATGGAAGTAATTCAAAGGTTGGTAGATCAGGGAAATACTGTTATAATGATCGAGCACAACCTTGATGTTCTGCTTCAGGCAGATCATATAATTGATCTTGGTCCTGAAGGAGGCGAGAAAGGCGGTCAGGTTATAGCTGACGGAACCCCGGAGGAGATAGCCAAAAACAGCAGTTCGTACACAGGTTTTTATATTAAAGAAATGCTGAAGAGGTATATTCCGCATAAAAACAGGAAGTAATGAAGGTTAAGAGAGATAATATAAACAACAGGAAGCCAGTTCCGCGCTATATAACGTTGCGTTTTTCATTCCTCCGCAATTTATTATTTCCGGCGCTCTTTCTGCTGGTTGTTAATTATCTATCAGCGCAGGAAGCTGCAAATACTGTAATCCCCGCGGAAGAAAATCAGATAACGCAAATTAACGATGACAGAGCCGGTAGAACGGTTTCTCAGGAAAGGCAGCGTCTTGAAATGGAGATCAGAACATCGACGCTTGCCGAACTTGCCTCATGGTGCCGTTCTCTCGGTCTTTCTGAAGGCGGTACAAGGGAGGATCTTTCAAGACGGTTGAGGCAGCATTTTCAACTGTCTCAGCCGGAAACGGCAGTTCCGGGCCAGAAAATAATAACAATTGAATCCGCCCAGACTTCAGAATATTTCAATATAGAGGCAACCAATGAGGAATACGCCAGATTATCAGGAGATGTCAGACTAAATCTGAAAGACAATAATTTTACTCACAGAATCAGCGCCAATGAAATCCTTTTTAACCGTACAAGAAATATGTTAACTGCAAAGGGAAGCGTCGAATATATAAAGGAAAGCGGAGACACAACCGAGACTTTCCGCGGCGAAAATATAACGGTAAATTTAAACGATTGGTCAAGCGTTTTTCTTGACGGAAACACGGAGCATACTCTTGACAGCGACGGAACATCCTATTTTTTTTCGGGAACTGTAATTTCGCGTACCGGCGAAAATGTATCAATACTTAATAACGCGACAATTACCAACGCTAAAAACAAGGAAGCCTTATGGTCAATAAACGCGTCAAAGCTTTGGCTCCTTCCCGGCTCTGATTTTGCTTTTTTTAACGCGCTGTTAAAAGTAGGCGAGATACCCCTTTTATATATACCGTTTTTTTATTTCCCTGTAGACGAGATAATTTTCCATCCGGTTATCGGATACCGTTCAAGGGAAGGAGGTTTTGTACAAACAACAACCTATATATTCGGCCGTCCAATGGCTAATCAGACGGAAACAAGCTCAATAACAAGGATTCTGGGAAACTCCAACAACATGGAAAAAGAACGCCACGGTTTTTTTCTCCGCAGTACAGGAAAAAAAGAAGCGAACACAAACGCGCTCAGCTTAAGGGCTTTTGCTGATTATTATACAAATTTGGGCGCGTATTTCGGCGCTGAACTTTCTCTTCCCAGAATGGGTATTTTAAATCCCCTGGATTTTTCAATTGGATTTGGTCTGACAAGAACCCTTTCATTAACATCGACAGGGTACACGCCCTATGCGCCGAATTATGACGGTACTTTCAACTGGGATCATTCAAACATGTTTTCGGCTTCAGTGCCTTTCCGTTACAGAATACAGCTGCAAAGTTCGCTTAACATAAGGAATGCAGGTCTCTCGTGGAATCTTCCGTATTATTCCGATCCTTATGTAAATATTGATTTTATGAACCGTTCCGAAAGCATGGACTGGTTCAATATGATTCAACAGGGGTCAACGTCAACCGTCACAACATCATCTGATGAAATCGGATCGTACCACTGGAATATCAGCGGAAATTATAATATACAGGTTCCGTCTCTGTCTCCGTATATAACAGGGATTTCCATTTCCAGCATTTCTACAACTCTCGGTTTTAAAACAATGAGGGATGATGAAAAATTTTCGAATAACAGGGAATCTCCGGGACGTTTTTTTTACGCGCCGGATAATTATTCAATTTTTAATTTTTCCGGTTCAATAACGGGAAATCCATATTCCTACAGCACAGGAAACGGAATTTCCGCCGTCATGGAAAACACTTATGATGATCCGCTGAAAAATATAGGAAATCCGGTTTCGCCGTGGATTATTGACAAGGAGGACACTTCTCCGGAAAAAATTGTAAGTGATGATCTTTTAATTCCTCCTGTCCTGACCCAGCGTTTTGATCTGCCTTCTGCCGGAAACATCGTGTTTGATATTGATTATCAATTGTCTCCCGCCGGCACATCGGAACTGCAATTTTTAAACAGCGGCTGGAAAAAATACGATCAGGTTGACTGGAGCGAAGTGCAGTCGGTACTTTCAAGTTTGTCAGGCAACGGCAATTTGAATTTTCGCATGAATCACTCCCGGAATTTATTTACAAATAATTTCACCTTTTCAGGAAGGGGGACATGGCGCGATTACGCTTATCTGAATGAAGATGCGGATATATTTCATAACGCAGCCGGCGTTAAGGATGAAACATTGGTAGAAAACTGGCGCAGAAGGCAATACAGCCAGACAAATTATTCGGCGTCATATGCCTACAGCGGTACGCTGCGTCCCCTGTATCAAAATCAAATATTCTCCAATTCAAATTTAAATTACGGTTTTACAGGAACGATGATAAATTCAAAAAGGTATACAGCCGGAAACGGACCGGAACTGCGTCCTGTATGGGGATCATGGGTAAAACAGGATTTTACCGACGGAAAAGAAATATTGGGGCTTACAAACCACAGACTTGCCGCGAATATTGCAGCTAACGCCATGGACAACATTCAGAATATAGTCTTCAGTATGGATTTGCCTCCTTTGGACACCCTTATAAACACAAACGCAACTTTCAGATACTGGCTGTCGGAAACGAATATCAATTTCCGCATAAAGAGACAGGAATTGCTTTTTAGACACGGTGACGTTTTACTGCCCAGCGAAAGCGCTGAAAAATATGAGTGGGTATATGAACCTGTTCATTTTACCGAAACTCTGGTTTTTAACAGCCAAAGCAGATTCTCATTTTATATGGTTTTGAAACCGGAAGAAAATAACGAAATTACTACCATTGCCGCTTCTCTTACATATAAAGGATTCGGATTTTCATTGAGGGTTCTAAAAACAAACAGATGGGATTTTATAAGCGAACCGGAAAATCCCTATCAGGGAAACTGGATAGAAACTGCCGAACAAACGCTTCGCCCTAATGAATTACTGGCTTTTTACAGGCGCCGTTTTACAGATATTGACATCATTAAAAACCGCATGAATTTTTCCATAGACATGGACACATCGCTTGCATATAATCTGCTTCAGTATACAAGTTCAAATTTACAGTTCCAGCTTGGGCTAAATTTTTCAATTACCAACTTTATGGATATAAAACTATCCGCAACTTCGGAAAACAACGTAATTTTCAGATATTTTAAAGGTTTTCCGGGGATGAATTCAATTACATCAATGTACATAGAGGGACCGCAGAATAATCTGTTTGTTGATTTTTTTGATTCTTTTAATTTTTTCAATGAGTCAAGAAGAATGAGATCAGGCTTTAAAATGAAAAGATTCGAACTTAAGGCAACTCATTATCTTGGAGACTGGAGAGCTGAATTCGGCGTTGCCATGTATCCTTATTTGAATAGCGTACATGTTATTCCAAAATATGAAGTTACAGCCGATATATCTTTTGTTGTACAATGGAAACCGATTTCAGAATTTAAAACTAATATCGAATATAGGGGAGAAACTGACATATGGATAAGGAATTGAAACAGTGCGGCAGCTTGACTGATTTCCGCGGAGAGTTATAAAATTGCTTAAAGAGGTGCATTTGGAGGACGGGGTTACCATTTCTTTTGATGATAATGAAATTTTAACCGGTATTTGCGGAGCGAATGACGGTAACTTAAAGATAATGGAAGGAACCCTCGGAGGATTAATCACCGCCAGAGGCAATGAAATACATTTTAACGGCCAAAGCGAATCCGCTGTCAGGCGTTTCAGAACAATGATAGACAGTATTGCATCAGTTGTCAGGGAAGGAGAAAATCCCTCTCCTGAATATATACGCGCGCTAGCGGATGAATTTCCTGAGACGCCTGACCGGAATTCCATGATACAAATACCGCATGGATTTCAGAGAATATATCCGCGCAGTAAAAATCAGGCTCAGTATATAAACGCAATGCGGGAAAATGAAATATGCTTCTGTATCGGACCTGCCGGAACAGGTAAAACATTTCTGGCGATTGCCCATGCCCTGCAGATGATATTATCAAAAAAACTGCGCAAACTTGTTCTGACCCGCCCTGTTGTGGAAGCGGGAGAGAGTCTTGGCTTTCTGCCAGGCGATCTTGCGCAAAAAATAGATCCGTATTTAAGACCTCTATATGACGCGATGGAATCCCTCATTCCGTACGATGTGATTCACAGAATGGAAGAAACCAGATCAATAGAAATCGCTCCTCTTGCATACATGAGGGGACGCAGTCTTAACGACTGCATGGTAATACTGGATGAAGCCCAGAACACGACAAAAGAACAGATGAAAATGTTTTTAACAAGAATCGGCATGGGAGCAAGAGCGATTATCACAGGAGACACTACGCAGATTGATCTGCCGCGCAAAACAGAATCAGGGCTTTTACACGCCCTGGAAATTCTGCGGGATATTGACGATTTAAACTTTTCATTCTTGCACACTGCGGATGTTGCGCGTAATCCCCTTATAAAAAAAATTATACAGGCATATAATGAAAAAGAAAAATAGGCTTGTTTTATATATAAAAGATAATTTGAATTCGCTTAAAAAAATTGTGTGTTCAGGACCCGGTATTTTCAGCATTGCGCTGTGCGTTATTGCGGTTTTTGTTATAATAGCAAGCACGGACGAAGTAATAATAAGGGATATAGGCAATTATGAAGCAGGCAAAGTCGCAGATCGCGATGTTGCTGCGTCAATATCAGTGTCGTATCTTGACAAAGCGGAAACCGGTTCACGCGGCGTCCTTGTAATGAAGAAAATCGAAAAAGGACAGAAGATCATACGGAAAGGTTTCATTATCACAGAAAGCGATATGGAAGCTTTAAATAAACTTAACTTATCCCATTCCAAAAGAGATCCCCGCAATATAATCGGCATAATTTTTCTTGTAATCCTGATTTATATACTGATAGCGGTTCTGCAAAACCGCATTGTCCCTGAAAGGGAATTAACAGACAGCGAAAAATATTTACTGGCGTCCCTCACAGGAGCTTACATTATTGTATCTGTCCTTCTGAATTACTTTTCTTTCGGGTATGAAGGTTTTCCGGTATCGCTGGCGGCTCCTACCGCTCTGTTTATTATGATATTATCGGTTTTCCTCGGAACAAGAGCTGCGATCATAATGGCGCTTGTCCTTCCCCTCGGCTCTTATTTCGCGGGCGCTTTTGATTTTAACTCATATTTTATCGCACTTATTTCAGGAGCGACAGCATCCGGTATACTTCATAACGCGCAGAACAGAATGAGCCTTATAAGAGCCGGTCTTCTTATCGCGCTGGCAAACTGCATCGCTTCCGTTGTTGTGATGTTTATTAACCAGACATATATCGGAGATTATCCCGCTATTTTATTCTGGGCTGCGATGAACGGTATTATTTCAGGCATGCTTATCCTCGGCTTTCTGCCTCCGCTTGAACATGCGCTTAACGCAGTTACAGTTTTCAGGCTTATGGAACTTTCTGATTTAAACGCTCCGGTTCTGCGAAAGCTTTTTACCACGGCTCCGGGAACCTACAGCCACTCGCTAATGGTTGCCAATCTTGCAGAGCAGGCATGTCAGGATATAGAAGCCAATGCTCTTCTTGCTCGCGTAGGAGCATATTATCACGACATAGGAAAAATGGAAAATTCGGATTATTTTATTGAAAATCAAACCGATTGTAATAAACATGACGAAATAAATCCTCGCTTGTCTGTAACCATAATCAGAAGCCATGTCAAACTCGGCGTTGAAAAAGCGCACAGTCTTGGACTGCCTAGGGACGTTATTTCAATCATTTCAGAGCATCACGGAAATTCGATCATATCATGGTTTTATAATAAAGCGGCGGAACTTGAAACTGCGGTAAACAGCGAAGACTTTTCCTACCCGGGAAATCCTCCCAGATCAAAGGAATCGGCGGTTGTGATGCTGGCTGACGTTACGGAAGCCGCAGTAAGAACCCTTAATAAACCTACACCGGGAAAAATAGAGAAATTTACTCAGCAGCTTTTTGAATCCAAAATTGATCAGGGACAACTTTCCGCATCGGAGTTGTCATTTAACGAACTTGAAATTATAAAAAAAGTCTTTGTAAGAGTGCTTGCAGGTTATTATCATTCAAGAATCGAATACCCGAAACAAAAAGAGGAACCGGAGTGAACAATGTCGTTGCCGGCGCAAAAGAAATCCTCCTTCCTTCGTGGAGCTCTACAATGTGCAGTTTTGCCCTTAAAGTTCTGGACGAAATAAAACGCGAAAATTGGCAGCTTTCCATACTCCTTTGCGGGGATAAAACAATAACCGAATTAAATGATCGTTACCGTAATATAAACGAACCTACAGATATACTTTCTTTTAATCTGGGAAGCGAAATACAGGAAGACGGCAGAACCTTTTATCTGCCGGGAGATATAGTAATTTCACTTGATACATTAAAAGAGAACGCTTCCTACTTTAAAATTAACGAGGATGAGGAGTTACGCAGACTGATAATACATGGTATTCTTCATTTGGACGGGATGGATCATAGATCCCTTGATGTTAATGAGCCGATGCTTGCTTTACAGGAAGAAATTTTGGGTAAACTTGGAAATGAACGCATTATACCGCAAAAAACAATAAACGGAGATAAAAAGTGAAATCGCCTTTTCAGCTGAATTCGCGGGCAATAAAAGACCTCGAAGAAGATCAGCAGCAGATGATCCGCGGCGTTGTCGAATTGTCTGATACCACAGTCAAGGAAGTAATGGTTCCAAGAACAGACACCGTATTTCTTTCAGCGTCAGCGTTGAAAGAGGAGATTTTATCCTGCATCTGCGACAGCGAACACTCGCGTTTTCCTGTATATCAGGATACCGTAGATAATGTAATCGGTATTCTTCATGTCAAGGATGTTTTAAATGCGCTTGTTAACAATAAAACCTTTAATATTAACGAACTTGCAAGGAAACCCTATTTTGTTCCGGTTTCCAAACATATTGATGATTTACTGAGGGAACTGAAGCGCAAGAAAGTCCATATTGCAATTGTTGTCGATGAATACGGAGGGGTATCGGGAATTGTTTCAATGGAGGACATCATTGAAGAAATAATCGGAGACATTCAAGATGAATTCGACCATGAAACTGAGGAATTAATAAAACTCGGGGATAATTCATGGCTGTGCGGCGCGAGGGTAAACCTTGAATTCCTTGCCGAAGAAACGAACCTCGATCTTCCTGTCAATGAAGATTTTGATACGCTCGGCGGATTTGTCTTCGATCTGTTCGGTAAAATTCCCGTTAAAAACGAAAAGATTGCCTATAAAGATTATGATTTTATCATTCAGGAAATGGACGGTCATAAAATAAATTCGATTAAAATTGTTACGCATAAAAAAGAATGATGTTTTATAAACGGGGTGATGATGAGTCAGATTAATACTGCGGCGCGGCGCTTCAATGTAAATAAAATTCTTTTATATTTTTTATCTCTCGCTTTTATCTTGTTGATCTTTCCTGTATCCCTTGACGCCCAGCAAAATCCAGCCGCAATGCATTATGAACGCGGAAAATTTTTTATGTCTGATGAAAACTGGTACTCTGCTGTAGAATCGTTTTTGGAATGTTTAAGGATTAATCCCGCGCACGCAGAAGGAACAGCATCCCTTGCTGAATGTTATTATGAGCTTGGCGAGTATGATCAGGCGCTTAGCTGGGTCAGAAAAGCCAGAACCCTTGCGCGCACCAATATGACAATTGCCAATCTGGAAGTTTTTACGCTTATCGCGCTCGGTAATCTGGACGCCGCTTCAAGTCTTGTTTATGAAATCCTTGCAAGGGAACCCTACAACAAGGAAGCTCTTTTTGCTGCAGGTGAACTTGATATTGCAAGAAACAGACCATCAGAGGCTCTTCTTCGTTACCGCGAAGCTGTACGAAGACATCCTGATGACCGGCGTCTTTTAATTTCCCTTGCACTTGTAACGCTCTCTCTTGGAGACGGAGCGGCTGCGCAGAACTACATAAACAGCGCTTTGACTCAGCATTCCGAAGATTACCGCGTTTATTATTACGCGGCGTACATTTATGCGCAAAACGACAGGATTCATGACGCAATCCGCTGCGCGGATCGCTCGCTATATTACAGACCTTCCCATGTGCCAACCCAGTCTTTAATGGCAACCCTTCATTACCGCAACATGCAGTATGAAGAATCAGCCAGATTTTGCGACATGGTAATTGCCGCTGAAAGGGAAAACATGAGCGCATGGTATTTAAAAAGTTTATGCTTTATAAGGATGGGGCGCCAAAGCGACTCTATTTCATTATTGTCGAATGCCATTACAATCAATGAAGATGATGAATTTATCCGCGCAATTCTGGAAGAGACTTTAATCTCGTCAACAAATCTAGAAGATCCACGCCGGGCAAGATGGGCTTCATGGCATTTTGACAGAGCAAGAAGATATAAAGCCAACAACATGATCGATCAGGCGTTTTTTGAGTATCGAAGAGGTTTAAGACTCAATCCTTTTGCGGCAGACAGACGCGAATACGCGGAGCTTCTGCGCATTCAGGGATATCCCGCACGTTATCTCGAAGAGCTTAAATTCCTTCAGGATCAGGGAATGGCGGATCGCAGCATGAATGACGCGGTTGAGGCATACACTTCGCTTCTTTCAAACGCGCTTTTCAGAAGATGGCAGGTCAACCCAGTTGATCTTGCCGAACGCCATTATAAAATCGCGATCTTTTCCGCGGCAGGGCAGTCAAGTTTTTATCATGCTGACGCGGGTACAGTAGCCGCTTCTTTGATAAAGGAATTGCTGGTGCACAATCGCAATATTACTCCGATGAATTTAGAAACGCGCCAGCAGTCTTTTTCTTCCGCTTTCAGGCAGGCAAGAGAATCCGGAGCGGATTACTTCATGCTTGTTTCAGTAACAGAGAATGAACGTGATCTTTCCGTCAAAGGTGAGCTTTTTACAGGCAGAACAGGGACGTCCGCGGGAACTTATTACGCATACAGAACAGGAACAGACAGATTGCGAAGCGCATCAAAGGGAATAACTGATCAACTGTCAAATTCAATGCCGTTAAGAGGACGTCTTCTTATAAGAAGGCAGGGTCTGGCTCTTATCAATAAGGGAAAAGTAGACAATGTTCAGACAGGCATGGTTTATGATGTGGTAAAAAAAGGAAGAGTTCAGATCGCCAATGAGGGTATTGCGCTCCTTTATTCGGATGATGAACTTGTTGGAAAACTTACAATAAGCGATGTTGATGAAGAAATCGCAATCGGCTCGCTTGAAAGAAACGGTTTCTTCGATCGTATAGAACAGGGAGACGAGGTTATTCTTAAAACTGAAAATACATTAAAAGCGATAAATGAATCTTCGGCAAATCCCGAATTGCGCGCGCTTCTGAGAACTCTGCGTTAATAACTTTTATTAATAAACCATTGCCGAAAGAACCGCGTCAATCCATACATTTGCTTCGCCTGGATTAACGGATCTGAAAGACAAAAATTCCCAAAGAGCTTCCCTGTAATTACCTGTAAAATACTGCGTCTGTCCCAGATAAAAACGACCTCGCTCCTGAGCTTCTTTTGTCCGCGGAAGGGAAAGATAATCCAGTAATTTGCTGCGCGCATCCTCCCACTCGTGCTTTCCGAAAAAATCCCTGATTATATGATAAAGTTCTGATTCTTCGCCGCTTGCAGGAGCCTCCAGATCAACGGCAAAAACACGTGGTTTCCTTAACTCTTTTGGAGGCTTCTGCTCCTGAGCGCTGCCGTAAAAAATTATTGAATCGGATTTGTGCGCAAACCCATCCGGAACTTCTGTTAAAAAACCGCCTGAAACATAATTGTTAAGGGTAAGAAACGGCAGCGGTATCGGACGCAGAAAATCCTGCGTTAGCTGAACATCAGCAAATTCAATCCCTTCAGCAGTGGAATTAACTCCAGGAGTTAAATTGAAATTTCCGTTTAAAATATCTTCCTCGTTTACAAGGGCATAATACCATGTATAACCCGGAACAGGCGAATCGGTAAAGGGAGAAGAAATTCCCGATATAACTATAGAAGCTCTGAGCAAATCAAGCGGTTTGTTTAAAGGCTGAGCGCTTCTGTAAAGAATAACTTTTTTTTCAGGAGTTGTCGTTGCGTATGTAATTATTACCTTGTCTCCATCTTTTATGATCCATAAACCGGTAATCCCGCTTTCCTGCCTAAAAATAACAACCGGAGGAAGTTCCAGTTGATCAGGATCAACAGTATCCGCAATCTGCACGGTATCCTGAACAGGATTAACGGCAACGGTATTTATATTGGGAAAAATATAATCATAACGGCGGCCGGAAATTTCACTTGCAGCTATAAAATAAAAAACACTCGTTAAGTCTTCAATATCGTCAATGTAATACTGCACTCCGTATCTCACAGTAATGGGTTTAATGTTTGCAGGAATGGAATTGCCGAAAGGACGGGCGGATCGGTAAATATATACAGGTCCTCTTGCGGCAGGAGAATCAACCCATGTTAACCGGACAAGATTATTTCTGGATTCCGCTTTTATATTTGTGATATGAAAAGCAAAGTCCCTGCTTTGGGTGAAAACACTTGCGCCAAACGCAAAAAAGAGAAAGAAAATTGATAAAAAAACGCGTTTTTTCACCCTTATTGTTATTTTAACTGCAAAATGATCGAAAATCCAGTGCTCAGGTTTTTAAATTAATACCGTACCGTATTAAAATTGTGGAATAATTGAGTAATATTCATCATGAAAACAGATTAGTGAATGCAAGACTTGTTCGGCAGATAATTTCATTCGTGCTGACTGTACTGCAGCTTGTATAATCCGGCATACAGCCCGCCTCTTGCGATAAGCTCATCATGACTGCCCTCTTCGGCAAAACGGCCGCCTGAAAGAACCATAATGCGATCAGCTTCTTTAATCGTGGAAAGACGATGCGCGATAACAAATGACGTTCTGCCTGCCAGCACTTTTTTTATGCCCATTTGAATCAAACGCTCTGTCTCTGTGTCTATGGAACTTGTCGCTTCATCAAGGATCACAACGCGGGGGTTATGCGCAATAACGCGGGCGAAACTTATTAACTGCCTCTGTCCTGTGGAAATATTTGCTGCTCTTTCTGAAAGTACGGTTTTATAACCATCTGGCAGACTGGAAATAAACTCATGGGCATGGACTGTCTTTGCGGCTTCGATTACTTCATCTGAAGAAATTTCAAGACCAAGACTGATGTTCTCCTCTATTGTTCCTGAAAAAAGCGTTACATCCTGCATGACAGACATAACGTATCTGCGCAGTTTACCAAGGGGAATGTCCCTTATCGGAATGCCGTCCAGGCATATCTCTCCCTTATCAATATCCCAAAGACGGGACAAAACATTGATGATGGTTGTTTTTCCAGCTCCTGTATATCCTACAATCGCCGCCATTTCCCCGGGGTTTATGGAAAAATCAAGTCCCTTTAAAACATCCTCGCCTTTTTTATATGCAAAATATACATTTTTAAATTCAACCAAACCTGATCCAAACGGACTTGCGCCGTCAGGATCATGCCTGCCTGTATCGGGAATATGCTCTTCTGTATCCATCAGCTTAAAAACTTTCTCTCCTCCTGCCATCGCGGATTGAAGCATTGTGTATTTTTCGGCGATATCGGTAACGGGCTGGAAAAACATCTGAACAAGGTTTATAAATGCGATCAGGGTGCCAAGGGAAATTGATTCTGAAAGCGCCATTTTGCTTCCTGCTACAATTACAGCCGCTACAGTTAATGTTGAAAACCATTCAACTAATGGTCTGAAAGTGGCAAACACGTACATTTCGCCGAGGTTGGCATCCAAAAGTTCGCCGTTGTTTTTTTTATATTCCTGAAAGCTTCTTTTTTCCTGCCTGAAAAGCTGCACAACCTGCATTCCTGCAAGACGTTCTGCAAGATACGCAAAAACCTTTGAGGATGCTGTTCTCTGCTTTCTAAACGCATCCCGCGCTTTAATGCGGCTTATAAAAGTGGCGATTAAAACGGGAGGAAGCGTTATAAAAACAACTGCGGCAAGCTGATGGGAAAGAATAAACATAGTAATAATGGAGCCTGTCATTATTGAAATATCCTTTAAAAAAGCGACAAGCACAGTAGTGAAAAACTCGTCCATTGTGCTTACGTCGCTTGTTAACCGTGTTACAATCCTTCCAACAGGATGACGCGATAAAAATGAAGTTGACTGGGAAATTGTATTCTTAAAAAGTTCAAGACGCATATCTTTCATTACATTTTGCGTCATAAGATTCGCTGTCCATGTCTGCGAAAATGTAAAAACAAATGCGCATAACAGCATTATAAAATACAAAATGCAGCCGCGCATAAGATAGGAAATATTCTTTATCATGATGCCGTCGTCAATGATCCGCTGTAAAAGAAGCGGCATAACAAGTTCACATAATGTAGATATGACAAGGGCTGTAACGGTTAAAACAACCAGGAGTTTATACGGTTTTAAATACGACAGAATCCTTTTTATAATGTGGCTGTCGTATTCTTTTGTTATATCATCGGTTTCAAAATAACTGTCAGCCACTTTCTTTCTCCGGTTCATGTTCCAGTCTCTGGAATGCGGTCATGCGGCTGTAAAACCCGCCTGCGTTTGCAAGGTCTGCGGGTTTTCCGTATTCAGCCATTCTTCCGTTTTCAAGGACAAGCACTTTATCCGCGTATTTAAGCGTCGATACACGGTGAGAAATGATTATTGTCGTACGGTTTATTCTTTCTTTTCTTAACGCTTCAAGTATTTTAAATTCCGTTTCATTATCCACAGCGGAAAGAGAGTCATCCAGAATTAAAAACTCCGCGTCCATTATTGCTGCCCTTGCGATTGCGGTGCGCTGCTTCTGCCCTCCTGAAAGGGTTAGTCCTCTTTCTCCGACAAGCGTATCTTTTCCGTTTTGAAAATTTTCCAGGTCCTTGTTAAAGCAGGCAAAATCAATCGCTTTCGATATAGCTTTAGCCTTAGCGCTAGTGTCAGAGTCGGTATAACCATACGCGATATTGTTCGCGATTGTGTCGGAGAAAAGATAACTGTCCTGGGGACTGACAGCGAAAAGGCTGCGTAATTGATCGAGAGGCCACTCTCTAATATCAAGTCCGAAAACACGCACAGTACACGGCGGAGGATCAACTGTTCTTGTGAACGTTTTTATTAAAGTGGATTTTCCCGATCCTGTTTTTCCCATTATGCCAAGCCATTCTCCTCGGTTCACTCTGAAGTTAATTCTTTCCAGCGCATTCTTTTTTTCCTTGTTGTAGGTAAAGTGCAAATTTTCAAGTTCAAGAGCCGCAGTGTCATTTTCGCCTGCCATTTTTTTTTCGGTTTCACGATCTAACTTATAATTAATCGAAAAAATAGACGGTTCGGTCTGTAATATTTCATTTATCCTTCCCAAAGCTACTTTTCCGCGCTGGATCATGTTAACCATAAAACCAGCTCCCATAAGAGGCCAGATCAGCATACCCAGATAGCGGAACATTGCGACAAGGCTTCCCGGCGTCATCTGATCGTTAACAACTCGGATACCTCCTATAAAAAGCATGACAATAATTGTAAGACCAGAAAGGAATTGAATAAAAGGGAAGAAGAATCCGAAAAGGCGGACAAGCTCCATATTCGCCTTGCGGTAATCATCATTTGAATCTGAAAATTTTTTAATAAACCACCACTCTTTTACAAATGATTTAATTATGCCCATTCCTGCAAAAGTTTCCTGTACATTATCGCTCAGGCTTGAATAAGCTTCATGAACCGTGCGGAATTTTTTTCCGACAAAACCTCCGAACAAAAGAATTAATAATGTGATAACTGGAAGCGGTATAATCGAATAAAATGCGGACTGCGCGTCCTGGATAAATATAATTATTAAAATGGCTGTCGCCATAAAAATAAAATCAAAAAAAGCGACAAATCCCATTCCGATTGCCATCCGCACAGCGTGGAGATCGTTAATGGAACGCGCCATCAGATCTCCTATTTTATTTTTTTGATAAAAATCCCATGATAATTTTTGAAGATGATCATAAATATCTTCCCTTAGCTGCGTTTCTATACGCCTTGAAGATCCGTTAAGAAAATAACGCCATAAAAAACGCCCTGAAGAAACAAGCGCTGTCATTCCGACCATTAAAAGGGAAAGAATGATAATTCTGCGCCACTGGAAATCACCGGAACCAATCAAATCAATTACGACGCGTAAAAACTGGGGAATGATTATCTGAGCGGCGTCACATATAACAAGACAAATAATTCCCAGAATATACTGATTGCGGTAACGCATGAGATAAGGAAGAAGGGTTCGGTATTCCTTAAAATATTCCGGAGGCGGCTTCATGGATTAAAGGTCCGGTCAAAAATCAATATCAAAATCACACTGGGAACCTATTAATTATCATACTTTCTTTTTCTTGGCTTCTTCTTGTTTTTTTAAATCAGTTTCAAGTTTGGCTGACCAGATGGCAAGTTTTTTCTTTATCTCATTGGATTCATCATTTTCAGCAAGAACAATATGGATTCTTCTTAACGCCGCCAGAAAATTAATTCCTGTTTTAAAGTCAAGGGTTTGACCGGTTGAGAGTTCATATTTTTCACGGTAACGATCCGCTGCCTGAGCCAATAATTTTTTTATAAGCCGCAAATGGTAAACGGTAGAATCATAATAGGGAGATTCAGGGCTTTTATTTGTATAAACGCTTTTTAAATCAACTATATTTTTTGCGACTGTTGCAAAACGGCCTTCGATCTCAACAAAAGTCCATCTCCATTTGGAGTTGTCGCCGTATGCGTTTTCTATTAAATCAATTGCAAGTCCCATTTTTCTTATCAAATAATAACGTTGATTTTGATCATACGCTTCTATAGCTGTCAATTTTTCTTCATAATCGGAGAAAGGAGCGTCAATATAACTGCTGACAGCTTCTTCAAGATAAATAACCGCCTTGTAAATTGACTTTCTGGCATCGTTCAGGGCTTCTTCGTTTTTTACTTTTAATACAGCCTGAGAAACTCCGTTTACAGCTATATAATTTGAAGCCAGATTAAGCATTTCATCTGCAAGAGTGAGTTTTACAAGAGGCGCTTCGGGAGTGTTTTTTCTTGATTCCAAAACGAGGTCTTTTTCAGTTTTTAAAAGCGCTTTTGTAATCGAAGTATATGTTTTAACTTTTTCAAAATAGGCATGCCTGTCAATATCGTTTATTTTCGCCATTAACCGCTCCGTTTCCTGTATTTCATTATAAGGTCGTCAGCATGGGCAAGCGCCGCTCCTGTCGCATCGCCGGAAAGCATTCTTGCAATTTCTTTTCTGCGTCCTTCCGTATTTAAAGGCCCAATGCCTGTATAAGTTCTGCCGCCTTCGGTTTTTTTTTCCACCTTAAAATGATTATCGGCTCTTACAGCGATACTCGCTAGATGTGTTACGCAAAAAATTTGCAATAATTTGCCGATTTGCGACAGATACTCGGCGACGCTTACAGCAACCTCTCCTCCAATCCCCGTGTCAATCTCGTCAAAAACAAGAGTTTCCACGCCTTCTGCGTCGTATTGGTCAGGCGAGGATAAAAGCGCGGTTTTAATCGCAAGCATAACCCTTGAAAGCTCACCCCCTGAAGCAATCTTTGCAAGATCCTTCAAAGGCTCTCCCGTATTCGCCGAAATTAAAAATTCGATGTCGTCCGCTCCCCACGGACCGTAGGAAGTCTGCCCGCTTTGCTGTTTGGGAATAACGTCAGTTTTAAAGCGCGCATTCGGCATTCCCAGATTTTTCAAAATGCCGGAAATCAATTTACCTAAAATTTCCGCCGCTTCACTGCGTTTTTGCCGCAGGCTCTGCGCTTTTTGAACAATATCCTTTTCCAGGGAAGAAATCTGCGTTTTAAGTTTGTCCCTGTTTTCTTCCGCCGCGTTTAATGCGCCAATCTCCGCTTCAGATTTTATTTTATATGAAAGAATTGCTTCTTCATCACCCTGGGAATCTGCGCTTTTAACATATTTTTTTTTAAGTTTTTGAAGGAAAGACAGGCGTTCATTTACTTCTTCAAGCCTTTTTGGATCAAAAAAAAGCGACGCCCTGTAGGAGCGGAAATCAGAAGCGATATCTTCTGCCTCATAAAATAAATTCTCAAATCTTCTGTTGATATCTCCAAGAACAGAGTCCAATGAGGACGCGTTATCAAGAGCGTTTTTTATCCGCCGTGCAAGGTTTAAAACCGATGATTCTCCGTCCGTGAAATTCTCCGCGGCTGTGTGAATAAAACCTGCAAGTTTTTCAAAACTGACAAGACGCTGCGATTCGTTTTCAAGCTCGCGCATCTCTCCTGCATGAATATTTGCTTTTGTTATTTCGTCTATGGCGTAACTTAAAAAATCAAGCCTCTCTTCCCTCTCGCGATCGCTTTTCAGCATTGATTCAAGCGTCTTGCGTTTTTCGGTTAAATCAAGAAAAGTTGACGAAAAAGAGCGCACTTCATCCTCAATCCCCGCAAAACGATCAAGCAATTTACGGTGGTTTTCTTTTTTAAGAAGCGACTCATGATTGTGCTGTCCGTGAATGTCAAACAAAAGGGACATGAATTCAGATAGATCATTTCGTGTAACAGGAACGTTCTGGATAAAAACGGAGCCTCTGCCTGATGTCTTAATATTCCGCCGCACTATTATGGTTTCTTCTTCACATTCAATATCCCGTCCCTTTAGCCAGGCAATAACGTCAGTATTATTTTTCTTGACGGAAATAACAGCTGATACGCTTGCTTCATCGCATCCTGTGCGTATAACATCAATTTCAGCTTTGCCCCCAAGTAAAAAACCCAGAGAACCTACAATTATCGATTTGCCGGCGCCGGTTTCACCGGATAGAACATTAAAACCCGGACGAAAAGAGAGTGTAACAGAATCAATGAGAGCGTAATTTCTGATTGAAAGCTCTTCAAGCATCAATGTCTCCTTGTCTGATATTTGAGCTGTAATTGAATAATTTTGTCCGTAACGCCGAGTAATACATGTGCCTGCTTGAGTAAATTAAAACAGCGGGGAAAGGCGCTTGTTTAATGTGTATTTTATCCAAACATTCAAGTTTAAAAATATCCTGACCGTCAACTGTCAGCAAAACCTCTGATCTCTGCTCTTTTGCAACATTAATTACAAGAGTAAGCCGCGAAGGAAGCACGAATGATCTATTGGAAAGTGAGAATGGACAGATAGGGCTTAAGATCATCGCTTCCATTTCCGGATCCATAATGGGACCTCCTGCAGCCATTGAGTACGCAGTCGATCCTGTCGGTGTAGAAATAATCAAGCCGTCGCAGCGGTAAGAGCCAAGAACCGTTTTATCTTCGGAGTTGTCAAGCGTTTCTTCATTCGAATCGATATAAACATCAAGATTGATAAGTTTTGCAATTCCGCTTGCCGAAACGACAATATCATTCAGGCAATTATTTTTATAAACGGTTTGTGACGCACGCTCTACAATGATGTCAAACATACACCTTCGGGATAATGTTGTCTGTCCTTTTTCCCATAAATTAAAAACATCAAGCCAGTTTTCCTTATCAACGCCGGCGATAAAACCCAAAGCGCCGAAGTTAACAGGCAGAATGGGAACTCCAAGCTGTCCCATATAACGGGCGGTATATAAAACAGTTCCGTCTCCTCCCAGAGAAAAAGCCATATCCCATTTCCCTGACATAACATTTTCAGGTTTACTGTCAAAATGGAAAACAGTTATTTCATAAAAGCGCCTCTCAAGTTCTTTTTGAATTAAAGCCGCCGTTTCTTTTATGTTTTTTTTATTCGGATTAATGAATAAACATGCGCTTTTTCCCATTTTGTAATCCTCTATGGAAGAGTCATAATGAGACGCGAGACGCGTTCAACATCACCGGAACGCAGTCTGGGGTACAGGGGTAAAAGAATTGTTCGCATCGCAAGCGAATTACTGACAGGACAATTTTCGCAAACGCCGGCTCCTGCGATGGTTTTATCAAAAGCGTTGTCCAGCAATATTTCCTTTTTCTTGGCATATGAAATAACATCCTTTAATCCGGTTTCCAGAATCAAGGAAAAGGAAAAATAATTATTGAAAGATTCAGAATCTGTGATAAAACAACGGTGCTTTGTCCTTGATGCAAGCGACAGGCACGCCTGTTTATACATTGCAGAAATTTCATTTCTTCTTTCAATGTTCCGCTGTATTTCCTTAAACTGGACGACAGCCAGCGCGGCGTTAATATCTGCAAGGCAATATTCATCAGCGATGCCGTTAAAGCCTCGCAGTAAAGAAGCTTCCTTCTTGTTCATCGCAAAAAGCAAAGCACCCCCGCCGGATGTAAGCATATCTCTTTCTTCAAGCCCCAAAATATGTAAAACACCGTGTAAAGAAGGCTGATGACCGGAGAGTGAAGAACCGGAAGGATTTACTTTATTATCAGAGTTATCTATATCAGAATCATTTTTTTTTGCAGAAGGTTTCATCCAGCTTCCGTAGCTTTGTGAAATATCCTCAATTACCGGAAACCCAAGCTCTGTTATGGAAGCGCAGTCAGGGACAAAGCCAAGAGTATGATGGAGAATAACAGCCGATACTTCAAGATCAAAAGGTTTTTTGGAAATTGCATTTTCTACTGTGTCTTTTGTCATGCATGGAAAATCAAAATTGACATCGCATAAAAGGGGAACAAGCTGTAAATCCTGCAGTACCTGCAGATAGTAACGGGGAGAAAGCGCGGAAATAATTACCGCCTGCCCGTTTTTAACGCCCAGAGACTGAAGAGCAAACTGCAGCGCAACGGCAGGGCTTCTAAGAGCGAGAGCAAAATCAAAATGCAATTGATCTTTTGCCGTTTGAATTAAAAGCCGGTTTCGTTCACCTGGGCCGATTTTTTCTTCCACCATCGCGGTTAACACCGCGTCCATCTCCCTGCGTCTGATGGTGGGAGAGTAGACTTCAATTTTCATGTGCAGCCAAAACGCCTACCTTCTCAGTTCGGCAATCTTTTGTAATTCTTTTGGATTAAATAAATCTCTTATGTTGAGGATGATCAGATAACCGCTCTCCTGACGCACAACGCCCTGAATGTATTCGGCGCCAATCCCCGAAAACATCTGGGGAGGCGGCTGAATATCCTCTTTTTCAATTGTCACAACGCGTGAAATCCTGTCAATGATAATTCCAAGCTTCATACCATCAATATCAATAATAACAAAACCGGATAAAAGTTCGTCTTCTTCCGATGTTACAAGTTTTTTTAAATGAAACCTTTTATGCAGATTAATAATGGGAATGATCTCACTTCTTAGATTAAATATTCCTTCCACATACGCAGGCGCATTGGGTATTCCGCGGATTGCCTGTACTCTGACAATCTCCTTGACATCCATTATGTTAACACCGTACAGTTCTTCCCCAAGCTGAAAAGTGACCAATTGCCTTGATTCCGAAATTTTTACATCTGAGTGTACTGCCATAGAGCATTCCTCCCTATACTACTAATCTAACATTTATTTGGCGGCTATTCAAGTGTAAATTTACTCCCTGACCCAAATTTGACTAAACCCGAGAGAACCCAGCCTTAAAGATGCAGGATAAACATCGATGGAAGAGATATCAACTGCCATAACGCGGTAAACTGAATCTGAATATACTTGCTCCACTTTAAAACCGGCGCTTTTTAAGAGTTCAGATACCCTAGAGGCAGTTTCAAAAACAGAAAATGCGCCTATTTGCAAACGGTACTTTTTACCGGAATTTCTGTCCGGCAATCCGGGAATAATTGTCATATTTTCTAGTTTGACAGGTTCGAGCTTTAATAAATTGCTTTCATTTGTTTTATATAATTCCTTTTCTGCGGCCATATTTGAATCAGATTGCGATACATTTGCAGAAACCCTTAACTCGGGAACTGTAGTAATTACGCTTGAAAAACCGGGTAGAGTATTCAGTACGGACGTATTGTTATTTGGGGGCGGATTAACAGCCGGCGGTTGATTATTATTGACAGGCGCTGCCGGGGCATTAGCAGGCGGATTGTTTACTGCAGTCCTTGACATTTCCCTGGCTTCACGCGCTTCTCTTGCCTCGCGTGCTTCCCTTGCCTCCCGAACTTCTCTTATTTCTCTTATCTCGCGCGCCTCTCTCGTTTCACGCGCTTCTCTTGCCTCTCGCACCTCCCTTGCTTCTCTTTCTTCCCTGGCAATTCTGGCTTCTCTTATTTCCCTCTCTTCCCTGACCAGCCTCGCTTCTCTTAACTCTCTGGCTTCGCGTTCTTCTCTTTCAATTCTTGCTTCTCTGGCTTCACGTGTTTCCCTTGCATCCAATGTCATTGCCATAAGCCATGCCAGAAATTCAACTGTTTCACCGTCAGAACCAGTGGCATTAGCGTTAAAAAGATCCCCTGCGTATCTCAAAACAGCGTCACTATCCTGTCTTCCCGACTGCGGTTGTGCAGCAGTTGCAATTCTTTCCTGTTCCGTAGATTGAACTGCGGTTGTTTTTCCCTGGTCGGCGGCAGTTTCCCTGACAGGTGTTGGCAGATCAACAATCTGCACCTGTTCCTGTCTTGCAGGGCGCGCTGGAGCGCTGACCGTAAGAAGTACATTTTCTCCGGGTTTCATTCCCAAAGCCGATATCGCCGAAGCTGAAAGATCGATAATCCGATCCAACGACGGTTGAATACGCCCTACGATTGTTATTTCTATTTCTTTTCCGTTTGCCTGATTGGTTATCGTCGCTTTTGAGTTCATGGGAAGGCTTGGATGATGTCCAACAAGCCCGTCTGCGGTCATCACCTGGCTGGCGGCACCCTGCATGGAAAAATCTCCAAGCCTTGACTGAGCCGCCGCAGGCAATAATATCAATACCGTAAAAAAAAGGCCCATTAAAAGCCGTTTCATTAGTATACTCTCCCTTTTACAATACCCTCCCCAATATACATTTTAAGTAATTAAAATTGAGATTGCAAGGAAACAATGAACTTTTAATTGGCGAAAAAAAAGAGCCGTCTTTAAGACAGCTCTTGTAATTTTATAAAAAAAGCTTGGCAACGACCTACTTTCCCGCGCCTTAGGGACGCAGTATCATCGGCGCA